>NZ_BMOS01000011.1:0-2567 GCF_014647195.1 Oceanobacillus indicireducens | reverse complement strand
CCTGGTCATCAATACCATGGGATACTTGATATTGAAAACCTTCAAAAACTTCCTAGTGTCGCTCACGACTGTGTAATGATAATGAATAAGCATTTAAAGTTGTTGGAAGAAGAATATGATCTTCCTGAGATTTTCCAGGAGGAAAACAAAAATGAATAATTCGTTATTTGAAGAGTTGAAGATCGTTCAAAATGATTATCTTTCTTTATTAAAAGAGCTAAATAAGATTCCACAGGATGAAATTTCATTAGATAAGATCGATTCAATTAATGTTTTCTGGTATGAAAATAGGAATATAGTTAACTTGGTGTTTGATTACCTTTTTAAGGGGAAAGACACATATTGCTTTAGTGCTGCAACTATTTTTGATGTCGATAATAAAGATCAGAACAGTTTCTTTCTACTTGGAAATTACCATGTTTTTGACGACCCTATCCCAAGCTATTTGAATACCATAATTGGCATTTCAGATAAGATCTATTTGGAAAAGATGAAAAAGATTATTTCAAATACAATTAAAGATAATATCAGAATAATTGAGGAGCTCAATAGTGACCTTATTATTTTTCCTTTGCGGTATACATCAGTAATACTCAATCAACATTATGAACAACTGGATGAAATAGCTGAAAAGTTATTTTGTAATTTGTTTAATGATATTGAAAATATTACAGAATATAGGACAAAGGTAGTCACATTAGAGGACCTTATCAAACACTTAGATTATCACAATTCATCGGTAATTTTGCTGTTTGAGGGTGATGATCCATCAAATACATGGGAATACCGTATGGAAAGATACAAAGAGAATAATGATAATTATGATATGAATAAGCATTCAATTGGAAGTATTTTCTTCTTTGCAGTTTATGGGCACCTTAGACAAGCATTAGCACTTTTTGACATGGAGAGCACTTTTGAGGTAATACCTTTTATTCGTTCATTCATTCCGTTACACTATTATATATTATTGTCATCTATATTTGAAAAAAATTTAAAACCAGAGTTAGAACATAACTCTGCCAATAATAAATATTGGAAATCACAAGTTTCTTATTTTTTATATCAAGAGTTCAGAAAGCGGGAAATTGATCATTCATTATGGGAATTGAAGCAAAAGGCTATTGACATTGATTTTGAAACAAAATTATTTAACGAGCTAGGATACTCAGCAAATGAGCAAGAGGCTAAAACAATAAAATATGTTGTGAGCAAACTCTTGGATGAAATTGAAAAGAATTGACTTAGTAATACTAGGATAAGATTTTCTGATTCTAGTTGAAAAGGAAAAGATATGACCATATTTTTGTAGATTTTAATAGAGTCATGAATTTGACCGAATTAAATGCAGTTTGTTAACCTGACTAATTACTCGTAGAACCTATCAAGATGAAACAATAAACCAGAAAGGAAATTTGTAAAAATTTGCGAATTGAGATACCAAAGAAAGAGGGAACGGATTGAAATTTATTTTCTATATCGTACAGGAAGAAAGGTAACTGTACATCCAGCTACTTTTTCACATGGCTGTAATGGATCAAGTGAAGTAATTAATCCTTTAGAACTAAGAGAATTTGTACTACCAGAGGCACGGTTCCATGGGTAAAAATGTGGGATTATGGTACAAGTGGGTTAAGTATATCGGTTTCTTCTATGCAAGAAGATGAATAAACAATCTATCATCATGACAAAGCTCTACGGTGGATTAAGGTATAGATAGAGCTAACCATAAGGGACAATCTCAAGTGATTATAGTAAGAGACTGTCCCTTTTTATAATCATTACCTTTAAATTGTTACGGTGAACCGTACCATAAGTAGATAAGATCCTATAAGAAAAACAAGATAGTATTCCCATGCGCTCGAGTGATTTCCCTACATTATATTTACCTTGAATTGTAACTGCTCTCATAGATGTTGTTACTCCTATTTTTGTATTACCAATAGAATTACTATTATTATTGAAGTTTATGCACTTAAGAAAATGCGGAATCGAACTTAAGCGATTGCGGAGACCGCCTTTCCACTACTGCTTATACAAACATTTAAAGTGCGTATTCAAAAAGGAACAAGGTCGGCTAACGTCTCAAGAGTCAAGGACTGCGGTAACTCGTCCCGCCAAAAACATTTGTGTGTTGGAGTTCAATGAGTATTGCGGACGATTTTTACCAGCTGTGCGGTTCTTTTTACCATGCTTTGCGATGAAATGTACCATTATTCGCGGAAAAGTTTACCAATGATTACGAAAGACATAGCATATCCCTCTTTTTCCCACGTTTTTAAACACTCAGGACACAATTTCAATCCACCATTGCCGAATGAAAACCAGTATACACGCTGTAGTGTTTAGCAACAATACCACAACCCTTGACCTTGTTTGTGTCCGTGGTAGCGGCTTTGATGGCGAATGGCAGAAATAACGCCTTTACGACTCATTCGCATCAATAGCTTACCCCGGACAATCACTTCTAAGTTCCGCTGGCGGGGCCCCGACCCCTTCCAGCGATCACTAAAAAGTGGCACGGCGGTCAAGGGCAAGCAGCTAAAGCTGTGGTTAAAATAGTGTTT
>NZ_BMOS01000010.1:30992-133707 GCF_014647195.1 Oceanobacillus indicireducens | reverse complement strand
CAGCAGTTAAGCTTTCCAGCGCCGATGGTAGTTGAGACTTTGTCTCTGCAAGAGTAGGACGTTGCCAGGCAGATTTTAATTATTATGCATGAATCATAATTGCATATTTTCTATTATCGCGGTGTGGAGTAAAGCCGTAACATCATTGAGAAACATCTCTGAATAGGCTTTTTGAGGAGTGTAAGCTTCTCCGAATTACCCCAAGACACGACGAACAGTCCTTTATTCCTTTATTATGCATGAATCACAATTGCATATTTTACACTATCGCGGGGTGGAGCAGTCCGGTAGCTCGTTGGGCTCATAACCCAAAGGTCGCAGGTTCAAATCCTGCCCCCGCAACCAAATAACATTTAATTTTTTAAAAAAATAAAATTAGGGTCCGGTAGTTCAGTTGGTTAGAATGCCTGCCTGTCACGCAGGAGGTCGCGGGTTCGAGTCCCGTCCGGACCGCCATTACACATAGTTTATTTGCACAGGATTTCGAATAAGAAATCTTGTTTTTTTGTTTTTAAGTAATTTATCGAAAATATATCGTTAATGAGGGCGTAAGAAACATCTCGAATATTTCTTTTTACATCGTATTTTGCTATGATAGATAATGTAAATAGATGAAAAGGTGAAGGCTATGGACGAGTTTTCCTTAATAGAAGCGATTAAACAAAAACAAAAAACATACAAGCAATCATCCTTGCAACGGGGGATTGGAGACGATACCGCTGTTTTCCGTGAGGCAGCCGGGGAGCTTGCAATTGCTGTAGATACATTTGTTGAAGGAGTTCATTTTACGGAAAAAACGACGGATCTTTTTCGATTAGGTTACCGTGCGTTGGCTGCAAATTTCAGTGATCTTGCCGCAATGGGCGCGTTACCTATGTATTATTTAGTTTCGATTGTTGTACCGCACAGAATGAAAGAGTCGAAGCTGAGTGAAATATTTAATGGAATGAAACATTTGGCTGATCGTTATAATGCTGATTTAATTGGCGGTGATACGGTATCGGGTAATGAGCTTGTTTTATCTGTTACAGTTATTGGTCAAATCGAACAGGGGAAAGCCAGATATAGAAATCTGGCGGAAGTGGATGATATTGTATTTGTCACAGGAACGTTAGGTGATTCCCAGGCAGGTTTATATATTTTGCAACATGACTTGGAGAGTGTCCATAGGCAGTATTTCATTAACAGACATCAACTTCCTGTTCCTAGGATAGCTTTTGCTAGTTCGCTTGGGAGTATAAAGCGATTAGCATTAAATGATATAAGCGATGGTCTTGGCAATGAGGCTTATGAGATTGCTGAAGCGTCTCATGTTTCGATTATCTTGGATGATAAAAAAATACCCGTTCATCCCGGGCTTGCTGCATTTCCCATGGGACTTCAGGAAAAGTGGAAGTATTTTGGTGGGGAAGATTTTGAACTTGTCGGTACGGTTGCAAAAAAGGATTGGCAGACAGTTCAACAGGCAGCGGAAAAATTAAATCTTCAAGTGACTGAAATTGGTCATGTGATTAATAAAGATGAGCATGCTGTATATCTTAAGAAGAACGGGAATATGACCAAGTTGCAAAAAGAAGGATATACACATTTAAAGTAGGTGGAACATTTGAGTGTGGTAGAATTAATTGCCCATTCCCATGAAGAAACAGAAAAGATTGCGATGAAGCTCGCTAATTTTTTACGACCAGGTGATACACTTACCTTAGAAGGTGAGTTGGGCTCTGGAAAAACAACTTTTACTAAAGGGTTGGCAAAAGGACTTGGGATTACACGTAATGTAAACAGTCCTACATTTACAATCGTTAAGCAATATAAGGGAAGAATTCCTTTATATCATATGGATGTATACCGGTTGGAAGATTCAGATGAAGATATCGGATTTTCGGAATACTTTCATGGTGACGGCGTTTCTGTTGTTGAATGGGCGAAGTTTATTGAAGACTATTTACCTGAAGAACGCTTGGAAATTAATATTGAATATACGGATGATGACCAAACAAGGAAATTGAAGTTAAAAGCGTTTGGTGATCATTATAGTAGCATCTTACATGAGATGAAGGATTAGGGGTAACCAAAATATGAATTTACTTGTCATTGATACATCAAATCATGTCCTCGGCGTTGCCATCATGAAAAACGATCAGGTGATTGGGCAAATCATGACAAATTTGACGAAAAACCACTCGGTTCGGTTAATGCCAGCAATTGATAAGTTGATGGCAGAAGTGGGGATGCGTGTCGAAGAATTAGACCGGATAGCCGTTGCGAAAGGTCCGGGCTCTTACACTGGAGTACGAATTGGCCTAACAACGGCAAAGACACTTGCCTGGGCGCTTGGGACTCCTGTTGTTGGTGTTTCAAGTCTAGAGGCACTCAGTTACCAGGGGCGTTTTTTTGACGGGTTAGTTTGCCCGTTTTTTGATGCGCGCAGGGGGCTTGTTTATACAGGAATTTATGAATGGGAGGGCGGAAACATAACGAATCCCGTTCCTGATCAGAACACCCCATTTGTAAATATCCTGGAAGATTTAAAGGAAAAAGGTAAATCTGTATTATTTTTAAGTCCAGATGTTTCGGCATTTAAAGAACAAATTATAGAAACAATGGGCGAGCTAGCTGTGATTCCAGAAGGTCCTTACCATATAACTAATCCAGCCCATCTTGGCCTTGCAAGTATGACGATGGAGCCGGATAATATTCATGGACTTGCACCGAATTACTTACGTTTGGCCGAGGCGGAAGCGAACTGGTTAAAACAACAAAAGGAAAAAGAAAGCAATGACTAAAATTACGATACGAAAAATGGAAATTGAAGACGTACCCGGTGTACTGGAAGTAGAGAAATCTTCCTTTCCTGTTCCTTGGACATCGGATATCTTTTATCATGAATTAACAGATAATAGGCATGCTTTATATTTTGTTGTCGATTATGATGGTGAGGTTATCGGTTATGCCGGGATGTGGATTGTCATTGATGAGGCACAAATCACAAATATTGCTATTCTACCTGAGTATCGCGGGAAGAAGCTAGGTGAACAATTATTCCATCACCTGATGATGACGGCAATTCGTGTTGGGGCCGTGCAGCTTTCGTTAGAAGTGCGGGTTTCCAATGTAGTGGCACAAAAAATGTACCGTAAATTCGGGCTTCTTCCTGGAGGCATCCGAAAGAATTACTATACAGATGATCAGGAAGATGCACTTGTAATGTGGGTGAGTTTAAAATGAAAAATGATAAAATTATCTTAGGTATCGAGACGAGCTGTGACGAAACTGCGGTTGCTTTAGTAAAGAATGGGACGGAAATACTTTCAGACGTTGTTGCTTCTCAAATTGAAAGCCATAAACGTTTCGGTGGAGTTGTCCCAGAGATAGCTTCTCGCCATCATGTGGAACAGATGACGATGGTACTTGAAGAAGCGATTGAAGAAGCGAAAGTGGAATGGGAGGATATTGATGCAATTGCAGTAACGGAAGGGCCTGGACTTGTCGGTGCCTTGCTTGTAGGTGTCAATACTGCAAAAGCACTTGCCTTTGCGAAACAAAAGCCTTTAGTCGGGGTCCAGCATATTGCGGGACATATTTATGCGAATCGATTCGAGCGGGAATTTGAATTTCCATTGCTTGCCTTAATCGTTTCTGGTGGTCATACAGAACTTGTTTTAATGAAGGAACATGGCGATTTTAAACTGATTGGCGAGACACTCGATGACGCCGCTGGAGAAGCTTATGATAAGGTTGCAAGAATGTTGGATTTACCATATCCAGGCGGGCCAGAGATCGACCGGTTAGCTGCTCTAGGGGAGGAAACAATCGATTTCCCGCGGGCGTGGCTCAGTGAGGACAGCTATGATTTCAGTTTCAGTGGATTAAAATCTGCTGTTATCAACAAGATTCACAATGCGAAACAACGCGGAGAAACATTAAAGAAAGAGGATATTGCAGCAAGCTTTCAGGCGAGTGTGATTGAAGTGTTAACCACAAAAACATTGCGTGCTGCCAAGGAAAAAAACGTGAAGCAAGTAATTGTCGCAGGCGGGGTTGCAGCAAACCGTGGCTTGCGTGCAGAAATGCAAACCCAGTTCGAACGAGCAGAAATTCCACTATTAATTCCACCGTTATCGTTATGTAGCGGGACTGCCTTGATTTGAACGCCAATCCCTCTCTCGAGCTTATATAACAAGAGAGAAATCCCCAACCAACTGTGGAGTTTACTCGCTCTTATTCACAGCCTTGTGGATATAATGTTGAAACCTTTGTATGACGCTGTTCGTATTGTGAATAAAAACAGGATAAAAAAGCATATTTTTTGTGGATAATGTGGATGGCTTTGTTGATGACCATTGTGAACAACTTTATTCTTTCAAAAGTGTGTGGATAATAGTTGGGGAAAGATAGATTTTAGAAAAGAAGTATGGTGAAGCAGCTATGACAAAAAAACAGTCCTATTTTGTGCAAGCCGATTTATTGATTTTAATCGTTTTATTTATGGTGACAAGTCTTATTGCGATATACAATGCAGCTCAGTTTGAACAATATGCAGAAGAGAATTTTGTTATGAAGCAGATTGTCTGGTTCTCTGTAGGACTACTGTTTGCTGTATCGGTACAATTTTTGGATATGGAACAATTGTATAAGGGTGCCGTATATATATATGCTGCTGGTATTTTAGCATTAGTTATTTTATATGTGAGCCCATCTTCCATCGCTTATTCGGTAAATGGTGCGAAAAGCTGGTTCAACGCAGTAATACCAGGAGTATCCATTCAACCGGCTGAATTCGTTAAATTGACGACGATATTATATTTATCGGTTGTGATTAGTAAACATAAGCAAAAATTTGAAGAGAGCACGATAAAGTCAGATACGATGCTCTTACTGAAAATGGTTGGGGTTACGCTGCTTCCAGTCGGCTTGATTATGTTGCAACCCGACTTTGGTACAGCGATGGTTTATTTATTCATTCTCGGGATGATGATCATTTTTGCTGGTATCAGCTGGAAGATCATTCTTAGTCTAGTAGCGATTGTTGGTACATTTTTAAGTGGTTTACTTATCTTTATCGTACAATTTCCGGCACTAGCTAAATTGATTGCAGGTCCGAGCAGACATTATCAAATCGACCGTATTCTGACGTGGTTTGATCCTACCCAGTCAACTGAATCGGCCAACTGGCATTTTGACCGGGCCTATATGGGACTTGGTTCTGGACAATTAACAGGGAAAGGTCTTGGCGGGGCCGAAGTATATTATCCGGAAGCACAGACTGATTTTATTTTCTCCATCATCGGAGAGACATTCGGATTTATTGGCGGTTCTTTTGTGATTCTTTTATACTTTCTATTGCTTTATAAGCTCGTAACACTGGGCTTAAATATGTATAAGTTTGTTTCTTTCGCTTCGTATTTCTGTTTTGGCTTCTTGAGTTTGATACTTGTCCATGTGTTTCAGAACATTGGTATGACAATCGGGGTTATGCCAGTAACAGGTATTCCATTGCCACTCATTAGTTATGGTGGAAGTTCCGTGATGGCAACAATGCTTGGAGTGGGACTCATTTACCGGATTGCTGTGGAATATACGATACAGAATGATTATTTATTTAAATAAAAAATGAGCACTCTCCAAGAGAGTGCTCATTTTTTAATTCATAGGTGGCAGGAAAACGAAGAAGAATTGTTTTTTAACTCTTTCTCGTAGTTGTTTGCATCGTAATAAACACTTCTTCAATCCGATTTTCACCTATTTTCGTCGCTTTAAATTCAGCTTTGTTATAAGGGATGACAACTTCCTCATCAGAGGATGGTATATGTCCAAGTTCATGGATAAGAAATCCATTTAATGTATCAAACTCATGAATTGGTAATCCGATGGCAAGCATTTCATCCAATTGGTATAAGCCGATTGTACCTTTAACTACATACTCATTCGTACCGATTTCTTGGAATTCTTCGTTTGCTCCTAACTGTGTGTGGAAAAGAATGTCTTCACTTGAAATTTCTCCGACGATTTCTTCAATAATATCCTCGATCGTTACTAAACCTTCTGTCCCACCGTATTCATCGAGGACAATCGCAATATGGATATTTTGTTTTTTCATACTGGCAAACAATTCATCAATCTTGCGTGTTTCAATGACGAAATACGGTTTCCGCATGACTTTTTTTAAAGAAAAATCCGTGTGACTGAATTGATCAAGATAGCGGAATAGGTCTTTCACATGCAGGATGCCGATAATGTTATCCACATCCCCATCATAAATAGGTAATCTGCTGTATGGGTGCTCATTAATCTCCTTTATTGTTTCCTCTAATGTGGCCTCAACTGGTAGGGCTGCCATGTCAATCCGGTGGGTAATGATATTTGAGACACTTTTATCATTGAACTCAAAAATCCGGTTAATCATCGCTTTTTCTAACCGTTGAATTGTACCACGTTCACCCCCGACATCGACCATCATACGAATCTCTTCCTCGGTAATATCCTCATCCTTAGCATGCGGGTCAGCACCTAAGAGGCGAACAAACCCATTCGTTGAAAAGGTAAGGAATTTTACAAGGGGAGAAAAAATCGTAAATAAGCCGGTCAATGGTCTCGCCACCGCAAGAGATATTTGTTCCGATTTCTGCAGGGCAAGCTTCTTCGGTACAAGTTCACCGAGAACGAGCGTAAAGTAAGATAAAAGCATCGTAATCAGGATGACACTCACGGTGTTTAATGTCGAATAGGGAAGCGGTAAACCGAGTGTATTCAACCATGCGGTAAGTGGGCCTGCGAAGAAATCGGCCGCAAAGGCACTGGCAAGAAAGCCTGCCATTGTAATCCCAATTTGAATCGTGCTTAAAAAACGGCTCGGTTCAGAGATTAAATTAAATAACAGGATAAATTTCTTATGCCCAGCTTCTGCTTGCTGTTTTACTTTATTATCATTCAATCCGATTAATGCAATTTCAGAAGCGGCAAAAAATGCGTTAATTAAAATAAGAATAATAAGTGTCGTTATTGCTATTGTCATAAGGCCAACCTCCAGTTTCTATCCATCTTGTAAATTGGCCCATTCTTCCATTAGTTTTTCCAATTCTTGATTCATCCCATCAACTTTTTTCGTTAATTCTAATGCTTTTTCATGATCTTGGAAGACTTCAGGTTTCGTCATTTCCTCCTCGAGCCTTGCGATATCCAATTCTTTTTCTTCAATTGCTACTTCAAGCTGGGCTATTTTTCTTTCTTTTCTTCTGTTCTCACTTTGCAGCTGTTTTTCTTCCTGAAAGCTCCTGCGTCTGTTATCGATCTTTGGCTTGTCCGTTTTTTCCTTGGAAAGTTTAATGAACTCTTTTTCTTCTTCTATTTTTTCAAGATAGTAATCATAGTCCCCTAGGTATACTTTAATCCCGTTCTTGCTCATTTTCGCGACTTGGTCTGTAATGCGATTAATGAAATAACGGTCATGGGAAACAAAGAGGATTGTACCAGGATAGTCCATTAATGCTGCTTCCAGCACTTCCTTACTGTCGATGTCCAGATGGTTTGTCGGCTCATCAAGTATAAGCAGGTTAGCCTTTTGCATCATTAGTTTTGCCAGGGCGAGCCTCGCTTTCTCTCCACCACTTAACTGATCGACCGTTTTTAAAACGTCATCTCCACTAAATAAGAAATTGCCTAGTACCGTGCGGATATCTTTTTCCATTACAAGCGGGTATTCATCCCATAATTCCTGCAGGACTGTTTTATTGGAGGAAAGATTCGCCTGTTCCTGATCATAGTAGCCGATTTTCACATTTGTCCCCAGTTCAAAGGACCCGTTCGTTGCCTGGAGCTTGCCGATAAGAATCTTAAGTAAACTCGTTTTACCAACCCCGTTCGGTCCAATAAGGACAACCCGTTCGCCGCGGGTGAGGCGGAGGTTTGCTTGCTTGAAGGTATATTCATCTTCATCCGGATAGCGGAGGGAAAGGTCTTCTATTTTCAAGACATCATTTCCACTTCTTCTTTCTATATCGAAAGAGAAGGACATAGAAGCCTCGTCTCCAAGCGGTCTGTTCACTCGTTCCATTCGTTCAAGCTGTTTCCGTCTGCTTTGCGCCCGTTTCGTAGTAGAGGCACGGGCGATATTACGTTGGACGAAATCTTCCATCCGTTTTATTTCTGTTTGCTGCTTTTCAAATTCTTTCCGTTCCCGTTCGTAGTCGGCTGCTTTTTGTTCGAGAAATTTACTATATGTCCCGTGATATTTCTTCGTCTCATGTCTTGAAATTTCATAGACGAGGGATACGGTTTTATCAAGGAAGTAGCGATCATGGGAAACAATGACAACTGCTCCTGGATACCCGCTTAAATAGGATTCGAGCCAGCCTAATGTTTCAATATCTAAATGGTTGGTCGGTTCATCAAGAAGCAGGAGTTGTGGCTTTTGCAGGAGCAGCTTGCCGAGAGCGAGCCTTGTTTTTTGGCCGCCACTAAGTTCACTAATCATTGTATGGTAATCATAATCCTGGAAATTAAGTCCATTCAATACTGCCTTAATCTCAGCTTCATACGTATAGCCGCCACCGGTCTGGTAAGCGTGCTGCAGGCGATCATATTCCGATAGTAAACTTTGATATTCATCATTTGAAAGCTTCTCAGTATCCTGCAATTTCTCTTCTATCTTCCGTAAATTTTCTTCTTGTTTTTTTAAATGGTCGAATACGGTGACAAGCTCATTCCAGATTGTCTTGCCGGATTTTAATTCCATATGTTGTGAAAGGTAACCGATTGTAAGTTCTTTCGGCTTAATAAGTTCCCCGGTATCATAAGAAAGTTCGCCGGCCATTATTTTTAATAAAGTAGATTTTCCAGCCCCGTTTCTCCCAACAATTGCTATTCGATCAAGATCTTTAATTTCAAGTTTTACATTTGATAAAATGGTTTCCGAACCAAAGGATTTCGAAAGTCCATTCATTTGCATTAAAATCATACATTCACCCCATTATATGTATTGTAACGCAAAAAGCAGAAGAAGGAAATTATATGTGAAAATAATCACGACATTTCGCTCGTTTTCTGGTAGAATAGACATAAGTATAACTATTATTATCGTTATTAATGAAATGAGGAACAGATATGAGACAAAACAAAATACCACAAGCAACAGCAAAGCGGCTTCCGTTATATTATCGCTATTTAAATAATCTGAATCGACAAGGGAAAAAACGGGTTTCTTCAAAGGAACTATCAGAAGCAATCAAAGTTGACTCCGCTACAATCCGTCGTGACTTTTCATACTTCGGCGCTTTAGGAAAGAAAGGTTACGGCTATAATGTCGAATACTTGCTCGGATTTTTCCGCAGTACACTCGACCAACATGAAACGACAGAGGTTGCTTTAATCGGTGTCGGTAATCTAGGTACCGCCTTTTTAAATTATAACTTTACGAAAAATAATAATATCCAAATCAAAATGGCCTTCGATAGTGATGAAGAGAAAATCGGTCAAATTGTCGGGGGTGTTCCAGTTTACGGGATAGATGAAATGATGGAGAGAATTGAGGGAATCTCTGTCGCGATCCTCACTGTACCTGTATCGGAAGCTGATGTTATTACAGAAAAATTAGTTAAAGCAGGGATTGAAGGAATCTTGAACTTCACACCTGTTCGTATTACAGTACCGGAAGATGTGCGCGTTCATCATATCGATTTAGCGGTTGAACTACAGGCACTTGTTTACTTTTTGAAGCATTATCCATTGCAATCAAAATAGAGCACACATAAAGTGAAACTTTATTCAGTGGGGAATTCCTTACCTCCCACTGAATGTTAGTTGAACAGAATCAGGTATTTACGGACTGTTTATCCCCTTTACATATTGGGCTTCCCTCATGTTTAGAGGTGGGGGTATTACAGACCGTTAATACGTGATAAAGAAACAAGAAAGATAGTGAAACGGGAGAAAATAGTAGGGGCGTGGGAAAACGTGTTGAATCGTAAAATATGGACAGGAGTATTGCTTTTACTCTCCTGTCTGTTTTTAGCAGCTTGCTCGAATAATACAGAGGAGAAAGAAACGGAATCAGAGCAAGAGGTTGAAGCAGGGGAGGATGTATTTTTTGCTGTCCTTGAGGATAATGTTGAAGCGTTGATGGCAAAGGACTTGGACGGTTATATGGAGACAATTCACGGGGAATCTCCTGCTTATGAATCAACAAAGGAGACGATCACTGAGTTCTTTGAGTATTCATTGGATATCGAGTTGGCAGATCTTGAGATGAAAGAACAATCTGAGGATGAAGCTGTCGTCCACTATACACAACGTACGATTGAAAAAGATTCAGGCGACTTCGAGAACAACGAAACAAGAGGAGAACATATTCTTCGTCCAGACGACGGTAAATGGAAAATTTATGAGTCGGAAATCTTCGAAGTCAATCCACTGCCTGAGGAAAGAGAAGAGGTTGAGATGACTGGAGATTATGTGGAAGTAATTTCTAGTCTTCCTACTCCTTTTGATGAGGAAGAATGGATGCTTGCCGGTTATGATGAAGCGGAAGGGGAAGCAACCGCTGAATACATTCCGGTTGCGGAAACCTTAGGGAATTACAGTGCAATCATCACCTATGATTATTATGAAGATGGTAATGAACGAAGCGGGCTTGCGAATTTCATTGATGTGCTGGAGCTAAGCTTACAAGATATGACAACAGGAGAATTTGATTTTGAACGTCTCTATGCAACGGAAAGTGAAGTCATGTACCAATTCCGTGTAGATGGGGATGCAAAAGAACCAAATCAAGAAGAAATCGGCCGCATTTTCGTTAAAGATGAGGACTTATATCTTGTACGCTATACGGTAATGGAAGAAACGATTGAAGATACGGATGAAATCATTACGATGTTAAATGAAATATAATAAAAAAGCGGGAGATGACGTTTGAATAGTCCGTCAGGATCCCGCTTTTTTTCATACCCAGCTCAACAAAATTGTCTGCAACTGTTCAAGCTGATCAATCATTTTTTGGATTTCTTCTGGTGTTAAGTTATACTGCTTATAAACAACGTAAGAGTTCATCCCTGCATGGACGATAATCGGAACGATAATCCGTTTTGTTTTTACATAAAGGAAAGCAAATACGAGTCCCATTGCTGTATACATAAGAAGATGGGAAAAGTCTACATGAAAAGCAGCAAAGACGAGCGCTGATAGTATAGCGGCGAAAAAGAAGTTCATGCGCTTATAGAGACTACCGAAAATAATCTTTCTAAAAATGATCTCTTCAAGGATTGGCGCAATAATTGCTGGAATCAAAATGAAGAGCATATTTGCCCGGGCATATTCCATAATCCCCATTGTGTTCTCCGATCCTGCCGGGATGCCGAAAATATAGATTTCAATCATAGCGGCAATTGTTTGAGCAAAGAAGGCTAGAAACACCCCAAATATAGACCAAAGGATAACGGAAGAAACAGGGGAAGCATCCCGGTGTGCTGGCATTTTCATGTCTGGCCTCATTAGCCATAACGTAACGAGCAGTCCAGCAGTAAAACTAAAAATCGACCAATATATCATATTTTGTGAATAACTTTCAGGGAAATACAATTCCATATACAACGCTACCGGAAGGGCAGAAAACTGCATAACCAAATACGTCAAAATCACATACCAATATCTTTTCGGCAAACCCAACGACTCCTTCTATATAATCCGTGATAAAATCACACAAATGTATTTTAACATAAATCGGGACATGGGGTCAGAGCATTTGTCCCATTACATTCTTATCTTTACCCAATTATATGTTCAAATCCTTATTAATATCTATTTCCAGCTCCTTTTCCAGTTAAAAATAGAAAATCACAAAAATTAAACATACATCGCTTGCATTTTTTTGACTTATTACTTATTATAATAATTGGAGTTAGCACTCGAGCGAAGTGAGTGCTAACAAAAATATAAAAACTTTAGAATCAAGGAGGAGTTCTAGATGATTAAACCATTAGGAGATCGTGTTGTTATCGAACTTGTAGAGCAAGAAGAAACAACAGCAAGCGGAATTGTACTTCCAGACTCTGCACAGGAAAAACCACAAGAAGGTAATGTAGTAGCAGTAGGTTCTGGCCGTGTAACAGACAGTGGTGAAAAGATTGCACTGGAAGTGTCTGAAGGAGACCGCATTATTTTCTCTAAGTTTGCTGGAACAGAAGTGAAATACGGCGGGAAAGAATATTTGATTCTACGAGAAAGTGATATTCTAGCTGTTATTTCATAACTCAATTAACTTATACTTAAGAAACTTAAAACATATATCAATAGAGTGTTCAAAAAGGAGGATAAAAGGACCGAGGTCGGCTAAGTATGCGATTCGTTTTGCAACACCGACACTAGCACGGGACGTGGACGGTTTTAGTAGAACCTCTTTTTCTCAAAGTGTCATTTTTACCGGACTTTTTGAACAACCTTTAATAATAGAATTTAGGGAGGAAATGTAACCATGGCAAAAGATATTAAATTTAGTGAAGACGCACGTCGTGCAATAGCTCGTGGGGTAGATACATTAGCAGATGCAGTGAAAGTTACCCTTGGACCAAAAGGACGTAACGTTGTATTAGATAAGAAATTCGGTGCACCTCTAATCACGAACGACGGTGTAACAATCGCAAAAGAAATCGAACTGGAAGATGCATTCGAAAACATGGGTGCACAGCTCGTATCTGAAGTAGCATCTAAAACGAACGATGTAGCAGGGGACGGTACAACAACAGCTACAGTTCTTGCACAAGCAATGATCCGCGAAGGACTGAAAAACGTAACTTCTGGTGCAAACCCAGTAGGTATCCGCCGCGGTATTGAAAAAGCTGTTCAAGCAGCAGTAGAAGAATTAAAAAATGTTTCCAAGTCTGTAGAGAACAAAGAGTCTATCGCACAAGTTGCAGCAATTTCTGCTAACGATGAAGAAGTAGGAGAGCTAATTGCTGAATCGATGGAGCGCGTTGGGAAAGACGGCGTGATCACGATTGAAGAGTCAAGAGGTTTCAATACAGAGCTTGACGTTGTAGAAGGTATGCAATTTGACCGCGGATATGCTTCCCCGTACATGGTAACAGACCAAGATAAAATGGAAGCAGTTCTAGAAGATCCATATATCCTAATTACAGATAAGAAAATCAGTAACATCCAAGAAGTACTACCAGTTCTTGAAGAAGTTGTTCAACAAGGCAAGCCATTACTTCTTATCGCAGAAGATGTAGAAGGTGAAGCACTAGCAACATTAGTTGTGAACAAACTTCGCGGAACATTTAACGCAGTTGCGGTTAAAGCACCAGGATTCGGTGACCGTCGTAAAGCAATGCTTGAAGACATCGCTATACTAACTGGTGGTGAAGTAATTACAGAAGATTTAGGACTTGACTTGAAGAGCACTACAATCGAACAACTTGGACGCGCTGCTAAGGTTGTTGTTACAAAAGAAAACACAACAATCGTTGAAGGTTCTGGCAGCCCAGACCAAATCGCAGGCCGCGTAGCACAAATCCGTGCACAAGTAGAAGAAACTACTTCTGAATTCGATAAAGAAAAACTACAAGAGCGTCTTGCGAAATTAGCAGGCGGTGTTGCAGTAATTAAAGTAGGAGCTGCAACTGAAACAGAATTGAAAGAACGTAAACTTCGTATCGAAGACGCACTGAACTCTACACGTGCAGCAGTAGAAGAAGGAATTGTTGCTGGTGGAGGTACTGCACTTCTTGAAGTTTACAAGAAAGTTAACGAACTAGAGCTTGAAGGTGACGAAGCAACTGGTGTTAATATCGTACTTCGCGCAATCGAAGAACCAGTTCGTCAAATCGCAGACAACGCAGGTCTTGAAGGCTCCATCGTCGTTGAGCGCTTGAAAGGCGAAGAAAACGGCATCGGCTTCAACGCAGCTACAAACGACTGGGTAAACATGATTGAAGCTGGTATCGTAGACCCTGCAAAAGTTACACGTTCTGCACTACAAAACGCAGCATCTGTAGCAGCTATGTTCTTGACTACTGAAGCTGTAGTTGCTGACCAGCCAGAAGAAAACGCTGGCGGCGGAATGCCTGATATGGGCGGTATGGGTGGAATGGGCGGCATGATGTGATAGCCGTCTAACATCTTGATATATAAGGGTTTTTGAGTTAAATGAGAATGATTGGCTAACATTCGATACATTAAAGTAGTAGGCTTCTCATAAGTTGATCAAACTTTTGAGAAGCCTCTTTTTTCTATTGCTTTGTAACGCGAGATAAATATTTCTTGTTGTTACTTTCTGGAGTATGACCAAATCTATCCATAGTTTCTTCCAAGTCAATTGTGGCCATGTCAAGAAAAGAGGCATACGTATGTCTTAGTGAATGAGGAATTTTATACTCTTGTCAATCTATGCATAAAGTCATTCTATTTTAATTAATCTTCTTTTCTCTCTACGTAATGAGCTTCAATATGCACTACTTGAGAATGCTGCACCATTACAAAGATTTAGAACACTAACCCATATATATCCTGCTAATGGATAATTGAATAATAATAGATGATTGCAAAAGCGAGTAAGGGAAAAATTTGAGATTATTATTTAAAGAATGTAAGATAAAATGTCATTAAATATTAATATAAGAGAGTGTGATTAAAGTGTTAGAATTAATGACGAATCCTATGATACAAAATTTACTAACTAACTTTATTTATTCTGGTATTCAAAAAGGTGGAAAAAAGCTTATCTCAGACAATCTGAGCCAACAATTTGAAACTGCAATTCTTGATGCTTTCGATAAACTTTCTGAAAAATACCCAATTATAAGTTTTCAAAAAGAAAAAACGTACAGACAAAGTGAGAATTTAAAATATACATTAAAATATCTTCATGAAGAAGGAATATTAGAACAACATATTTATCTTGATTTTAGCAAGGAATTTAGGAAAAGCTATTTAGATATTTCAGATGAACAAGGGGATATCTACTTTGATTTGTATGATATTAATCAAGAAACCTATGAGGAAAAGTTTTCCGAAGTGGAGGAGCTGTTTAGAAAAGCGCAAGAATAAATGGTGCGCACCGCCACGAACTTCCGACGCGCAAGAAATGAATGAGAGGAAGGCCGACTAAAAACAGCCTTAGCCAACTTAGATATGCGAAGTGTCATTTTCACTGGACTTTTTAATAATCTCTAAAAAAATAACAGCAAATCCCGGGGTGGGGTTTGCAGTTTTGGATTAGATTTATTTTTTCCTTGGTACTAAATCCGCTACATAGTCAAAGTAAAAGTTCCGTTTCCCTCTTTTAATAAGGATGATCATCGTATGGATAAATAATACGGCCCAGATCATGATGAGAAATGCAAATATAATCACAGTGGTCCATACGTGATAAGGATAAAGGTTTGAATTTATATCCAACTCGATACTAGTAAATATATTTAGGATCCATGATGTTGCTAAAGGTAAATATAGCGCAAAGGATCTTTTCAGCAAGGACTGCCACGCAGGTGCTCTTCCATCGATATTCATTAGTTTAAAACGCAGTATATTTGTTCTGTTTCCATCTCGAAAGAACCTGATTGCCAAGGGTGAAAAAATAAAAGAAAGTTCTTTGGTACCTCCATTGTCGCAATTATTGGCTGTGATTATAGACTATCTGTTAATTAAGATTAGCTGGTCTCTTGCAGCTGGACTCTTTTTAACAAACGGATTTGCAGAATTTGTTTATAAATCGATTTGCTTTTTTATTCTTTTCCTTGTTGTTCCACTTCTTTGGGATGGAAAAACAATTGGAATATTACAGCAAAAACCTCATTTGAGCAATGACTTTTTTCAGTAAACCTTCAATTATTTGAAGGTTCGATACCTCATGCCACACTTAATAAAACAGATAGGTTCGGTATTTTAAAAAAAGGGTTTTTGCTGAACTGATCCATTCAATTCAATTCCTCGACCAATTATTTCGCCATGTCATTTGAACTCGCAGTTGTAACTAAAGAGGGACAATGCATACTGCCCACTCTTCTTAAATATAATGTTCTGAACGTCACTATTGTATCAAGAGCATTTTAAGAAAACTCCATATTGTTTTCATTCATAAACTAGAGAATGGGTGGGGAAAGAAATGACTAAAAAGATTCCAGACCTTTATGTCCACCAGCGTACGATTAGTGATTATGATTATGAACCAAATCATAATCAAATAAGTGTGATTGTCGAATATAACGGATCGGTACGAGTAGAAAAGTGGAATCTAGATCAGAGAGAACCTGAGCAGCCATCTTTTATATCAGAAAGTATTACGTTTGTAAAATATGTTAAGGGCACTTCAGATTTAATTATCGGGATGGATCCTACTGGGAATGAAAGGGAGCAATTATATCTCCTTAAGCAAAATAAGACGCTCATCCCTCTTACCAAATCGCCTGAACATGTACATCGGTATGGGGGAAGCTCACCTGATGGAAAATGGATTGCCTGGTCCAGTAATCGACGGAATCCTGCCTTTTTAGATATTTATATCCAGAATCTCGAGACTTTTGAAACTCATCTAGTCTTTGCTGAAGACGGTATATTTTCTGTAGTAGCATGGTTTCCTAATGGAAATGCACTATTAATCAGAAGAACGAACTCTCCGCTGGATCATGATTTAGGAATTTTATCTCTTTTAACTGGAAACATCGACTGGATTACAGAGCATTCAGATGAAACAAGTTACCGTGATATCCATTTTAGTCAGGACGGGGAAGATTTATATTTATTGTCAAACAAAGATAGTGAATTCTACGGACTGATGCGCATTCATCTGCCTACGAAGCAAATAACTTCGTTGCGACAGGGGGAATGGGATTTTGAAGGGTTGGCATTTAATAAGGAAAACAACCAGTTTGCTTTTACCGAAAATCAAGGTGGAATCTCAAAAGGTTATTTTTTTGATTTGAATAAAGGGACACTTTCTACATGGGAAAACCCTATGGGAGTGATAACCAATCTCACCTTTTTACCTCAACGACAAATGCTGCTTTTTAAATTAAATGGACCTGCGCATCCCTCTGAACTATGGTCACTTCACCTTTCAACCCTTCAGGCTCAACCGTTAATCAATACAAGCAACCCTCTCTTAGGAAAGCTAACGGAGCCAAGACTACTATCCTATCGTTCATTTGACGGTCTTCAAATCCCTTTTTTTTACTATAAACCAAAGTTAACTGCTGAGAAACGCCCAGTTATTATTTATCTTCATGGAGGACCGGAAAGTCAAAGCCGGGCGTCCTTCAATCCCCTTTTACAATTCTTACTAAATCAGGGCTACGCCGTCACAGCACCTAATTTCCGTGGAAGCACAGGATATGGAAAAACGTATACCCATCTCGATGATGTACGCAAACGGTTGGATGCGGTTAAAGATGTGGTCTCCTTAGTGGATTGGCTTAAACAAGATCCAGCTATTGATACGAGTAAAATCGCTCTTCTCGGAGGCAGTTATGGTGGATTTTTAACGCTTGCGGCGATTAGTCATTTTCCGGATTTATGGGCTGCTGCAATTGATATTGTTGGCATGTCGAGCCTGCGAACATTTATCCAAACTACGAGTCCATGGAGAAAGCGGCTTAGAGAAATTGAATACGGTACGGTTGAAGAGGATGGGGATTTTTTTGATTTGATTGATCCGCTGAATCATGCTGACGAGATTACTGCTCCTTTGTTAGTCTTCCATGGTGCAAATGATCCACGTGTTCCCATTAGAGAGTCAGAGCAAATTGTCTCTAAACTGAAGCAACGAGGACATCCCGTTACCTATCATCGCATGGAAGGGGAGGGGCATAAAATAGTGAAACCAGAGAATGAAATCTATGTTTACTCTCTCGTAGCCGCTTTTCTTGAGAAATATATGGGCTGTGATTAATATAATGACGCTCATCATACACCTTCGTTCTCAAAATATTAACTTTTGATTATCTAGGCTCTCAATCACTTTGGTTGGGGGCCTAATTTTATGCGATTAACAAAATGTATTGATTTTAACAGTTCCGTAAAATAGGCTCCTGTATTAGTAACGACACCCATCTGTTGTACATAATTTGTTGATGAGTACTCGAAAAATAATAATTGTTATCTGGAAAACACCTCTTACTTGATTAACATGGCAGTTATCGTTTCGGTTATGGAGACCTGACTTTTAATTTAAATTTAGGGGGAAAAGAAAAATGAATAATTTTCATAATGAAATTCAAATGTTGAATGTTGACGACTTTCAAGCGACTCAGGCAATACCTTGGGAGCAAAATCAGTACGATATGAATCAAGAGCTAATTGGATTTGGTTTTGGTGGATGTTTCGGTTTTGGCGGATGCTTTGGCTTCCGGTGCTTTGGTTGCGCTCGTTGTTTTGGATGCGCCAATTGCTTCAGATGCGGTCGCTGTCACGGTGGATTTTGGTAAACCCGTTAAATTGTTTAGTATTCAATTTTAGAAGTCCCCTGCATTTTTGCAGGGGTATTTCCCTAAAAAAACAAGACATAATGGACAAATTACGGTACATACGATGAAAGTGGCAGTATTAATGAACAATTATGGTCAAAAGGATAAGGAGGCTAGAGATGCCGAATTTGAAACCTTCTATGCGTCTAAAAGTGAAAAGAGACACGTTTTATCTCCCGGAACCAAACCGAGGAGTATATTTTCGGAACAATTCAAGTTCTTTCCGCATTGAAGGCAGTGGGATCGATCAGTGGGTTGAAAAACTATTACCGATGTTCAATGGGGAGTATACATTAGAATATTTGACTAACGGATTACCTGACCCTTACCGAAATCGGGTCTTTGAAATTGCAGAAGTACTTTATGAGAATGGATATGTACGTGATTTAAGTCAGGATCTCCCGCATCAATTGACGGATTATCATCTTAATAAGTATGCATCTCAAATTGAATTTGTTGACAATTTAGTTGGTTCCGGGGCGGCCCGTTTTCAAGGTTTTCGTCAGGCTAACGTGCTGGCAGTTGGCTCTGGTCCTATGTTAAATTCTGTTGTTTCTTCTTTGCTTGAGACTGGTTTGACTAAGATACAGGTGTTAGTTACAAACGAGGTTCCGACCAATAGACAGAGGTTAAATCAACTCGTGGAGCATGCACGAATCAAAGACCCAGAGGTTAACTTGAAAGAGTTCTCGCAAAAGCAGGAGAGTTGGCGAGAAATAGTGGAGCCTTTTGATTCCATATTGTATGTGAGTCAGAAGGGAGAACTAGAGGAACTTAGACAACTTCATACGGTTTGCAGGGAAGAGAACAAGATGTTTCTCCCAGCTTTATGCCTGCAGCAAGTAGGTTTGGCAGGTCCACTCGTACATCCGGATTCCGAGGTGTGTTGGGAAACGGCATGGCGTCGTTTACATGAATCCGCTTTATCTAAAGATAGGAAGTCTCAAGGTTCCTCCGTAAATTCTGGTTCATTGTTAGCTAATATGATTGTATTTGAGTTGTTTAAAAAGATTACAGGAGTCACAGAATTGGAAAAGAATAATAGGATTTTTCTTCTAAATCTGGATACATTAGAGGGAAAATGGCATGCATTTTTGCCTCATCCTCTGGTGACAGGTGATATATCTGCTGAATGGGTTGAAAATGTCGAGGACCGGATTCAAACAAATATAGAGGAAGTTGAATCAGATAATTTACTTCTTTCTTTCGATCAGTTAACATCAGCGGAATTAGGAATCTTTCATATTTGGGAGGAAGGTGATTTAAAGCAGCTCCCGTTAGCTCAATGTCGCATTCAGGTAGTGGACCCGTTGTCGGAGGGACCAGCTGGGCTGATGCATGAGGATGTCTGCTCAGGTTTGACTCATAAGGAAGCACGCCTGGAGGCAGGACTAACAGGAATTGAATCATATGGGGAGCGAATGGCGAGCTTGATTGTTAATGCGCTGCCACTTGAAAATGGTTCAGTAGTAGCGGATGAAATGATCGGGATTGGAGCTGGTGAATCGTTTGTGGAAGGTGTTGGACGTGGGTTACAAAAGTGTTTGAGAGAGGAGCTTCGCAAGCAACAATTTAATCAGAAGTATTCTGTTTCCCGAGTGCAGTTGAATTCTATAGAAGATGAAAAATGCCGGTTCTATTTAGAGACATTAACCACGATGCAGGGAGCACCAATTATCGGGATAGGAAAGGAAGTATTTGGTTTTCCTGTAATATGGATAGGTGCGGAAGATGAGTGGTATGGCAGTATAGATTTAAATGTAACAATGGCGTTACGAAGGGCTTTACAGCAGGCAATTAGCAAAGTGCAAAATAAATCGGATTCCTCGAGCAACCTAATTTGTAAGGTATCGTCCTCATCCATCTATTTAGAAGAGAACTCACCAATTAGTCTTGATATTCCCGTGTGTGAAGAGAGGATACAAGCCGACATTCTACAAGGAGCCATGGAAAGATTGAAATGGAATGGTAAACGGGTCTTCGTAGCCGAATATGGGCTTGAACCTGTTTTTAAAGAGCGACTAGCCGGAGTGTTTGGTGTCTTGCTGCGAGAGGGGGATTCACGATGAACTCCTTCGTGTTGATTGTCGGAGAAGGGGTGCTGGCTGATTGTGTAAGTCACGAACTGTCAGCAAACTATCCAATTATACGTAAGTCCAATCTCGGTGAAGGTATTCCAAGTTATACGGATTTGGTGCTGTTTTTGGATGATGGTTGGAGACCCTCCGTTCATCAAAATGCGGAAGAAGTATTACAAAAAACTAGTACTCCCTGGCTCAGAGGCTTTGTTTCATTTGGTGAAGGTATAGTGGGCCCGCTTGTACAACCAGGTGCAGCAGGCTGCTCTCAATGTGCGGATATGCGGCTTCTTATGGGTAGTCGGGACCGAATAGAGATGGTGGAGGTACAACAAAGACTTGAACTGGCCAGAGGAATGGAACGTGATCCGTGGGCTTCACGTACGGGACTTTTACAAATGGCTTACCTGATAGGTGGAGAGGTACAGAATTTATTGCGGGGTGATCGGGTTTATTCAGAAGGCAAGGTTTATTCAATTGATTTGAAAACACTGAAGAGCTCCTGGCATTCTTTTCTGCCCAACCCGTTATGTCCGGTCTGTGGTCAATTACCCGACGATTCGCGAGATTTAGCCCAAGTTTCACTGCAACCGAGTCCGAAGATAAGTTCCAGCAGTTTCCGTAGCCGTCGGTTGGATGAGATAAAGGAAGATATTGTAAATGATTATCTGGATAATCGTACTGGCATTTTGAACAGTAAAATGTATGACCTAGTTACTCCATTTGCTGATGCGAGTGTTAATCTGCCTATGTTAGCAGGGGACGAAGGAACAGGTGGCCGGACCCATTCATACGAAGAGAGCATATTGACAGCCATTTTAGAAGGGGTGGAGCGGTACTGCGGTATAAAACCGCGCGGCAAACGGACTGTGGTCCATGATCGTTATCGTAACTTAGAAAATCAAGCACTTCATCCTTTGAGGGTAGGCGTACACGCAAAGGAACAATATGCGCAGCCTGGTTTTCCATTCAAGCCGTTTGATCCTGACCGTACCATTGATTGGGTATGGGGTTATTCGTTTTTACAGGAGCGTCCTATTCTAGTCCCAGAGCTCCTTGCTTATTACAGTGTTGGACACGGAACGGAAGGTTTTGTCTATGAAACTTCAAATGGTTGTGCGCTTGGAGGAAGTTTAGAAGAGGCCATTTTTCATGGAATTATGGAAGTGATCGAGCGTGATTCATTCTTAATGACATGGTACGCAAAGCTTAATCTTCCGCGAATAGATCCTTTTACAGCTAACGACCAGGAGTTGGAATTAATGGTCAAGCGAATGCGAGTGGTCGCCGGGTATGATTTGTATTTGTATGACGCTACGATGGAACACGGTATTCCAAGTATTTTTGCAATAGCTAAAAACAGAAAGGAAAAGGGACTAAATCTCATTTGTGCAGCTGGGGCTCATCTAGATCCGGTACGGGCGGTGAAAGGCGCAATTCACGAGCTTGCTGGCATGATGCTCAACCTCGATGAAAAATTTGAAGCGAACAAAGAGGAGTATGAAAGAATGCTGCATGATTCTTCCTTGGTGAGGCAGATGGAAGATCACGGCATGCTTTGCGGTTTGCCGCAAGTAGAAGAGCGTTTTAGTTTTTTGTTTGACGAAAATGGTCCAATGCGCTCCTTTAATGAAAGGTTTAATTGGAAGTCGAATCATGCAGATCTTACCGATGATTTGCAAGATATTCTTCAGGTGTTCCGCCGATTAAACCTTGAAGTAATTGTCGTAGATCAGTCGACTCCGGAAACGATACGAAACGGTTTGTATTGCGTAAAAGTACTGATTCCGGGAATGCTGCCGATGACATTCGGGCATCATCTTACCCGCTTAACAGGACTTGAGAGGGTACTTCGAGTCCCGATGGAGCTTAAGTTCACGAAAGAACCATTGACAATCGAACAACTCAATCCACATCCGCACCCGTTTCCTTAAAGGAGGTAGAGGATGAGTCTGGAAGAATTTCTGCACAATTTGCATTTTGATATTGATAAAGCAAATCAGCCGAACTGGGAAGTGGATTGGGAGGATGCACCGCTTGCATATAAACTTTACCGTGGATTACCGGTCGCTCCATTGTCCGAAGAAGTACCACTGACGCTTACTGGTGGAGAACCTTCTGCAAAACTGGATATCAATAGAGTTGGCCATTTTCTCTGGTATGTATTCGGATTGACTCAATTGAGTCAATCCGTCATGCAAATAGATTCGACAGATCAAGATACCTTTCCGATGCAGTCCTATAGGCGTTATGCTCCATCTGGCGGGGCGCTATATCCTAACGAATTGTACGTTTATTTAAAGGTAGAAGGACTCCCGGATGGAGTTTACCATTATGATGTAGCACATCACAGCTTGGTGTTGCTGCGGGAAGGAAATTTCGATTTCTATTTAGCTAGAGCTCTGGGGAATCGGTGTGACATCCCCTCGTGTTTCGGTATTGTCTTTGTCTCGACAATGTTTTGGAAAAACTTTTTTAAATACAACAACTTTGCGTATCGACTCCAAGGGTTAGATGCTGGTGTGCTGATTGGACAGCTAATGGAGGTAGCGAAGCGGTTTGGCTTTGCCACAGGTGTGTACTTTCAATTTCTTGATACCGCAATAAATCATCTGCTTGGACTATCTGATCTGGAGGAGAGTGTATATAGTGTAATTCCCCTGTCGGTGGAAGCCACCAACTGGTCTATGAGCGGAGAGGACCGCCACAAAAATATTATAGCGGATGAATTGAAACAAGAGCTGCCAGCAATTCAAACCAATCATTTCGAGCGGTCACTACGGATCAAAGAATATCCGATGATAACTGCAATGAATAAAGCATCTAACCTAGAATCTACATGGTCATTTCGAGAAATAAAGGGGAGGACAATTGCAGAATATGGGGAGAACACGGTGACATTGCCTCATACAAAATCCTTGCCCTATGATCTCGCGGAAATATGTAAAAATCGATTTTCTCCAGACATGGATTTCGTATTGGAGAAGGTGGATCAACAACAGTTGGCTGCCCTTCTCCAAGAAGCAATGGCTGCTTTTTCATACAGAAATGATTTGGATGTTGCGTATAACAATGATCCGCCTCGTGTAACAATTTACAGCAGTTTATACATGGTTGAAGGAATTCCAAATGGGGCGTACTATTATGATAGCACCGAACACATGTTAAGGGAAATTCGTCCCGGAGACCATCGACTTCATTTGCAGAATGGAATGTCTTTTAATAATGTAAATTTACTCCAGGTTCCAATTTGCCTGCATGTGGCAGGTGATAAGGATTTCTATAAGAAAGAATTAGGATACAGGGGTTACCGAATACAGCAGATGGAAGCAGGTATGCTCGTGCAACGATTGCTTTTGGCTGCGTCAGCCCTTGGGATGGGAGGACACCCGCTGCTAGGGTTTGACGCTAATTTGAGTGATGAACTTTATAAAATCAATCGACAAGGAAGGACCAGCCTAATCCAGCTCCCAATTGGTCCCTACCGACCACGTCCAATGCTCAAGGGAAGCTTGCACGGATAATGTAGCTTGCAGGGAGTTAGGGAATTCCATGTATTAACGGTCTGTAATATCCCCACTGAATGAGTTTCACTTTATTAGAAAGTTAAAAGCCTAGGTATTTATAACGCAATAAACGGTAAATCCCTGTTAAAGATGGTACCGCCCACAACATCTTTAACGGGGATTTACCGCACATTTAAGGGAAGATCTTTCATACGTTTGCTGAAATTAGTGGGAGACCCACTTTTTTTAATGTCATCGTTTTTTGTATAGTTTCACTTGGGATAAATCATTCATATCTCTGATTGTCGGACTTCTTCCTTTTTTAGTTAAATCTTCTAATCTACGGACAGCTTTTTTGAATTCAAAGTCAGATATCTGTTTTGTAGCTAAAAGTGTACATAACATAGCATATGCAATCGGAGTGGTATCAACGTTGACTTCTATATCGACATCGGAATTACCGCTATAATCAATGGTAGATCGTGTATCGCTTCTATAATCAATCGGATGGACATTGCTTCTTGCGTTTTCCAAGTAACATCTCTCCTTTCACCACGTATTAACGGTCTGTAATCCCCCCACTTCTAAACAAGAGGAAAAACCAAAATGTTATGGTGGGGATATACAGTCCGTAAAAACCTGATTCTGTTCAACTAACATTCAGTGGGGGGAAAGAATTCCCCACTGAATGAAGTTTCACTTTATCACGTATTAACGGTCTGTAATCCCCCCACTTCTAAACATGAGGGAAACTAAAATGTCAAGGTGGGGGATATACAGTCCGTAAAAACCTGATTCTGTTCAACTAACATTCAGTGGGGGGTAAAGAATTCCCCACTGAATGAGTTTCACGTTATAAGAAAAAAGTGGGATAATAAAGCTATCCCACTAATCGTTCATTTAACGACATCTTTTTCTTCTTCTGCGATGGCGTTTTCTACGGCGATGGTCATGATCGTTTTCTTCATCTTCTACACGGGTTCTAACGTTAACATTTGAGTTGCCGCTTCTGATAACTTTTGCAACGTTTAGATTACGGTTTTTGTTTTTCAAATCATTATCATTATCATTGTCATTTCTGTTATCTACATCGATATCACTATCAAAATCAAAATCAAAATCTACATCTACATCTGCATCTTCATGATCTCTACCGTCAGAGTAAAAATACTCTTGGTTTCCATCATGATCATATTTTCTTTCGTGCTCAGACATATCACTTTCTCCTCCTTTTCATCGTTCTACTATACTATATACATAATTAACTTTTATGAGTTGACGTTTACCTTGGATAAATCGTTTGTTTTTTATTTTTTGAAAAGTTTGTTGCTGAAGAAAGGTATCCCTTCAACTTTCACTCAAACTAGTATGTTATGCTGAAAGAAAAAAACAGACTGGGGGAGAAAAATGTGAAGAAAGCATTTAAATATGTTATTATCATTCCTTTTTTAGTACTAACTGGTCTCCTCGTATTTGTTATGGGGCAGCTTATGTCAATCATAAAATACGAATCTCCCAAGAGGAGGAACAATTTACTCCACCAGGAGAGATGGTTGAAGTGAATAATCATCTCATGCATGTTTACTCGGAAGGCGACGGTGAGAAAACTTTCGTATTTCTTGCAGGTGGCGGAACGAGTTCGCCGCTGTTGGATTTTAAACCATTGTATTGTTTGCTGAGTGATGAGAATCGAATTGCAGTTGTTGAAAAGGCTGGTTACGGGTTTAGTGAAATTACAGACTCGAACCGGGATATTCATACGATACTTCATGAAACACGCGAAGCATTGCAACAGGCGAAGATAGAAGGACCTTACATATTAGTGCCCCTTTCCATGTCAGGGGTTGAGACGTTATATTGGGCACAAACATATCCTGAAGAAGTTGAAGCAATTATTGGATTGGATATGGCTGTTCCATCTGTGTATGAGGAAATGGATATTCCAATGCCACTCATTCGCTTAGGTGAATTCATCGCAAAAACAGGACTAATCCGCTGGCTGCCAATGCTTGATGGAAGTGACCTGATGAACAATAAGGTATTAAAGGAGGAAGATAAAGCATTATATGAGATTGTCTTCTACAGGCGGACATTGACGAAGAATATGCTGAATGAGGTAAAGGAAATTAAAGAAAATGCAAGGGTAGTGGAGCGGGGGGACAAACCTGAAGTTCCGATGCTTCTGTTTGTTTCGAACGGGGAAGATACAGGTTTTGATTCTAAATTATGGACCGAATTACAACAAGATTTCGCTAAAATATATGACCAGGAAATTATAAAACTAGATGCTTCCCACTATATTCACCATACTGAGTTTAAGAAAATAGCAGAGGAAATGGATGAATTTATTGAGCGTATGTCTTCAAGAGATTAATTTTTTAGATGACGTATATATTCGATTCTTAAACAAGATAGTCGATGTTCAATGCTCCCAAGTGTGCGAGTTTTCCGAATAAGGGAAAAGATTAAAGTTTATCATGCTGGGTAAACATTAATATCTTGTTTCCGAAAAATGATATAAACAACGAGGAGTTGAACAAGTTGAACATCTTATTGACATCAACAGCAAGAAGAATAGACTTGGTAAATTTTTTTAAGGATGCTTTAAAAAAGGTTG
Source organism: Oceanobacillus indicireducens (assembly GCF_014647195.1). GTDB lineage: Bacteria > Bacillota > Bacilli > Bacillales > Amphibacillaceae > Oceanobacillus > Oceanobacillus indicireducens. Next base: position 107,057 of record NZ_BMOS01000010.1, on the reverse strand, counting down.
GTATCGATGGGAAAATAATTGTTGCCGATCCTGAATATAATGCCCCGTCACTCCAAGCTGGAGACGAGAATTATGTAATTCCAGAACAAACAGATACAAATTATATGGATGCAATTATTGAGATTTGCAAGAAGCATGAGGTCGACTGTCTTGTCCCATTAAATGATTGGGAAGTACCCGAAATATCAGACCACAAAAAAGAACTGGAGAAATTAGGTGTATCTGTATTTGCGCCGAATTCCAGTATTGTAGAAAAGGTGCGGGATAAGGGGAAATACCGAGAGTTGCTAGAACCGTTTAACGTAAAATCCCCACTTTCCTATTTTAACGCAGAAGATGCGAAAAGAGCATTGGAAAAACAAGAAGTATTCTTTCCGTTAATCGTGAAGCCTCGTAATGGTTCCGCCTCAATAGGAATAGAACTTATTGACAATGTAGAGGATATGGAATTTGCTTATCAGCATGCTATTCAGGAGATTAAGGTAAGCCCACTCGATGGAGACACTTCAAGAAAACCGCAAGATAATATCATCATTCAGGAAGTGATTGAAGGGGATAAGTTTAGTGTCGATATGTTTAACGATTTAAATGGCCACTTTCTTACATCCTTTGCTAGGAAGCAATTAGGTATGAGGGGCGGAGATATTGACCGATGTATTACCATAAATATTCCGGAATTAACAGACATTGCACAGCAGCTAGGTGAAGGTTTTGGCCATGCAGGTTATATGAACACAGATGTTTATTTTAATGGGAAGGATTATTATGTTATTGACATTAATCCCCGTTTTGGCGGTGGCTATGCATTTACCCACTTAGCGGGAGCTGATATTCCATCTGCAATTATTGCACTAACTGCAGGGAAGGAAATACAAGAAGAGTGGCTGCATCAAAAACCTAATATCGAGCTAGCGCGTCATGATATCGTTGTACCCATAAATAAACGAAAAATCATGGAAGCACTTGAAGAATAGCTGCTGGTAAAACACTTGAATATTTTAAATGCAGGAGGGATAAAATGTGTGATCCAATTCCCTTACTAGAAGAATTAATAAAAATAGACAGTTCCACAAAGGCAGGTGCGAATGAAGCAATTGCTTATTGCGAGCAATGGTTAACCAACCAAGATGTCCCTGTTAAAAAAATAGAAAGTCACGGATTTCACATGCTTGTAAGTGAATTAGGCCAAGGTGATTCTAGGATTGTCTTGAACGGACATATCGATGTCATTGCAGCAGAGGAAAGACAATTCCAACCATATATGGAAGATGGGAAAATGTATGGCCGTGGTACTGCTGATATGAAAGCAGGGGTGGCTGCCTCGATGGTGGCAGCTGCTCAATTGAAAGATATGGAATTAACATCCAAGGTTATGCTTCAAATCGTTCCAGATGAGGAGACAGGTGGCAAGTATGGAACCAAATATTTAACGGAAAAAGGGTACTTGGGAGACTTTATTATTTGCGGTGAACCAACAAACCTAGGGATCGGCATTCAGTCTAAAGGAGTACTCCAGGTTGATATTACTGTCCTGGGAAAACCTGCACATGGAAGCCGACCTTGGGAAGGTACAAATGCAATAACGAAAGCAATTGAACTCTATGAAGAAATATTAGAGCTTCCTTTTGCACAAGAAAGTTCATCCATGTTTACAAAGCCCTCTATCAATCTCGCAAAGATCCAAGGAGGGACCGTTTATAATAAAGTCCCAGAGCGGTGTGAGATGTCACTGGACATCAGATATCTGCCACATCAATCTCCGGAAGATATCGTTCATCAGATTAAGACAATTACAGACTGCAGATTATCAATCCATAATCGCAATAATCCAATCAAGACAAAAGAAGACAATCCTTATGTGGAAGCGTTAGAAGAATCAATTAAACGAATTACTCATCTGGAAAAAGTTAATCTATTCGGCCAACATGGTTCCAGCGATGGACAATTTTTTACCGAGTATGGAGGTGCCGCTGTAGAATTTGGACCGATCGGCAGTGATTGGCATGGTGAGAACGAAATGGTTTACGTTGATTCGGTGAGAGAATACCGGGATGTGCTGATGGATTTTGTTTTATCTTTGGAAGGTAATTTGCGAAAGTAGCTGATAAGCGAATGAAAAAGGACAGTCCACTTAACCGATTAGAGTCGGTTCAGACTGTCCTTCAATTCGTTAACTTCTACCTAAACGTCCGCTTCCATAAAATAGTCGTAACCACGATAAGAACCACCAGATAACCATAAATTGCAAAAGGTATAAAGGAGATTAATAGATGTATTAGCACAAATATCCCAATAATAATCATTAACAGGATAATGATCCATGCAGTACTACCGCCTTGCTGGGCCGTTTCAATCGGCTCGGTAAACGGATATTCTCCTTTATTAAACAGCTTATAAGCGATAAGCATCAGCAATAAAGCAATGACAAAAACAACTGCTATATCAGGCAGGATACGAATGGAAAATATCCAGATGTAAAGAATCGACAGTACAAGCATAATCGGTAAGTACAGCTTTACAAACATTGCTTTTAAAGCAGCACTATAGACAATAGAATGCTTTTGAATCGGTGTTGTTCGAAAAATCCATGCACCTTTGTATTTTGCGGAAAACTGCAGCATATAAACAACTGTTCCGATGATAACAGTGGAAAAATAAATGGTTAAAAAGGATTTTCCTTGCCCTAACTCTTCCAGTGTTTGAAAGCTCAAATTGTTAAAAAGGAAGATTAATGGGAAAACAAATGCCATTCCCAATGAAGGGTAGACCTTTAATTTAAAATCTCTTTCCCGGCTTATCATAATGGAAGAAAAGCGGTAAAATACTCTTTCTTCGTTGCTAAAACAAATTAATTTTTCAATCAGGTCATTTAGCGTCCGTTTTTTCTTCTTTTTCGTACTTGATTCTTCCATCAGCTTTTGCAAATTCCGTTCGAAAGCTGGCATAGACAAGTAATAGAAGAAAAACGAAAGGAGTGGTACTAATACGGCAAGTACGGAAAGAATGATAATCTCGCTCGTATAATTATGATTTAGCACAAGTTCAAATGGTGCACTAAACCATATTGGCGGGATCAATACATGCCACCAGCTAAAGTCATACACATACTCGAAATCTACAACGTCAAATAACCTTATAATAATTTGATAGCCGACTATCACTCCTACAGCAAGTAATATTTGCACGTAATTAATAATATCCTTCAATTTTTCACCATCGAAAAGTCGTAGCACCAGCATATAGATTAATGCAGTAAGAGCCAATACTAATAGGTCTATTAAAAAGATGATTACAAGAAATAGAAGAAAGTAAATAAAACCTTTTGTAAAAAGAAATACAAATGCTGGTATCGAGATGAATGCCCCGGTAAGCAGCGTCAAATAAATCGCAACATGAAAAAACTTAGCTGCATGGATCGTCCGATTATTTACTGGCTTTGTATTCAATATCACCTTATCCCGGATATCCAGAAGTACAGAGGAAAAGTCTGAAATCAGCGATGTAGTCAGGATGAACATGGCAACTCCTGCTATAATACTTACCTGGAAAAAATAATTATCACCCAAAAATCCAAATGGAAGAAGGAGAAGACCATATATTGCATAAATCCATAACGATTTAAGAAATTGATTTCCTTCCTTTTTCTTCGCATTACTGAGAATGGTTGGAACACGCCGGCCATCCATTGTCAGTTTTATTTCAAGGATTTTCCGCATCATTTCATAATCAATATTTAATTTACGGAAAACCGACTGGAAAATATCCAACACTTTTAAAATACGGATATCACCCATGTTGCTCATCCCCAGTTACAATGGAGACAATTTTTCTCGCTGTTTCTTGATGCTCATCAAATCCTGTTAATTGATTAAATATCGCTTCAAGCGAACCCGCCTTACTTTGCTCTTTGAGATCATCAAAAGAACCATCCGCAGCAATTTCACCGTCCACTAAGAGAACAATGCGATTACTTATCTTTTCAACGACATCCATAATATGAGAGGAATAAAAAATCGTTTTTCCCTGATTAGCCAAAGCTTCCAGCATATCTTTAATAACCATCACACTGTTTGCATCCAACCCGCTTAATGGTTCATCAAGGAAAATCAAATCCGGATTATGCAGAAGGCTAGAGATGATCAGAACCTTTTGCCTCATCCCCTTAGAGAAAGAGGAGATTCTCGAATGGAAAACTTCTCCCATATCAAATTCTTCTAGAAGACTCCATGCTTTCGTTTCCGCAATTTCCCGGTCCATACCATACAATTCACCTATAAATGTGAGATATTCAGCAGCTGTCAAGTTATCGTAAATCTCTGCGTTTTCGGGTACATAACCAATTTTTTGTTTATATGTAACATCGCTTGATGCAATATTCTTACCAAAGATTTCGACGACCCCGCCATAACCATCAACTAATCCGAGCATGATTTTTAATGTTGTACTTTTCCCTGCACCGTTCGGACCGATATATCCGATGATTTGTCCGCGGTAAACTTCTAGGTTAATCCCATTTAGAACGTCCTTATCGGAATAACTCATTCTTAGATTTTGCAGTGATAACACTTTTTCTTTCATCCCTTTAAACCCCACTTTCCCTTCATCTGTTATTCACTTTCTAACATAACAATGTGTGATTGGGAATGCAATGGTGTGTAGGGTGTGAATATAGATAGATGTTCTCTACTTAGACCTATCGATAATTCCAAAACCAGCCCTGATAATCATTCACTAAGTTATAATTCTCATGACTCTCATCAAGCTCCAATTCGGCTAAAGGGATATATTTTTTTTCTTCTTTTTGGATGCATTCCACTAAAATTCCATATAGATGATGAACTTTTATGTCCTGCTCTAATCGAATAAAATCGATATGTTCTTCTATTAAAAATAGACCAATTTGTTGTTTAGTCGTTATTCTAAAAGGGAATTTCATTTCTTTTTGCAAGAATGCATGATAGCGAAGGAGTCTTTCATCCGTTACTTGCAGTAATTCAGACAATTCTAAATCACTGTATGCTTTTTTTACTAAAGATAAGCCTATTATTTCTGCAACTCTTAACTCCCAATCACTTATAACGAATTCTTCTTCTATTATACTTTTCGGAACTATAAAGCCATCGATAGTTGTTAATTGATTAAATGGACTGCGTTTATTGACTGATTCTACACCGAAAGTGCTGTCAAAATAAGACAAATTAAACATATCCCTAATTTGCTTTGACCTTTGTGAGGTGGTGCTTTGTTTGGTATTGAAGTGATCATAAATAACAGATGGAGAAGAAACATATGGCTCTGTATCCTTATCAAATAAAAAGTTGATTGTTCCGAGTGCATGGATGATAGCAGCTGCCCAAATATCAATTCTCCCCTTAAGGAATGGAACTTCACGTTTTCTAGCCATTTTATTTATTAATTTTTCGATTACTACATCATATTCTTCATTTAAATGTATCCTACTAAATTCATTCGTAAGCTGAAAAAGCTGTTCTTTCTTTTCATTTTTCATTTCTTTAATATTTGCTGCCATATTTTTACCCTCTCCTATTTAGACTATATATTTAAAATGATTTTTTGGTTATCCTCATTTACAGTTCAATTATACACGCGTTCTAGCATACTATTTTTAGGGGATCTTTAAAAATGTGCAAGTATAAAAAAACACGAGGCTGGGACATAACTTCTTAGTATGGTTATAAATCCGAACAAATGATAAGAAAGAGCATCAACAACCGCTCCGGGAATATACTACGCTTTCCGCAGGCGGCTGGTGAGCCTCGACGCATAGGATGTGCTAATGCAGACGTTGCCACAGGACGTGGCGTTCTTAGTCTGCCTCGGGCTACCGCCCTGCGGGGTCTCACCGATGCCGACCGACGAACAGGAGGTTCTAGTGCCGGCGTTGATCACAGGACGTGACCGTACTTAGCCGGCCTCCTGCTGGAGTCTCCGTATATTCCCGGGGCTAGTTAGCAGTTTTGTTCGGATTTAATTCATATTAGAATAGTTATGTCCCAGCCTCAATAGCAAAATAAGACGGTGAAGGATCACTGCATTGTACCGGAGTACTTTAAAAAAATGGCAAAGTATTTAGTAGCTACATATGGTAAGCAGACTTTGGGAGTCGTAAGTGGTATGTAGGAAGAAAATATATTTTGAACGTGTCTTAAAAGATTGGAACGACTTGAGTAAATGTAAATAATTATGTATATTTAGACTTGAGGGTATGATACCTTCCATCCCTTTATAGAAGGGAGGGCATAGAAGTATGGAGCAGGTTTTGATTCTGATTACGTCTGTAGTCAATCTGATAATAGCAATCACTAATCTGATTGTCATATTATTAGATAGAGACAACAAAAGACGTAAAAAGAAAAAGAACTCTAAACGCTCACAACGTTAGAGTTCTAAACCACATGGGAGGGGAGTAAAATCTCCTCCTAACCATAATCTATGTCAATCATACCCTCTTTATTCAAAAAAATCAACATAAAGGGTGAAAATTATGGTGGCTGCAGCCTTAATGATTTCAATTGTGGCTCTTGTGGTGTCTGTAATCAATTTAGTAATTGTATCTAAAAACCGAAAATAACGATGGTTGTATAATGAAAAGTACATAAAATTTTTTATAATGAAAGCTGTGTTTACAAATAATAAACAGACCGTTAATATGTGATAAATTAGGAAAGCAACTCTCTAAAATAAGCAAGATTCTCCTCAAATTCAGGAAGCCCTTTTCCTTCCTCGGCTTTCTTCACCAATCGCACAAGTAAATCATTAAACGGAGTGTTGATGTTCACTTCTTTTCCTTTCGAAGCTACAAACCCATTTATATAATCAATCTCCGTTCTTTGTTTCTTCTCAAGGTCTTGCAGCATACTTGCTTTCAGTAAAGCTTGTGGGCCAAATGCTTTTTTCGAAAAGCCAATAGCTTCTGGCAAGTTCGATTTGTCTGCAGCAATATTAAAGATGTTTAAATTAAATCCAGCAAGTTCGTCAAACTCGACACCGGATGCAGTGCCAACTTTAATCGTTTCATCGGCTAACATGACAGCACTCGTTACTGCAACTTCATCCTTTAAAACATCTCCATATGTACAACCTAAAGCAGCGGACATACCACTCATCGCGACGTTTACTAGCAATTTTGCCCACTTTGTTCCGATGAGATTTGCAGAAATTGTTGTGTTACCTACAGCATCAAGAATACCTTTAATTTGTTGAATGCGGTCTGTAGTTGTCCCATCTAACTCACCGATTTGGAAAGCATTTGCTTGGAAAGACTCAGCAGCTGTTGTTAATTCAGATACCCCGGGCTCGACCCACGTTGCTCCAAATTCAACTGATCCGCCAACTATTCGTTTCTTTCCTAAAATAGAAGCTAAGGAATCTTCTGGAACCCCATTTTGTAATGATAAAACAATACTATCCGTATCTAAGTGTGGAGTGAGATTTTTCAAAACGTCTGTATTATACAATTGCTTCGTTAATAAAAGCACTAAATCATAATGGCCCTCCATTTGATCCGGTGTGATTGCTTTTACAGGGATCGTTTCATTTATTGTACCAGTAATTGTAGCCCCCGATTGATTTAAGGCATCCACATGCGCCTGATTAACATCGATCAGCTCAACTAGTTCGTTGTTCTTAGAAAGGTATGCTCCAATGATTGTCCCTAAGGACCCTGCGCCCAAAATTGCGATTCTCATATTACTTCCTCCTAGTACATAAGTTGTGATAACATAGGATAGTATACTGTATTTTTATGGAAAAATCATGTGGAGTGAATAAATACATATATTTACAGTTTGATTTAACTTCGCCTCCGGATAACCGATAATAGAAGCGGGATGTATAAGAAAATTGAAAAAGGAGATTGACATGAAACAAGATACATATAACACACAGCGTGTTCATAAGGTTAATTTATTTCTGATGATAGCAATCGTTTTACTTTTAGTAGTACCAATTGTTTCTTCACGAGGTGTGGATGACACGGTTAGTATTATTATAGCGGGAGTTTTAGTTGTTGTTTTATCAGTCGCTAATTATTTTTTACCTTTTCCGCCATATGTAAAAGGGTTAATCTTCGCCTTACTGCCATTAATTGTTGCGACATCAATGTTTTATTTAGATGGGTTTGCTTTAAATAAGCATTATATTATTCTTTTGTCTATCGCAATGGTGACACTCTATTTTAAAGAAGAACTTATACTTATATTTATTGGCGTTGTTAATCTTGCATTTATTGTAACCTATTTGAGCGAACCGGAAGAGCTGCTCGGAATCGATAGTGACTTTAAAGGATTTATTACGGTACTAGCGTTAATTAATGGAATAATGGCTGCTTTATACTTATTGACGAAATGGGGAAGAGAGCTAATTGATGAATCCTATCGCAAGGAAATGGAAGCCCAGCGCTTGACCGAGCGATTACAAGCAACCATACATACGATTGAGGAAAATACGCATACACTGGACGACAATATTGACCATTTAAACACAAATATTACAACGATTTACGATTCAAGTCATCAAATTAATCAATCGGTGGAAGAGATGGCAGCAGGAATTCAAGAAGAGGCAGGTAGTATTAGTTCCATAAGTGAAGCGATGGGGGATTCCGTTGAGAGGGCAAATCGATCGATTTCGATCTCGCAGGATATTGTAAATAAATCAGAGGCGATGAACGAAAACGTGCAAGAAGGCTGGCAGAAGATCAACCAGCTTAATAATCACATGTCCACTGTAAATACTGCAATAAGTACAACTGTCGTCACGGTGAATGATTTGCAGACAAGTCTCGAAACCGTTAATTCACTCTTGCAGGGGATTAAGGATATCGCAGATCAGACGAACCTGCTTGCGTTGAATGCTGCAATTGAATCGGCGCGTGCCGGTGAACATGGAAGAGGTTTTGCGATTGTAGCGGATGAGGTTCGCAGATTAGCGGAACAAAGTGCTAATATAACCGTTGATATTGAAAGCGTTACAACTGAACTCTTCGACAAATCGCGAAATGCTCACGGTCGATCCCTGCAAGGAGAATCTGCTATTAAAGAAGGAGAAAAAATAGTTGAGGAAATTTCTGCATATTTTGCAGAGATAAGAGGTTCTTTCCAGTATACAAATGAAGAGCTCGCTACAGGGATGGAAGAGGTACAATCATCGACAAGAAACTTTAAGGATATTCAAGCCCAAATAGAAAGTGTGGCAAATATTTCAGAGGAAAATGCATCAGCCACAGAGGAAATTGTTGCTACGATAGAAAGTGAACATGAGTTAATTGCCAATATCAATGAGGCGATTGAAGAGATCGATAGGTTGAGTGGGGAATTAAAAGGGATTGTTGTTGGGGATTGATCAATTATGAAAAAAGCTGGAGTCGCAGGGGGAAACCTCTCGACTCCAGCTTTTTTAACACACTTCCAAAAGAAGTCTCCCTCTTCAATTGGAAGCGTGGAATTATTGGCGAGTTATAAAGACATTGGAACGGTTCAATTCGGTTCAATTAAACACTGTTCTGAATAGATTAGAACAAGAAATAGAGACTCTCGAACAATCAATCACTAGCTTACATGAACAAATTGCTTCGACCAACTCAAGTATTTCTGCTTTAAAAGAAAGAAGAGAGGAGCTTCGCAATCAATGACTAAAGAAATTAAACTGAACGAGGCCAAAGTAAAATCTCATTATCGGAATTGAAATCTATTGCGGATCAGTTTGAATCCACTTTCTCCAGTATGAAGGAAGAAGAAAACAAGCTAGACAGGAAGCACATGAGAAGTTTTTAATCCATTTGTATGAAATTCTAATTGATTTTGAAAACGGATTGAAGCGGATGGAACAAGCAATCCAGTCGTTTGAATTAATTCCAAATGTAAGGATTGAGCAAAGTTTTTTAGAAAATGATATTAATTACGGACTGCAAAATGTTAAGAATACAACACTGAATTTGACAGATGCTGCGAACCATACGATACAAAGTGTCCGCGATATTGTTACTCTGCCACAGCTCCATCCTGATGAATTGATCCATCGGGTCCGGCAAGGCGAAAAGCAAACCAAGCAACTCGTTGAACAGTTCCCTATTGACAATCTTATCTTTCCTCGCCATAATAGTGTACATATATCCGAACGGTGACAAAGGAATAGTATGCAGTACTTGCTATGAAAGAGAGTGGAATTTATAAGCTGAGAGATTCCGCCATAGACAACCTGCAGAACCTGCCTTTGGAGTCCCATGCAACACATGGGCGCGAGATCAAGCGTTATTGATGAAGTGGAATGTGCATACATTCAAGTAATGGTGGTACCGCGGAAGCAAGCCCTTTCGTCCTTATAATATAGGATGAAGGGGCTTTTTTAGGTGGATTATAACCAGATTTATCACTTTATTCTGTAAAGTAAGTAAAGCGTTAATAGAGTAAACGGGGGAACAGCAAATGCGTAGACAACGAATTGTAGTCAAAATCGGCAGTAGTTCACTTACGAACGAAAAAGGGGGAATAGATCAGCAAAAACTGGATGAACATGTTCATGCACTTGTTGCGCTTAGGGAAGCGAACCATGAAGTAATCCTTGTATCATCGGGGGCAGTTGCGGCAGGTTTCCGTGGGCTTGGTTATTCCTCAAGACCAGTAACCCTAAAAGGTAAACAAGCAGCCGCGGCGATTGGGCAAAGTATGCTGATTCAGACCTATATTGAGAAATTTAGTGCTTTTGATATAACGGTAGCTTTATTGTTGTTAACTAGAGATGACTTTTCAGACCGGGAGCGATACCGAAATGCTTACGCAACAATGACAGAGCTGTTGGAAAGAGGTGCTATACCAATCATCAACGAAAATGACACCGTATCAGTTGAAGAGCTGACGTTTGGTGATAATGATATGCTATCCGCCTTGGTCAGCGGCTTTATCCACGCTGATCAGCTTATTATATTAACAGATATCAATGGAATTTATAATGGAAATCCGCGAACGAACCCCGCCGCAGTAAAATATGACTACTTAGATGGAATAACAGAAGAAATGATTCAAGATACAGATACGACTGGATCGAAGGTAGGCACTGGGGGAATGAAATCGAAGCTAATCGCAGCCAAAACAGCAACAATGCTCGGTGTTCCAGTCTTTATCGGCTATGGAGAAGGACAGGATAAACTCATTCAAGTTTTACAAGGAAATGGTGATGGTACGTATATTGCGAGTCCCTCCAAAGCTCCAATCAATACGAGAAAACAATGGATTGCGCTACATTCTGAAGCAATGGGGGGAATCTATGTGGATAAAGGAGCAGAAGAAGCTATATCCAATCAAGGAAGTAGCTTACTTTCTGCAGGTATATTAAAAATAAGTGGAACTTTTGAAAAGGGTGATGTTGTCCAGGTGTATGGGATGCACGATTTACTTGGAAAAGGAGAAATAAGCTGTTCATCTGATGAACTGCAACGGACAATCAAAAGCCATAGCGATAGAGAAAAAGTTACACCATCTATCGAAGTAATCCACCGTGACGGATGGGTTAGTGTACAAAAAATAGGGGAGGCATTATCATGAGTGAAGTGATCCAAAAAGGAAAGGCTGCGAAAAAAGCAAGTTATGCTATGTCAAGCGCAACAACAGAAGAGAAAAACGAAGCACTGTCCTTGATTGCAGCGCAATTACTTAACGATCAAGATATGATTCTTAAAGAAAATGAAAAGGACCTTACCGCAGGACGTGAAAGTGGGCTTACTTCATCTGTATTGGACCGAATCATGTTAAATCAGGAAAGACTAGAAGGGATTGCTGCTGCGATAGAGGAAATCATCGTACTTCACGATCCGATCGGCGAAATCCTGGAAACAATCCATAAAGACAATGGGATGAAAATCGAGGAGAAACGTGTCCCGCTTGGAGTTGTCGCGATGATTTATGAAGCTAGACCGAATGTTACGGTCGATGCAGCAACCTTGACACTCAAAACGGGAAATGCAGTTATTTTAAGAGGAAGCTCCTCCGCTAAAAATTCCAATCTAGCGCTAGTGAACTCAATCCACCGTGCTATGGAAAAAAGTAAACTACCCGTTGATGCTGTTCAGCTAATTGAGGATACGAGTAGAGAAACAGCTAGCGAATTATTCCGGTTAAATGATTATTTAGACGTATTAATACCTCGCGGTGGTAAAAACTTGATTGATACGGTTGTTCGAGAAGCTACCGTACCGGTAATTGAAACAGGTGCTGGAAATTGTCATGTATTTATTGATCAAACTGCAAAGCAACCGATGGCAGAAGTGATTGTTTTAAATTCGAAATTGCAACGCCCATCCGTATGTAATGCAATTGAGTCGCTTTTAATCGATGCTTCCTGGTTTGCCGAATATGGCAAGGAGCTTTTAGAAAAGTTAAAAGTGAATGATGTACAGATTTATGCTGATGAGCGGGTTCGTGAAGATTTCCCTGACGTTCTTGAAGCATCGGAAGAAGACTGGGCGAATGAATATCTCGGACATGCCATTAGTGTTAAAGTGGTGGATTCACCGCAGGAAGCAATCGAACATATTAATCAATATGGAACAAAGCATTCTGAAGCGATTATTACGGAAGACGCTCGAAATGCTGAAATGTTCCTACAACATGTGGATGCAGCGGCAGTTTATCATAATGTATCGACTCGCTTCACGGATGGATTCGAGTTTGGATATGGTGCGGAAATTGGAATAAGTACGCAGAAGTTACATGCAAGAGGGCCAATGGGACTCAAAGCATTAACTTCGAGTAAAGTACGTATTACAGGAGATGGGCAGGTTAGAAGTTGATATTTAGCGGAATTCCAGAAGAGTTTTTTTTAAAACCAAAGGGTCAGACCAGCTGCACCACCGGCTCACTTTTATTTAACTAAGAAAAGCCTCTCAAAAGTTCAGTGAACTTCTGGGAGGCTTCATTAAAATCTTTGGTTTAGGTTGTCGTGTTACTTTATTAGTACCTACCAGTGGTTCTCAACATTTCTTCTTATATATTTTTTATAAGGAATCGTGAGGGGGGGAGAGTATAAAGGTTGATACGACAGTTATGGTAACGTTTACAATTAAGCGGGAATATGTTATAATATATACAGTAAATCATATACTATTTTTTATTTAAGAGAGCCCACCTTTGGCTCTTTTTGAATGTATAGGAAACAATAAATAAAATTGCTGCCGAATGCATGCATGTTTTCTGTACTAATAATATTAAATGGAGGGGGTCACATGGATAAAAAATTGATGAGCTCGTTGATTGAAAATACACTGAATATTCCGATATCGAGTATTGAAGATATGAGACGGACGCCCGGTGGGATGACAAATGACAGTTATTTTGTCACAGTCAATGGGGAAAAATATGTCGTAAGGATTGCTGGCAAAGGAACTGACGAATTAATTGACCGCCAATCGGAAATGAATAATCTAATATATGGAACAGAAATTGGAATAAATCCAGAACTTATATATTTTGATATAGAAAGTGGGCTAAAGATTACTCGGAAATTAGAGTCTTCGAAAGCATTAACTCCAGAATTGGCAAGAGAAGGTCAAATCATGCAAAAAATCATTAACCTGTTCCAGCGACTTCACTATTCTAAGAAGCCAATGACCAATCGGTTTGATTTATTTGGATTAATGGGACACTATGAAAACCTTGTTCAAGAGGTCCAACCTTTCATGATGGAAAAGATTGCACATATGAAAGAGCATATATTGGCCTTAAAAAAAGTGTATGAGACGATGGAAGTGATAGAGGTTCCATGTCATATAGATACGGTTCCTGCCAATATTTTAGTAGATAAGAAAGATCAGTTGTATCTGATTGATTGGGAATATAGCGGAATGTTTGACCCAATGTAGGATATAGCGACATTGTTTCAAAGATTATTTTTCACAGAGGAAGAACAACTGTTTTTCCTAAAAACTTATTTTGGACGCGATCCTAGACCTGAAGAAATGCAGCGTATTTTGTTGCATGAAATTTTCCAAGATTATTTATGGTGTTTATGGACGATTTATAAAGAGGCAAAAGGCGAAGATTATGGAGCGCTTGCAATGGAACGCATGGAGCGAGCTATGAAAAATATTGCGGAATACAATACGACGTATAATTTTGATGATGTTGTATGACCAATTTATCACGTATTAACGGTCTGTAATACCCCCTCTCTAAACATGAAGGAAACCTAATATGTGAAGGGGGAAACAGTCCGTAAATCCCTGATTCTGTTATACTAACATTCAGTGGGGTAGGTAAGGATACCCCACTGAATGAGTTTCACTTTATAGTCGCATCAAGGGCTTTTCTTGAAGAGGAAGAGCCCTTTTATATTACCGCAGAAAAGTAAAACCTAACCTTTGCTTAAGTTACATTATTTCTTCCTGGATCACCAATGTTAAATTTATCTAAACATTCACTTTACATTATCCGGCTAAAGTGATACTATCAATCTCAATTATACATAGGGGCACACCAACAAAGCACAAACAAGAGGGGAATCAGTCATGGATGTAGTCAACAAAATAAGTAACATAGCTGGTAAATATTTCGCGCTTATTATCATCATTTTTTCAGTCATTGCTTTCTTGGTTCCAGAGTGGTTTTCTTCATTTGGATCATACATAACAATTTTACTCGGAGTCGTCATGTTCGGGATGGGGCTGACATTAAAAGCATCCGACTTTAAATTAGTTTTTACGAAACCAATCCCTGTTTTGATCGGCGTCGTTGCGCAGTTTTCCATCATGCCAACTGTAGCGTTTGTTATTGCTTACCTATTACAATTACCAGCAGAAATTGCTGCTGGCCTTGTTTTGTTAGGAAGCGTACCGGGCGGGACGGCATCCAATGTAATGGTGTATTTGGCAAAAGGAAATTTGCCGCTTTCGATTACGATGACAAGTGTTTCCACCTTGCTTGCTCCTATCATGACCCCACTTCTATTATTAATATTCGCGGGGCAATGGTTACCCGTTGATCCAATGTCGATGTTTATGTCGATTGTGCAAGTAATTGTTATTCCAATCATCCTAGGACTATTAGTTAATAAATACTTCCCGAAAACAACGGAAAAAGGTGCATCCGTCCTGCCCTTAATATCAATTGTTGCGATTACGATTATCGTCTCATCCATCGTTGCAAATAATAAAGAAAATATTGCGAGTGCGGGAATTCTAGTATTCCTCTCGGTGTTGCTCCATAATGGTTTCGGGCTTTTATTAGGATTCTATGCAGGGAAATTATGTAGACTACCTGTGCAAGATCAACGTGCGATTTCGATTGAAGTCGGAATGCAAAACTCTGGCCTCGGTGTTGCTTTAGCATCCGTATATTTTACACCATTGGCAGCATTGCCAAGTGCATTTGCGTCTGCTTGGCAATTGATTACCGGTACCGTGCTTGCCTCTCAGTGGGGGAAAAGTGAAGTTCCAAATAAACAAAACACACGAGTTGAAGAACAATCAAACGATGCTGCTGTAGAAAAAAAGAAATTAACAAATTAACAGAGGATTCTCAAAGGTTCGTCAGACTTTTGAGAAGCCTTATTCCATCAAATTGATTTTTCCAATAGGTGAGGTTATCTTATCAACGTAAAATAAAAAGCGCCTATAAATATAGGCGCTAACGATTATTCGTGGCGAGAGAACTATGTGTTCACATCACATGTTTAACCTGTTCCTCGACTTACACGAATCAGCTCATCGCTATATAAGTATAACATGGTTCGGCTAAGATAACTAGATGACCATTACTTGTCTAGCGATGTGTGATACATCATACGGATTAATTGCCAATTCGCCTATTGTTCCTTTTACTGATATTAAAATATCTCCATTCCTTGAAAAAACACTTGGTTTTTGCGTTGTTCTTACCGTGTTCACGGTGCCTTCTTTAAAATTGCTAGCACCTGTAATATAAGGAGTGCCTTCTTTTGAACTGTCCGAATAACTGTCTGATTTTAAGTCTCTCCAGAAATCAATTCCATTACATTTCGTAATCTGCTCCATTCCAAGCTTCCTAGAATATCTAAAAACCAGACATGGGCATGAGATATGGGAAAAATATAGAGTTCAAGTTCCCAACTTATTTGATAAATTTAACCGTTACTATCACAGAAAAGATGATCATAATGGCAAGGTAATACCTCCGAGACCCGGAATACTGGAAAGATTTTGGGATAGGTTGAAACAAGAAATGAAAACAGCAAGAAAATATTCAACTATTGCCAGGGATTATACAATTTTTAGAATGCTTGAGCTAACAGGTTTAAGAACCCATGAAATAATCATGATGGATGTGAAAAATTGTAGATTTGATTTAGGAGAAAAAGGCAAAATACAAGTTCGTTTTGGGAAAGGATCAGGATACAAACGTAGATGGGTACCTATGTTAGATGGTGTGGATTTACTTATAAAATGGTACTTGGAAGGAGTAAGACCCCTATTCAATTCTAATATAGAAGGTGCCTTATTTTTATCATAAAGTGGTACAAGATTAAATAAGCATACAGCTAGACGAAGCTTGACGAGAAGGCAAAAGAAAATGGGCTTTACAGAATATGAAATATTTAGTCCACATCAGTTGCGTCATTCATTTGCAACACGACAAACAGAACTTGGTGTAGATTTATTGACCTTACAAAACAATATAAATAATGTTTTGAATTCAGAATCTAAATTAGATTCAAAAGGGGATGAGATGAATGAAAAATAAATTGGGGCTTTCCAAGGAGAGTCAAATATTTATTGAAAATCTGCGTGTTTACTTATCTTCCAGTAGGAAAAATATAGATGAAATTGAGGAAATTACGAATGATTTAAAAATCCACTTATTAGAGGCAGAACGTAACGGGAAACCCATAGAAAAGGTTGTTGTCTTTATTCTTTTTGCCTTTGCAGGTTTTAGATATATAACAAATCAATCCGCAAGGAAACAGACGGTTGTACTTGCTGGAATGGTATTATTGTTATCGGCTTTATCTTTCGATTTAATTTATCTAAATAAAGTTATTGCAAGTCCCATTATCCACTTTGGTACTATTGGAAGTCTGATTGTTGCTGTATTTATAATACTGTTTTTTATCGTTCTGGTCTTTTGGGCAACAAAATAAAGTTTTACAATTGGGTGCAATCTTTGTAGAAGGAATATGTTTCTACGCAGGTTTAACCATGGTATAATAAGTATATGAGCAATTGGAGGTGTAAGGATTGAAGTTGGATGTTAATAAACCTCAATTAAACATTATGGGTGTTAAGTTTAACAATCAGGAAGAATTTAGAGGTGCATTATACGCAATTAGTTCGAATATGATTGAAGGCTGGCAGCCCACGAAACAAGATGTTGAGCAAGTGAAGGATTATCTTATTTTAAAACAAAAGGAAAAATCCGATGACTAGGAAAAGATACGCATCATATAAATATGAAGACCCGGATGATTTGTATGTATATCCAGACAGCGGGGTTCTGCGAAATAAATTTAACATAAAATCTGCACAAGAATTACAGGCCAAGGAGTATCGTATTGTTACGAACAAATTACTTGATCTATTCGAAAATCCAATTCATGTTTATTCGTTGGGAGATATCCAGAAGATCCATCAATTCCTCTTTGAAGAAATTTATCATTGGGCTGGAGAATTTCGACAAGTTAATATATCAAAAGATGGGAATCCGTTTATGGCGATGCAAGCCTTTGATACCGGTACAGAATATATGAATAAACTGATAACAGATTATCATCAACAAGCAAATGATAAGTCCTCAATCATAAAATATTTAGCAGAAATATTGGATAATTTAAATTATATGCATCCGTTTAGAGAAGGAAACGGCAGAACACAAAGGGAAGTCATTAGAGTACTTGCTTTAGCAAAAGGATATATACTAGAAGTAAATTTAAATTTAGATGATGACATATATCATTTATATATGGATGGAATAGTTAACGGGGATACCAGTTTGTTGGAGGAATTATTCACAAAAATAATGGAAACAAATGAGTAGACTATCCTCAAAAACGAGGCTAGTCTTTTTTGTGTAGAGAGTTGGCTACCGTGTTCCTTAATTGTGAATTGTTGCACTTAAAGTAACGGGTGCGATAATAAAATAAGACGATCATCAATTGGTCGTCTTTTTCTTATGTAAATACTAACTAATATTTTTGGAATATTATGTTAGTATTAAAGTGTGAAGTAATGGAGCTAAAGGGGCAGGTTAGTTTAATAATATAGAAAATCACATATTTGATAGGTTAATATGTGATTCCTATAACAGTCAGGTTTGTTTAATATTAAAGTCTCTGTCTATGATACATTCTTGCTGAGTAATCGCTTATTTTCTCCCTTTTTATTCGTTGATGAAATAATGACACCTGCAATTGCTAATAAAGCCCCGATATAATCAGTGGAACCCATCACCTCATTGATAAATATATAACCAAATAGTGCAGCAAAGACGGGTTCTAAAGAGAAAATCAATTCAGTTCTAGCAGGTGTTGTGTATTTTTGATGTGGTAGTAGTATCTAAGCCAAAAGTGATTAATGTAAACACTAAAAATAATTTAAAGCCAAGTATGATGGCATAATTCATAGTGTTCATGTCTATTTTCCTTATCATATGAGGAAAAAAGCTGCAGCACATAGAAATGCTAATCCAAAACGAAGGGCAATTAAATTAAACTCTTCTATTGAATCAAGTCCCATTTTCATAAATAAGTAAGATGCACCCCAACAAATAGTAACTACTAACATTAACAAATCGGCACCGAATGTTAGTTGAACAGAATCAGGTATTTACGGACTTTTTGCCCCCATCCTTCATATATAGGCTTCTCCTCATGTTTAGAGGAGGGAGGGTTAAAGACCGTTAATACGTGATAAATGCAAGAAAATAAATAAGTAACTTTACAAATAACACACTCCATAATATACTATAAAAATCTAGTTCTTTCGTAGGATATGGATTTTTTGTTTGAATTGGAGTGAGGTGGAATACATATAAAGAAAACATTTGGTTTGCTCATTGGCGGACTGCTGGTAGGTCTATTTATTCAGTTATTTATCACTAACAGTTCCGTAAATGAGTTGAAAGATGATGTGGAAAGAAAGCAAGCCCTTGTAAACGAAATTGAAGAGGGGCTTGAAGAAGTTGCTGCAGAGCAACATGTGCAAGAGGTCAAGGATGGCGTCATATCGGCAAAATAAATTGGGGAAGAAATGATTGAAGTGGACAATATATTAACTGCTTTTTACAAATCTTGGGCTCCCCTGCCTGAAGATGAGAAAGTATTCCAAGAGTTAAAAGCAGCGAAAAAAGTACCGAACTGACAGGCGCTGATGATAACATCTTACAACATGGCAACTGAACCCAGAATGAAGATTAACATTAGAAACAGTCGTCAATTATAGCAATGTGAACGAGATACCCATCTTATTAAATGTTCAATGCTTAACATGGAAGGGAAGCGAATATTAAAAGTGAAATTTAAAAGTATACGTGCAAGAACTTTAGCAGGATTTTTTATTATAATCGCCTTTGTTATTGGAATTTCAATCATGGGCTTTATCTCCACTACGCAAAGCAATAATGTATTAAGGAACATTGCAGATGAAGATCTGCCAATGCTGATAGCGGATGAGGGGTTGACTACGAATTTTGCCAATCGTGTGGGCAGTGTCCGTGGCTATTTACTAACGGGAGATAATGAATTTAAGGAAAAGTTTGATCTTCTTACAGACGAAGCTCGTGAATTTGAGGATGATATTCTTGAAAAAAATTATTCTGAAGAAATGGAGCAACTTATTAACGATACAGTCGAATGGCGTGAAATAGTCATAAATGATGTATTTGCTATGTACGACGAAGGAAACGTAGAGGAGGCGCTGCAGTTATTCGAAGAGAATGTTGTCCCGATAGGTGAAGGGTTGCTGGACAGTTACCAGCAATTGGCAGAGGGTCGAGAGGCAATGATTCTTAACGGAGCAGATAATGCGATTACAGAGGGAGTATGGACATTAGTAATATCACTTGTTATCTCGGTTCTGGCAATAATCTTAAGTATTGGAATTGCTATTCTTTTCGCCCGCATGATTTCAAGTCCAATTAAAATAGTCATGGAACGAATGGACAAAATAGCGGCTGGTGATTTAAGTCAAGAACCGCTTGAAGTAAAAGCGGAGGATGAAACAGGACAATTGACTGTATCGACGAATATGATGAATAAAAATATGCGCGATCTGTTGCAACGGATTAACACCGTGTCCGAAACGGTCACAAGTCAGAGTGAAGAGCTAACCCAATCGTCCAATGAAGTAACGGAAAGCTCGGAGCAGGTGGCAGCTACGATGGAAGAAATCGCAGCTGGTTCTGAATCTCAAGCGAATAATGCATCGGACCTTTCGAATAATATGGGGATATTCACGACGAAATTGCAAAAGACAGCTGAAGAAGGTGAAGAGATTCAACAAACGGCATCTGAAGTACTCCATTTGACGAATGAAGGTTCCGGGTTGATGGAGGCTTCGATGGAGCAAATGTCGGAAATAGACCGAGTAGTTCATGAAGCTGTATCGAAAGTGGAAGGGTTGGATACCCATGCTCAGCAAATATCAGAATTAGTAGTAGTCATTCATAATATCGCGGAACAGACAAACTTACTTGCATTAAACGCGGCGATTGAGGCGGCGAGGGCAGGCGAGCATGGTCAAGGATTTGCGGTTGTGGCAGATGAGGTAAGAAAGCTTGCCGAACAATCTTCCCAATCCGTAACGAATATAACAGATATTGCCGAGCGGATCCAAAGTGAGTCCAGCATGGTTGTTGCGTCACTTAAGGCTGGATATGCAGATGTCATCCGAGGTACCGAGCAGATTACAAAAACAGGAGAGACTTTTAGAAGGATTACAACATCCGTAACCGGTGTCGCAGGTAGTATTAAAGAAGTCTCTCTCAATCTGCGCGAGATAACGGAAAGTAATGAGCAGATGAACCGAGCAATTCAAGAAATTGCAGCCATATCAGAAGAATCTGCAGCAGGGGTAGAGGAAAACTCAGCATCGATTCAACAAACGAGCTCTGCGATGGTTGAAGTTGCCGCAAGCTCTGATGAACTGGCGAAGTTGGCAGAAGAATTGAATATGCTTGTGAATGAATTCAAGTTGTAAGCTTATCTTAATTCCTAAGTGATTTTCTCTATAACACAAAATTAATAAACCCCTATACTAAATGGTTAATTGTATTTAGACTGACTGTTTAGCGTGGGGGTCTTTTGTTGCAGGTAGAATTGAATTTTTCACTATAATATTCTTGAAAGATATATAGGATAGTAGTGAAATAAGTTTAGAAAACGCTTTTATTTATACTTGTTATTAGGCGATAGGTATTAAGTAGAAAGTCTTTTCATGAAATAAACATCAAAGGGGGACTTCAAATGAAGTTAAACAAAAAGTTTTTATTATTTATGCTTGTTCTACTTATTACAAGCGTATTGTTGGGGGCATGTAATAATTCTGATTCGGAAAACGGTGAATCGGATACCAAGGAGACAGATGTAACACAAGAAGCTTCAACTGAGGATAGGGTTGTTGCAATCCAAGCAGATACAATTAATTCACATTTAGTAGAAGATGCTGTCTGTGTAGTGAATAGTCGTTTTGAACAAGGATGGCGCATGGTATTTAGAGCAGCGGTAAATGACGCCACTACTGATGAGTTAATTGAGGATGCGGATGTTAAGGTAGTACTAGAAGATGGACAAGAATTTGAAATGGAACTAGGAAATCACGGGGAAGACACACAGCTTTATACAGTTGGATGGACAATTCCTGAAGACTATAATACTGGTACACTTGAATATGAAATAATTGCAACGGTTGATGGAGAAGAATATGCGTATGAACCTTTTGATGTGGAGCCTTCCAAAATGACGATCATTGAAGGAACAACGGAAGAATAGTATATGTCAAAAACTAAAAATCTATTATTTGTATTGCTATTATTCGTTCTCCTAATATTGACCGGTTGCGCATCAGACGACTCACAAGAAAATACAGATAATCAATCAGATGAAGCGACAAATGGTGAAAAGGCAGATAGTGAATCAGCTGAAGAAAGTGACGAACCTGAGGAAAAAGAAATACTTACCGGAAAGTTAACGCTGGATAAATCTGAAGGTAGAATTGGTGATGAGGTTCATCTGTCAGCGGAGGAACTTGAGCCAAAAGAGCCCTTAAAAGTCATGTATGTTGATATGGAAGGAAGCTTTGACATAGATAATAATTACTCTTTCAATGGGGCGCTCTATGAAGAAGTGGAGAGGGAACTAGCTGACGGTACAGCGGATGAAGATGGAAACTGGAGCGGTGTCATTACAATTCCAGAAGGTTTTGGTGATGACCATGATATTATTATTTATCAAAATGACAAGAAAGTTGCTAAAGCAAACTTTTTCGTTGAAACTATATTTAGTATTTCTCCTGAATCTGGCCCAATTGGAACTGAAATTGAAATTATTGGAGAAGGCTTAAGCTGGCAAATGTATGGTAGTGTTTGGCATCTCAATTATGATAATGCCTATACAGGAATGTTTACCGGTGTCTCTACAAACGGCAAGGCAAGAGGTGTTGTACGTGCAGCAGGGGGCATTGGTGACCATATGATCACAATTGAGAGTGGAGCTTCTGGTGCTCCTTATATAAGTCGGGATTCATCCGCGATTAATTACATTCATACACAGAATTTTACTTTTGAAGTGACAGATGACGAGCCAGAAACAGAACTAGTCTACGTTGAAGAGCCACCAGAGCCAGCACCTGGTGGAATAGAAATGCCCGATGCTGAAAATAAAGAGGGTGTTCAAATTTCCATAGATAAAGAGATGGGAGTAGTTGGCGAACCGGTTGAAATGACTGGTAGTGGATTACCGGAAAATGTTGAAGTTACGTTGGACTGGCATACAATGGTAGGTAACCGGGTAACAGCAGAAGGCTTCAGTTCCGAAGTATCAGAGTTAGGTACCGTGATGACAGATGAAAATGGCGAATTTACATATCCATTCGAGATTCCGGATGACCTCGGTGGGATTCCTCATTTAATTGACGTAAAAGTCGAGGAGGAAATTCATGGTCAAACGTATCTGCGAATCCTGCCATCTGTAGAATCAATCACACCTTCCGAGGGACCACCAGGAACTGAAATTACTGTTACCATTAAAGGTGCCGGCTGGACGGAATTTGATAACGCATTAGGCGTAACATATGATAATGCTTATATAGGCTATATTTGTGGATTTAATAGCCAAGGTACAATCACACTTCCTCTTGTGGCATCTGGAGATCCAGGTTATCATGTACTTGATATCTATCCTTCTATTTACCAAGGAAAAGTGCAAATCCCAGATATTTACCGGAAGCCACAATTGACGTATCGTGATGACCATCCAGGAACAGGGATTCCAGCAATTCGCACATTCTTTAAGGTAACAGAAGAATAGAAAAACTGCTCGCATTGAGCTAAGCGAAGTCAACTTACTGTGATTAGAAAATGACCGTGTGAAGTCCGTGATAGTGCAACAGACTTCACACGGTTTTCAAATATTAAATCACAACTTTTAGAAATAAATATTTGTCATTTTCACATACATGTTGTATAGTTAATATATAAATTAATACGTATTATTTTGGTTCATATATATTATATATATGATTAAAAAGGAATCAGGTGAAAATCCTGAACGGTCCGGCCACTGTAAATGGTATCTTTACTCTATGAAGCCACTGGATTTACTGGGAAGGCAGAGTGAGGTTCAGCCATAAGTCAGGAGACTTGCCAAAATAAAATGCACATGAACCTTCCAGGAAAAGGAGATGCATGACATAACATCCAATAGAGTTAGTATTGGGTGTAGTCTGTGAACTCTTATTCCCACAGAAGATAAGAGTTTTTTTGTGTTTAGAAACTATAAAGTTGACTTGCTGCTATTATAACACCAACTCTCTTATTTGTGCATTGTATTAAAGTTACAATGGTGTAACTTTGGATGGTTAATAGAGCGGCGATGAGGGCGCTCTATTCATCGTATGACTGCTCAATTTGGCAGTTCATTCATCTCGTGAATCAATCGAAATGTTTCGAACCATTTGTATTTGTTGAAGGTTCGATTGTATATGAAAATATTCAATCAACTGAAATGAAAGCTTGGTTAAGGAAGTGTTATAATAACGATTGACACAATTACAAATGAAGTAGTACAATAAATTTACACAACGACGTGTAGGTTTAAAAGGCAAAGAAGCTCTATAGAAGAAATTTCTTCTATAGAGCTTCTTTGCGTCTTTTTTGAAATTTATAGTATTGTACACAACCTCATCACAATAACAATGAAAGGTGTGGAATGAAAATGGAGAAAATTCAACTGCATACAGTGATTTATTCTGGAAAAAATGCACTTGACCGGTTGAAAAGTTTTAACGATAAGCGTGTATTTATTGTTGCTGATCCATTCATCATTGAATCAAATATAATTGAGGAAATTAAGAGTCGTTTAAAGGTCGGGCAAAATGAATGGAAAGTCTTTAGTGATATTGTTCCCGATCCTCCGGTTGAAAATGTTGTTGCAGGTGTACAAGAAATTGCTGCCTTTAAACCAGATTTAGTTGTTACGATAGGCGGGGGCTCCGCGATTGATGCGGCAAAAGCGATGAAAGAGTTTGCAAGTAAGATATACAATTATGAAAAATTACCTTTAATAGCAGTTCCGACAACGAGTGGCACAGGGTCAGAGGTCACTTCCTTTTCAATTATTACGGACAGCAGTAAAGGTGTAAAATATCCACTTGTTGCAGATTCTTTATTGCCGGAAGAAGCCATTTTAGATACCGAGCTAGTTCAGTCTGTTCCTAAAACTATCACGGCAGACACGGGAATGGATGCATTAACACATGCTATCGAGGCGTATGTCGCGACCAACGCAAATGAATTTTCGGATGCCCTTGCCGAAAAGGCGATCCGTCTTATTTTCGATTATTTGCCAGAGGCCTATCATGATGGAAATAATGCCATTGCTCGGGAGAAAATGCATCAAGCCTCCACGATGGCTGGAATTGCCTTTAATGCGGCAGGCTTAGGGATCAATCATAGTATTGCACATGCGTGCGGGGCGAAATTCCATATCCCGCACGGACGGTTAAACGCAATTTTGCTGCCGGAGGTTATCCTATATAATGCTGGTCTGGAAGGATATTTAAACACCGATTTAAACCCTGCAGCAGATAAGTATGCCTACCTAGCTCAAATGCTTAGATTACCTGCTACAAACAGTGCTATTGGAACAAGAAGTCTTATCAAATCTATTGAAAAGCTAAGATCTGGTCTAGGTATGCCTGCTGATTTTAAAGGGTACGATATTGAATACACTGAAGCTGTTAAAGTGGACATTGCGCGATCAGCTTTGCAAGATAGTTGTACTAATACGAACCCAATTCAACCAAAAAATGAAGATATAGTAGCTATTTTAGCTAATTTACGATAAGTTCAGTCGTTGTACCTGAACTTTTGGATAAAGTGAAACTTCATTCAGTTGGGGTTTCCTTACCTCCTCCACTGAATGTTACAGAATCAGGGATTTACGGACTGTATATCCTCCCACCTTCACACGCTGGGCTCCCCTCCTGTATAGAGATGGGGGTATTACAGGTTAATGCGTGACAAAGTCATTCAAAACCGTGGCGTTAATTACGTAACGTTTCGCTTGCAAGTAAACGCTTTTACTTATATAATCATTAGTAAGCACAAAGACGTGCATAAATTGATAAAAAATGCGTTTATTAAAGCAAAGGAGCTTTGAAAGGGTTATGACTTTTTCAAGGCTCCTTTATGTCTTTTTTCAGAGGTTGTTCAAAAAGTTTGGTGAAAAGGACAATTCGTGATTAAGGTGGTTCTACTAAAACGGTCCACGTCTTGTGGACAACGTAGAACTCACCACATCCGATGGAAGCTCGTTGGCTCGTCTTTGCTCTCCTTATGTACCTACTAACGTACATTCTAGTGCGGGGAGCTTTCGCCGCCTCGAAATTCGACGTACAGGACGTTGCGCGCTTAGCCGACCTCGGTCTTTTTCATCCTCTTTTTTGAATACGCTCTTAAAGAAAAGAGAATTTCTGTGTAAATAGAGACGTCTTAGAAATTTATCGTTTTAGAAATGGACGATAAATAGAAAAGAAATTCTAAGGAGAATCTAAGTTATGGCTAAAAAAATTGTGATAGTCGATGATGAGCCTGTTACAAAAATGGATATAAAAGAATTATTGGAAGAGGCCGGCTACGATGTAGTAGGCCAGGCATCAAACGGATTCGAAGCAATTAATGAATGCAAGACACATAAACCAGACTTGGTGATCATGGATATAAAAATGCCGATGCTTGATGGATTAAAAGCTAGCAAAAAAATAATGCATGATCATATTGCCGGCGGGATATTATTACTAACTGCTTTTTATGACAAGGAATTTGTCGAACAAGCAAAAGAAGTTGGTGCCCTTGGTTATTTGGTGAAACCGCTTGATGAGAAATCATTTATTCCAACAGTCGAAATGTGTATATCCAGAGCGAAGGACATTCAGTCTCTGAATCAACAAGTGGAAGAAGTTTCTAAAAAACTTGAAGATCGTAAATTTATCGATAAGGCCAAGGGTCTCTTAATGAAAGAGAAAAATCTTGACGAGCAAGATGCGTATAAGCTATTACGTAAAATGAGTATGGATGGGCGGACCACAATTGGTGAAATTGCTAGGACCATCGTGATTGTCTATGAGTGATAAATCAAAAATGATTGATCTGTGCAAGATGTATACAGATCTCAATGAAGAAGAGATAGATATTATTTACAATAAGGCCCATGCATTAGATGAGCTAGCTGAGTTGTTTGATTGTGACATTTTTATTGATGTTCCTTTTAAAGGGAGCATGGCGTCTCTTGTCGTATATCACGTTTTACCTGTTTCGAATCAATCGTTATATAAAAAGTCACCTGTCGGTCAACTCGCTCTGAAAATGAATGAGCCTGGTGTATGGAGAGTCTCCAGGTATGGCGGGAGTCTCAAAGGGTATAAAGCATTTACTCAAGGAAATGAACTAGTTCGCCAAAGTATTTATGCGATTAATCATGGTGACCGTGTGCTTGGTACCTATATATTAGAAAAATCATTTAACGAGGACGAGCATCCAAAACAAGAAGATTTAAAAGACTATATGACAATGACAGCACGAGTGAATAATTATATCGAAGACGCAATCTATTTTTTCGATTCATCTGGTAAGCTGATCTTTCAAAATAGTATAGCGGACGCTTTTTCAAATAATAAATCAGAAGATCTTTATTATAATGATTTATTTGGAAAACAACTCCCCTATCGTGATTTGATCTTAAGAGAAGAGAAAAAAATTTTAAAAGAAATTCAACTTGATGGCAAATATTATCGGTTGAAACGAATATTACTAGACGATGATAAACTTGATTTCGCAATCATACTTAGGGATATTACACAACTGAAGGACAAAGAAGCAGAAATCATTTCAAAAACAGAGGCTGTACGTGAAACCCATCACCGAATTAAAAACAATTTGCAAACGATGGCTTCGCTCTTGAGAATGGAAAAGAGAAGGACCCATAATAAAGAGGTCAAACGTGTGCTGACGAATAACATTAATCAGGTTATGTCCATCGCAGCAACACATGATATTCTAGCAAGGCATCTTGGAGATGAGGTCGATTTAAGTCTTGTTTTGAAATTTATCATCAATAATTTACGTCGAAGTTATTCCGTACTGGATCACATCGAATTATCCATTGATGCGGAAAGTTCTCCTGTTGTGTTAAGTGATGTCGCAACCTCAGTATCTCTCATAGTCAATGAACTTGTGCAAAATTGTTATGATCATGCGTTTCCCAATCATAAAAAGGGCCTGATTCATGTATCATTGAAAGAAGATCGTGATGACATCGTTGTCTCCGTTATTGATAATGGAATAGGCTTCAAAATCGATAAAATTAACAATAATTGCTTGGGATTGATGATTGTTAAAAATTATGTAAAAGATAAATTAATGGGAACGATAAAATTTAATAAGAGAAATAAAGGAATGGAGATAACATTCCGATTCAAATCGAGCTAATACAATGGTGTATGAGCTTATCCGAAAGCAAAGAAGCTTAAGGTATAAAGTAGACTGCGATTTTTGTAGTCCTTTTTGTACTTTAAGCTTTTTTGCTTTCTATAAGTCAATTATGAAGGAAGTGGAGGTGAAAATTTGGTGGAAAAAATATTAAGTGTAGGAATTGATATAGGAACATCGACAACACAATTAATATTTTCCAATTTAACCATTGAAAATGTTGCATCGGCTTTTAATGTTCCGAGAATCATGATTGTTGATAAAAAAGTAATTTATAAAAGTGAAATTATCAATACACCACTTATTGAAAGTGAAAAAGTTGATCAAGATGCTATTCAAAAGTTTGTTGAAACAGAATATCAAAAAGCTGCAGTTAATAAAGAAAGTATTAATACAGGTGCAGTGATTATTACTGGTGAAACGGCAAGAAAAGATAATGCCGAAGAGGTTCTCCGAGCTTTAAGTGGATTTGCTGGAGATTTTGTTGTTGCTACAGCCGGACCTGATTTAGAAAGTATTATCGCTGCTAAAGGTGCCGGAATACACACGTATTCAAAAGAACACTCCATTAAAATAGTCAACCTGGATATCGGTGGCGGAACAAGTAATCTGGCAGTAATGCATCGAGGTGAAGTCATTGATACAGGTTGTTTGGATATTGGTGGCCGATTAATAAAAATTAATCAACGTACAAAAAAAATCGAATATATCTCTAAAAAAATCCAAGATTTAATTAACACAAGTGGCCTGGACATTAAAGTTGGGCAAATGGCAACAAAGGAACTATTACAACCCATCGTTGACAAAATGGTGCAGCTATTGGAAGAAAGTGTAGGGATTAAGCCTCCATCCAATCAACTTGAAAAAATAATTACGAATAAAAACATTAAAGCGATCGACCAGTTAACCCATATTTCATTTACGGGAGGTGTTGCCGAAGCAATCTATAACCAAACGGATGGCGATGTATTTA
Organism: Oceanobacillus indicireducens; assembly: GCF_014647195.1. Classification (GTDB taxonomy): domain Bacteria; phylum Bacillota; class Bacilli; order Bacillales; family Amphibacillaceae; genus Oceanobacillus; species Oceanobacillus indicireducens. Next base: position 77,903 of record NZ_BMOS01000010.1, on the reverse strand, counting down.
AATATGGTGATATTGGACAAATGCTTGGTGCAGCGATTGCTGAGTCAGAACTAGTAAAATCATTCAACCTTGTCGAACCATCTGAGCTCATTCGTGCCACTGTAGTTGGTGCTGGTTCACATACAACAGAAATAAGCGGAAGTACGATTACGTATTCAGGCGATGTTTTTCCTGTTAAAAATGTACCAGTCCTTAAGCTGCAAGACGAATTGCTACATAATCCGGATGAGTATGCAGCATCGATTCAGGAAAAGCTGGAATGGTTCGAAGTGCGGAAAAATAATCAAGAAGTAGCCCTTTCATTTTCTGGAGATGGTATCGTTAGTTTCCCTAAAATCGTCAAGGCTGCAGAAGGCATTACGGAAGGGATGAAACCATACACCCAACTGGGATTACCTTTAATCGTCATTGTTGAAAATGATATAGCCAAAGCACTTGGACAAACATTATTATCAATACTTGGCAAGGACCAATCGCTCATTTGTATTGATAGCGTATCGGTAAGTGATGGGGATTATATCGATATTGGTCATCCTATCGCTGATGGAAATGTGCTGCCAGTCGTAATCAAAACGCTTGTTTTTAATTAACGATGAAATAAAAAAATTTCCTGAAATTTGGAGGGAGGATCACTATGATTTTAAAAACAGTATTATTTGGACGAACTTACCAATTTAAAACAATCAATGATGTTATGGCAAAAGCAAATGAAGAAAAATCTGGAGATGTTATGGCTGGCATAGCAGCGGAATCAGCTGAAGAACGAGTGGCTGCTAAGGTTGTTCTAGCCAACTTAACGTTGGAGGATCTCAGAAATCATCCTGCCGTTCCATATGAAGATGACGAAGTGACACGTATTATTCAAGATGATGTAAATGAAAAAATCTACGACTCCATTAAAAATTGGACGGTACAAGAGTTGAGGGAAAAGATTTTAGCTACTGAGACAACAGGGAACGACATTAAGCGGCTATCCCGTGGCCTAACGTCTGAAATGGTTGCTGCGGTTGCAAAACTTATGTCTAATCTTGATTTGATTAAAGGTGCAAAGAAAATAAATGTCACCGCTCATTGTAATACTACCATCGGTCTTCCTGGAACACTATCATCTCGATTACAGCCAAACCATCCAACTGACGATGAAGATGGTATTGTCGCTTCCTTATTAGAGGGGCTTTCCTATGGTTCCGGTGACGCTGTATTAGGTTTAAACCCGGTTGACGATACAGTAGAAAGCGTTGTACGGATGTTCCATAAGCTTGACGAAGTGAAAAATAAATATAATATTCCAACCCAAATAAGCGTACTAGCGCACGTAACAACACAAATGGAAGCTATCCGTCGCGGTGCCCCCGCAGATTTAATTTTCCAATCTATTGCAGGTTCGGAAAAAGGAAATATAGCTTTCGGAATTACGGCTGACCTTATTAGTGAAGCTCAAGATCTTGTATTACGTGAGGGAACATCGGCAGGACCGAATGTAATGTACTTTGAAACAGGACAAGGTGCAGAATTATCTTCCAATGCGCACCATGGAGTTGACCAGCTTACTCTAGAAGCACGTTGTTATGGATTTGCAAAAAGGTATAATCCGTTTCTTGTTAATACGGTTGTAGGATTTATCGGACCTGAGTATTTATATGATTCGAAACAAGTCATTCGTGCAGGGCTGGAAGATCACTTTATGGGTAAACTCTCAGGTATATCGATGGGTGTTGACGTCTGTTATACGAACCATATGAAAGCCGATCAGGATGATATGGAAATACTTTCAACACTTCTAGCGCAAGCCGGGGTTAATTTCTTAATTACAGTTCCACACGGTGATGACGTGATGTTGAATTACCAATCACTTGGTTATCATGATATACAAACTTTACGTGAGTTACTAAATTTAAATCCGATAAAAGAGTATAATGAATGGCTGATTCAAATGGGAATACGTGATGACGCGGGTAGGCTTACGAAAAAAGCTGGCGATGCTTCACTATTTTTAGCATAAGGAGGAAAACAAATGGTTAATGATCAAGAGCTGAAATCACTCATTAAAACTATTTTAAATGAGATGGTTGAAGGAAATGGTTCGAATGAGAACAGCCAACAGCATGCAGAAAAAAGTACCCATTCGTCAAATTCTGAGAATAACTCCGACGCAGTTTTGCCGGACATTTCCGAAGTGGAAATTAAAAAGGAATTGCTCGTTCCAGAGCCTAAAAGTGAAGAAGGATATTACGAGTTGAAAGATAAATCACCAGCAAGATTAGGAGTATGGCATACTGGCGCTCGTTATTTAACATCGACCTCATTAAGATTTAAAGCGGACCATGCAGCGGCGCAGGATGCAGTGTTTTCCTATGTCGATGAGGAATTTGTGGATAAGAATCAACTTTTTCCAACGCAAACAGTTGTTGTGGATAAAGATGAATATGTAACTCGACCAGATTTGGGTAGACAATTTTCTGATGAAGAAAAAGAAAAAATCAAACGACATTGCGGTCATCCCGAAGTGCAGATCGTTGTTGGTGACGGTCTTAGCTCAGCAGCCGTTGAAGCTAATCTGGAAGATATACTGCCAGCAATTAAACAAGGCTTGAACATGCAAGGTGTTGAAGTAGGGAATGATTTATTTGTGAAACATTGCCGAGTTCCAGCTATGGATGTGATTGGTGAATTAACGGACGCAGAAGTTGTATGTCTGCTTGTAGGAGAAAGACCTGGTCTTGTTACAGCTGAATCAATGAGCGCTTATATCGCTTATAAGCCGACCGTGAATATGCCTGAAGCTAAACGGACGGTGATTTCAAACATCCATCAGGGTGGAACTCCGCCAGTTGAAGCTGGAGCACATATTGCTGATTTAATCAAAAGGATGATCGATCATAAAGCTTCCGGTCTTGATTTAAATAAAGTATGAAGTGAGTATGTTTAATAAACCAATGGGAAACGGAGGAATTGAAATGAAACATAGTCCGATCTATGCTCAAGTGTTGGGCGTAAAGTTAATTTCAAATGTCAGTCAAGATCTGGCTAAGGAATTTAAGCTTCAGTCAAACCAAAGAAGTTTAGGGATTATCACTGGTGATATTGATGATGTTGTATATGCCGCCTTAGATGAAGCTACTAAAAAAGCTGCAGTTGACGTTGTTTATGCAGAGTCTATGTATGCTGGCGCAGACAACGCAACATCGAAACTCACCGGAGAAGTTATTGGTGTTTTAGCAGGTAATAATCCAGAGGAAGTAAAAAGCGGATTGGATGCAGCAATAAGTTATATGGAAAATGATGCTTTCTTTATGAGTGCAAATGATGATGACTCAATCACTTATTTTGCTCACCTTGTCTCACGGAGCGGGACATTTCTATCGAATGAAGCGAATATTCGTACTGGGGAGGCCCTTGCATATCTAATTGCACCGCCATTAGAGGCAGTATATGCATTGGATTTAGCACTCAAGGCAGCAGATGTAAGAGTAGCCACCTTCTATGGACCACCTTCCGAAACCAACTTTGGGGGAGCGTTGCTGACAGGAAGTCAATCAGCTTGTCAGGCCGCCTGTGACGCTTTTGCGGATGCTGTGCAACAAGTTGCCAACGATCCCTTAGGATATTAGGTGAATCATATGGATGCATTAGGATTAATTGAAACGAAAGGGTTCGTAGGTGCCATTGTTGCAGCAGACACTGCATTAAAAGCGGCGAATGTATCACTTCTCAATGCGGAAGTCATTAAAGGCGGTTATGTTACGGTGCAACTTTCTGGAGATGTAGCGGCAGTCAAGGCGGCTGTTGATGCAGGCAGTGAAGTAGTGGAATCCGTTGGTACATTAATTTCAGCTCACGTCATACCTAGAATGCATACGGAGACAAATCGGTTAGTTAAGAGAACCGATAATGAACCTGCTGACCAAGCGACTGAAGACAAGGAAATTAACGAAAAACAATCGGAACAATCAAAAGACCAACCCGCCCAGGTGGCAGTAGATCCTGAAAAAAAGGAAGCGGAAATTATTAAGGCGAAGAGCCCCGAAAGCTCTGAAAAACCTGTTGTCCACAAGAAAGAAAAGTTGGAAAAGATGACCGTGAATCAGCTTCGTACGCTGGCCCGAAAGACAAATGTCATGAAGGATCAACCTGAAAAAATTAAAACATCCAAAAAGGCTGAGCTTATCCATCACTTATTAAAGGCGAATGATAAACATTAAAGGCATTAGTTTTTAAAAAAATACACACTCAGAATATAAAATATAAACGAATTCAAGGAGGAAATTAAAATGGCAAACACAAACGCATTAGGAATGGTAGAGACAAAAGGATTAGTAGGTTCAATTGAGGCGGCGGATGCTATGGTTAAAGCGGCAAACGTTACATTAATTGGTAAAGAATCAATTGGTGCAGGATTAGTCACCGTTCTTGTTACCGGTGATGTAGGTGCAGTTAAGGCGGCGACCGACGCAGGAGCAGCTGCAGCAGATCGTGTGGGTGAACTTATTTCCGTTCACGTCATCCCACGTCCACATGGTGAGATGAGTGCTATCCTACCACAGGCAGAAAAGTAAAATTAAACAGATGATGAGGGAATATGTCGGGTTTTAGATAAGATGAGGAATGGGCTTCATCCTTATCTTATTTCAGACAGTGGATCTGCCCGCGGTGAAAAGGAAGTGAAGCGATGGCTGTGTTAACGGAGAGTTCATTACGAAGTCAACAATACAGAGATAAGTTACAAGAATCGGTACTGAAACTTCCCAAAGGAACTATATTAACACCCTCAGCGAAAAGTTTTTTACAGGAGAAAAAAGTAACTGTCGAATTTGTTGAACTTTCGTCTGAAGAACCGAACGAAGAGGAAACATCGGTGAATGATGAAAGCAGTGTATCTGATTTGTACAATCATGATTCTTTTAAATATCGATTAATGCATGGTGGTTTTATCGATGAAAAGCCCGAATATATGACTTCTCTTCATTCAGATTTACTTGTGTTTAAAGATCATCTACGTATTGTTTTGCGTGGTAAGCTGGACTCTTTGGAGGCAAAAATGATTGAAGGGCAAATGAAACTCGTTAAATATCCGGCACTGATTGATGATTTATCAGAACTGATTGGCTTTGTACGTCAAATACTCCGCTCTGAGGTCATGGAAGAGGAACTTGGAAAGATTCACCTGCTTAATATGAATGAACATGATATCAGGGAAATGTCCCATCAGCCGGAAAAGTATTTTGGAGAGGGATATTTTACTCCCGATTATCGTATGGGTGAGGGAATAGTTGTTTTAAATAGTATACGTACCTTCGTAAGGGAAACGGAGCTTTCAGCTTATCAAGCTTTTAAAAAAGAAGATGGCAGCACAGAACGAGACGATATCATTTTAGCCCTAAATCGACTGTCTTCTGTTTGCTTGATCATGATGTTTAAATATAAAACTGGTGATTACAATAAAGTGAAAGAGGGGTGATACACTTGGATCAAATTATTGTAGACATGGTAAAAAATGCAGTTAAAAATGCGATGACGGAAGAGGCTTTTGTTGAAGTTGAGGCATCGGGTAGGCATATCCACCTGAGCCGGGAAGCCATTGATGCTTTATTTGGAAAGGACTATCAGCTTACAAAGGCGAAAGAACTGTCCCAACCAGGTCAGTTTGCATGTAAAGAAAGAATAACCATCGAAGGTCCAAAAGGCAGGATGGAAAATGTTGTTATTCTAGGTCCTGAACGAAAGGCAACACAAGTCGAAGTATCATCAACGGATGCCGTATCTCTAGGTATCAAGGCACCTGTAAGAGAAAGCGGTGATATTGATGGGACGCCAGGTATCAAGTTAATCAATAATGACCGTGAATTAACGATAGATAAAGGATTAATTGTTGCTAAAAGACATATTCATGTATCTCCTGACGATGCGGAAAGACTACATGTAGAAAATAAAGAAATCGTTCAAGTGAAAATATTTGGTGATCGATCACTCATTTTTGATGAAGTAGTGATTCGAGTTAGTCCAAAATATCGAACTTATATGCATATTGACTTTGACGAGGCGAATGCTTGTGGCTTTAAAAAAGGTACACTAGCAAAAATTATAAAAAAGTCACCAGCTGTACAAGCACCCGAAAATAAGAGCCAGATACGGTCATTTATTCCAACGAATGAAGTGAAACATGAGACTGCGGAATTTACCGAAATTAATAACAAGGTAATCACGGAAAATGAACTGCAAAGAGTATTTTTACAAAATGTTAAAAATATCCGGATTCCTGCTTCAAGCATTATAACTCCACTTGCTACCGACTATGTTCGCAGACATAATCTGAATATCCAAAGACATAGGGAGAATGGATGATGATTATTGGTCATGTGATTGGTTCAGTATGGGCGACCCGGAAGGATGAAAGGTTGAATGGACTAAAATTATTAGTCGTTAAACCCAAATATTCTGAAGGGTTGGATTCATCATTTGTAGCTGCAGATTTAGCGAGTGCTGGAGTTGGGGATGACGTGCTTGTTACGAAAGGTAGTAGTGCTCGAACCGCTTTTGGTAAAGAAAGAATTCCGATTGATTCAGTCATTGTCGGTGTTATCGACTCGATTGATATAACGGATGAATAGTGTTTACTATTCCCTTAATGAGGAGGACGAGCTGTGGGAATAAATGAAATAGTTATCTATATTATGGTCATATTTATGATCGTTGGTGCTCTAGATAAAATATTTAATAATAAATTCGGGTTAGGAGATAAATTTGAGGAAGGAATCATGGCTATGGGTTCCTTGGCTCTTGCGATGGTCGGGATTATTGTTATAGCTCCCATTATTTCCAAAGTACTAAGCCCGATTGTTGTTCCAATCTATACAGCACTTGGCGCGGACCCAGCGATGTTTGCTGGTAGCTTGCTTGCAATTGATATGGGCGGATTGCAGCTTGCGCAAGAGATGGCGATTGATCAGGATGTTGCCATGTTTTCAGGCGTTATATTGGCTTCCATGATGGGGGCAACGGTTGTATTCTCTATTCCAGTAGCGCTAGGTATTATAAAAAAAGAAGATCATAGCTATCTTGCAACAGGAATGCTTGCTGGGTTTATTGCAATTCCAATCGGAGCTATTGTCGGTGGGCTTGTGTCCGGCTATTCTATCGTAATGATTATGAAAAACCTTATTCCAATTTTCCTATTAGCTGCTTTGATTATTATTGGATTGTGGAAAATACCTGATAAAATCATTAAAGCTTTTACAATCTTCGGCTATGGGGTCGTTGTCATCGCAACATTAGGTCTAGCCATAGGTATTGTCGATGTACTTACCGGATTAACAGTTCTTCCTGGAATTACTCCTTTAGAAGAAGGGATTCAAATAGTTGGTAGCATCGCGATTGTTTTAGCGGGAGCCTTCGTAATGGTTGAAGTGATTACCCGGGTTTTCAAAAAACCTTTAATGAAAGTAGGAAAACTGTTAGGAATGAACGATGTATCTGCAGCTGGTTTGGTAGCGACACTAGCTAATAACATTGCTATGTTTAACCTGATGAAAGATATGGATAATCGGGGAAAAATCATTAATGTCGCCTTTTCTGTACCTGCAGCGTTTGTACTTGGTGATCATTTAGGATTCGCAGCTGGTGTAGCTCGTGAAATGATATTTCCAATGGTTGTCGGAAAACTTGTTGGTGGAATCGCCGCCGTTATTATCGCCATTATCATTGCAAACATGATTTTAGGTAAAGGTGATAAAAAAGAAGCGAAATGACCCGGCTCCAGTTGCATACATCATACTACTTCAAGTAATGGAAAAAGATAAGATAAGAGAGTAATCAGAAAGTAAGGTGTAGAGCATGGAGGAAGAAAAAAAGCGATTTATACAAGAATTTGTTCCAGGAAAACAGATTACACTGAGTCATTTAATTGCCAATCCTGATGAAGATATGTTTGACAAACTTGGTATCCAGCAAGCAGGGGCCTTAGGTATACTGACACTGACTCCAAGTGAATCGGTGATTATTGCCGGAGACCGTGCGACAAAAGCTGCGAATGTTGAAATTGGCTTTTTAGATCGATTTACCGGCAGTTTGGTCCTTGTTGGCAGTGTATCCGAAGTTGAAATTGCTTTAAATGAGATCAACCAGTTTTTAAAAGAAATTTTGTCATTCACCCCAACGAAAATAACGAAATCATGATTTGGATGGAATGGGGGGAATTAATTTGCGAACGAATAACCGTGTAATGGTCCTCGGAGGTATCGATGCTGGAAAAACGACATTAGCAGATGCTTTGTTGAAAAGGGAACGAAAAGACAAAAAGGTTAAAACTCAATCGCTCATTTATGATGATTGGATTGTCGATACACCGGGAGAGTATATTGAGAACCCATTACATTACCGAAACATCATGGCAACATCGATGGAAATGACCCATGTTATCTTTTTACAAGATGCTACGAATGACAAAACTATATTTGCACCGGGTTTTAGTTCTGGAATCAATAAATTACCGATAGGCGTCGTGTCGAAAGCTGACCATGCTGAAGCTGACATTGAGCGCTCCATCCAGATATTGAAAAAAGCGATGGTGCGGGGACCAATCGTTGTCACTTCCGCTTATACAGGAGAAGGGCTTCAACTGATCTATGATTTAGTCCGGTTGAATACAATGAAGGCTATGGAAGATTACACCAGACAGAGCGACTCCCGCAACATCATTTTTCATGGTGGAGACTAATCCATATTTTAACAATAATTAATTTTAAAGAGCTGGAGGTGGTGCTGTGGACAGAGAATTTGTGGAAAAGGTAACTAAAATAGTGATCGAGGTAGTAAAAGACCTAAACGATAATAAGACATCATTGAACCACTCGGCAGTTAAAATATGGAAACATGAAAGTCCTTTACCTGATCCAATCGTGCAATCTAGTGTGGATACTGTTCAGCCGGAAGATACGCAAAAAATGATCCAAATAACACCATATGTTAAAGAGTAACACAGACAACTGTAAGATTTAATGGAAAGGGGTAAGACACTTATGGATAAAGATTTAACATCAATTCAGGAAATGAGAAATGCAGTAAAAAAAGCAAAAGATGCCCAAAAGGAATTTATGACTTTTTCCAAAGAACGAATAGATTCCATTGTTAAAGCAGTTGCTGAAGCTGCTTATAGCCATTCAAAGGAACTCGCGGAGATGGCTGTTTTTGAAACTGGAATGGGTGTAGTCGAACACAAAATAATGAAAAACGAAGTCGGATCAAGAGATGTTTATGAATCCATAAAAGATGAAAAAACGGTTGGTGTCATCAGGGAGGATACAGTTAATCGAGTGACCGAAATTGCCTATCCCTTCGGTGTGGTAGCTGCCATTATTCCGACGACTAATCCAACTTCAACCGCTATGTTTAAAACAATTATTTCCCTTAAAACGGGAAATGCTATCGTTGTAAGTCCCCATCCGCGTGCAAAAAAATGTACGGTAGAGACATTAAAAATTTGTAATGAAGCTGCGATTAAGGCTGGTGCTCCTGATGGTTTAATCGGCTGGATAACAGAGCCTACGATGGAAGCAACAGATGGGTTAATGCATCACCGGGATGTAGATTTGATTTTATCTACTGGTGGAGATAGCTTGGTGAAAGCAGCCTATAGTTCAGGGAAACCGGCTTATGGTGTAGGTCCTGGTAACGTCCCGGTTTATATCGAACGGACAGCGAATGTAGAAAAGTCGGTAAAACAAATTGTTGACAGTAAAACGTTTGATTACGGAACGATTTGTGCAACCGAACAAGCCATTGTCGTCGATGAATCAATTAAAGAAAAGGCTATTGAAGAATTTAAGAGAAACGGTTCTTATTTCCTTAATGCTGAAGAAAAAGAAAAATTAGAGCAAATTGTTTGGCTTGGCAATCGGGTGAATCCAGCTGTTGTAGGTGTATCTGCTCAAAAAATTGCCGATATGGCAGGCATCCGTGTACCAGCAGATACAAGATTACTTATTGCTGAAGAAACCGTAGTTGGAAAAGAGGCACCCCTTTCCGTTGAAATACTAGGTCCAATCTTCCCGTTGTATACGGCAGAAAGTCAAGAAAAGGCAAAAGAAATATCTCTCGCATTGCTCAACTTAGGTGGACGAGGTCATAGTTTTGCTCTTCATACGAATGATGATCAAGTTGTTCAATCGTTTGGAGAAGAAATGCCCGTTTCCCGCTTTATGGTTAATACTCTATCCTCCATTGGAGCAGTTGGAGCAACGACTGGTTTAACCCCTTCCTTAACGTTAGGATGTGGAGGTTATGGTGGTAATATCAGTTCTGATAATATCACTGCCCGCCACTTAATTAATATTAAACGGGTGGCCCACGGCATCAAAGAGGTTGAAGTACCTCGCCCAGGAAAAGGAAATCATTCATCAGAGGCGAACTTTAGTAATGTGGAAAGTCGGGTAAAAGAATCAATTGGTGATCAACCAATTAACCCTGAGAAAATTGAAGAGTTAGTAAGACAAATCTTAAGGGAATATCAAAATTAATAAATAAGGAGGAATTTTAAATGGCTAAAGTTAATGGTGCATTAGGAATGGTTGAAACGAAAGGTTTGGTAGGTGCAATTGAAGCAGCGGATGCGATGGTAAAAGCTGCAAATGTTAATATTATTGGAAAAGAACAGATTGGTGCTGGATTAGTCACTGTTTTAGTATCAGGTGATGTTGGTGCAGTTAAGGCTGCAACGGATGCAGGAAGTGAAGCTGCTAACCGTGTTGGTGAATTAGTGTCTGTACATGTTATCCCGCGTCCACACAATGAATTAGATGCAATCCTTCCGAAAACGGAGTAAGCTTGAATTAGTAGGAAATAGGGACAGCGCGTGAAGTCAGTAGCTGTCCCTATTGTAATTAAAGATGGAACAAGTGAGTGGAGTCATAATATTTTACTCATATGTACAAAAATGAAGGAGGAAGAAAATGTCTATGTTTAAAAGAAGAAAGTTTGCTGTTATTGGAGCTGGTTTTACCGGAACGACGACTGCTTTTTTATTAGCACAAAAGGAAATGGGAGATGTCGTTTTAGTTGATATTCCGGAACAGCAGAATCCGACAAAAGGAAAAGCGCTCGATATGCTGGAAGCGGGACCAGTGGAACCGTTTAACGGAAAGGTTACCGGTACATCCAATTATGAAGATATAAAAGATGCTGATATGGTCATTATAACAGCTGGAATTGCGAGAAAACCCGGGATGAGTCGCGACGATCTCGTTAACATCAATGCGAAGATTATGGTTGATGTATCAAAAGAAATTGTCCGTTATGCACCTGACAGTTATATTCTTGTCTTGAGTAATCCGGTCGATGCAATGACTTATACTTGCTTTAAAACAACAGGATTTCCGAAGAATCGCGTTATCGGTCAATCTGGTGTTCTTGACACAGCACGTTTTTCCACCTTCGTAGCGGAAGCACTTAATATAGCGGTTGAAGATGTTACCGGGTTTGTCCTAGGCGGCCATGGAGACAGCATGGTTCCATTAATTCGCTATTCTAATGTAGGAGGCATTCCACTCGATCATTTACTACCCCAAGAAAAAATCGATGCGATTGTGGAACGTACTCGAAAAGGTGGGGGAGAAATTGTCAACTTGCTCGGAAATGGAAGTGCTTATTATGCACCCGCTGCTTCATTAGTACAAATGGCCGAAACTATTGTGAAGGATAAAAAGCGAATATTGCCATCCATTGCTTATTTAGAAGGAGAATATGGTTATAAAGACATTTACCTCGGTGTTCCGACAATTCTTGGAGGAAACGGAATTGAGAGCGTTATTGAATTACCGTTAACAGCTGATGAACAGAAGCAGCTGAACCAGTCAGCTGAAGACGTGAAGAAAGTGATTGAAATATTACCAGTTGATTAAGTTTATTAATTAATAGCCCAATATATCTCTTGAGGTAGGAATGGAAGGTTGATACGTTTGTCAGTATCTATTAGGGAAATTAATCACTATGTTAACACCTTTGCTAAAGTTATCAACAAAGAGAAGGTCCCGGTCTATTCTGGCAATGTTAAAGTTGGCGTAGATTTGGGGACCGCCAATATTGCAATTTCCGTTATTACCGAAGAAAATCAGCCTTTAGCCGGAGCATTATATCCAGCCTCTGTTGTTAAAGATGGAATTGTTGTTGATTTTTTGCAAGCTGTGGATATTGTAGAGAAAATGAAACGGGATATGGAAGAATTATTAGGGTTTCCTCTAACGAAAGCTTCGACGGCAATCCCGCCACGGGTAGACAAAGGGAGTCGAAAAGTGATAACGAACGTACTTGAATCAGCACTATTTGAAGTGACGGACGTCCTAGAAGAAACGAATGCGGCAGCCGCTGTTTTAAGGATAACTGATGGTGCTGTCGTTGATGTAGGTGGCGGAACAACAGGGATTAGTATATTAAAAAATAATAAAGTGATTTACTCAGCGGATGAACCGACAGGCGGAACACATATGAGTCTAGTCTTAGCTGGTGCTAAAAAAATACCATTTGAGGAAGCGGAAAAGATGAAAAAAGATAAGACTAAGGAAAAGGAGGTTTTCCCTATTATCAAGCCAGTCGTTGAAAAGATGGCTGCCATTATTAAAAGGCATTTACAAGGGTTTGATGATGTGGAAACGATTTATGTCGTTGGCGGAGCAAGTTGCTTTAGTGAATTTACAAAAGTTTTCCAGAAGTATATTGGAATTGAGATCGTAAAGCCGGAGCATCCGTTACTTATCACACCACTAGGAATCGCGCTTAAAGGTGGTTTAAATAAGGGGGATGAACGTGGAAGCTAACCATACAGTCAGCCATGTTGATAAAGAGAAGAAGACAGCTCTTATAGTATTTACGGGCGGAGCTGTAGGCTTTAAAGAATCAATCGTTCAATTAAAAAAAATGCATCAGGCTAATTGGAAGCTAAAGGTAGCATTGTCTATAAGTGCAGAATATATTTATTCAATCGATGATTTAAAAAAAGAATTAGATATAGAAGAGATCTATCTCGAAAGTGAAAATATGGGATTGAGTCCGTTATATGAAGGCGTTCCAATTATTATTATGCCCACGTTGACCGCTAATACAGTGGCAAAGATAGCGAATGGAATCACGGATAATATGACGACTAATCTCATCTCCCATGCCCTAATGTACAATATTCCTGTAGTTGCCGCGAGGGAAGCTAGTGATTTATCCTTGCAGGATCAAGCAGGAATAGCATCCACTGCCTATAAAGAGCTATCTGCAGCGCATTTAGCGACCATTGAAAGATTCGGAATTCAGCTTGTTAAAGCAACCGAATTATATCAAGCTGTCGAGGAAAATGTGGTACGAGCCCATTCAAAAGATTCAATTGCGCAAAATGTTTTTTCAAAAAACTTATTGAGCCGTGCAGATATACTGAAATATAAAGGAATGGTTGGGGAGTTGAAAGTTGCGAGAAATACTATCGTTACCCCATTAGCACAAGAAGCAGCAAAAGATTTAGGCATAAATATTGTAAGAATTGATCAGCAAACACGAAATCAATCGACTGACGAAACAAAAGACTTTGAAATGAAGATTTATACGCGGACAGGTGATAAAGGAAAGACATCATTAATTGGTGGACGTGTATTTAAGGATGATATCCGTGTCGAAGCCTATGGAACGATTGATGAATTAAATGGATTTGTAGGCAAGGCGATAACCGAACTTAGCAAAGATCAGTTCTCGGATATTATAGATGACTTAGAGAAAATTCAGCACGAACTTTTTGATTGTGGCGGTGACATCGCTAGTGTCGTTAAAGAAAGAAAGAATAAATTAACAGAGGAAACGGTTAATTATTTGGAAGAAAAGATTGACAAGTATTCAGAAGAAACCCCGGAAATAGAACGGTTTATATTACCGGGCGGCTCGAAGGCTTCCGCAACAATTCATATTGCAAGAACTGTAGCGAGACGAGCGGAACGACTGATTGTAGCATTAATGAAAGAGGAAAATGCTCCCCCACCTACAGTGTTACAATATTTAAATCGATTATCGGATTACTTTTTTGTGGCAGCAAGGCTTGTTAACTTTAGGTTGAATATTCCCGATGTGGAATATATTCGGAGTGCAAAGGTATTTCATTTGACCCCAGACTCGAATAAATAAACCAGTTGCCGGAAGTATCGCTTAAGGCAATGAAAAATCTTGCGCTATTCTTGATTGCATGAAAATGCACCTTGCAAATTGGTATTTTTGGTTGTTCAGGCACTTCCACTTTACCATATTTCGCTAAAGGTGCATCTTTATTATTTGGCAGATAAGAAAGTATAAATCCATTCTTACTGCCAAGTTTTTTAATAAAGGACTTAATGGTAGAATGAGATTACAAGTCTATATTCATATCTTTCGCTAGAGCAGCCTGCAATTTTACTCCGCAAGCACTGCTACAAACCGCAAACATACCATCTGTACCTGCCTTCTTCGCCTCCGAATCAGCTGTCGTTACAACCATTGAAACATTTCTATCAAGTGATTGTAGATAGACTGGAATGATTTCTCCTTCATGCTCTGAAAAATCCATCCCTTTTGTAAACTTAATATTAACGGCAGATAATGGTTGATCAGCAGAAATTTTCTTCATGCACCAACCGCAAGTAAACATGTTATCCCTCCAAACTGAATGAAGTATTTAATTTATTACATCACAACTTCAATTTTGCCCGTACTTAGAAATTTCTTTGTAAGTTGGGGCTGTGTTAGAAAACTCTTTATCATATATTAAAGGGGATTACAGCATGCAGCAACAATAAGGATAGGGTGAATACAAATGTCTCTATTGGAAGCTTATAAAAAATATAGAAATAATAGAAGTGCAGTTTCTGAATATATGGAACAATTTGAAGCAGAAAATAATATTGAGAAAGAGCTATTATCTGCAATGGTAAAATCCGATACAGCACTTTATCATGTGATGGAGCGCAATCCGGAAAAGGGGACCGTTCTTTTAAAGGACGTTACAAGGAATCCTATGATATTATTACATTAGTGGATATAGAGTTCAGTAAGTCTATACCGCTAAATGTTCTTATATTCACGCGGCTCATAGAGTTAAATGGATTTTGTATGTCTTCGGGTCTCGTCTTTGTTTTTAAAGAAGAGCATCTACAATTTTTACTGAAAAGAAGTAAAAAATGATGAAGAAGGTAAATAGCGGGGATGAATCGATCGACCGGTTTATTGCTTATTTTTACCTTAATCGTTCAGATGGCCAAGACATTTATTTTAAACATATCGATTAATATTTTACGTTTAGTATTAGTTAACTACTTTCTGGAAACGAACTCCACTTTTAAATTTCTTAAAGAAAGGTTTCTTAATCGATAGGATATTATATCATTTAGTTATGCCCTGTTCTAGTTAATTTCAAACCGTCAAATACCAATTAATGGAGTATGATCGGTTTTTTTGACTTAAACTATGAGCTTTCTTCTCGGAAATAAGTCGTGGGATAGCAGGGAAAAATCAATTATAATCATTCTTACCCTTGTAACCGAACCTGGAAAATGAGTAAATAAAGGTGTCGGACCGACAGACTCTTTCGGGAAGGAGGCTGATAACTTTGATTACAGTTAGTGAGGTGGTTTCCGCTTAGCGGGAATCACCAGCATGGGACCGCCTGAGCGCGGTCCTTAATTATTTAAAGTGAATTTTGGGAAAATTAACACCTTTCCATCGTCTAGAAAATCAATTATAATCAAAGGTAAGTAATTAAAAGAAACAGGTCATAAATTTAAAAAGAAAGGAGTAGGATGAAAATGGACTATTTAACAAAGAGCGGTTATTTAGATTTCTACGTTTTCAAGGAGGAAGTTAAACATGCAGTACAAAAATGCAAAAGAGGTGCTTCCCCCTAGTCTGCTTAAAGAAATGCAGAAGTATATCCAGGGGGATTTAATTTATATCCCGAAAGCAAAAAAAGAGCGGGCAGCTTGGGGAGAAGTAAGCGGATCAAGAGAATTGATCGCGAAACGAAATGAAGAGATATTCCAGTTATACAATGAGGGAAAATCATTTGAAGAATTAGAGAAGAAATTTCATTTATCCTTTGATACGATTCGAAAAATCATTTATAAAATGCGAAACAATTATAAATAAATAATGACGGCGCGAAGTTCTATTCAGGAACTTCGCGCTTTCTTTTATTGGAAGAGCCCTGGGGAAGTTTGATTATAACCATTCTGTCGCTTGTTCCCCCGAACGTTTTCGTGCATTAATAAGAGTATAGCAATTGATAATTCTGAAAGGAGGTAGTGAGAATGTTTATAAAAATAATTGAGGTGGCTCTATTCTAGTCATTACCAAATTTCAGATACATGCCGAAAAACAAGCAGCCTTCCTCATATTCAGGTAAATGATAAAGTGAAACTCATTCAGTGGGGTTTCCGTACCTCCCCACTGAATGTTAGTTGAACAGAATCAGGTATTTACGGACTGTATAACCCCCACCTTAACATATGGTTTTCCCTCTTGTTTAGGCGGGGTATTACAGACCGTTAATGCGTGATTAAGGGAGGAACAATCGTGCATATTGATATTGCTGTATATAAATGTATGGTCGATGAACGACTGGAAAAAGTAAAAGACGAAACGTATGGAAAGAAATGTTATGATGAGCAAACAAGAAATACGCAATTTAAATTGAAATTAATCATGATGTTGAACGTATTATTATAGAGAGAAAAAAAGAGCCACTATCTGCTACGGATAGTGGCTTTAAAAATATAGAAAGGGTTGTGGAAAAAGAATTATAAACATGGACACTGTTTGGGCAGCGTTCAGGAAGGATCGCCCCTTCCTTACTATATAACATGCATTTGCAATATTTTTGCTAGAGACAATGGTGCAGTTCTGCTTAAATGTATGATTGTACATGAGCAAGTTACCCTTCCTGTAAACATATAGACAACAGCATAGTCAGCTAACCGATTGATCTCATAGTCTAATATAGACATGTGAACAGGAGGGTGAGTTATATGAGTGAATCATCAAAACAGCCGCCATTAAATGAAAAGCTGGTGGAAGTGATGGTCCAGACCATATTGAGGAAAAATGGTGTGAAGCCTGACGAAGTGAAGAATAATATACCAGAAGAGCAGAAAAAGATGATTAGAGAAATGGTGGAAGACCTAAAGAAACAGGTTGCAGATTTCCAACAAAATCAAGCAAAAGATAAAAGTGATTAAATAGTGAAAGCACCTGCTGTGGGTGCTTTCGCTATTTTTATGAGACGTAGTGAATCTGTACAATCTTCTAGAGGAAAAAACCATAACAATATTATATAGCCAATAAGAAAGGAGTGTCAAAATGACGATTTATAGACATTCGGAATATGATTACGATGTAAGCAGGGGAAAAGGAGATAGATATTCCTACTTTATGGAAGAACCTTTAAAAAGCTGTAGCTGTGGCCATAGCTGTAGTGGCAAATGTTCTAACGAATCTAGCAAAAGCCCATCCCATAAATCAACAGAATCCGATTTCACAAGTGATAACAATGCGTTTGTACTGCAAGAGGGTACCGAATTATCTTTTATGGATCAGGAATCAGCAGAGCTAATTTGGGTGAAAGAATCGTGTAATATCACCGTAAGTTCAACAGATACGCAAATTGGGGTATCCCTGCAAGCTGCTTTACAGCTCGCCATTGCACTTGTTTTAAATATCTCGATTGCTGATGGCACACAACGTGATGCAGTGTCTCAAGAGTTGACTCAACATTTTAATATGGCGCAGAGAAATAAGCAAAAAATCTTTATCTATAATACGAAAGATGCGGTTGTAACGACTAGAGATACAGACCTAGCGCTTAATCTCCAGTTAATGCTTCAAGTACTTGTTGCCTTAGTGCTATTAGTTGAAATTCTATAAAATGAAAAGAGGTGGATTTGATGTCGAAAGTGAAAGAATGGAGAGCATTAGACCATTGCGATGATAAAAGAAATAGGTCACAGGCTATCGTAGAGCAAGATGCGAATCAAAAAAATATTACGAAGCAACAATCAGAAGAATGGATTATTATTAAAGACTCAGAATATGTCGAGGTAGAGACAACGGACACACAAGCCGCAGCATCTTTACAAATTGGGATTGAGGCGGCACTTGCGGTTGTACTCCGTTTAGCCATTGCGGATGGTGGCAAAGTGGAAGATATTTTGCAAGACTTTAACCAAATTACCAGAACGAGACAAAGCAACCGTCAGAAGACAATCGTGGAAAAATCGAAAGATGTCAATATCACGACAATTGATACGGATATTGCAATTAACCTGCAATTACTCATTCAACTGCTTATTGCTGTTATCGTTTCGCTGGAAATCCTTTAATGCTAAATCTTGAAAGAAAGGAGTGAATCATCTTGCCGTCACTAACGAATAGACAAAGAAATTTGTTGAACTTAATTAATCAACTATCACAAAACACAAGCACCGTCATTGAGAGTAAAACCGGTCTTGGAATAGATTTTCCGTCGGTGGACTTCAATATTGATTTTGGAGGAGTGTCTACGTCACCTTCTACTGGAAAACCACCGGCAGGAAATGTTCCAACAACAATGAGAGAATTATTAATGACTCTAGTGAACGAACAAGTGGAGGTTACAACTCCATTTGGAACGGTTTCGGGATTATTGCTTGCTGTTAAAGACGACTATATTGTGCTTGTTGAAAGTGGGTCACAAGTTTTGGTCCGAATAGAAGCAATTGAACTGGTCAGTGAATGATAAAGGAGGGTTTGACATGTTTGAAGCAACTTTTGCTGCTGAAATGGCTAAACGAATCGGATCAACTGTTGAGGTTGGGACTGACAATAATTTAATTGAAGGAATTTTATCCACTGTTACTGTCGATTTGGTACTAGTTATCGAAGTTGATAATGGTTACGATAATCTCAAGCAGTATGTATCCGTTGATGCAATCAATTACACACGCTTTCCCGCTGCAGCTTAATTAACTAGTCTAGTCTGTTCTGTTCCAATTCAAAACAGCCCTGCCTTAATTAGACAGGGCTGTTTCATTTAGATTCAAAACTCAACTTGCGCACATTTGAATAAAAACGATATGTTCCAGAATGCGAAAGCTGAGTACAAAATAAATAAAAGGTAAGAATTGAACATATAGATAATTGGTGTTGTAGAATTTAAGCTGGATGAATCGATTCGCTGATTTTAATTGTAAGCTCCATGATTCGTTTCCCTTGTTTTCCTGAAACAGCAGGTGGTTTATCAAATTTTATGCAATGAAGGAATTCTATTAATTGGATGTCTAATGGCTGAACACTATTATCGATTGTAATCGTTTTTGTTAAAGGAACTGCAATTTTCTTTGAGAAAGGTGTGGATGTTCTTGTTACGCGTATCGTTCTGTTCAGCAAATCAGCTTCAATCAAGGCCTCTTTTGTAAACACTTGAATTGTCCGAACTTTTCTTTTTGATTTAAAACTGGCAATCAGCTCTACAGTTACTCCTTGCGTCGATTTAAGAATTACAGCCGCGTGTTTCGTTGAATGATCGATAATATTTCCTAAAGCATGGAATTCCACTATTTTTTGCTTCAGAAGTTCATCTAGAATATAAAGATCATGAATCATCAGGTCTTTTACGACGTCAATATCTTTTAGTCTTGCATTGTACGGATTCAATCTGAAAAATGAGATACCGATAATCTCTTCATTTTCCAGTTCCTGTTTCAGGATTGGAATGAGTGGATTGAATAGTTCAATATGTCCCACTTGCAGCTTCACTCCAGCCTTTTTCGCTTTTTGTATTAAATCATCAGCTTCTGCTACAGTGCTTGTAATCGGCTTTTCAATCAACAGATGCGTCTTATTTCTGATGCATGCTAGACCGATTTCATAATGATAATCCGTTGGGACAGCAATACTTACCGCGTCTACACTTTGGAGAAGTTCATCCACGGATAGAAATTGTTTCACTTTATATTTTTCAGCAATTTCTCTGCTTCTATCTTCATCGTTATCAAATATACCGACTAGCTGACAATGATCTTGTAATGCTAGATATGTTTTCACATGATATTCTCCCATTTTACCAGTTCCAATCACACCGACTTTCATAGATAAATCTCCTCACTATTTAATTTCAATGATTACTGTCATTCTATGCAAGAGACTCGAAACGAGATAGACTGCCATAATGAAAATCTAAATTTGGCTCTTGTCTACGAGATAATAGAAAGGGGTTTATAGATCGATGCGGCATGTCTTATTTATTGGGGAAGATACTTCCCGGTTTATCAATAGAAACTTTTATTATTTGGAACAAGAACTGGCAAGGATTGTCCGCCTTACCGTTTGGAGGAAGTCCGGCAATATTGATTATATTTTAAATAGGCTGGAGACAAAGCCGGATTTTATTTTAATACTGAATGATATGGGACACCAATTGTTCCCAATGATTAAAGGACTAAGGAATTGCAGTATACCGACAGGATTATTTGTGACAGATGTCCATCGCCTTGTTAAAATACGAGAAAATTATATCAATAAAAATAAAATTGACTACCTCTTTACAATCGGATGGGAGAAATCCGTCCAAACATATCCACAGTTTAAACATAAACTAGAATGGTTCCCTCACTTTGTTCATCCTGGAATATATAAAGACTATTTTTTAGAAAAAGACATAGATTTCCTAATGATAGGTGCCGTTAATAAGACTTATCCACTACGTGAGAAAATAGTAAATGCTTATTCCAAAGATCCACGGTTCATCTGCTATCATCATCCAGGATATCGTGACTTCACTAGGGAAGAGGAGAAAGATAAACGGGTTGGTGTACATTATGCCAAGGAATTGAACCGCACGAAGATCTTCTTCACCTGTCCTTCGATCTATAATTACCCTGTGATGAAATATTATGAAGCCTTAGCATGTAAAACGCTCCTACTAGCACCAACGTTCAATGAACTGGAAAGCTTAGGATTTATCCCAGGTAAACATTTCGTCGCAATTGATGAAAGTAATTTTAAAGAAAAAGCAGACTATTATTTGGCGAATGAGAAGGAAAGACAGCGGATTACCGAACAGGGTCATCAATTCATTCAGGAGAACCATACGGTGAGGATTCGGGCCAAGCAACTTATGGAGAAAATTGAATGTATTCTAGAAAGCGAGTAGCGGAAAGGAGGATTCTAGTTGTCAAGTATACCTAAAAGTACCCATTTAGGTCATCACGTCGTAATCGAAGACGGAGTTTCTATCGGTGAGAATGTTGTGATTGGCCATCATACTGTTATTTTACAAGGAACACAAATTGGGGAGCATGTCACGATTGGTAGTAATTGTGTCGTTGGCATTCAACCGGCGGCAAATGAGAAAATGCGAAAAGAATCACCTACAGAGCGTAATTTGATTATTGGAGCAGGTACGAAAATCGGGCATCTTGTTTCAATTTATGCCGGCAGTACAATCGGGAGAAATGTCTTTATTGGGGATCACGCAAGCATTAGAGAAAATGTCCACATTGAAGAAGCCTCGGTCATAGGTAGAGCCGCGATTATTGAATTGAACACGACGATTGGGAAGAACTGCACGATTCAAACCCAAGCCTATGTGACAGGTGATACAACTCTTGAGGATAATGTTTTCATCGGTCCTTGTGTTTCCATGTCCAATGATAAATACATGGGAGCACAAGCATACACTTTGAAGGGACCGTGTATTAAACAAGGAGCAAAGATTGGTAATAATGCCTCTTTGTTGCCAGGTATAACGATTGGCTCGAATACAATTGTTGGAGCAGGTGCTGTCGTAACGAAAGACGTTGATACAAATATAATTGTTGCAGGGGTACCAGCTAAAGAAATCGATGCCTGAATCTACTAGCCTCTTCTTAAAGGAAAGGAGAATCGAGATGTCCAAAAAGGTTTGTATGGTTGTTGCCTATCATCCGTTTTTGGATGCAAGGATATTTAAAAAGGAAGCCAAAAGTCTACAAAAGATGGGGTACGACGTCTCGATGATTGTACCTAGGAAAAATGGTAATTTATTTGATATTGATGGCACACCTTTTAAAAAAAGCTTTAGAAGTAACGTGTTCATCCATGAAGGGATAAAAATAGTCACTTATCACGCTGAAAAAACGAGAAAATCATTGAATAAAGTGTTAAGTAGTGAAGATGTTTGGGAAACGGAAGGCTTCAATAATCCGCTAACAAATTTGGCGATGGCAGAAGATGCGGATATTTATCATACCCATGAATATTTATCGCTCTTTGCCGGAATTGGTATTAAACGGCGGATGCAGAAGGAGAAGGAAAAGAAGGTAAAATTAATTTACGACAGTCATGAGCTGACACCTGATCCGCTTCATCCGAGAACGTCTGAAGAAAAAAGGAAAAACTTAGAAGATAAGCTGTTCATCATGTTGAAAGAAGTCGATTACTTGATTACCGTTTCCGATTCAATCAAGGATTGGTATATAGCACGAATGCCGGATTTACCGATTGAGGTGATTTATAATTCACCTCCACTTATCAAAGACGTTGAGCTAAAAGCTTATGAAGGAAGTCAGTTAACAGTTGGTTATGAAGGAAATATTACACATCATAAAGGCAATCAGGAAAAGATTTTCGGAATTTCAGAAATATGTTCTCAGAAACTAGACTTTCAATTTAAGATTATTGGTGGCAGCCAGTTTGGAACTCCACTTAAAATCCCGAAGCATCTTACAACAATCATCAAGCAAACGGGCTGGGTGGATTACCATTCGATTCCGAAGCATATGCAAGCTATTGATATCGGTTGGATTGATTTGGAAGAGGTGCATTATTCGCTTAATAGTGATTATGCGCTACCGAATAAATTTTTCAGTTATCTGAATAACGGGGTTCCGGTAGTCGTAAATAAATGTCAGGAGATGGAAAATTTCATCCGAAAGCATAAATGCGGTTATGTGATCCAAAAGCAGCAAGCGGACGCAAAAGATTTTGCGAACGCATTTCTTTATCTCAAGCGAAATCCGGAAAAATTAGAGAAGATGAGTAAGAATGGAAGGAAAGTAATGGAGGAAATTTATTCATGGGAGGAAATGGAGAAACGGTTGGCCGGTGTTTATGCAAAACTTTTACCAACTCCGTAACGGTAGAATCGAGGTGAGATAGATGCGCGTGTTGCATATTCCGGAGGGCGGCTTACCAATGATCAATCTATGTCGCTCATTGCGTCTGCAAGGCATTGACGCGACGGCATGCCATTTTTATGCGAATCGTTACCAGTTTGAATCGGATATTTGCTTAAATTTACAGGATATTCCAAAACACAAACGATTGGAAAAGATTCAAAATTTTTTTAAGAAAGCTATCGAGGATTATGATGTTTTTCATTTTCATTTTGGCGGCACATTCTTTCCTGATAAGCGTGATTTAGAGACGCTTCATAAAGCGGGAAAGAAGATGGTCGTCCACCACAGGGGATCGGATGCCCGTATCCTTTCTGTTGCAAAGGAGAAAAATCCGTATGTGCGTGTGAAAAATGAATGGACAGAAGAAAGAATTAGAGAGAATTTGACGAAGCTTTCATCGTATGTTGATCATGCGATCGCGCTTGATTATGAAATAGAAACCTATGTAAAAGATTATTATAAGCATACACATGTTATTCCCCACATTATTGATATCCATAAGCTAAAGCCGAATTACCCTACTATTAAACAAAACCCTCTTGTCGTCCACGCCCCGACCAAACGGAATTTAAAGGGAACAGAGTTTGTACTGGATGCTGTTCAGAAGTTGAAGAATGAAGGTATGTCTTTTGAATTTAAGCTAATTGAAGGCCTGAATCATGCGGAAACGATGAAGCTTTTAACTGAAGCGGATCTTGTGATAGATCAATTACGAATTGGAGCAGCGGGATACCTTACCACAGAAGCGATGGCATTAGGAAAACCGGTTATTTGCTATATAAGGGAAGATCTTGTAAGTAAATATCCGGAAGAATTTCCAGTTGTGAATGCTAATCCAGCTAATATTGCTGATGTACTGAAAGATTTGCTTCATACTCCGGCACAATGGAAAGCATTAGGTGTCCAAGGCAGGGCTTACGTGAAAAAATATCACAGTGCGACCAATGTCATTCATCAATATATCGATGTTTACAAGAAATTATAACTCAAAAGAGGTGAACTTGCTGGTCACCTCTTCCATTATTCTTTAAAATTCTTTGAGAAGTATATTAGCGATTTTGTAGGCAGCTCCGGCACGATAAAGAGATTGATTTGCTGTTGGTCGCTGTATATTTTGAATAGTATCGATTATTGTTTGGGAGTCGGCACCAGCTAGTTTGTTCCAGCCGGATTCCACTGTTTCCAGCCATTCCGTTTCCTCACGAAGGGTGACGCACGGTACTTGAAGCATGCAAGCTTCTTTCTGCAAGCCTCCTGAGTCCGTGAGAATAATATCTGCCTTTGCAGCCAATGCGAGCATACCAAAATAATCCAAAGGATCAACGAGTTTAATATTGGGAGAGCGGACGAGATCATCCAATTGATATTCCATAATTTTACTTTTTGTTCGTGGGTGCAAGGGGAGGACGACAACTTTATCCAACTGCTGGAAGGCCCGGAATATTGCTTTTAAACGGGTAGGGTCATCTGTGTTCTCTGCTCGGTGGACTGTTGCTAAATAATAGTCCTTTTCCTTAAGTTTTAAATTATCCAATAAGAAAGAGTGCTTTGTTGCAAAAGGTTT
This sequence comes from Oceanobacillus indicireducens, assembly GCF_014647195.1. Taxonomy (GTDB): domain Bacteria; phylum Bacillota; class Bacilli; order Bacillales; family Amphibacillaceae; genus Oceanobacillus; species Oceanobacillus indicireducens. The sequence goes on along the minus strand of NZ_BMOS01000010.1, from coordinate 53,165 downwards.
AAAATGTGTAATCGTATCATACATGATATCTCCCGTTCGATAGACACCTTGCTTAATTCCTTCTTTATTTAAATTTTCCACAGCATAATCCGTTGGACAAAATAAATAATCAGATAAATGATCGGTAATGATTCGATTCATTTCTTCGGGCATTTTTTTATTAAAACTGCGAAGACCAGCTTCGATATGAGCAATGGGAATATGGAGTTTCGCTGCAGCGAGACTTCCGGCTACAGTAGAGTTTGTATCCCCATACACAATTACTACGTCCGGTTTTACAGACATCATTAACTTTTCTAATTTCAGCAACATGTTGGCAGTTTGTTCACCATGGGTCCCAGAGCCGACAGCTAAATTATAATCCGCTTCAGCAATATCCAACTGCTTAAAGAAAACATCAGACATATTATAGTCATAATGCTGTCCCGTGTGAACGATAATCTCTTTGATGTGAGGATAGCTTTTAAAAGCTTTAGACAACATACATGCTTTAATAAACTGGGGCCTTGCACCTACAATCGTCAATGCTTTCATCATCTACTTTCCTTTCTCAAGCAATTTCTATATTTTATTCTTTAAGTTTTTAGTTGTTCAGGAGTTCGTGCAGTTAGGAGTGAGAATTATCGTGAAACATGTATGTATATTAGTATCGGAGCATCCTTTTTTAGATGCGAGAATCTTTAAGAAGGAAGCTAAAAGTCTCGTAAAAGCGGGATTTCAAGTGACGATGATTGTACCTCGTAGGAATGGTTATTTATTCGATGTGGACGGTACACTGTTTAAGGAGCATTTCAGGGAAGAACAATTCTCTCATGAAGGCATCAAAATCCTAACATATGAGGAAATCCACCATGAAAAACAGTTAAAAAAACTTTATACTACGATTAAAAAAAATAAAGACATTCTCTATACAGATCGATTCATTCAATTGGCGATTGCTCAGCAGGCTGATATTTATCATGCACATGAATTTTACTCTCTGTATACTGGTGTTCAAGTAAAACGGGCACTCTCATCTCAGGGAAAGCAAAGCAAATTAATATATGATAGCCATGAAGTCGATCCAGACCCGCTCTTGAAACAAGCAAGTCGGACAGAACAAATTAAGCGCGACATGTTAAAGCTGATGTTAAATGAAACAGACACGATAATAACTGTTTCCGAATCGATTAAACGGGATTTCCATTCACTGGACGCAGCCTTATCAGTAGAAGTTATTTACAACACACCTCCACTTAGTAATGGTTATCATCCAGGACAAGGGAAGAATGAGCAGCTCGTTCTCGTGTATGAAGGCGTCATGAATGGAAAAAGAGGCAGCTTCCATAAGTTAATGAAGATAACAGAATTATGTAATGAACAGTTCCCGCTCAAAGTCATTCTGATTGGTGGAAATAAAAAATCAGAGAACCCTCTTTTAATCCCATCTCACCTAGAGGATAAGATTATCCAAACTGGCTGGGTCGATTATGAGGAGATACCAGAAAAGATGAAAGGAGCAGATTTGGGTTGGGTGGATTTGGATGCGAAAGGGTCTTTGAACAATCGATATGCAATGCCGAATAAATTCTTCAGCTATTTAAATAATGGCCTACCGGTAGTTGTGAATCAATGTGACGATATGAAAGAATTTATTCGGAAATATAATTGCGGTTATGTCGTTAAAGGGCGTGAAGCAACCGCGGAAGATTATGCTAAAGGTTTGCTCGATCTTAACTTCAACCGAAAGCAAATTCATGCAATGAGTCTTCAAGCGAGAAAGGTGATGGAAGAGAGATTCAGTTGGGCAAAAATGGAAAAGCGGCTTCTATCTATTTATGATGAGCTTAACGAAGGTGGATGAATGATGAGGATAAACCAGATTCTATTTTTCTAATCATACGTACAATCAATGAAACAATATAAGACATAAAGTATCACATACTAATGAAGAAATGAGGGAATGGTATGGCAGACTATTCTAGTTTACCTACCGATTCAGTAGCTGTAATCGGGCTTGGTAAAATCGGACTGACATTAGCAGCAGTGTTTGCGAATAATGGGTTTAATGTGCATGGTGCTGATATTAATGAAGATGTTGTATCATCGATCAATCAAGGGATTTCCCATATTAAAAATGAGCCAGGTTTAGAAAAATTAGTTTCCGAAGCTCATAATAGTAAAACGTTGTCTGCAACGAAGCGGACCGCAGAGGCCGTTCAACAATCGAATATCATAATTGTCATTGTCCCTGTTCTCATTGATGATGATAATCGTATAGACTATCGGTTCATTGATCAAGCGGTGCTGGACATAGCGAAAGGATTAAAGAAAGGCTCTCTTATCATATTTGAAACAACACTTGCACCGGGCGATACGCGCAATAGATTTGGTACGAAAATAGAAGAAGTTTCAGGTTTGAAAATGGGGGAAGATTTTCATCTTGCCTACAGTCCGGAAAGAGTTTACTCGAATCGAATCATCCGCGATCTACAGAGCTATCCTAAAATCGTTGGCGGGTTGGATGAAAGAAGTCTCACATTAGCAAAACAATTTTATACGAAGTCTCTAGGTTGTGAGCTGATAGATGTAAGTACACTCGAAACAGCCGAATTTTCCAAAGTAGCAGAATGCGTTTACCGGGACGTCAACATTGCCCTCGCGAATGAATTGGCTATGTTTGCGGATGAGAAAAATGTTGATATCAATGAAGTGATTACAGTAAGTAATAGTCAGCCTTATTCGCATATTCATCACCCCGGAATTGGCGTTGGCGGTCATTGTATTCCAATCTATCCTTACTTTTTCATCAATAAAGGCTTAACTAGTGGGCTAACCCCCTTAGCGAGAACGATTAATGATCAAATGGCTGACTATTCCTTAGCGAAGATGGAAGAAGAGTTAGGGACTTTCCAGGATAAAAATATCCTTATCCTCGGGCTTTCTTACCGGGAAAATGTGAAAGAGCCTACAAAGTCTACGGCGCTCATGCTCATTGATAAGCTTAAGCGAGCAAAGGCAAATATCCTTGTGCATGATCCTCAGTTTACAACAAGTGAAATAGAACGTTATGCTGTCCTCCCTCTACAGTTGAGTGATTCGGTGATTGAAGAAATAGATGCCATCATTATTCAAGCCTTCCATAAGGAATATGAGAATCTTGATTTTGCAGCGTTCACCAATTGCAAGCTCGTTTTGGACGGTCGGAATAAAGTAAAGGAAGAGGAAATAAAGAAATTAAATATGACGTATATCGGAATCGGAAATGGACGGGGGGATTCCAATGAAGGAAGAAATAATGCAGCCGATTCCAATGGTTGATTTACAGGCAGAATTGAATTTATTACGTACCCCTATTCTTGAAATAATGACAGAAGTGTTGGATAGTGGGAATTATGTACTTGGGGAAAAAGGGGAGATGTTCGAGAAATTAGCCGCGGACTACGTAGGAGCAAACTATGCCCTCGGGGTAGCGAATGGAACGGATGCATTAGTCTTGGCGTTGAAAGCATTAAATATTGGCCCAAAAGATGAAGTAATTACAACTCCATTTACTTTTTTCGCCACAGCTGAGGCAATTGCTGAAGTTGGGGCATCTCCTGTGTTTGTTGATATTGAAGCAGATACCTACAATTTGGATCCCGCCCAAATTGAAGCAGCTATTACCCCGAAAACAAAAGCAATCATAGTTGTCCATTTATACGGTAGGGCTGCAAATATGAAGGAGATCATGTTCCTAGCTGAAAAATATAATTTACGTGTGATTGAAGATGCTTGCCAGGCAATTGGCACGGAGTTTGAGGGAAAACGAGTTGGTGCCATTGGAGACATCGGCTGCTTTTCATTTTTCCCGTCTAAAAATCTAGGAGCTCTCGGGGATGCGGGCCTTGTCACGACGAATAAAAAAACACTCTACGAAACAATGCTCAAACTCCGCAATCATGGGAGCGATAAAAAATATCATCATTCTTTAATTGGTATGAACAGCAGATTGGATGAGATGCAAGCAGCTATTTTACTCGTCAAATTATATTATTTAGATATTTTCTTGGATAAGAGGAAGGAAGTCGCGAGAAGATATACTAAAAACTTACCCGGCTTTTTATTGAAGCCAAACGTTCCGAGTGGTCGCGAGCATACCTTCCATCAATATTGTATCGAACTGGATAACCGGGATAAATTGGCGGCTGAATTGGCAAGAAACCATATTGCTTCAGCGGTTTACTATCCAGTCCCCTTACATTTACAAGAAGCTTTCCGTTATTTGAATTATAAAAAAGGAGCGTTCCCGGTTGCGGAACAAGCAGCAAATCGCATATTGGCCCTACCAATTTATCCGATGATGACCTCCCAGCAGCAGGGATTAATTATTTCAACGATCAATCGGTTTTTTGAAGGCAAAGGCAATGAAGAAAAATGATTTTTAACATAACATTTATAAGTAATTTAAAAATTCATACCACTGCTTCTTGTTTTTTCGTGTAATACTTTCCTTATGTTCCCTAATATTATAAACGGTGAAATTTTCATATTGCAAACGATACGTTGTGATTAAACGGTTTAGCACACTTACATCTTCAAACAACCTGCCATTTTTAAAAGGAACAATGGGAAACCCGCCGATTGCTTTTAATGAAGCCGTCCGGTAGATTCGTGGACCAAGCGGGAAGTGATAAGACAGTAAATCCTTTCTTTCATGAACCGGTCTTCCTGTCGTTATACTTTTGAACAGAATATTCCCTTCTCGCTGCTTCCAACGTCTGAAATTACCATATAAGACAGCAACATCTTCAGGTAGATGAGGGAGATGACTTTTGATTACAGAAACAGCATCCGCGTCAAGCCAGTCGTCTGCATCGAGCTCTAAAATAAAATCAGAAGTAACATAAGGCAGTAAATCATTGAGTGCCTTTGCTTTTCCCGCATTCTCCTTGGTGAATAATTGGATTACGGGCTCATGTCGCCAGTTTTGTATGTGTTTATAGGAGTCATCCGTTGAACCATCATCGATGATGCAAATTTGTTCTGGCCTTTCGGTTTGGAAAAGACATGATGTTATTGCGGCTTCCACATAGTTTTCCATATTATAGTTTGCCATGAGAATGGTGAGGCTTGGGTGTTCCGTAGAGGTTTTCTTGTAGTGATATTTTTCAAGCAGTTGGAGCTTTTCGATCCGGTCGCGTGTTGTACTTTCTGTTGCCCGCTTTATTAGGTCTTTTTTGTCTACTACCACTGCATCATCCATAGTGGAAAGCCATGCAGAAAAGAGTGCATCTTTGAAAGGGAGCTGATGATCCAGTAGAAAGGGATGATTCTGTAAATATGCTGTCCGGACGAGGAGGGGGAAGGGCAGCGAAATATGCTTTAGGGAGTAGTTATGCTGCATGACCGCCTGGGAGGAGTTCAACTGGAGTGCTTCATTTGTGATTTTAGGAGAAAGATACTCGGACTGTTTTAGAAAAAGGATGTATTCACTTTTTTGTTGTGCTATTACTTCATTTAGAAGCTTTCCAAATCCATTTGGTTGGTAGGTGTGAACAACTGGATTTGGGAGCATGCTTTGCTTCTTAGGCATGGGAAGGTGAATATCTTTTTCTTGCAGGATTGTGACGGAATGTAGCTGGGAATTAATGTTATAAAGTGAGGTTAATGCTCGGTGAAGATGCGCGGAACTCGGATAGTCCATTAGAATAGCACTAATTGCTTTCATATGGATTCCTCCATTCTTGTTATCCATTATATATATGAAGATGGTCAATTTTTATAACTGGAAAAAGGCAGAGCTGTATTTGGTCATAAACCCAAAAACAACTCTGCCTAAATTTAGGTTCGTACTAGAAAACTTACTGAATGTCGCGAATGTAAGCAGTGGATGTGTCACCTTCATTGTAGTATATCATGACCTTTCCAGTCGCTTCGTCAAGAAATGGTCCGGCTGCCGCATCACTTCCAAGATGATAGTGTTCTAGTACTTCTCCAGTTGCTGCGTCAAGTACACTGAATAGGTTTTTTGAATCCGTGCTTGCGCTACCTAATGCCTCGGTGTATATGTAGATATAATCATCCGAATAAGCGCTGTACATATAATAACTGAAATCATCATTCGTATCTTGATCGTCAATTGTTCCGTAAGCATCAGTCCAAAGATGGTCATATGAGCTTGCGTCATAGGCTAAAATACCGTTCTCTACTTTAACAAAGAAGCGATTATTGATTAAATCAAGTGTAACATTATTTTCATCATAGACGTGGTCAATAGGGGCGGCCTCTGTCAGTTCTTCCTGCCTTCCATCTTCTTCATGGAAAGAAATGATTTGAATTTCCCCATCACCGTAGTCTGAAACATTCATTAGACCATAAAACATATCGCCATCCGTTGCGACATCATAGAAGAAACCTTCATCTTCGTAAATGAGTTCTCCTGTTTCCTGGGAGTACACTTCAAGGATTTCCCAACTGGAGAAGACGATATTATTATCTGTCAGAGAAAACTGTGGAAACCAACTACTGCTAATTCCATCGTCATTTTCCCAAAGAATTTCGTTCGTCTCAAGGTCAATTGCATAAATACGCTCATCCGTTCCGACAAAAAGAGTGTCCCCATTTTTTGCAATGGTGTTGAATCCTTCTTCAGGCAGGATTTCTCTAATTTCCCTTGACTCCATATCTAATTCTAATAAGGCGTTTTCCCTGTCAAATTCGTTATCACCAATTGGGAGAGAACTTATAAAATAATATTTTTCATCAAGTATTTCGGTATAGCTGTTGTTTGAATGGGTAATTCTACCTTTTTCCGCATCACTTTCCAACGACTCAATCGAAGTTGTTAAGCCTCCCCATGTCCCTTCTAAATAATCCATATAGAGACTAGTATCATTATCTTCCATGATAAGGAGACCGTTACTGGCGATGGAATGATAGTAGTTATTTGGAGACGGGCCCTCCTCAATCATTACGGCTTCAAAATCCCCATCTGTAATAGCTGTTGCTTCCAGATTTTCTAACGCAGTGAAAGCAGCTTCCCCGGTAGTAACGCTCTTATTACTTTCATCGTTTCCTGTATCTTCTTCTACGTCAGCCGTGTCTGGATCATCCGGTTCAGATTTCTCTGCTTCATTCGTATCATCATCCCCGCATGCGCTTAGTAAAAGGAGAATAAATAAAAGCATAAGTGGATAAGTAAGTATTTTTATTTTCTTTAGCATGCAAGCACCCTTTCTCTGGATAAACTCGTTTTAATAATACGACAATTTAGGCGAGTCTGAAAGGTGCTTAGTGCTTAAATATATGGAAGGGATAGGTAGTTAACTAGGGAAAAAGAGGTGTCAGCGAGGAGTATGTATGATGAACCAATTCAGGTAAAATTCGTGCTCATTCAAGCATTTATTTTCGGACGGTACGAATGACAATTTCCTTACCGTATTTTCGGCGGACCGCTCTTCTTGCTTCGATTTGTGTTCTGGCGTAAACGGGGATACTTTTTGTTTCATTATCTTTCTCAATTGTTACGCGAAAACATTTTTCACCGCATCGCATGGTGGAATCCTCCTTCATTTATATTGCTTCTTACTTCTATTGTACCGATAAGGGGTGGGGGTGTGAAGGGAATGGTTTTCAAGTAAAACAGAAAACGTGACAGTTCGTAGTGTTTTCGAATGTCACGTTTATACATTAGCAAGTGAGTTAATATTTTTATTTTACTTTTGAATACTGATTACTTGATTTTTTCATCTCTCGCTTCAAAAATGATCCGCATCATCAAGTTATCAAGTTCTTCAATAGTAAATCCTTGTTTTCCAGCTAATCCATCCCAACGGCATTCAGATTGTCACGTGGATACAACATTTGCTTTCGACGTTTGTACGATTCTTTGTCCATAAAGCAATCCCTCCTCGCTATATATTGGTAAACAAGGGCTTATTTCTGAGTTTCCCAGCAACCCATCAACAACTGAATCGCTTCCTCCAATTCTGTCTCGGGTATGCTCGCAAATCCGAGCAAAATAATCGGTTCCGCACCGAACTGCTCTTCCATCACATAAAAGGAAAGCGGGTATATTTTTAAATCTGCTTGATAAGCTTTTTCAACGAGTGTTGCTTCCGACATTCCGTTTTTTATTTTCAAAACAACATGAAAGCCGGATAAGTCCCCGATTACCTCAACGAAATCTTGATACGATGCAAGTGTTTCTAAGGTCAATTCCATTTTCCGCCGGTACACATTTCGCATCCGGTTAAGATGTCTTTCAAAATCGCCTTCTTTCATAAATTGTGCGAGGATATGCTGGTCAATACGAGAGACCGAGCATTGGAAATAAGATAGCTTTTTCCTGTGAAATTTCATTAAGTGCTTCGGGAGCACCATATAGCTGATTCGAATGGACGGAATCAGGGATTTGGAAAAGGTGCCAAGATAGACGACCTTTTCATTCTGATCAAGACTTTGCAGGGATGGAATCGATTTACCGGTATAGCGGAATTCACTGTCATAATCATCTTCAATAATATAGCGGTCATCCTTCTCCGTTGCCCAGTTCAGCAATTTAATCCTGCGGTTGGCTGAAAGTACGGAACCAAAAGGGAATTGCCGGGACGGGGTGACGTACATAATATCAATTGGTGTTCGCTCGAGTTCACCAATTTTTACCCCATCGTTATCGACCTGCAAAGGATACACTTTATTCGGATAGTGCTTGAGCATTCGAGACATGACATGATAACCAGGATCTTCCACGCCATAAGTAGTCTTACTCCCCATAAGCAGGATAAATTGTTGCAGTAGTATCTCAATTCCAGCGCCGAGAATGATGTCGTCGGGAGAGCATTGTACCCCGCGGGCTTGATAAATATAAGTCGCGATTTCCTCTCTTAAATGAAGCTCTCCCTGCGGATCTCCCATGAGAAGTAATTCTTGATTGTCCTTCGTTATAATATCTTTCGCGTACTTCCGCCATTTGGCAAAGGGAAAATGCTCGGTATCGATCCAGCTCGGATGGAAGTCATAACGGATTTGTTTCTTTTCGATTTGGTATTCCTGAATGGTTCGTGCTGGCTGTACATATTCGAGGTCTTCCGAGGCGAGGACGAAATAGCCTTTTCTTGGTTTTGCCTCAATATAACCTTCCGCGACTAATTGATCGTAAGCTTGTTCAATCGTGTTCTGACTTATCTTTAAAAAATCCGCGAGCTTCCGTTTGGATGGAAGCTTCGAACCATACGTAATTCTTCCTTCCATAATTTCTTTTTTTATAAAATTATATAATTGTTCATAGAGCGGGATCTCACTTTCTCGCTCTAAATGACAAGTTAACATATTCATTTAGGGACCTCCTTACAATCTGACCCTGTCAAAAGTTAATAATCTGGTTCTTTTAATGGTGTCACTATACTCTTATAATAAACTAAAATTCTAATAAATCAAAGGAGTGGTCCATTTGGCAATTCAAGGACTGACAAAACATGCAGAAGTATTGGAGAAGATTAAAACAGGCGGGGTCATCATGGACGTCGTTAATGCGGAGCAGGCAAAAATCGCGGAAGAAAGCGGTGCGATTGCGGTCATGGCATTAGAGCGTGTGCCTTCAGACATACGAAAAGCAGGCGGAGTAGCTCGGATGGCAGACCCACGCATTGTCGAAGAAGTAATCCAGGCTGTAAATATTCCGGTAATGGCAAAAGCTCGAATCGGTCATATTGTAGAAGCTCGTGTGCTAGAAGGACTTGGAGCAGATTTCATCGATGAAAGTGAGGTGCTCACACCTGCAGATGAAGAATTCCATTTGCTGAAAAGTGATTTTACCGTACCATTTGTTTGTGGTGCAAGAGATTTAGGTGAAGCTGCTCGCCGAATCGGGGAAGGTGCCTTAATGATTCGTACGAAAGGTGAACCTGGAACTGGAAACATTGTAGAAGCTGTCCGTCATATGCGCCAAGTTCAAGCACAGGTGCGAAAAGTTTCTGTGATGAGCGATGATGAATTAATGACCGAGGCAAAACTTCTTGGTGCCCCTTATGAAATTTTAAAACAAATTAAAGAAGCGGGTAGATTACCGGTATCCAACTATGCAGCAGGAGGAGTTGCAACTCCGTCAGACGCCGCATTAATGATGGAGCTTGGTGCAGATGGTGTATTTGTCGGTTCAGGAATTTTCAAATCGGAAAACCCAGAGAAATTCGCCAAAGCAATCGTCCAAGCAACAGCAAATTACGAGGATTATGAATTAATCGGCCAACTGTCCAAAGAATTAGGCACCGCCATGAAAGGAATCGACATTTCCACACTAGGCGAACACGAAAGAATGCAAGAACGCGGCAAGTAATCGAAGTGGGACACGGGGGTCAGAGGAAGTGGGACACGGGGGTCAGAGCATTTGTCCCACTTGCGGTCTAAATAGCTTATGTATTGGGCACTGATCCGGTTGATCAGTGTCTGTTTTTTTGTTTGAGAATGATTGTTGGGTAATGATGAGAGTTGTTAGTGCCAGCCACTACTTTTTACGGCTTTGTTAAAGCACAGAAATGACCTGTCAATGCCCGTCTCGGCAAAATACTAGCGCTCTAGGTTACTGACAACTCTGATCAAAATCCATTTTCATGTGAAGTCAGGTGACTGGACTCTATAGCTCCCGCCCTAGCGTAATCTTAACGTTCCAGGTCACAGACCAAGCGTATCAATATCCCGTGGCTGACCCGGAAGCCCTTTTCAAGTACAATGGTAATAGAGGAGGGAAACGATTGAAGCGGATTTATAGTGATGTGGTGCAGTTTCGTGGTTCGCATTATGATTATGGCTTCATGCTCGGTGAACAAATCAAAGATTCCTTGATCATGAAAAACCGGGAGCGGATCTGGAAAGTGCGCCAGCCAAGGTTTACAGCAAAGGAACAAGAAACGAAAGAGATGCTTACAAAATATGCACCTGGAATTTGGGAAGAACTTGAGGGGTTGAAAGATGCATTGCAACACCCGATGTCTATCATTTTGCGAGATTTTTCCGGCTACCGCTTGCCCATTGAAAAAAGCGGCTGTTCCATCGTGACCGGGAAAAACTTTATGGTGCGAAATTATGATTTCCATCCAAAAACATATGAGGGCAGATATCATATTTACGAGCCGACTGATACAGGATACGCAACAATCGGACCTGCCCAGAGAATAACCGGTCGGATGGATGGCATGAATGAGAAAGGTCTTGTAATGGGATATAATGCAATTAATCGGAAAAAGCCCGGCGCAGGATTTGTTTGCTGGATGATCGGCCGGATGCTTCTTGAGACTTGTGCTACAGTCGAAGAAACGCTTGATTTTCTAAAAGAAATCCCGCACCGACATAGTTTCAGCTATATCGTACTAGACCCAAATGAAGAAACATTCATCATTGAAACAAGTCCCCGAGGTGTGGCAGTTCGGAGCGCGCAGAGCTGTACGAACCATTTTGAAATCCTGAAAGAAGAGAACCGTCAGCATTTAGTTGATTCTGAAGCCCGGTTGGAAAAAATATCAGAAAAAGAAGTTCTTGGTAGTGTAGCGGAAGCCTTCCATTTTATGAATGATCCGGAGCAAGGTGTATTTTCCAAACAATATAAAAGCTGGGCCGGAACAATTCATACGTCTGCGTATTTACCAAAAGAAAAACAAGCGTGGCTTGCGCTTGGAGAAAATCGGGAACCAACTATATTTGATTTCTCTCGCTGGCTTCGGGGAGAAAATATAGCAACATCGAAAGTTTACGGAGCGGTTGATACAGACATCGGATTTGCCCATATGGATGATGGACTTAGATAAAGTGAAACTTCATCTAGTGGGGGACCCTTCCCCCCCACTGAATGTTAGTTGAACAGAATCAGGTATTTACGGACTGCAAGTCCCACACCTGGTAGTAGATTTAGGGAGAGTAGTTTTAATGGTGGAGCAGGGTATAGTGTTTATCTCCGTACGATGCTTCTTACAATGGAAAAGGTGGTAGCAGATGGAGCGGCTTAATGTGGAAAAGATCAAAAGGCGTCAACGGGTAATAACTATTAGTCTTCTAGTTATCTACCTGCTTGCATTAACTTGGATTATCTTGTTTAAAATGGCTTTATCTTCTTATGAATTGCCTTACATGAGAAATATTAATATAGTACCTTTTGCAGATTTGACGATTATTAATAATCAAATTGATTTTGATGAGATTATTTTAAACATCATTATTTTTATACCTTTTGGAATTTATTTGAGCATGTTGAAGCCAAATTGGTCGTTTTTGAAAAAAATTGCACCAATAGCGAGTGTAAGTTTGTTGTTTGAAGTATTTCAATTCGTATTTGCCATTGGTGCATCTGATATCACAGATTTTATAGGTAATACATTAGGTGGAATGGTAGGCATTGGGGTTTACTTTATACTCTGCAAAATATTTAAAGAGAAACAGAAAATAAATAAAGTCTTAAATGTCTTAGGTATAATTGGTACAGTTTGCGTTATAGGATTATTAGGACTACTAATTATAGTCAATTAAAATAGTTAAAGAAGGTAGTAAGATTTTAAAGTAGGTAAATATAATGACTAGCAAAACTGTCTTTCGTATTAATATTTAAGCGAATGAATCTCCATATCTTTATTCGTTTCAATTGTTTCAATAAACTTCTGCAATGTATTTGTAAGGAATGTATCTTCTCTCCGAATGAACATTGTTTTCACTTTACTATATGCATCCGGTAAAGAATAACAGGAGATCAGCCCACTTTCTTCTAAATGACTTACGGATGATCTCGGAACAAAGGCAATCCCCAGTCCGACGACAACACTACGGAGGATCGTCTCCAATGTACCGAACTCCATAATTTTCTTCGGATGAATATTCTCATCCTCATACCAAGACTCCAGACGGGCCCGGTATCCACATCCTTTTGAAAAACAAAGAACCGGCTCTTCCTGGATTGCATCGGTCAAATCCGCTTGGTGGTGGGCGATGAGTACAAGTTCCTCTTCAATCACTTCATGCGCCACAATTTCTGGAGAGAAATTCCCCGCCGTCACAAAGGCACCGTCCAACTGGTGGTCCAATACTTGTTTTTCCAAATGGTCGGTCACTCCGGAATATAGCGACAAATTGACATTTTTGTACTTTTTAACGAAAGAAGCAAGGATATTCGGCAGTTGAAAGACTGTTTCGATTGTGCCAATTTCGAGTCTCCCGGCAGGTTCTTCTTTACTTTGCACTGCTTTTTTCATTTCCTTGGCGAGCAACGTAATGTCCTCACTATATGTCAAAAGCTTTTTTCCTTCCGGTGTCAGAGTCATGCCGCGATGGTGGCGATTAAATAAAGGTGTGTTCAATTCTTCTTCCAATTTCTGAATCCGAGATGTGATATTGGATTGGACGTAGCGAAGTTCTTTCGCTGCAGCTGTAATCGTCCCTTTCTTCGCCACAACTTGGAATATTTCCAGATCCTTTAATTCCATGGCTTTCCCCCTCAATCTTATAGCAACTCAATGGTATCACTTAAAGTGATGGATGTCATCATTTTAATTCGTTTTACAAGATACCTACAGTATTAGACAATCGTAATAGAATAGATAAAGAGAGGGGAAAAGGGCAGTAATGAGAAAGAGTTTGTGGTTTGGAGCGATTCTTTGTTTTATCGCCGCGGCTTCCTGGGGTGCGATGTTCCCAGTTGCTCATTCGGCGTTTCAACATATCGATCCATTTTATTTTACGATTATTCGTTATGTAGGTGTAAGCGTCATTTTAGTGGCGTTTTTATTATGGAAAGAAGGGAAGCAGGCTTTCCGTTTGGAAGGAAATGGAAAGCAACTATGGTTTTTCGGTACAATGGCATTTACCATTTATAATTTGCTGATCTTCTGGGGAGAAGACTTATTAGGGGAGTCTGGAATCATGGTTGCTTCGGTCATGGAAGCATTAATGCCGATGATCTCCATCGTGATCGTCTCCTTGCTATATAAAAGCTTACCGAAAAGTCTTACTTTAGGATTCGTCGTTCTTGCTTTTGTCGGGGCGGTATTGGTTATTACAAAGGGAGATATCCAATCATTCCTCGGCGCAACGAGCAATATGTTTCCATCCTTGTTAATATTAATTGCAGTGATTGGCTGGGTTGTCTATACGATGGGGGGACCGCGGTTTGCTGGTTGGTCTGCATTACGCTATTCCACGTTAAGTTGTTTGCTAGGGACAGGAACTGCGGTAGTTATCGTTGCTATCTTAACATTTACCGGCTATGTTTCAGTTCCAACGGTTGAGACGCTCGTTGTGACAAGTCCACATTTGGCATTTATGACAATTTTCCCCGGAGTTATTGCACTTGTAGGCTGGAACGTCGGGGTAACGATCTTGTCACCGATTAATGCGCTATTATTCATTAACTTTGTACCAATCACAACACTGACCATTTCATTTATCCAAGGCACTAGCCTGACAGCGTATGATTATATCGGTACATTGTTCATCATCGTCTCCTTACTCGGCAATAACCTTTATTTAAGAATGACCGAGCGGAAAAAGCAAATGAGAGAAAGCGCCAATTCACGTCTCGCGGAACATACATCGTAATGAATCAGATTTCTGGAAAAAGCTATTTCCATCAGGTGGGGGAGCTGCATATTATGAAAAAAATTCTAGAATTTACCATGTCACAGCGATGGGATTTTGATATATAAAATGCTTCATGTCAATATCGATTGAAAATATGGTGGTAACACCGTAAAATATAGTGTAAAATATCTCACGTATTGGAGATAGGAGAATCGGTATGACAAAAAGTATAAACAATGGAATTTTATTAGAAAGCGGAACGAATGAACTGGAAATTATCCTTTTCGAATTAGGGGATGAAACCTTTGCGATTAATGTGCTGAAAACGCGGGAAATCATCACTCCTATTCCGATTACAAGCATTCCGAAAGCTCCTGACTATGTAGAAGGTGTCATCCACTTGAGGGGAGAAATCATACCTGTAGTCAAGCTTTCAGACATTGTAAATAAAGAGGATTCGATAAATCCAGAGCAAGATCATTTTATTATCGCCGAACTAAACCAGATCAAGATTGCCTTTCGGGTGCATAAAGTGAAGCGTATCAACCGGATTTCCTGGGAGCAAATTGAGAAGCCAAGCGAACTCGCCACAGGCAACCAACCGTATGCGACAGGCTTGATTAAACTTCATGATGACACGCTCGCGGTCTTCCTTGATATTGAGAAAATCGTCGTCGAAATTAATCCGGAATTAGGCGGGAATGTGGACAGTATTAAGGCGTTAGGGCCGAGGGAACGCACGATGAAAAAAATCATTCTCGCAGAAGACTCAGGTGTATTGCGGGCATTGCTTAAAGATACATTGGAAAAATCCGGCTATGATAATGTGACAGTTTTTCAAAACGGGAAGGAAGCTTGGGAGTATTTGGAAGTACTTGCGAAGGATCAAACGGTCGATCCCGAAGAAATCGTGCAGCTTGTACTGACAGATATTGAAATGCCCCAGATGGACGGGCATCATCTGACCCACCGGATTAAGCAAAATAATCGTCTGAAAGGTATCCCGGTCATTATTTTCTCCTCCCTGATCACGGATGATTTATATCATAAGGGGGAAAAGGTCGGAGCAAGTGCACAAGTGAGTAAACCGCAGCTTGTCGACCTTGTGAAAGAAATCGATAAATATATCTTATAGGTTAGAGAAAAGTAAAACGCATCACAACGGTTCAAGGGTTTGAGCCGCTGCGATGCGTTTCTTTCGCTTAATCGATATCTACAATCTTCATTGGATTTAAGATGTTATTCGGGTCTAATGTCTTCTTAATCTGCTTCATTATTTCAAGAGAAGCACCATGTTCTTGCTCTTGGTATGGCTTTTTCCCAATCCCGACACCATGTTCACCCGTACAAGTTCCACCGCGTTCCAGCGCATAGAGAACAATGTTTTTGTTGAATTCTTTTGCCTTCCTGATCTCCTCTTCGTTATCCAAATCAATCATTAGTATGGAATGGAAATTTCCGTCCCCTACGTGCCCAACAATTCCGCCCGGTATCCCTAATTTATCAACTTCCTGTCGTGCATAAATTGCAGCATTCGCTAGTTCCGAAATCGGTACGGCTACATCGGTGAGCATCATTTTTTTACCTGGATAATCATGAGCAAAGGCATAGGCCAAGTTATGACGGGCTTCCCATAAGTGATTGCGGGCTGCTGTATCCGATTCAGAAATAAACTCCTGACAGCCCTGATCTTCCATAATTTCTTTTGCAAAGGCGAGGTCTGCCTTGAGACCTTCTGCATTTCCATGGAACTCAAGGAAAAGTGTCGGGACTGCCGGGTAATCTGTATCACTGAATTTATTTAATTGAACGATCGATGCTTCATCGACAAATTCTACCCGTGCAATCGGAATACCAGCTTGTAAAATTGATGTTACAGCCTGGAAAGCATCGGAGAGATCCGGGAATACCGCGCGGGCTGCTACAATATGCTCAGGAATTCCGTATACTTGCAATGTTAATTCCGTGAAACAGCCGAGTGTACCTTCCGACCCGACGAAAAGTCCGTTCAGATGATAGCCGGAAGATGATTTCGTTGCTAAGCTTCCTGTATGGATAATGCTGCCATCTGCAAGAACAACTTCCATATCTCTCACTTGGTCTCGCATCACACCATACTTAACAGAAGTTGTACCACTTGCATTCGTTGCAGCCATACCTCCAAGTGTTGCGTTTGCTCCTGGATCGACGGTGAAGAACAATCCGTGTTTTTTCAGTTCTTTATTGAGCTGTTCCCTCGTCACACCAGGCTGGACCTTCACGAGCAAGTCTTCAGCTTTAATTTCTAAGATTTTATTCATTAAAGAGAAGTCAATTGTGATTCCGTTTTTGTACGGAATGATATGACCTTCTAGGCTGGACCCGACTCCAAAAGGGGTGACAGGTGTATTAAACTTTTGGGCAACTTTAATAATGTGGGCAACGTCTGCTGTTGATTTCGGATAGACGACAACGTCCGGTAGACTCTCTGCAAGATATGTTTCGTCGCGACCATGTAATTCTCTTACGGTTTTATTCGTTGTTACCTGATCTTCTGTTAAGTTTTCTTTTAAATGTTGTAATAGTTGTTCCAATGTGTAGACTCCTTTCATTGCCATTTACCGTAGTGTTTTTGGGACAAATTCTCTGACCCCGTGTCCCAGTGCCAGATTCCGTTTTTTTCTTTTTTGGTTAGTTGGCCTTTTGTTTCGAGGTAGTCGAGGAAGCTTAGCGTGTCGGACATGAGCGTGAAGAAGATATCTTCGTATTTGTTTGGGTGCCGTTTTTTCACGATTTCCCTTCCGGTTGTAATGCCTGCTTCGATGATGGACTTGATGCTTTTTGCTTTTGCTTCAATCGCATCAAGCCTTCTCTTTGCTAGTTTAGCAGGTTCATAGATGACCTTCCCATGTCCAGAAAGGGCAGTTTCCGGATTGAGCTCGATAATTTTTTCAAGCGAAGCTACGTGTTGCGTAAGGGCAGGGATTCGGGTCCCATCCAGTGCTGGTTCGACAAAGGCGTTACTCCTTAAATGATCGATTAATAAATCCCCGATGAAGATAATACTTTCTTCTGGTAAATAAAACGCAACTTGATCCGGCGCATGTCCGGGGATTTCAATCACTTCAAAGTCGAATAGTGTACTTGATTCAATTGCTTTCACATTCCAGTTTAAAGCTGTTTTCGGATTGTTCATTTGCCGCTTGTATCTAGCCTTTACCTGTTCTGCTCCGAATTCTCCAGTATTTAATTTATTCAGTAAATCAGCGAAGAATGTATAGTTTTTATATAAAAATTCCGGGTCTCCTTTTATCTTCGGTAGTGCGTAGGGGTGGATATAGACCGGAGTATCGTATTCTTTAGAAATCCGGTGAACAAGCCCCACGTGGTCGAAGTGATGATGCGTTAATAAAATTGCCGTCAAATCACGGAACCGGATGCCGTTTGCTTGCATGGATTGCTGTAAGTATTCCCAGTAGGTATCTTTATCAAGGCCAGCATCGATTAAAAACGTCCGGTCATTTTTTTGAAGTAAATAAAAGTTAATGCTCTTTAACGTATTAGGTGCTGGCACTTCCAGCGGAATAATTTTCGTATTTGTTTTTTCAATCGTATAGGTCATCAAGATGGATTCCTCCATTCTCCCAGTTGAGTTGTCAGAGTTTTACAGAAAATATATAGTACTATCATAAGCGGAAAGATTGCTAAATACAAATACTTACTCCATAAAGTGAAACTTCATTCAGTGGGGATCCCTTCTCCCCACTGAATGTTAGTTGAACAGAATCAGGGATTTACGAACTGTTATCCCCACCCCTCACATAATGGGCTTCCCTCATGTTTAGAAGTGGGGGTATTACAGACCGTTAATACGTGATGAAAATTTCTCTAATGAGCAGAACATGATATGCTAAAATGAGGAATTAGAAATATTTTATAGGAACCCAAGTGGATTGGATGTGTAGAGATGAAGTACGGGAAGGTCGTGGAAGGAATTTTTGCGAAGAAGTTAAACCGCTTTGTCGCTGAAGTTTATATTAATGGGGAACTTGAAAAAGTCCATATAAAAAATACAGGTCGTTTAACAGAAATTTTAAAGCCTGGTGTTCCGCTTTCTTTAGAAACTTCAGATAATCCAAATCGGAAAACCCGCTTTTCCATCATTGCAGCACGTAAGGAAGAACGCTGGGTTAACATTGATTCACAGATTCCGAACAAGCTTGTTTATGATGCACTTGCCGCGGGAAAAATAAAAGAGTTTCATGGAATAAGAGATTTGAAACGTGAGGCGCGTTTCGGAAACAGTCGGTTTGATCTTTTTTATTACCGGGATGAGCGCGGTGGTTTTATCGAAGTGAAAGGTGTCACGTTAGAACAAGACGGGCTTGCAATGTTTCCTGATGCTCCGACAACAAGAGGAACGAAGCATGTGGAAACACTTATTCAAGCAGTGCAAGAAGGCTATGAGGCGACGGTTCTTTTTGTCATCCAGATGAAAGGCTGTCATTCATTTACGTCACATCGCGTCATGGACCCCCATTTTCACGAGGCTTTACAAGAGGCGGAACGTCTAGGTGTAAGCATTCTTGCTTATGATAGTCATGTAACAGCATCCACGATTCAACTCGATCGTCTACTTCCCATTGTATAATCCATTTACAGATTTCTTTTCCTGTGCGTTCTATTGGAATGAGTGAGTTTTTTCATATTGGTATAGCAGGAATCCAAGAAGCATAGGAGTGAACAGTATGATTTTCCTGAAAAAAGTGAGAGCATCCGATAAATCGGGTATTATTAATCTGCCTAAAAAAGAACGGACAAAATTCGGTTTTGAACCGGGTACATTACTTGAGATCCATCTAAAAGGAAAGGAAATTTGGATTTACCATTCAGGCCTCGATGACAAGAAAAATCAGCGGTATGTCTCAACGAAAGGTTCGATTACAATCCCTGCCGAGTTTAGAAGACTATTAGGCATCACGGAACCAACACCCCTTTCTCTTTATGTCGACATAGAGAAAGAGGCTTTTATATTGAAAAAAGACTAGATTACGATATAGTGAAGTTGCAATGCCAAATTTTTACTTGAGGTGATGAAGTGAAAACAGAAGAATATGTACACTATGACGCAGTAGGCTTAGCTGAACTATTAGAAAGAAAAGAAGTGTCACCGAAAGAATTAACTGAAATAGCACTGAATCGCTTGGAGGAAGTCCAACCAGACTTGAATCTAGCAACAAGTATCCGGAAAGACAAAGCATTAACAGAAGCAGAAGAGATAGAAGTAGGGAAGGCGCCCTTTGCCGGTGTGCCAACGATGCTTAAAAACGTATCCCAATCACTTCCCGGGGAAATTTTAAGCTCCGGCTCGAAACTGCTTGCAAATTATGTTGCTGAAGTAGAATCTCATTTTGTAAGAAAACTAAGAGAAGCAGGGTTTGTATTTTTAGGGCATACGAATACACCCGAATTTGCTTTAAAAAATATTACCGAACCAAAATTATATGGGCCAACCCGTAACCCGTGGAATCCCGAGTATTCACCGGGTGGTTCCAGCGGGGGAGCGGCAGCCGCAATTGCTTCCGGCGTGGTACCTGTTGCCGGTGCGAGTGACGGTGGGGGATCGATTCGTATCCCGGCGTCTTTCTCTGGATTATTTGGTCTGAAGCCGACAAGAGGAAGAATGCCAGTTGGTCCCGGTGCAGGGCGTGACTGGCAAGGTGCATCGATTAACTTTATGCTGACGAAAACCGTGCGTGACGCAGCAGCGATGATGGATCAGTTGCAGACGTTCCAACCAGAAGCGGCTTTCCATGCACCTGTTTTTGTAGATCATTATTTGGACAGTTTGAAGGGCGGTCAGAAAAAGCCGCTCCGAGTTGCATTTACCACCGAGTCTCCAGTTGGCACACCGGTGTCAGACGATGCGAAGAATGCCGTCATGAAAGTCGTGAATTGGCTTGAGTCGGAAGGGCATGAGGTGGATGAACGCACGAATGGTGTAGATGGCATACAATTGATGAAGGATTACTACATCATGAATAGCGGTGAAATGAATATGACCGTGCAAGGTTTGGAGCAGGCACTCGGTCGAGAGTTGACGGAAGATGATATCGAGCTTGAGGGTTGGATGATGCATGTTGCCGGAAAATCCATCTCCGGAGCAGACTTCTCCGCAAGTCTTGCTTCCTGGGATACAGCAGCTGCTCAGATGGCGACACTGCATGAAACGTATGATTTCTATATTACTCCTGCGACAGCGGATATCGCTCCGAAAATTGGACAGCTTGAAGTGACAGGGGAGAAGAAAGAGGCGTTCCTGCGCGATATTCATAAAGGAACGAAAGACGAACAACAGCAGCTTGTTTACGATATGTTCCTGCCGAGCTTGACCTATACGCCATTTGGCATGCTTGCTAACTTGACGGGTCAGCCGGCGATGTCCTTGCCTGTTTACTTATCGGAAGAAGGATTGCCGCTTGGTGTTCAAGTGATTGCTTCGAAGGGTGAGGAGCATCGCTTGCTGAAGCTTGCTTCCGAGCTCGAGCAGACGGATCACTGGATTGGATTGAAAGGGAATCCATATTTTGTAAAATAAATGATGAAAGCAGTGGACGATGTGATGGTTCACTGCTTTTTTGTTTTTTACATCTATGAAGGTGGACGAGTATGCTTGTTTGGATGCTTATCGCTTCTCTAATCGCTTGAATGCCCGGATTTTGCGCACTTTCGCTTGAATAAGGCTGATTTAATCGCTCAAATGCCACCGATTCTCGCTACTTTGCTAGAATACCGATGATCTAATCTCGCAAATTCTAACATCCTAACCTCACCCTGTAGCCTACATTCTTTTGCGTCCCCTGAACTATAATAAATCCAGCTATCTTCCTTTTACATCACTACTCTTTTTTTGTATAGTGATGGTATAATTACTAATAATCTGTTACATACTAAATGCTAGAACAATAGCTTGATATATAGAAGTTGAGAGAGGGTTGGATAAGATGGCAGAAGTGATCGTTTATAATGAAAAGATTAATCCAGTCATTCAGAATATGAACCAGGTAATTATTGGGAAAGAGGAAGTTATTACCCTCAGCCTAGTTGCTTTACTTGCGAAGGGGCATGTCCTACTAGAGGATGTTCCAGGTGTTGGGAAAACGATGCTCGTCCGGACATTAGCGAAATCATTAGATTGTGATTTTAAACGGATTCAATTCACCCCGGACTTACTTCCGTCCGATGTTACTGGAATTTCCATATATAATCCGAAAGAAATGGAGTTTGAATTCCGGGGTGGTCCGATTTTAGGGAATATTATTTTAGCGGATGAGATTAACCGCACCTCTCCGAAAACCCAGTCCGCACTTCTTGAGGCGATGGAAGAGCAAAGTGTCAGTGTTGACGGCCGCACGATTACACTAAACCAACCATTCTTTGTCATGGCAACCCAGAACCCGATTGAGTATGAAGGGACTTATCCACTGCCAGAAGCGCAGTTGGACCGGTTTATTTTAAAGTTAAAAATGGGCTATCCGGCCTTTGCCGAAGAAATTGACCTGTTGGAGAAAACCTCGTTAAAGCACCCGATTGAAACCATTCAAGCCGTCATGTCCAATGCAGAACTAACGATGATTCAAGCTGAAGTGGATGATGTGTATGTCGACCGCTCGATCC
>NZ_BMOS01000010.1:0-30982 GCF_014647195.1 Oceanobacillus indicireducens | reverse complement strand
CATTCAAGCCGTCATGTCCAATGCAGAACTAACGATGATTCAAGCTGAATTTTTTAATGTTATCGTGAATATTGTAAACGGCACAAGGGAACACCCGGCCATTTACCTTGGCGTTAGTCCCCGCGGTTCGATTGCACTAATGAAAGCAGCGAAAGCATACGCGTACATTCACGACCGTGATTATGTGCTTCCTGATGATGTGAAATATTTAGCTCCGTTTGTACTTAGACACCGGATCATCCTTACATCAGATGCGAAATTCAACGGTGAAACGGGCGAAAACATCATGGAATCGATATTACGAGCAACACATATCCCGGTTCGAAGGGAATCGGACTGATGAAAGTCACAATTAGATTCATTGGAAACTTGCTATTCATTCTCATTCTGCTTGCTGCATTATTTTCCTACGCGATGTTCCAAGGTGGATTTGTCAGCTGGTTCTTATTCTACAGCTACCTTCCAATCCTGCTCTATCACCTATGTCTCTTATTTTATCCATTGAATCATTGGAAAGTGAGTCGAACGCTACCGAGACGAATCGTCCAGGCAGGTGACGCGATAGATGTAACGATCCACCTGGAAAGAAAGTTTCCTCTACCGCTTTATTACGGAGTGGTGGAAGAAATTATGCCAGCAACTTGGAATAGGTTGCATCACGACTATGCATTTTTAAATGAACCGGATCATGTAACGATCGATCGCACGGTGAAAAAAATGAAAATGATCGGGTTTAAAAAGCAGCTAGAGATTTCCTACCGCTTAGAAAATCTCCCTAGAGGAGAGCTTGAGCTGCAAGGCGTACGTGTCTTCATTAGCGATGTCTTTGGATTTGTGAAAAAGGAACATATCTTTCCGGTGCAAGACGAGCTGATCGTCCAGCCGAACACAAGGGAGATTAGGCTCTTGGACCGTGCTGTCAGCTTTGAACAGGGGCAGCAAGTCGTCAATCTTTTCCAGTTAGAAAATACGAATGTTGCAACGGGTGTACGTGAATACGCTCCAGGCGACCGCTTTTCTTGGATCCATTGGAAACAGACGGCAAAAAATCAATCCGTCATGACGAAAGAGTTCGAACAAGCAAGAAGCGATAGTCTCTTCATTCTTCTTGATGCATGCATTCCTAAACGAAAAAACCCATTAGCCTTTGAAGCGAGTGTCGAACTTACTCTGTCACTCATTAAAAAACTGGAAAAAGGAACAACTAATATTGAATTATTAACAGTCGGAAAAGAAACGAAAGAATTTACGCTAAGAGAATCCAATCAGGGGAAAAGTGATATTCGCTATTACTTGACGAAGATACAGCCAGACGGAGATGGTCCTTTTTCAGGTGCTTTAAAAGAATTGATGCTGACTGAGAAGCGAATGGAGCGACTCGTGATTATCACGTCTACGGTGGACGACTTCTTCCGGCAAACGATTCAAGAGTTAAGACAGCGTACCGCACAAATTGTGATTTTTTATATTCAAGGTTCAAAGTTTATCCTGGAAAAAGAACAGGACATGATTGCCCAGATAAAAAAATCTGGAATAGCAATCCATTTATTAACGGAAAAAGAATGGCTTACAACCCCACTTGAGGTGAGTATTCGATGAACGAGCAACAGAACGTGACCAAGTCAAATATTTATAATGTCATCCTTTACCTCGGTGGGCTCGTCCTTTTTCTGGAGTGGCTTTATCCGATTGAACAGGTGACAGACACGAGCAGTATCGCGGTTTTTGTAATTTATACGATTTTTTGCTTTTTTATTTCGCTCTTGCAGTTGAAATGGTGGGCAAGCTTTTTGCTGAAAGGCTTTGGACTTTTATTCATTTTGAATGGACTTTATTTTGATATGACCTTCCTTAGCAGGGAGTGGTTGAACTATTTTTTACTGGAATTTACGATGAACGCGAATATATTTATTAGCCAGGATTGGTATTATTTAAGCCCATTATTCCGGAGTTTTCTTTTTTTACTCCTAATCTGGTTAATGAGTTACCTGCTGCATTACTGGTTTGTGCAGATGAAGCGAATTTTCTTATTCATCTTCCTGACTTTCGTCTACATTACGGTGTTGGATACATTTACACTGTATGACGCGAAATTTGCGATCATAAGAATCTTTATTATTTCTTTAGTTTCCCTCGCGATTACGAACTTTAACCGCGACCTAGAAAGAGAGAAAATATCGCTCGACCGGATTAAGCAAAAAACAAAATGGATTCTGCCTATTATGCTTACACTTGTCTTCTCCGTCTTGCTTGGCCTTGTCGCACCTAAGCTTGATCCCCAATGGCCGGATCCAGTACCGTTTCTTGAAGGTGCTGCAGAACAGGTCGGCGGTTCTGGGAGTGGTACCATACAGAAGGTTGGCTACGGGGAAGATGATTCGCAACTTGGCGGCTCCTTTATCCAGGATGATACGCCGGTTTTTCATGCGGAGACTGACCAAGATCAATATTGGCGAATAGAAACAAAAGAAATTTATACCGGAAAAGGCTGGGAATCATCTGCTGATCATGACTATATTAAACAACAAGATGGAGAAATTCATCTGGATATGTATCACGGGAACGTGGAGACCGAAGAATCGACTGCATTAATAGAGTTTCAAGAGGGACAAAATTTAAAAAAACTAGTTTATCCGTATGGGGTAAAAAAATTCATGGCACCAATGCCTAAACCAGATCTATTCCTTGATCAGATCACAGAGTCAATCGAAGCTCGTGAAAACGGGGAAACACTGAGACTTGGCTTTTATCAGCTAGCCTATGACCGGACGTCTTATTCTTTAACTGCATTACGGGAAGACCCGGGAAATGATGAAGAGGAAATGGCGGAATATCTTCATCTGCCCGATACACTTCCAGGTCGCGTTGCTGAACTTGCGGAGGAGATAACGGCAGGTTATGAGAGCCGGTATGAGAAAACACGCGCGATTGAACGCTATTTTAGCAGTCACGATTTTACGTATCAGACGACAGGAGTTGCCGTCCCGGGTGAGGATGATGATTATGTTGATCAGTTTCTCTTTGAAACACAGGTTGGCTATTGTGATAACTTCTCGACATCTATGGTCGTCTTGCTTCGCACCCTCGATATTCCGGCACGCTGGGTGAAAGGTTTTACCGGCGGAGAGATAATTGGTGAAGGAAACCGGGATAATTATCATATTTATGAAGTGACGAATTCCAATGCCCATTCCTGGGTGGAAGTGTACTTTCCAGAGTCTGGTTGGGTTTCCTTTGAACCGACTCAAGGCTTCTCGAACTTGACGGAATTCCATGTGGATCAGGCGAATACAGATACCGAAGATTTTGATGCTTATGATGACGTACTTGACGCTCCAGAGACGGAATTACCTGAAACTGAAAGGGAACTGGAAGAAGACGAAACAGCACCAGCAATGGCTAGTCCTTCTAATCATAATTTCAGTCTTGCCTGGTGGCAGTGGGGGCTTATTGTTTTAGTAGCTCTATTGATTTTCTTCGTACTGTATAAGTACCGTTTCAATATAAAAACGAAGCTCCTAGCCATGAAACTTAATCGCAACCAGAGTCAGGAAGCATTTCAAGAAGCATATCTTCATTTACTCACGGTTCTAGATCACGAAGGAAATGAACGAAAAAATGACCAGACATTACGTGAATATGCGAAGCGAGTGGATGCCCATTATGGAACAGGTGAAATGCGAATGTTGACCGCTTATTATGAACGAATGCTTTATCGTAATGAATTCAATCCGAAAGAAATGAACAAACTAAAAACCACCTGGAAAAAGTTGCTGAAAACAATTATGGGTTGACCCGATTTCCATTGGTTAGTAAAATGAGAATATTAGATAGCAGACAGGAGCAATCACAATGAAACCAAATGAATTAAATGCAGAAGAGTTTATTGAGCAAGAAGTGCAAAAGATAAAAGAGCAAGTCGGCGATCAAAAGGTGCTTTGTGCCTTGAGTGGCGGGGTTGATTCCTCTGTTGCAGCAGCGCTCGTGCATAAAGCAATTGGTGACCAACTGACATGTATCTTTGTCGACCATGGTTTATTGCGTAAAAATGAAGCGGATCAAGTGATGGAAGTTTTCGCAGAAGATTTCCATATGAATATTATCAAAGTAGATGCAAAGAATCGTTTCCTATCTAAATTAGCAGGTGTCACAGACCCAGAACAGAAGAGAAAGATTATCGGAAATGAGTTTATCTATGTATTCGACGATGAAGCTGCGAAATTAGAGGACATCGGTTTCCTTGCACAAGGAACAGTTTACACCGATATTATGGAAAGCGGAACGGATGGTTCAAAAATAATCAAATCCCATCATAATGTCGGCGGCCTGCCAGAAGAAATGGAATTTGAATTGATCGAACCGCTTAAAACATTATTTAAGCAGCAAGTCCGCGCTGTCGGAACGGCACTTGGCATCCCGGATCATATTGTTTGGAGACAGCCATTCCCAGGGCCAGGACTTGGTATCCGTGTACTCGGCGAAGTGACTGAAGAGAAGCTTGAGATTGTAAGGGAGTCTGATGCAATCTTAAGAGAAGAAATCGCAAAAGCAGGCCTTGACCGTGAAATCTGGCAATACTTTACCATCCTCCCTAACATCCGCAGTGTTGGTGTGAAAGATGGAGGACGCTCCTATGTTCATACGGTTGGCATTCGTGCCGTGAATTCAGTTGATGGTGTGACATCGGACTGGGCGAGAATTCCTTGGGACGTGCTTGAGAAGATTTCGAGTAGAATTGTGACGGAGATCGAAGAGGTTAACCGTGTAGTTTATGATGTGACGAGTAAGCCGCCATCGACGATTGAATGGGAGTAGTTGTAGGAGAGCTAGAAACCTTTGTGTATCAAGGGTTTTTGGCTCTTTTTTATTTTTTATTGCACTTTTATTGCACTTTTTGTTTTTGCTTTCTTAAATAGTTAACAGTGAATTGATTTTTCGGTGAGAAATCATAGTTTTGTTTCGTCTCCTTAAAGGAGATGATCCCATTTAATTTGTTAGCTACCTCAAAATTGCTGTTAGGATAAAGGTGTCCATATGTTCCTAAAGTCGTTTCAATATCTTCATGTCCTAGACGCTCTTTAATGATGAGTGGGTTTTCTCCCATACTAATAAGTAACGAAGCATGCGAATGACGTAATCCATGAATTCTAATTCGGTGAATCCCAGCTAGTTTAGCGTAACGCTCAATAGCGTGTGCGAGAGTATGTTTTTGTGTTGGAATGCCATTGTAACTCATCACAAAATCCGTTTTGATAAGATCTTGTTGGACATTCTTCCATTCTGATAAAATATTTAATGTACACTTATCAAGTACAATGTGTCGAACACTCGCTTTTGTTTTTGGTTCAACAAATCTGTAATTACTTTGATTCTTGTAATAAAGATTTTTGTTGATGGTTAGTATCCCCGAATCAAAATCAACATCCTCCCATTGAATGGCGGTAGCTTCACCGATTCGCATTCCTGTCATAAACAAGAACCATAAAGAAACAAAAAGGAAATGTTGGTAGTAATCCTCTTTATAAATGAAAGAGATTACTTTTTCAAATTCTTCTTTTGTCCAGAAGTCAATTTTTGTCTTTTGTTTTTTACATTTCCAATAATCTTAGAAGGATTTGTCGTTGTAATGCCTAATACAATCGCTCTATCCATAGCAACAGAAAACAATCCTTGAACGGCTCTTACATAAGAAGATTTTAGGTTTTTCGATAATTTCAGTTGCCAATTTTGTACATCAATAGGCTCAATATCAGAAACAGCCATTTTATAGAAGTAAGGGAAGTGCTTCTTAATACTTGGTAAGCGATTTTCATATGTTCTAAGCTTTACTTGTGTTTTATACCAAGGAAGAAAAATTTCAAAGATATAATGTTCAAACAACATTTTGTTCTTGTTTTCACTTAATTCTTCTGGTTTCATAAGTAGTAGCTTCGAGTATTCTTCTCTTGCTTCTTTTTTAGTAGCAAATCCACTACGATATTTTTGAATCTTTTTCCCTTTAGAATCATATCCTAGATTTGCACGAAAATAGTAAGTGCCATTTTTCGCTTTTATAATCGGATCTTTAGCCATAGTTTTTACTCCTTACCATGCAAAAACTAATCAGACCTGTTGTCATCCGAAAAATTGATTCCCAGAATTTCTTCTACAGCTTCACGAGGGACTCTATCTAGCTTTCTAGACTCATAATAGGAATGCCCCTTTGTAATCATCAATTCTTTTGCTTTTTTAATGATATCTGCTGAAAAAGAAGTTCCGTATCCTAGCTCAATTAAGTCTTTTTTAGTGACTGTTATCATTGATACTCCTTTCCATTATAGGCTAGGAAAACTCCAATATTCGCCTATAATTATAACGCACTATTTAAAATAAATGAATTTTATGTTGCATCTAGAGTAGATACTTTTATATGGTGGTATGAACTACAACTACTCTCAAATTCATATATAAGTAATCGAACAGCTTTGGTTAAGCTCACGGGAAATTCACCCCTGCATGGTTCGCATGCAGCTATACCCATTGCCTGTGACGCTTTAAACGCTCGGGCTGTGGCTGTACAGGAGTATCATTATCACGATAGAGAAGTCATGGCAGTGACTTGTCCAAAAGACACTTACAGATCACTGAAAACAATCGCTCGTTTTGCATTATCTGCAAAGTCATGGCGTATCAGTCCGTAGGCTCATTCTCTATCGAAATGTATTCGATCACTTTTTATTCAGTTGTCAAAGAACATCGGCTTGTCAGCCTATCAAAATATACTGGGATCAGTATGCTTTAATAGAATGACAAACTACTAATCAGGAAGCGTGTAACACTCCAGCACGCTTCCGCAAATGGAGAATTGATTATTTAATTTCAAAGGCTAAAATCTTGGTAATCAATCTGGTTTCCAATCTGCCGCGTAACGTTTCATCAACTATCATGTGTGAATTTCCGTATTCATCTTTCATTAATCGAAGGGAGCGTTTTGAAAGATAACCCTTGTAGTGTTTTACAATATAATTAATTGCTTCTGTATCACCATCGGTCGCTTTTACAATTAGAGAGAAGGGAATAATAGGATATTTTGTTTTCATTCTGTACTCTCCTCCATGAATTTTTTAATAAAAGCTAGTCCACTAGTTCGGTGACGATAGACTGTTGAACGATTTAATTTCAATAACTCTGCAATTTCCGTATCGCTCATATCCATAAAGTAATAAAGTAATAAAGTAAAATAATCTTACGCTTTTTATCCGTCAGATTCCGTAATGCTTCACTTAACAAATCACTTTCCACACCAATACTAAAACCGTTCAATGTGAAGATCTGTAAATCACCTGAATAGTTATCGATAGTAGAAAACTGATTGACGAGATAATCCCCTGTATCAGAGAAGGAAACTTCTTGTTTTGAAATTCTCGACAAATGTTTGAAATAGTCTTTGCGTTCATCTTCCATCGCGCGCTTACAGATATAATCAAACTGATTTTCTATGGTAGTCTGAAAAGAAGATGGCTTCATGATTTCTCACCTCCTTTCTCGCCATGAAAGGAAGTGAGTTCTGCTCTATTATTTCCTTTCGTACTAAGTCCCGACACGAAAGGGCTGTTTGTTGCATATTTTGAAAAAAACTTTTAAAAAAGTTTTCAGCAAACGAAAAAGACACATAAGCAGATTGCTCAGTCTGTTTATGTGTCTTCATAGTTCGTCCTATATGTTTTAAAAAACCACATTTATGAGCGTTTTTATCTAGGGTAGATGAATAACCTTTTTTAATAAGGGGTCAGAAATCAAACATTGTTGAATAACAATATATTGCATGACGACTACCTCCTAGGAGCCGTCATCTTTTTAAAAAAGATTAAACTTCGTACACCATACACCATTTATAAATTCTGTATAAAAAGAGAGACGGCAGCTATTTAAACCGTCGTCCGGAAAGGGAATATTATTTTAGGCATGAAAAGGGTACTGCCAGATAACGGTTTTTTTTATTGCCGTATGGCAGTATCTTTTATTGTATGAAGTACACAACATGAACTGTGTAAATACATAGTACGTTTTCCTATACCTGTTTCTAATTTAATAGGAACAGTAGAATGTATAGGGGTGGTTTATTATGCGTAAAAAAGAAGATAAATATGATTTTAAAGTGTTTGGACTTGCTATAAAAGAAGCACGTACAAAACAAGGTTTAACCCGAGAACAGGTAGGGGCATCGATAGAAATTGACCCACGTTATTTAACTAATATTGAGAACAAAGGGCAACATCCTAGCATACAAGTACTTTATGATCTTGTATCGTTGTTAAATGTATCCGTTGACGAGTTTTTCTTACCTGCTTCTAAAGTGACGAAAAGTAGCAGAAGAAGGCAGCTAGAAAAACAACTTGATAGTTTAACAGATCAAGACCTTATTATTATGGAAAGTGTTGCCAAAGGAATACTTGAATCTAAAAAAGCAGGGAAGAAATAAATTCTTTATTTATCTTTGGGTATTGTTGTCAATTCAATTCATATCCCTTATTAGCCTTATATTTTTACCATTAACCAAAAGTGATAAATGATTAGTCAAGACAAATGTCTCAATTTTATTCAACTAGAATTTTTGGTTAATGTTAGAAATTTAGGAAAATGCCGACTTTCCTTTCTTATTAGCAGGTCTATTAACGAAAATAAATAATACTTATGCAATAAGAAATACGATTACAATTTATCCATTTATAATCGCATTAGTTATTGATATAAAAGGATTTAAATAGATTGGTTATACTTGATAATTGTAATCGCCCATCAGCTTACATATTAAAATCTATCTAATGTTATATCCATGTTTATACTTGAAGCAGCCTTGTTGCCGTCGGCTGAAGCAATTATCAAAGAAGAGGACTCTGCCTTTTCGGTTTCTCCCGCAATATATATCCCATTTGCTGTTGTTCGTCCAGCACCGTCTGTGATAATTCCTCCGTTTTTATCAAATTGACAATTTAATTGTTCAGCAAATTTATTTGGGCGATAAAAACTTGGAACTACGAAGCCACCACTTCTTAGAATGTTATCACCTGATTCCAATTCAATACTTTCTAAGTTACCATTATCTCCATGTAAGTCTTCAATAACATCTGTATAAACCTTAATCTTTTTACTTTCAAAATCATTTCGTACTTTGTTGAATAGTTGATGACCATTAGTAAAAACGATTAAATCTTTTGACCAATTAAAAACCAATTTAGTCATATGAATAATGTGTTCATCATTTTCTGCAATTATAGCTAACGGCTTGTCTCTAAGCTCCCAACCATCACAATAAGGACAGCTGAATAAACTTTTACCGTAGTATTGTCTAATCTGTGTTAAGGGAAATTCTTCTTGAATACCGGTAGCTAACAGTATTTTTTCTGTTATATAAGTTTTATTATTTGATGACTTGATTAAAAATAAATCATTTTGATCATCTTTATTTACCTCAATAACTGTTTCATTCGAAATTGAAACAGAAGGATAAGATTTTAATTCTTTCATTGCAATATTTTTGAATTCTTGAGGTTTAATTCCCTCTCTTGTTAAAAAACCATGTGACTCCTGAGTTACACGATTTCGATTTGTTCCATTATCAAATATGGTAACCTTTCTTCGCGCTCTTCCTAAAGTTAAGGTTGCACTTAATCCGGCAGGTCCAGCACCAATTACAATACAATCATATTTCTCCATCATTATTTTCCTCCATATCTTTAATATATATAATAGAGTTTTAATATCTATAATTCGGGTAAAAGACATCATGATTTATATAGATGTCTTATTCATTTTGTTAGCCAAGTCAACTATACGTGTTTGATTCAATTCATCCAAAAGCTTTTCCTCAGCTGATTCAATCGCTTTCTGAATTAAGCAATCAGGATTGTGGTTGAGACAATAATCAAACATAGGCGTCAAACCTTCAATAGCTTTTATAACTTCGAGTAATGAAACTTCTTCCCCACCCGGTTTTAATTTATAGCCGCCATTTGCACCTGAGACAGATTCAATCATACCCGACTTTACTAACTTTGTTAGTATTTTAGATAAATATGTCGTTGAAACCTGTTGGCGCTCAGCCAATTTTGCCACACCTATATGCTCATCGGATGGATTAACAGCTAAAAAAAGCATGGTGTGGAGAGCATAGTTCGTAGCTTTTGTTAATCTCATATTACCACCTCATTAAAGACTTAATAACTCTATAATATCCATTCTGGTTTTAAAGTCAAATAATAAGTTTCTTCAATGACCGGGAGGGATTGCTTTCCGGTCTTATCCAAACAGTATTTTGCTTTGAGCTCCTCAAGGATGAAAGAAAAATCAACAAATTCATTTATTTGCCGAAGCATATTATCTTTTGGGACGACGATATCGTATATCGCCATGTATGGACTTAGATTAAGGGTCTCTGGTTTTAAATCATTGGGCGCACCACCTACATTTTCTTAATTTGAGTATACGGGACAAGAGTCATTTTTTAATCGAGAAAGAACGTTAGTGGGGATTAGACAATAGTGGATTGGAGTGGAAGGCGCAATTCCCACGGGAACAGCACGATCTGAAAGCCCCGTAGAAAAGCGTCTGCTGGGAACGGAAATCCACGGCTTCCAAGATGAAAAAGCGAGAATGGAAAACGATAAGTCGTTTCCATTCTTGCAATGATTTTCCCAAGATGACTATTTCAGTGCCCTCCAGGTTGGTACCCCTCTTTTTTAATTTTTCAATGCTGAATCGTGTTTAAATTAAATAGCACACTGTCAATTACTGTCCCCCACTACTTTTAACTAAAAGTTTTCTTTTATAAACGATTGGTAGTAAAGCTATAAAAATTAAAGCGGCTACAATCAAAAATACATGCTGAACAACGTCTAACCCACCACTAAAATTGTGTAGGATAGGGTTGAACCATTCAAAAATATATGAAAAGGCCCATATCTCTGAAAATGATCTTGCAATTGGTGGTAAACCAGCGACACTAGAATATCCACCAGCTTCAAAGGTGGTGAAGTATTTGACTTTATTAAGAATCTGTAATTATATTCACTCTCTTTCATATCAAGAATCTCAAAGTTTGACAGGTTAATCATATTGGGTAACACTTATTCTATACTTTTCTAAAGTTGGGCATTGGGATTATCGTGTGGAAAAATCAGCACCATAGATTTCTTCGTACACCACATTAATATTAATATCCAATTATATAAATACTTTTTTTCTTATCATGGTTTCTGCAATGCATAAACTAATCACCCAACATAGCCATACAGCAATTGTGTAGGAAGTACCATATGAAAATTGCAAGGCATTGTGTGAAATGGCCACAATGATGTAGATGAACATATTGGCAAAGGCAAGAAAGAAGCTTCTTAACATCCATGAACTATGCTTTATCACGTTTTTTCTTCTAATATTGATAAAGCCTAGAATTGTTGTACCAAACCATAGTGTATTTAAAACGAGAAATCCAATGGTGCTCAACCATCCTCCTGTTGCAAAAAAAGAAACGTAAACACCAGGGATAAAGTTTAACAAAATAGACAGTACATAGACTCGACCATTCCAACGATGAAATTGGATAGATTTAATTCGTAATTTCTTGATCACACCCAAGGGGCCAGTGATTAGTGAGATAATAGCAAAAATGATATGTAATCTGATCATAAGTATCCATAATGATTCGTTGGTTAGAACTTCATCTTTTCTAGCAAGAAAGTTCTGAAAAGTGGGATCGACCATGAAATTTTTTGAAAATGTATGCATGACCCACATGAACGATACGATTAAAAAAATGATCCAAATGTTCTTTTTCATTTTTATCGTTATCCTCTTCTCTAATATTTAGGAAAATAAACTGCGATTTGTCATAACAAAAACAACAGTAAAAATAAGCAGAAATGTAAACCAACCGAGTGTATTAAGTTTGGCTTTATTTCGTTGTAACGCATTGTCAGGATCCTCAGCAAAAATAACTCGTTTCAAGTTATTTTGTATCATACCTATCAAGGCACCAATCAGCATAAACAGGATTAATGATAGCACCACCCATAACAAAGAAGGATAAGTGGCATATCCCATTACCATCCATCCTCCTGTAATGATTAACAAAATTAATGCATAATGGGCAAAGCGGGTAAAGCCTACTAATGTTTTAACAGCTATTTTCAATTCATTACCTGATCGTGACAAAAGAGATTTAAACGCAAATGGAAAAGCTAGAAAACTACCAAGCAATAAAGCACCTAATACATGAGCAAATACAATAAATGAATACATAATACAACTCCATCCTTAAGATATACGATGTCCCATTAATTTGGATGAGGGAAGCATACCAGCCTTTGCTTCACCATACATATTGTTTCCATCTACAGAAACGATAAATTTTAATGTAAGACGCATAGGCTTCGTCACTTTCATGGACCATTTTAATTGATTCCCTTCCAGTACAGCGTTGTCCAGCGTAGCAATATTATCCCCTTGTTTTGCAGTTCCCACTATACGACCATCTTCAGAAGATAAATCTAATAAAACGGAAAGATCGCCAATAGGAGTGGAAATCGTAGTATCCCATTTTCCTTGGAAATTAAAGCTCTTATCAGTATCAGTTTGATTAGAGGAGCGAGAACTTGTCGTTTCCATTGGATTTTCATGTTTGCTTTCTTTAGGTGCATGTCCTTCAGCTTTCCAAACTGTGCCCCTGCGCTCGTACTCAAATAGTTGTTCCACAGCATGTGCTATACGGGAACCTAACTCTCGCTCAACTAAATAAAGCGCAACATCGAGCCCTGAAGTAACGCCACCGCCAGTAACAAGATCGCCATCATCTACGATACGGGCATTAACTGGAATAGCGTTGGTAGCACTCAAAAGACCCATTCCCATATGATGCGTTACTGCATGGCGGCCTTCTAATAAACCATCCATTGCTAAAATGAGAGAACCGCCACAAACTGTGGAAAGTAAAATATCGGCTTTCTTCATTGCTTCTCGTAGTAGATTATTTAACTCGGTTTCAGTGGCTTTTTTTAATTTTACTGGAATGGAATCTGGCCCATTATCATGAACAGAACCAGATGCCCCTGGTACAAGAATGATTCCTTTAGAGGATAAATCAATTTTGCCGCTTGCTTGGAGTTGTAATTGATTCACCCCACTTGTCACCATTCGTTCACCTTCAGCGGAAACTAGTTTAACTATTATTTCCTCCTCTGAGTACATTCCAGCTGCAACAAACACTTCATAAGGAGCAATTGCATCCAATAAATCAAATCCATCAAATAACACAATTTGAACATTCATACATATGTCCTCCATTTTTTTAAAAATTTTAATCAAACTTTCTGGCAATTAATTTGAGCCCTTGCCACAAGAATTGTTCTTTTATTTTGTAAGAAGCTCTTTCAACCTTTGATACTCAGCTTCATTAATTTCTTTCTTGGCTAACCGATTTTTAAGAATCATGGTTATGTCCCTGTCTTTCTGATTGGAATCTTTATAACGATAGCGAATTTCAAAGATTCGAACCGCCATAAAGCAGAAAAGTGTAAGGCAAAACAAAGCACCGAATGGAAAGAATGTTTCGAAACCCATATGTGTACCTCCCTTCAAATAGTAAATTGAGGCGAAATACTTTATTTATAGTGAACATTCGCCTATCAACTTCACAATTAAAGAATAACCTTTAAATGTCTCAAATGATTGTACAAAAAGGTCACAAAACAATCACAATCCATCACAAAAACAGTGATTTAACTCATTGTTGAAACAGTGATATACTGAAAGTAGATTTCGATGGAAGGTTCGTTTCTTAAACTAGCATCGAAGGGAAGGTAGGATTTTGTGAAGGAAAAACAGACGATTATGGTTGTAGATGATGATAAAAGCATTGTTGAACTATTAAGAGACTTCTTGGAAAATGACGGTTTCTATGTAAAAACTGCTTATAACGGCGATCAAGCACTGTCCGTACTTAAGCAGGTTACAATTGATTGCATCATTCTTGACATCATGATGCCGGGACTAAATGGTTTCGAGTTCTGCCGGCAGGTACGGGAGGAGAGTAACATTCCTATCCTCTTCCTGAGCGCTCTCAGTGATGATGTAGATAAAATTCGTGGGTTGGCAATTGGGGGGGATGATTATATAGTTAAAACCGCATCTCCGGGTGAGGTTATTGCCCGAGTGAAAGCTGTATTGCGACGCTCTAGTTCCCAGAAGGGATTTAGCGGGAAAATCTTGGATTACGGTAGTCTCACTTTGGATTTATCCACAAGAGAAGTATTTGTAGAGGGAAAATATATCTCACTTACACCAAAAGAATATGAATTATTGCGACTGTTTGCCGAGCATCCGCAAATTGTTTTTACTTATGATCAATTACTTGATAAATTTTGGGATGGAATTGGCGATAAACATACTGTCCGTGTCCATATTAGCCGCCTACGTGAGAAAGTTGAGTACGATCCAAACAAACCAAAATATATATTTAATGTTTGGGGTATAGGTTACCGTTTTAAAGGAGAATAAAATGAGATCAATTCGTATTCGTACATTATCTATATTTAGTTTGCTTTTAATCTTGATGTTGCCATGGGTATTTTACGTAACGGCCCACTTATTAACAACAAAATCACTTAGTTTCGATACGAATGAAGCTGAGAAGGAAGATTTAAATAAAATGAGCCACCTCATTGAAACAAATACAGAAAAATGGTCTGACCCCCAATGGCAAGAAAATTTAAGAGGAAAGTTACAAGCAGAGGATATGGGTGTAAAAATTTTAACCGAATCAAATCAAGAGATTTTCCAATTTTCCCCTAAGAAAGTTCGCTCATTTACGCGAGCAGAACAGTTTTCAATTATGAAAGATGGTCGCATAGTTGGAAGAGTAATGATTTTTCAGCCAAATTCAAGAGGGGTTCAGATGATTGTAGCATTTACAGGATTATTGTTAGCTTTTTTTATCATCGGTTATGTCATGAGAAGGTTTATTCTCAACCCACTTGAGAAAATGAGCTTGGCAGTCCGACAAGTCGCGGAAGGAGATTTGGACGTCCAATTACCTGAGTCCCCGATCAAAGAAATTACGGAAGTATATGGCGGAATTCAAATAATGACAGAAGGTCTCCAGGAATCCATGCAAAAACAAGTGGAATTGGAGGAAGAACGCCGATTTATCATTGCTGCAGTCGCCCACGATTTACGGACACCATTATTCGCCTTACGAGGTTATTTGGATGGTCTAGAGGAAGGAATTGCTGACTCTCCAGATAAACAAGCAAGGTATCTGTCCGTTTGTAAGGAAAAGTCATCACAATTGGCCCGTCTTGTAGAGGATCTTTTTACATTTACAAAGGCGGAATATTTGGAGATGGATCTCAAGAAAAACACGGTTAATCTTCCTATTTTATTAAAGAAATCGATTGACAGCCTTAATCCACTAGCAAAGCAAAACAACATCTCTATTATCGCAAACTATTTCGAAGATGATTGTATGATCATGGGCGATTCGTATTTATTAGAGCGTGCCATAAATAATTTATTGGATAATGCTGTCAGACATACACCACACGCTGGTAAAATTTTCATACAATGCTATAAGGATGGTAACAGAGTGGTCTTTACTGTTCAAGATACGGGGAAAGGTTTTTCTTCAGAAGTGATTCATCGTGTTTTTGACCCACTATATCGTGGTGAAGCATCGCGAAACCGTTCAACCGGAGGGGCCGGGTTAGGGTTGACTATTTCAAGAAGGATTGTTAGACGACACGGGGGTGACCTTGTCGCAGATAACCATTCAGAAGGTGGTGCACTGATAAGAGGTTGGATACCAGCTCACTCTTCTAGTGCTTGATAACTTATAATAAACCTTAACTAGATAAGTTCCAGTTTAAGTTAAAGCCTAATTTTGAAAAAAATTAATTAAATAGGCCCTAAAAACTGTTGCCAAATTATTTATTAATAGAATCACCCTTTGGACTGTTATGTTCTTCTACACGATAATTAGAATTAATGCTATGTGAACATTTATTAGGTAAAATGAGTTTTCCACACTAAAATCCAAATACCCAAAAAATTTAAAGTTAAAGAATTTGGAGAGTGCGTTTTTATGCGGGAGAGAAAAACAATGAAATTTTCTCAGGAGGATTATACTATAACTTTAGAAGACACGGAAGTTACGTTATTAAGGAAGGAATTTCTCTTGTTAAAATTTTTATATAAAAATAATGAAAGAACATTTTCTCGAGATGAATTGCAAGATGCTAGTTAAGTTACAACTTAATCAATTATTATCTGATCCTTACACCTCATTTACTCAACTCCATGTTAATACAGGCATTCGCCTAGCTGTATTAAGCGAACTTGCAAATGGAAAAAGGCAGCAAATTTAGTTTGAAGATTTAGAAAAAATTGTTCAGGCACTCGATATTGAAGATATGAATGAAGTTTTTTCTATTGTTGAAGAAGATGAAAATAAAGGTATAATGTAAGTCACTTAAAGACTTGACAATTAATACATGAATTTTAATGAAGTAATATATTTATTGATCTACTAAATCATTATTAAACACCACGAATTGATCAGTCGGTAAGAACAAGTCGTGGTGTTTTAGATAAGATATTTTTATTCTACAATCATCCAATTTGTATCTTTTTCTAACGTGAGTATATATTGTGAAAACTGTGTAAATTTCGTTGCTTCGTCAATATATTTAACAGTGACCCATACTTTTAGTTGATGATCTACTGTCTGAAATACTTGATGAACTAGATCTGAAAATAGATAGTCTTTACTAATCGGTGGTAAGGCATTATTTTTCACATAATAAGCAAGTTCTTTATCAGTTGCAGTCGGATAAAACGTAAAGAATGTCTCCAAAAACTCTGTCACTTCTTGAACAGTATTGGAATCGACTGTTCCGTTACTTTCAGGTTGTTGTGGCTCATAATCTGATTTATTCGGTATGCTCCATAAGGTAGGATTTTGGGTAATTACTAAGTTCCCTTCATTATCTTGATGAAGCAAGATTCGATATGTGGAACGAATCGATGTACTATTCTTATCTTCTGTAATCTTTTGATCTACCGAATAAACAACCGCATAGGTATCATCTTCTGGTGTCACTGACCAGATATCAATACCAATCACACTGGAACTAGTAGGAATATCTGCTCTAACGGTATCGGTATTTAGTGCTCGTAAATCCTCCGTCAAGTAGTTACTGATTTTTTCTGTCCGTTGTTCAATCGAATCTTTTTCATTTTGCCATGTGTAGTAATCTTTCACAAAGTTTTTCGTAAAGCTCTCAATCGCATTCATATCCATGATCTTGGTTTCAATGATTTCTCTTTCATGAACGGTATGTTGATCAATTGCTGTAAAGTTTTTATAGATCCCAAACGCAAGGCTACCAATGAGTAGTATCCATAAAACAAGAACTGATTTTTTACGTGGACCAACAGTCCGAACCTTCGGTATTTTAGATTTCGTTTCTAGTGTTTGTTTTTCTTTTTTCTTAATAAAGCCTTTCATCTGTTCCAACCCTTTCTATTATTTAATACGTCCAGCCCCAATTAGGTGCTTTTGCCAGTAAGCAGTAGTTAAATCTGCATAACCAATTGGATCGCCGGCATTATACATTTGATTGTTCCCAACAAAGATACCAACATGTGTGACATAGGTTCCTGAGTTATATGTGGAGTGAAAAAACACTAAATCCCCAGGTTTTGCTTCAGATAAAGATATATGCTCGGTCACGTCATACTGTTGCTGTGCTGTTCGGGGCAAATTAATCCCTGCTTTTCGATAACTCCATTGCGTCAATCCACTACAATCAAACGAGGTGTTTGGGTGATCTCCTCCAAAAACATAAGGGAACCCTTCATACTTTAAAGCTTCATTCATTACAACTTGAACCATTTCATCATCAAATTGAGGCGAAATAAAATATTGACTTACTAAATCGACATAAAACATATTGCCATAACGGTAACGCCAACCGCCGTTTTTCTTTACGGCTATCGGATTCGTGTAAGTGACTTTGCTGCCGCCTGACCGTTCCCTTGCAAAGTTTTCAGCTAGTTCAAAGTTATATGCTTTTCCTCTTCGCGCAACATAATAAATAAAAGCACCACCATAGTTATAGGCCTGAATGACTGTATTTCCATCGACACCACTTCGTTCGGCGGAGCGTAATAAATCCGCAAAATATTTTGTTCCTTGTTGAATGGATGCTTCGGTATCCAATGTATTAGGTGGTAATCCTAACGATTCACTCGATTGCATCACGTCTAGTAATCTACCGCCGCTTTCCACTTCAATAATGGCAAGTAGAGTGGAAACATACTCACTAATTCCATATTCTTTTGCGTATTTTTCTACCATTGGTTGATGTTTTAACACATCCGCCGATACCGATATACCACCTATGCCACCAATGAAATCACCACCATCTGACGAATGTTCTTCATTTGATATAAAGATAGCTACAAATGCTAACAGACCAAACAAGGCAAGAAAACCTATCCCCCCAGCAATTAACATGATCTTTAATCTCATAACTTTCATCAGCGTTTCCTCCTAGCTGCATGGATTGGACGCTTACTGATTTGTTTCTGATTTGTACGTTTCAAAGGTTTAGAGGGACGATCAATGATTTGCTTCCTTTTTCTATGGCGTGCATGTAGTTTAGTCAGGGAAGGCTGTTGGGATCTGACGGTATCCATATAATTCAGACGTTCTTTTCTGTTTGGCTTTAGGCTTGAAGGCTCTTTTTGTAATGACTTCTGTTCAATATGACCCTTTTTAGTAATAGGTCGTATTTCTTCGTTTTGTTGAACAGCTGGTTTCTTTAATCTGCCCCCATGTAAAAATTCATTACCATTATGCGTGATTGGCCGTTCATGAATTGCAAAATCCCGAGAAGGGGTACGCTTTTTATCCAATGCTTGTCGTCTATCTGCAATCGTTTGACGATGTTTTGCTTTGCGCTCTGCATGTACGCGTTGTCTCTTTTCATTTGCTTGCCGAATGCCTTCTTTAAAATCATGGGCAGGTTTTCTAAGCTGTTCTTTTCCTTGCATAACCGCATATTGGGCAGTAGTAGGCAAATCATGTAGTTGTTCTTTACGGTGCTCTATATTCGCACGGAACTGATTTTTTGCACCAAGCATTCTTCCTGTTACTTGACCTACTTTCTGGCTCAAAGATGTTGGTTTTGTATTATCATTTGAGCGTTCTCTATTGTTCTTTGCAGTCGATGTTAGTCGCTGTAACGGTCGAATAGGGGAGAAGGAACCTTTTGTTTGCTTTGATTTTCCAACCACTGCCCCGACCGTTGCTCCAGCTGTTGCCCCTGCAAGGGTGCGTCCGATTGTTCGCTGTAATCGACGGCTGCCACGATTAAACATTCGGTAAGGACGACGCATGACTTGACGTCCGACTTGTTGCGAGTCACTACTTTGCAGTTTAAACATGCTCATAATGTCACCGAGTTTCATGTAAATGCCTGCAAACGTCACGATCTGCAAAAAGGCAATCAAGAAAAACGGATAACTTGTCGTTAAGCTGTAAAGCATGGATGAAATGCTAAAGGCAATTGTAATAATTAATGTAATTCCAGCACGAAGCATAATCACATTAAATAGTTTCATAATCGCCTGTTTTCCCATGTTTTCAAAAGTCGGTATCATGGAAAGTAAAAAACTAATGGGCAGAAACATCGCATAGATAATAAACAGAATTTGCGAGAAGATCATAATTCCCGATAAGAGAAAAACAAAAATGGAGATACCGATATTAAACAGAAACAAAAAGAAGACCATTCCTAAACGTGTGGTGGTCTTCGTAATCGTTAAGCTTTTATTGTCGTGATCTTCAATTTCTGTTTTGACAGCATCTTCCCGATCTTTTCCGTTATTTGCATCAGGACTAATAGAAACTAAAGTTTCCACACGATCTTCACCAATCATTTCTTTATCCGAATCATCAAACTGCAACAACATCCAAGGCTGCTCCACTTGAATGGAAAAGAGATTATTTCGTATCAAATCGACACTATCTTTTCCTTGGCTACTCGAATTTGGCATCAAAATTTTTGTTCCTAAGTCCAAACTTGCTTGACTAATATCAGCGGAAAAGTCATTGATTTTAGTAATATACGTTGGTGCATAGGCGATAAAAGAAGCTGACAAAATAAACAAGACTAAAAAGTTTAGAATCGCTCGAAATGCTTTCGTTGTTTCCCGTTTCATTAAGCCTGTATAAGCCACATAAATCCCGATTATTAAAATAAATATGAGCAAAAAACCAACATAAAAGCCCGAACTACTAAAACCGCTTGCAGTAATCCCAGCTAATGTTTGCATATTCTTTCCAATGGCATTTGCCGTTTGTGAAATAAAATCGAGAGAATAGGCTTGTTGGATTAAGTAGCCTGTTGCATTAGACAAATACAGGCTAATAATCCAGATAAAATTTGTAATCGTGTAGAGCCCATACATGACTTGTTTTCCGATTCCATCATTCCAATTCCACGGTAGCCAATCCCAACCTGTGTCCACATAAAAATCGAGCTGGTAATGATCAAGTGGATATTTGGAATATAAATTATCTTCAGATACCGTATCATCAACTAATCCAGCCGCTTGAACAAATGTACCAAGTATAAGAAGCAATAAAAAAACGGTAGCACCTATGAGTACCACCGCCATAACGATCTTTTTCAATTTTGGTTTGTTCAATTTAATCACCGCCTTTCTTTCTCTTTTACAGGTGGTCGAGTATCAAAAGCATGAAATAAATCTTCAAAGACAGGGTGGACTTGAATAATCCCGACACGCCCATATAAATCTTGAATTAAACATTGTCCGTTTTCCAATTCCCGTAAACGCCTTTGGTTCGATTCATCTTCCGCATCTACACCAAAGAATTGAAGGGTTTTCTTGATTTCCGTCATATCTCTAGAACGAAAGGCAAACTTTACACCAATATTATTTTTCAATTTTTCATCGGTTAAATCATCCGCGTTTTGGGTTACGAAGTACACGCCAGCATTCATCGCACGACCTGCACGCACCA
The DNA here is from genome assembly GCF_014647195.1 of Oceanobacillus indicireducens. GTDB lineage: Bacteria > Bacillota > Bacilli > Bacillales > Amphibacillaceae > Oceanobacillus > Oceanobacillus indicireducens. Next base: position 9,897 of record NZ_BMOS01000010.1, on the reverse strand, counting down.
ATTTATTTGAGAGTGTTTTCCCTTGTGCGACTTGTAAGAATGACCATGCTTCATCTAAATCCACGATTTTAAATACACTGCGATCTGAGTGAATAAAATCTAATGCAAAAGTGGAAATGACAATCAGCATGGCGACACTTAACAACTCCATCGTTGTGTATTCTTCAAAATTTGTTTCTGCGTCTGGTAACACCAAATCTGCAACTTGAATCATATTCAACTGTTTTTCTAAACTAATCGAATTTTCCACAGTCCCATCCGAAAACAGAAGGTGAGCGAAGTCATAGTCGGTAAAACTTTCGATATGGTCAGCAATAGGACCAGCTAATGGATTAGGGTCACTTCTAAGTTCATGAATCACAAGAAGTAAGCCACGTTCTTCCTGTTGACCGACTGCTCGAATCGCTCGTCGTAATACAGGGAATTTATCTCCATCCCGACTGGATATACCCGTGAGGAAAGTAAGAATATCAATCGCAAGACTTTCTGAATCCTTTTTCTTTTTCATAATGACAAAAGGATCAAGTAGTCCTTTGTTGGTTTCCTCACTCGTTAAATTAACAATATTTATTTCATGAGCAATTTCGGGTAACGTTTCTTTCCAGTTTCCCCGTTCTGCTTTTGGATCAACTATTAAGGCTTGCCCACCATACAGTACGGCATAATAGACTAGTAAGTTGTTAGAGAATGATTTCCCGCCACCAAGTGAACCTAAGAAAGCAGAAGCTAAGGCATTCGTGACCGAACCCTTTACACCTTGACTAGCTAAGCTTGGATTGAGATATACATTTCTTCCCGTATCCAAGTTGTAACCGAAATAAATACCTTCTGTTTCTCCAAGCATTTGTGTAGCTCCAAATCCGAGTCCTGCTAAAAAGTCAGAAGTCACGTATTGGATATAGTCATTCATATACCGTTTACTGGCTGGGATAAACTCACTGTGTAAACCGATCATATCTCCAAATGGACGAACCAGTTTTACGTTCAAATCATCATAAAAATCTCTGACCTCATTACAACGCTGTTTAAGTTCGTCCAAGTTAGGAGCAGACACGCGAATCACGTAGCTTAACTTATACATCGATTCTTTACTTTGGTCGAGCACATCTTCTAATTCATTCACTTGTTCCAATGCGTCGATGACATTGCTTCCTGTTTCGTTATCGGATTCCCAGGCATGATTATCCAAGTCTTTCAATTCTTTTTTCTTATTTCGTACGGTAGATAATGCTTTTTTGTTTGTGACAATTTCTACGTTCATAGAGGTATCAATCGGAAAATCAAATTGTTGTTGTTGATAATAAAAAATTTCATCCGATGGAAACTCAAGATCACCGACAATGGAATTAATCGTGAAGTATGCCACATACGTGGTTTGTTCTTCCTGTTCGATTTTTAAATAACGTTGATTTTCCTCAATCAAACAACGAGTCGGTTTAATCAGATCATAACGCTTCACTAAAGTTTCCCTTTTTAATTTCTTTAGAGGTAGGGCATAATCATATTCGTCATAAGCTATTCCAGTTTGTCCATGAAGATGTTCAATCAGATAACCAAAGTCATTTTTATCTAACGGCCGTACCTTAAAACGTCTAGAAATTTTGTTTTGTAATAACGATTCCATTTTAGAAAAACGTCTAATTTCTTCATGAGGCATGGAAACAAAATCTCCCATCAGGTGATGATTTACATCACGGACAAATGAAGAAAGTGAATTTTTGATGTTTTTCCCCATTGCTTTCATACTGACTTCTTCTTCATTCAGCAACAGTTTAAAACCGATAAAAAAACGATAGTCTACTTGATGTTCCCCGATCATGGAGACTAGGGCTTCCGTTTGATCGTCTATACGTTCATAGGCGACGTCTTGTAAACGCCCCGACACTAACTCTTTACTTCGTTCCTGTACCGAACGAATACTGCTTGCGGTACTAATCTGTAAGGCGTGAATTTTTCCGTCTTGATTCTGTGCAATTAATTGACGAAAGTGGTCATGCACCTGTATTTTTTCATCCTCCGATAAAAAGGAATAATTATATGGCAACAACTCATAATAGGCAAAACATTCGCCGTCATGATTGAAAACTAGATTGTTTTCGAGATATTTAATCGGATAACGCATGTACTTCACTCCTAACAGCAGTAATAGCTTCATTTATCTCCGTGCGTTGTAGTTTGATAGGTTTTCCAGCATACGTAACTTTAGGTCGAAACCAATAGGTCAATGCAGACTTAAGAAAGCTATACGGTTTTTTACCATCAAATGTTTTCTGACTCATAAACCATGTCAAACCAACTGGAATTCCAACATACTTTAGTAACGCTCCATTGATCAAAGAGAGTGGGGGAAGATTCCCAAGTAACATCACCACTAAAAGCGAGAGAACAAACCAAGACATTTGATTGAATGTGACGGGAAAAGGTAAACGAAAATCATTAATGGCATAAATCACTTTTTCGACTGACCAAATACGGGTATAGCTTTTTAATTTTTTCACATGAAATCATCCTCTCAATAGATAGAAAAAGCAGCTTGTACGATAACAAGCTGCTTTTCCACTTACTGCGTATATTCAAATACACCATTTGACGTAATAAGGAAATTTCCGCTTATTTCTAGGTCACGTCCGAAAGCTTCATAATCAATATAGTTTTGTAGATTGGCAGGAACTTCTCCAAGTGCTCCTGTTTCCTCTACGAAATACCTTGCGACATCCGCCATATCCTCACAATCGGGGTAATACATAATATCATCTTGGTGTTCCAACAATTCTTCGATACTATTAAACCAATAGTTTTGTACTTCGGAAAGAGAATCATAAAGCGGTGTTCCTGCAATTTCTTCCACCATTGCACATAAACGGTTCACTTCTGAAATAGGTGTATATTCACCGATTTCAAAAGGAAGATCATAATCAAAGATGGCGTATTCCTCATATTCTCCATTTAACCCGATACGCTCTTTCACTTCCCCAAAATCGATGGGTGGTGTAAACCATGCCCCATTAACTTCTCCTTCATTATATTTACCGAGATTCGTTATAAACACTTGCATTTCCATAGACATTCACATCCTTTTATTAAAAATAGCCATAAAAAAAGCAGCAGTGTTTTATCTGCTGATACACAAATGAGGCCTGCTAATCCCTTCCGCACTACCGTTTGGATCAACATTTATTTGTAGAACATAAGAAGACCACTTATCTCCCACAAACAAACGTTATAATTAAGCCCCTATGATTCGATTAAATAGGTTTAACAACACATCTTTCACTCCACTTGCATTAAAGACTAATCCTACTGCAACTAAAGCAATGATTAGAAAGCCGATTAGTTTAGAAAACTCTCGTTTAAAGCCTAAATAAATGCCAATCACGACAATCGCCATTAATACTAAAGATTGCGCATTACTAAGAAACCAATTGTACAAATTTTGTCCAAAATTCATTTGAATCTCTCCCTTCATAAGTTAATCAATCTTTGCTTGACGATGTTTGAATTACTTTTTCGATAGGAATGGTTTGTTGCATAAGTATTTTTTGGTGTCGTTCGGATAACTCTACCTGTTCTAACATATCTTCAATTACACTCGTTTGATTAAGTTCATCTATCTTTGTCGCTAGTTTCCATGTTGGTGCAACTTGTCGTGCTAACCATCTTAAAGACTTTTCAAACGTATAGGGTTCAGGTTTTGTTGTTAATGAAATTTTTCTATTCACACCTAAATACATAAATCGTTGCCATTCTTTATTTATTTTCCAACTACTGCGACGTTTTTCCTCGTCTTTATCAACAAAACGAATATACCGATTAATTATAGAAAAGGCAGTTCGTCCGGCGTCCTCATACGTCATTAAATCCACAATCGCATGATAGGCACGATCATTCTTTAAACGGATTTCAAAACGGTTTTTCACATCTGTATCTTCGAGTGATGTTCCATGTTTTACATATTGTTCGTAATCCTTTTCATACGTACAAAAGTAAACGTCACTTTTTAATGAACCGATATATAACGTATTTCCCATGTCAGGCTTATCTTCATTTTGTACAAGTTCACCAGAACGATAGCTTTTAAAACTACGAAAAACAGAGATACATTCTTCATAACGGCATTTATCTGTTAAAAATGGAATATCCAATATCCCTGTCTTATCGTTTATCGCAAGGTCAATTCGTTTAAAAACACCACCAATCCGAAACACGTCCACAAAAAAGTCGAACCATGTTCGTTGCTGTGCTAGTAGGAAATTCTCAAATTGTCTGCACCCTTTTCCTTTAAGTTCGAGCAAACAACCTTTATCTTCATCGGGAGAAACCATAACGACAATATCTCCAAATACATATTGTTCCATATAGGAGTAAAACGCATAATCTTCATGTAACATGTAATCCATTTTGAGTTTCAAAATATCTTCAATGACAGGCTTCGGATTTGTTGTTAAAAATCGAATCCGTACATAATCAAACAAGATTTCCAATGGAGCGTCTGGATTAAATTGCTCTAAAATATCGAACAAGGTATTTTTCAGTGAATCGGAAGGAGTTACTTTGCCCGTTTCGACTTCACTAATATATTGTCTTGAAATTCCAATATGAACAGCCAGTTTATTTTGCGATACACCGTATTCCAGTCGTTTTTCCTTTAATTGTTGATACCAAGGTACTTGATTCATTTACATTCCTCCAAACTAAAAAAGATGTCAACTAAAGGTTAAAAGCTGACATCTTCTTCATATGCTCCAAACCTTTGTGCCATCAGGTATTATTGGCTTTTGGAACAGTTTCTTATTGTTTTTCTACCCCCCTGTTAGAAATGGGGGGTTAAAGCGTGGCTCTCGCCACGCAGGCTTAGCCCAGCACGTCGGCTTTCGCTTCGCACGCCGCCGCACTGTGCAGCCTTTACTGGGCTAGTTTAGCAATTTCATTTAAAAAGTCATGTTCTTTCGGGACAAGTGGTGTATAGAATTCAGAAATGACATTATCCCCTTTATCAACATATCCTCGTCCTTTGATCTGTTTTAAGAAAAACTGTTTTTGTACGTCGCTTCCAAACATCATGCCATACCCAAGCTCACTCATACGACCTAATGCAACTCGAAAATTAAACTGATCTCGAATGCCATCCCCAAGATATTTTGCATCTGGCCGTTGACAAGCAAGGATAAGAAAGAAGCCACTTTGCCGTCCCAACATAACAATTTGTTTCAGCTTACTCATCACTTTTATGCTTTCTTTGCCAATCATTTCCATGAACGATGTGTACTCGTCAAAGATTAAAAAACGAGCAGGCAAACCCAAATAAGCATAGTTTTCTCCAGTCTTGTAGTTCGACATTTGTTTCATTTCTTCATTTCGTGTCATCATATCCTCATAAAATTGGTCGATACAAGCTGTCATATCATCCTTTTTATAATAGACATCAGGCATAACCGTGGCTAAATCTGCCAAGTCAGCATTTTTCGGATCTAAAATATACAATTTTGCATCTGTTTTTAATAAAGCTTCAATTAGTGTGAGAATAAAGTACGTCTTTCCGCCGCCAGTTCCGCCAGCGATCAACATATGTGGCAATTTATCGTATTCCCAATACATCGAATCCATGAGCTTTAAGCTACCATTTTGTGCGATGACTTCATCAATAGAAATACGGCTATTAATTGTGTCATAGAGTAAGATATATTCTACAAAGGAATCATGTAATTCTTTCGATACCAATTCACAATATAAGCCACTTTCTAGTTTGTTTTCAAGGTTTAAAAATTGGTCTTGATACTTTCCTAAAGTAATTTCTGTTTGAATGTGAAGTAATCCGTTTTCGAGCCGATAGTACATTTTAGGAAAGTGACTAATTTTATCTTTTGTTTTTCCTGTTGGAATGTCTTCAAAGAAGCTACCCGATTGTACTTGTTTCGTTTCATACCAACCATTTTCTAATATCATTTTAGCAAGTTTTTGACGATGAATAATTTGTCTGATACGATCATACCGATAACGATAATAAAGGTAAGCACATATCGCTGTTATAGCAACACTTATAAAGAAGGTCACCAATCCATAAAAACTTATAAAATGTTCTTGAAATAATGATAGCTTCCATTCCGTAGATAATAAAAAAGACAGATGAAAAAGTGTAAAAGGGAGAAGCCATACAACAAATAACCGACTGGATAAAAATTGAAAGAGGAGGGAAGCATCACTAGGTCGAATTCGTTTCCCTCGTCTTCGTAAAAGTTTCATTATTTACCCTTAATTGGTACAGCTTTTGAAGCATTGCTGCCTAATGTTCCTGGTTTTCCCTTTAAGACTAGATCATCTGCTTTAATGTACCAATCAACATCTGCGCCACGAAACGTTGCATTTGCGACTGTGTCCGCGACAGGATTAATAATTTCTACTTCTGCATTATAATCAAATTCTTTTAAGGGAACGGAAGCAGGAATACTCACTTGAATCATGCGACCTTGTTCACGAGATTTTAAGTCATAGGTGCGTTCTTTTACCTCGGTTGATACCGTGCCATCTTCATTTTGCAGGAACACTTCACGTCGTAATGCGGAAAACTTTAATAATCCAAAGGTTTTTTCTTTATCAATGACAATACCTTGTGCTAATCTCATATCATTTTCCTCCTTATGCTTTTACCATGTCATCTGCATGTAAAATATAATTTGTGAAGCCACGTTCTCCAATTTTATAACCCTCTGCGGTGATCCGTGCATTGACTAATTTTACTTTTTCCTCATGTTCAAAGAACTTTTCTCCTGCTTCTTGGGGAAGAACCACCTCAATATCATCTGCGCGTTGAATATCGGAATATAGATTATAACTCCTAGAAAGAGTGGTCATGCGTCCATTAATCCGTCGCTGTTCAACTTTGCCTTCACCTGCATATTCTAAATTTCCAAACGTCTTTTCCATATTTGGAATGACATGTTTTAATTCCATTGTATAAACCTCTTTTCTTGTTTTAATTTTTGTTTATTTATTCATATGGAAAGCAAGGGCAGAGGGGAGGGGAACGAGAAAAATATATTTTCATTTGTCAATCACTCCTATGCTTCTTGTAGTCGATAATCCACACGTCCATAAATGACACACCAAAATACAACCATTGTTTCTCCATTTTCATCCCGTATTAATTTCCCATGAGGAAAAAACGGAAAGTCTTCAATTTCAATTTCATTTAATACAAAATGATCATCAATCCATTCCATGACCTTTTGTTCATAAACTTCTTGTTCATCTAAGGACATCATGCACATTTCTCCGTTTTCGTCCATAAAAAAAGCCCGTCAGATAGAGAATAATCCAACAAGCTAAAAATTGATTTATCTATAAAGTTTCCGCAATACCAGCCATGATATATTCTGCACATGGTACGGCAATCGCGTTTCCAATCGCTTTATATCTCGCATAATCACTAATGACCTCATTTCCATTTCCCCAAGCTGTCCAGCCCTCTGGTAATCCCATTAACCATTCACATTCCAATGGTGTAAGTTGTCGGATATAACCTTCTTGTTCTTTCCCTTCATACCAAAAAGAAAAGTTGCTGACTGAGCCAGCTAGCAAAGTTGGGAAAGGGTCATTTGTCCGTCCGAAACTTCCAGTGAATCCTGATTTGTTTTTGTCTTTTGCGGTACTTCGCATACGTCTTTCTTGAAAGGGACGGACGACGGGTATTTTCCTCCTTGTTTTTTCAGAAGATACTCGACTGGCTGCGGTGGAGGGTGGCCGGCTCTCTTCGCAAGTCGTAGAAATTGATTGCAATTCGCGGCTTTTAAATAATATTTCTCTGGCACGTGTTCCTCCAAAATCTGCCACGAGGAAGATACGTCTTCTTCTTTGAGGAAGTGTGGGCTTTCCCCAATATCGGGCGTCCAAGACGCGCCAGCACACTTCAACATCATTCCCTCGGACCATTCCGGCTTTTGCCCAGATTCCAGAAGCAGGCATTGGAATTTCGGTATTTGTGAACGACTCCAACACCGCTTTAAAATCCAATCGGTTATTTGATGAAAAAGCTCCCATGACGTTTTCCCAAACAGCGATAATTGGATATGTTCCATTCGTTGCACACCTCATTTCCTCGATAATTCGGATTGCATGGTAGAACAAGCTGGACTGACTACCTGCCAATCCTTCCCGTTTACCGATATTTGATAAGTTTTGACAAGGTGAACCAAAGGTAATGATATGAACAGGAGGTATTATTCCACCATCTATTTTTGTAATATCTCCGAGATGGAGCATGTTAGGGAAATGGCGTTTTGTAATAGATACAGGTGCTTTCTCTATCTCACTTGCCCATGTTGGTGTAATTCTATAACGGGAAGCGGAGAGGGGGAAGACACCTATTCCATCAAATAAACTTCCTAATGTAATAACTGTCATAGATAATCATCCTTTAAAACAGTAGATTTTTCCTTAATATTATCTATTGGTTGAAATATTTATAAAGCACATCTATAAATGGAAACCGTCTCTTTAATTACTCATTTCACTTCTAATTACACAAGTACGAAAAATCCTGATAAACAGTGGCTTCAAAATAAATGAAAAATAAAAAAAGAGATACTGTTTTTACACAATATCCCTCATTTTTCTCCATTCCCTCTGGTGGGATTTTAGCGGAGAACCTATTCATTTTTAATTGTTTATCGATTTTACGTACCATTGAAATGCAGTCAAAACAACGTATTTACTTCAAATGCTCTTGGGTTTTGTTATTCTTGTAATATTTATATTGTAAAGTTTCTTGAGTGACTCTTCATGCTCACTGTCAAGATCGTCAAATTGTATAAAAAGTTTATTTTTTGCTCGACTCATAGCTACATAGAATATCCGTTGTTCTTCATTGTTCGTTAAATCGGGTTGCAAAAGTAAATTTAAAGTATCTTTATTACCTATAACAAATACATTTTTGAATTCTGCACCTTTGGCCTTGTGAATAGTAATATGATCACTTGTGTCTTCAATGATGTTTACACATATAGCCACGTTTCTATACAAAGTACTTTCATAAAAATCTTTTATTTGTCCCTTTCTAAATCCAGGAAGCTTAATATCTAGAGTTCTGCATACTACATTGTAGAAATCCATTAATGTACCATTACTATATTGCTCATAGTAACTCATCATATTTGATAGGGAATAGAGAGCCATTTTTTTTGGATTATTTTTATCCTTATAAATCCAATCGATTATTTTTATGGCATCCTTATACTTAGTATTCTTAGCTAATTCAATGGCTTTAATAAGTGGAACAATAGTATTCCTTCTTTGACTATTACTATCAATTCCTTCAAATTTTTCTAGTAACTTTCTATCAAAATCATTTCCTTCCAATTTCATTTTCATTGCGTTAGAAGTAATATTATCTCTGGACAAGGAAGTGAGTGGTTCGTTATTACAACTATTAGTTGCCTTATTATAAGTTTTAATTCGATCTCCAATCAAAATTGAAACAACAATATCTTCAATGTCATTACATGACTCTTGATTAATGTCTTTCCTGATAATATTTAAAAAGGTAACTATTTGATGTGAACTCCTATGATTTTCTATAATAGTATGGGAATTCATTGACTCGACTTTGAACTTTTCAAATAAGGAAACTTGCGCGCCTTGAAAACCATAAATTGCCTGTGCTTTATCTCCAATAACTCCTACTATACAATCTCTCTTTCTTATTTCATCTATAATAAAAGCTTGTACTTGACTAGTATCTTGAAATTCATCGATAAAAAAATAGGGGTATTTAGCACGTAAAACAGTAAGGATAAATGGATAATCTCTAATTAGTACATGTGAAAAGAATAAAATATCATCATGATCGATAATCCCATTCTTGTAAAGCTCCACATTGTTCCATCTAAAACACTTGCTAATTGT
>NZ_BMOS01000009.1:127828-139071 GCF_014647195.1 Oceanobacillus indicireducens | reverse complement strand
TCTGGACTGCGGACCTCCAGGAGAAGGTTGCGCTTACGCTGAATGAAAGTGAACACTAATTCATTCACGTGGTTGAGGGGTTCGTTACATTTTTGATAGCTATCATTATGTACTACTGATATAATGATAAAATAAAAGAAGAATACTACATATTTACAACTTGGACATGTTAGCGAAATTTAAGTAAAATGTATAGTATCGTATATCAAAATGAATAAGGGGTGCGTTTTTATATGCTTAAAGTACAAGAAATTCGGGAAATTATTAAATTAATTGATCAATCATCTATTACAGAATTTAATTATGAAACTAACGGTACATCCGTGTCACTAAAAAAAGGAACTCATGGAGCGACAACTGTAGTAAATGAACCATCACAAGTAACAGAAACTACCGCTGTACAAATACAACGACAAAGCGAGCCAGTTCAAGAACAAGCAATCGAGAAACAAGCGGAAATAATTGAAGAAAAACAAGAAGTAAAAGCAGAAAACAGCGATTATGACTTTGAAATTGTTTCACCAATGGTCGGTACGTTCTATGAATCACCATCTCCGGAAGACGATCCATACGTTACAGTCGGCAGCAAAGTCGATTCAAATTCCATTGTTTGTATTGTCGAAGCAATGAAACTATTTAACGAAATTGAAGCAGAAGTAAGTGGAGAAATCGTAGAAGTGCTCGTGGAAAATGGCGAGCTTGTGGAATATGGTCAACCACTATTCCGGGTAAAGAAAAAATAAGGGGATGGAGTAATTGATTAAGAAAGTGTTAATTGCGAACAGAGGAGAGATTGCTGTTCGAATTATTAGAGCTTGCCATGAAATGGGAATAGAAACCGTGGCAGTCTATTCAGAAGCAGACAGAGAATCTTTACATGTGCAACTAGCAGATGAAGCATATTGTATCGGACCTACCTTAAGTAAGGACAGCTATCTTAACTTTACGAATATATTAAGTGTAGCAACCTCGAGAGATGTGGATGCAATCCACCCAGGCTATGGGTTTCTCGCTGAGAATGCTGATTTTGCGGAGATGTGTGAGGAATGTAATATAAGCTTTATCGGTCCAACAGCTGAAGCAATTCAGAAAATGGGAATTAAAGATGTGGCCCGGGAAACGATGAAACAGGCCAATGTTCCGATTGTGCCTGGTTCTGACGGAATCATCGAAAGTGAAAAAGAAGGGATTGAAATCGCGGAAAAAATCGGCTACCCGGTTATTATCAAAGCTACTGCAGGTGGTGGAGGTAAAGGTATCCGTGTCGCGAGAAATGAAGAAGAACTTGTTAAGGGGATCCGCGTCACACAAAAAGAAGCAGAGACAGCATTCGGGAATCCTGGTGTTTACCTTGAGAAATTCATTGAGGACTTCCGGCATGTGGAAATTCAAGTTCTAGCAGATAAACACGGGAATATTATCCACTTAGGAGAGCGTGATTGCACGGTTCAAAGACGCCTGCAAAAATTAATCGAAGAAACTCCCTCACCAGCGGTTTCGTCAGAGATTAGAGAGAAGATGGGGCAAGCAGCAGTTAGTGCAGCTAAAGCAGTTGATTATGTTGGTGCTGGAACGATAGAATTCATCTTCGACCGTCAGACAGAGGAGTTCTATTTTATGGAAATGAATACAAGAATACAAGTAGAACATCCAGTCACAGAAATGGTGACAGGAGTAGACCTCATTAAAGAACAAATTAAGGTGGCAAATAATGAAAAGCTGAGCCTGCAACAAACGGATATCACATTTGACGGCTGGGCAATTGAATGTCGGATTAATGCGGAAGATCCGTATAAGAACTTCATGCCCTCGGCAGGTAAAATCGATATGTATCTTGCCCCTGGCGGCTTGGGTATCCGCGTAGATTCTCAAGCATATACCGGGTATACTATACCGCCGTATTATGATTCCATGATAGCCAAACTTATATCCTATGCACCAACAAGAGAAGAAGCGATCAAGAAAATGACGCGGGCACTTGATGAATTCGTTATTGAAGGAATTTATACGACAATTCCTTTCCACCGGCAAATAATGGACCATGACGTTTTCCAGCACGGGGATTTTAATACGAACTTTTTAGAAGAGAACCCGATTGTAGAGAAATAGAACAACAACTTTCTATAAAAGGTGTGATTTCATGAGTGAACAACCATTATTAAATGTTAGTAATGATTTGTCTTTAGGAAGAGTGGAAATTGCTCCAGAGGTGATTGAAGTAATTGCTGGAATCGCTGCGACAGAAGTGAAAGGTTTATATGCCATGCGTGGTACCTTTGCATCTGGTGTTGCAGAACGTTTAGGCAAGCAGACACATAGTAAAGGTATTAAAGTTGAACTCACGGACGATGGGATCACAATTGATGTGTATTGTATTTTAGACTTCGGTATCTCTATCCCGAAGGTAGCCCAATCATTGCAAACAACTATCCGACAAAGCTTAAAAACAATGACTCAACTTGATATTGCCGAAATAAATATACATGTAGTCGGAATCAATATGGATGAAAAGGAACAGCAAGCTAAACATAATGAGTAAACAAACAGGCCAGAGCGGAATACTTTGGCCTTCTTATCATTTGTTCCGGTGTAACCATCTGTCGTATACCCAATGTAAAACTTCAGAATGTACCAGGGAGTTTAGGTGGAAGATAACGGATGGTAACACCCAGATTTGTTCACCTAACAGTGGGATAAGGAGAATCCCCGCTGATTGAAGTTTCACTTTAGAAAAGAACATTAGAAGGAGTAAAAGCATGAAACGAAGCGAAGCAAGAGAAAAAGCATTCCAGTTTCTGTTTCAAATAGATATCAATTGTGAAGTCCATGAAGGCAGCATTCAGGAATATGTTGAGGAACAGGGGAATGATCCGTTTCTTAACCAATTAATTCAAGGTGTGATAGACAAGAAATCCTCTTTAGATGAAATAATTGCTAACCATTTGGAGAATTGGAGCCTAGATCGTATAGCGGCAGTAGAACGAACGATTTTGCGATTGGCGACATTTGAAATAAAGCATCTGGAAGATATCCCGCTTAATGTCTCAATTAATGAAGCCGTCGAACTAGGGAAACGTTTCGGCGATGAGAAGTCGGGGAGATTCATTAATGGTGTGTTATCCAATATAGAAAAGAGAGGAAATGAATCATGACTGCTGAAATTATTAGTGGAAAAGAATTAGCTTCAGAAATAAAACAAGATTTAGCAAAAGAAATCGAAAGACTGAAAGTGAAAAATCTTATCCCAAAGTTGGTCGTTGTCCTTGTCGGCGATAATCCTGCATCATTATCTTATGTTAAAGGGAAAGAAAGGGCTGCAGCCGAAATTGGGATGGATTCTGAAGTAATCACTTTACCTGTCGAGACAACAGAAGCGGATCTGTTGGCATTACTTGATGAACTAAATGACAATGATGCGGTTCATGGTATTTTAGTTCAATTACCATTGCCAGACCAAATTAATGAACAGAAAGTAATTGATCGGATTAACCCGAAAAAAGATGTGGACGGCTTCCATCCGATTAATATCGGTAAGATGATGACAGGAGAGGACAGCTTTTTACCATGTACACCCTATGGGATCATTACAATGATCAAATCAAAAGGAGTTGAGATTGAAGGGAAGCATGCTGTCATTATCGGCCGCAGTAATATCGTTGGGAAACCAGTCGGACAGCTGTTATTGAATGAAAATGCAACGGTCACCTATTGTCATTCAAAAACAGAGAATATGCAAAAATATACACAAGCGGCTGACATTCTGATCGTTGCAATCGGGAAAGAAAACTTTATTAAGCAAGAGGACGTCAAAGAGGGTGCGGTCATCATCGATGTTGGGATTAACCGGACACAAGAAGGAAAACTAACTGGTGATGTCGACTTTGCTGAAGTAGTGGAGAAGGCCGGGTATATTACACCAGTTCCGGGAGGAGTTGGTCCAATGACAATTACAATGCTTCTCTCTAATACAATTAAAGCGGCTAAAGGACTGACAAGTATTGAATGATAAATATTTAACGGTAACGGCCCTAACGAAATATATTAAGCGGAAACTCGATATTGATCAACATTTGCAACAAATTTGGCTGCGCGGTGAGATATCGAACTTTAAACATCATAGCCGTGGACATATGTATATGACGATAAAAGATGAACAGACGAGGATCCAAGCAGTCATGTTTGCCGGGAACAACCGTTATTTAAAATTTACCCCGGAGAGCGGAATGAAAGTACTGATTCGCGGAAATGTCAGTGTATATGAAGCTGCCGGGCAATATCAGCTGTATATTAATGCAATGGAACCGGATGGAATCGGGGCTTTATATTTAGCTTATGAACAATTGAAGGTCAAGCTGGAACAGCAAGGTTACTTTTCCTCGGCTCATAAAAAACGAATTCCAGCATATCCGAAGCGAATCGGTGTGATTACTTCGCCAACGGGTGCAGCGGTAAGGGATATCATTACGACTATTCAGAGACGTTATCCATTAGTTGAAGTAGTAGTTATCCCGGTTCTTGTTCAAGGACCAGAAGCGGCGAGTTCGATAAAACGGGGAATTGAAACAGCTAATCGGATGAACTTTGATACATTAATTGTCGGTAGAGGCGGTGGTTCGATTGAGGAACTATGGAGTTTTAACGAAGAGATCGTTGCCCGTGCAATCTACGAATCTCGGATTCCAGTTATTTCTGCTGTCGGACATGAAACAGACACGACGATTAGTGACTTTGTAGCAGACTTAAGAGCACCGACTCCAACGGGTGCAGCAGAGCTTGCGGTTCCGTCTCAAGCGGAGTTAAGAAATAATCTTCAACTGCTCAACCGAAGATTAACCCGTGAAGTGAACCAATTATTGGACCAGGAAACACGCCGGCTTAACAACGCGCTTAATTCCTATGCTTTTCGTTATCCAAAAGAGCTCATTAGGCAGAAAGAGCAGGAGTTGGATCAGCAAATGGAGGCACTAGAACGAACATTAAGATTGCAAGTAAACGATGGCGCAATGGTTTATCAAACAGTAATGAGACGTCTATCGGTGCAGCATCCCAAAGAGCGAATCGAAGAAGCAGAAAAGAGAATAACTGAACTTACAATAAAGAATAACCGCTACATGAATCAAACCGTTGATTACCATCGCCGCGAACTCGGGAATTTACTGGATAAGCTTAGTTTAGTAAACCCATTAGAAATCTTGAAACGTGGCTTTGCATTACCTTATACTGCGGATGGACAATTACTGAAGTCTGTAACGCATATTAAGGAAAAAGAACAACTGGCAGTAAAATTAACGGACGGCACAATCCATGCACAAGTACTATCAGTAAAGGAGACTTCAAATGACGGAGAAAAACATGGAACTATCCTTCGAGGAAGCGATGGAAAAGTTAGAAAAAATAGTAGGGAAACTTGAAACGGGAGACGTTCCTTTGGAACAAGCAATTGATTATTATCAGGAGGGGATGATTTTATCGAAAATATGCAGTGATAAAATTAATTCTGTCCAAGATAAAATGGCAAAAATTTTAAATGAGCATGGAGAAATCACAAACTTTGATGTGGAAGGGGAAGTCTAGCATGGACCAGGTTAATCTGGAAGCTTATTTGAGACAGCAGAAAGATTTAATTGAAAATGAAATGGAAACACGATTAACTGAACTTCCGATTCCTGATCAATTAAAGGCTTCAATGCTTTATTCCCTTCAAGCAGGCGGGAAAAGAATTCGACCGGTTCTTTTGCTCGCAAGTTTTGAAGCTTATGGTACCGCTGTTGAAAAGACACTTTCTACAGCTATCGCCCTAGAAATGATTCATACATACTCCTTAATTCACGATGATTTGCCTGCAATGGATGATGATGATTACCGGCGCGGACAACTGACGAATCATAAGAAATTCGATGAGGCAACGGCTATTTTAGCAGGCGACGGTCTATTGACACATAGCTTTGCTTTAATTGCGAACGAACCACTCCTTACCGATCGTGAAAAAGTGGAACTAACAGGGAAAATTGCAGTTGCAAGTGGACCACTTGGTATGGTGGCCGGTCAAATTCTCGATATGCAAGCTGAAAATGAAGACATATCCGTCCCGCTAGAACAACTTGAAAAAATCCACGAACTTAAAACGGGAGAATTATTAAAATTCGCCGTTTATGCTGGTGCTTATTTAGGGGGAGCGACAGAAGAACAATTGACACACCTTACACGCTTTGCCCATTATCTAGGGCTGATCTTCCAAGTTCAAGACGATATTTTAGATATTACAGGAATAGAGGAAGCACTAGGTAAACCTGTAGGAAGTGATGTAAATAATAATAAGAGTACATACCCGAAACTTCTTGGCTTAGAAGGGGCAATCAAACAAAAAGAGATCTATGTGGAAAAAGCATTAGCATCTCTTGAACAAGCAGGTGCAATTGATTCCCAACTAAAAGCACTGATTGACTATATCAGCAATCGTGACCATTAAGTAAGTAAGAAGATTCAGCCGTTCAGCATAAAAGTGAGCGGCTGTTTTTCTATTCTATGGAGGTATTCTATTTCAGAATATGAGTCATTTGATGTATAATAAACCAGAAAAGCTTATTAATATGAATGATAGTTAAAAGTAAAGGAAATGAAGATGACAAAAAAACGTTTAGATGAATTACTTGTAGAACGTAACTTAGTGGAGAACACAGACTTGGCAAAGCGTCTGATTATGGCTGGATTGGTTTTTTCTGAACACGAACGGCTTGATAAACCAGGTGTAAAAATTGATCCAGACATGCCAATCCGTATAAAACAAAAAAATAAATCCTATGTCAGTCGCGGCGGATTGAAGTTGGAGAAGGCAATCCAGCAGTTCGATTTGAATCTGGAAGGAAAAACAATCCTTGATATAGGGTCATCGACAGGCGGATTTACCGATTGCGCACTCCAGCATGGTGCTAAATTAAGCTATGCAATCGACGTAGGCTACAACCAACTTGATTGGAAATTACGCAATGATAAGCGGGTCGTCGTTATGGAACGGACGAATTTCCGCTATGTGACGAAAGATATGCTAAATACAATACCAAATTTCGCTTCGATTGATGTCTCCTTTATATCTTTACGCCTGATATTACCTGTGCTCAAATATCTCTTAGACGAGGAAAATGATGTCGTAGCTTTAATCAAGCCCCAATTTGAAGCGCGTAAAGAGCAAGTCGGTGAAGGAGGAATTGTTCGGGAAAAGCAAGTCCATGTAGAAGTGCTTGAACAGGTCATTCGTTTTGCTGCAGGCGAAAACTTTATCCTGCATGGTATTACGTATTCTCCAATAACCGGTAGTCAAGGGAATGTAGAATTTCTCGCCCATTTTAAATATCTCTCGGAACAAAAAGAAAAACCTGATATACCCCCTTTTGAAAAAGTTGTCGAGCAAGCACATCAACATTTAGTAAGAATGGAGGCCGGAAGATGAGTAAAATCCAACGTCATATTAAAATTCGCGAATTAATTAATGAGCATGAAATCGAGACTCAAGATGAACTCGTTGATGAGTTGAAAGCACTCGGCTATAATGTGACTCAAGCAACTGTCTCACGTGATATTAAGGAACTGCACCTAGTGAAAGTGCCTACATTATCTGGAAAATATAAATATAGCTTACCGGCAGATTTACGATTTAATCCGGAAGAAAAATTAAAAAGGCTAATTGTCGATGCTTTCGTTAATATTGACCATGCGAATCATTTCGTTGTTTTAAAAACATTACCGGGAAACGCTAACGCCATCGGAGTGTTAATTGATAACCTCGAATGGGAAGAGATAATGGGAACAATTTGTGGAGATGATACATGTTTAATCATCTGTCGAAAAGAAAATGATGCCGAGAAAATAAAAAACCGCTTCATACGCATGCTTTAACTTGGATGAAGGAAGAGGTGAATGATTCATGCTGACAGAATTATCTATTCGAAACTTTGCAATTATTGATCAAATCTCCATTACATTTAATGAAGGATTAACGGTGCTTTCTGGTGAGACAGGAGCAGGGAAATCAATTATTATTGATGCCATCCAATTACTTGCAGGTGGTCGCGGTTCTGTTGAATATGTCCGTCATAAAACAAATAAGGCAGATATCGAAGGATTATTCTCCATTGAATCAATGGAACATCCTATTTATGCAGTTGGCAGACAATACGGTATTGAAATAACCGATGAACAGGTTGTCTTAGAACGAACAATTACAAAAAGTGGGAAAAGTATTTGCCGTGTGAATGGTAAATTGGTGACACTCGCAATTCTTCGTGAATTCGGTAAAACGCTCATCGATATACATAGCCAGCACGAAACCCAGTCCCTGATGGATGCGGACAACCATATTCATCTACTTGACTTGTATGACTATGAGCAAATCAAGCAGGCAAAAGAAGAATACACGAATCTTTACGACAGACTGCGAAAGTTACAACAACGCTACAAACAATTAAATGAAAATGAGCAAGAAATCGCTCACCGTCAAGATTTATTATCTTTCCAATTACAAGAATTGGAACAGGCCAATCTTGTCCCAGATGAAGATGAAATTCTGGAAAAAGAAAGAAATTCCTTAGCCAACTTTGAGAACGTCCATACAGCGCTTCAAAATGCTTATAATGCATTGTATGGGGATGGAAGAGGACTAGAATGGATAAATCATGCGATGCTCTCTTTGAGTGAGCATGAAAAAATTGATCCGTTTATTGATGAAAAAGCCGAAGAAATTACGAACTATTATTATTCTCTTGAGACAATGGCTTTTGATTTACGAAATTATATCGACCAATTGCAATATAATCCGGAACGACTGAATGAAATTGAAGCAAGACTTAATGAACTGAATCGATTGAAGAAGAAATATGGCGCGACGGTAAATGAAATGCAGACATATATGGCCAAAATAGAAGAAGAATTGGAAGAAATAACGAATAAAGACTTTCACCTGACCGCTCTTGTGGAAGAAATTGAAGAAATAGAGAAAGACGCGAGGTTGGAAGCAAAAGAGCTACACCATTTAAGAAAAAAAGCTGCAAATGCACTTGTAAAAGAAATCCATTCAGAATTAAAAAGCTTATATTTGGAGAAAGCAAAGTTTCAAATTAGCTTTGACAATGAAACGGACCATCCAAAACTCCATAAAGACGGATATGATACGATTCGTTTTATGATTTCAACAAATCCAGGGGAACCGCTTAAAGAACTGACAAAAGTAGCTTCAGGTGGAGAATTATCCAGAATTATGCTCGTTCTGAAAAAAATCTTCGCAAAACATCAAGGAGTCACAAGTGTTATTTTTGATGAAGTTGATACAGGTGTAAGTGGACGCGTTGCCCAGGCAATTGCTGAGAAAATATATGAAATATCCAACGCTTCCCAAGTTCTCTGTATTACCCATTTACCACAAGTTGCTGCCATGGCCGATACGCATAAATTAATTGAAAAACATGAAAAGGATGACAGGACTTCAACCACTGTTACCGAACTAAGTCCAGATGAACAAATGGAGGAATTGAGTCGGATGATAACTGGAACGGAACTGACAGAAACAGCAAAAGAACATGCAAAGGAAATGCTTGACCTTGCCGATATATTCAAGTTAAAAGATCATCAGGAATAATATTGTGGATTAGCCGGAAACTAACAGCACCGGCTTTTTTTAATGTTTTTTTCTCATATCATTATAAATTAGCCTCTTCTGAACGTCATTACTTTATGCAAGGTAAACTTAAGCATTTCACTTATGAATCACCAGTTTAAAAAAGGCCTGCTTCGCTCAAATTAGAAGTACAGAAAAAAAATTGGTATGGGTGAGATGCGAGGGGTGTTAATATACATGAAAAAAACAAAGAGACAATGGATACAACATACCTTTACACTATTCGCCAGCTTCTTATTTCTCCTTTCCTTTACAAATCCGTTTCTAACAGGGGGACTTTCACATTCTGATGCGAAGCCTATGGTTCATGATGTTTTTTCGAATCTGATCTCACTTAAAACCGCTTCAGCAGAAGAAAACAGTTCATTAGAACCGATACAAAGGGATGAAGACATTAAACTTATTCCAGGTGGTCAATCGATCGGTGTTCAGCTGGAAACAGTCGGAGTGCTTGTAGTTGGACATCATTCCATTCAAGGTAAAGAAGGGGTATTATCCCCTGGGCAGGATGCAAAAGTATTGATAGGCGATATGATCGTCGAAATTAATGGTAAGCCAATTAAAGATATGAGTGAGATCAAACCATTAGTAAACGCTGCAGGAAAACAAAATGAAGCTCTAAAGATTAAACTGAAAAGGGGTAATGAGACACTCGACACATCATTACAACCTGTACAAGATGAACGTGATCAGGAGTACAAAATTGGGCTTTATATTAGGGACTCCGCAGCGGGAATAGGAACAATGACCTTCCATGATCCAGTGAGCAAGCGATATGGTGCGCTCGGGCATGTAATTTCCGATATGGATACAAAAAAGCCAATTGAGTTAATGAAAGGGAGAATAGTTCGGTCATCCGTCGTCCATATCGAAAAGGGTAACCAAGGTACACCCGGAGAGAAACAGGCAAGATTTTCCGCAGATCGGAATGTGATTGGAAGCATTGTGAAAAATACACCACATGGTATTTTCGGTGTGCTTGAATCAAAAATAACAAATGATAAATACGATGAGCCATTACCAATTACACGTTCAGATGAGGTAAAAGAAGGTCCAGCAAAAATATTGACTGTTGTTGCTGATGAAAAAGTTGAAGAATTTGACATTGAAATCGTCAGTTCGACCCCCCAAGAAAAACCAGATATTAAAGGGATGGTTATTAAAATAACCGATCCTCGTCTACTCGAACAAACAGGCGGAATCGTCCAAGGAATGAGCGGCAGTCCAATTATCCAGGATGGGAAGATAGTAGGCGCCGTAACACACGTATTCGTAAATGATCCAACATCCGGTTATGGCGTTCATATCGAATGGATGCTAAATGATGCAGGAATAACCATTAACGAGAAAGAAGAAACCATTGCACAAGCAAGTTGACCAAGAACTTGTAACAGGCCCCCTGTTGCAAGTTCTTTCTGCTTTCATTCAGCGTAAGTGTCGTTCCGCTGTTCAGTTGCCCGAAGGACGGATGCGCATCCTAGGGCTCCGCGCTGAGCCTCGACGCACAGGACGTGCTAATGCAGACGTTGCCACAGGACGTGGCGATCTTAGCCTGCCTCGGAAGAAAGGCACTTCT
>NZ_BMOS01000009.1:0-127703 GCF_014647195.1 Oceanobacillus indicireducens | reverse complement strand
TTCCCGCAGGAGTCACCGTCCTCCGGGCAACTGAACTGGTAGAGAGGATTATTATTAATGGAAATATCCGTCCATAATAGGCTTCCTCATTCTAAATGAAAAATAGTGCTCCAAATCAAGCCTTTCCCCGGAGCAGTCCAAACACCTCGAGACTCCTGCGGGAGGCCGGCTAAGTACGGTCACGTCCTGTGACCAATGCCGGCATTAGAACCTCCTGTTCGTCGATAGGCCTGGCGAGACCCCACAGCGCGATAGCGCGAGGAGGCTTGCCGGCCGCCCGCGGAAAGCGAGAGGTGTCTGGACTGTGGACCTCCAAGAGAGGGGTGTGTTTACGCTGAATGGAAGCAGACTGCTTTAATCCCCTTGAAATTAAGTAATGATTTTTTGTCGAAGTGAGTCGAATAATTTTGTCGAAAATGCTCGGTATATAAAGGTAAATGTAGAGATAATAGAGAAATATAAAAATATGCAAATTCTTTAAAATAAAG
Source organism: Oceanobacillus indicireducens (assembly GCF_014647195.1). Taxonomy (GTDB): domain Bacteria; phylum Bacillota; class Bacilli; order Bacillales; family Amphibacillaceae; genus Oceanobacillus; species Oceanobacillus indicireducens. The sequence continues at coordinate 127,215 of NZ_BMOS01000009.1, read as the reverse complement.
AAGGATAATAATATCTTTTGTAGAATATGTAAGAGGGAAGAGTAAAAATAAGGAGGATTCGTAAAGTGGAAAGTATTTCAGTATGTTTAGTCGATGATAACCCGGAATTAATCACGTTGATGGAGGAATATTTTGAAGGTCAAGATGATATTGAAGTAATCGGTACAGCATCCAATGGCAGAGAATGCCTAGAAATGTTGGAGGTTTTAGAACCCGATATACTTATATTAGATATTATTATGCCACATATCGATGGAATTGCAGTGCTGAATCAATTGCGTACCATGGAATTGAATAAAACACCACAAGTTATTATGTTAACTGCGTTCGGCCAGGAAGAAGTAATGAAAAAAGCAGTCGAATTCGGTGCTTCTTATTTCATTTTAAAACCATTTGATTTGGATCATTTAGCAGACCGAATCCGAACAATCAGTACAAATACCGATAATTTCAAAGCAAAGGTAAGGAAACCGAAAAAAACAAACAAAACACATAACCTAGAAGCAAGCATCACAAATATTATTCACGAAGTTGGAGTACCTGCACATATTAAAGGGTATATGTATTTACGAGAGGCAATTACAATGGTTTATAATAATATCGACTTATTGGGAGCAATTACGAAAACGCTTTATCCGCAAATTGCAAAAAAATATAACACAACGGCCTCAAGAGTAGAACGGGCGATTCGTCATGCGATAGAAGTTGCTTGGAGTAGGGGCAACATTGACTCAATTTCGGCATTATTCGGTTATACAATTAATATTTCTAAAGCAAAACCTACGAACAGTGAATTCATCGCGATGGTCGCGGACCGACTTAGACTTGAACATCAGGTCAGTTAAAAAAAGAGACTGGATTGGTTAGTCCAGTCTCTTTTATATGCACTATTATGAACCGCTTCTCACTAATGCATCTTCCTCCATAAAATATAACTCATACAGAGAGCGTATTGCTCGTTTCAAATCGGCAGCTTGAATACCGAACATCATGGATACCTCAGAAGAACCTTGGTTAATCATCTCAATATTTACATTTGCTTTCGTAAAGGCTTCTGTTGCCCGGTTCGCGACACCGATTGAATTGACAAGTCCTTCACCAACGACCATGATTATTGCAATTCCTCTTGTAATGCTGACCGTATCCGGATGGAGTTCGTTTTTAATTCGTTCTAAAATAATTCTCTCTTTATCACGCGGTAAATTTCTTTCTCGGAAGATAACAGACATATTGTCAATCCCGGACGGGGCATGTTCAAATGAAACACCTTCATCTTCAAAGATGTTTAATAATTTACGGCCAAACCCGATCTCCCTGTTCATTAAATATTTACTGACGTAAAGGCTGCAGAAGCCGGTATCACTCGCAATACCAGTTACGACTCGTCCATTTAATTCCCGTTCTGCTACAATTAATGTTCCTTTAGCTAAAGGGTTATTCGTGTTTTTGATTGCAACAGGAATTTTAGCATGATAGGCGGGAATCAAAGCTTCATCATGGAAAACAGAGAAACCTGCATAGGATAATTCCCGCATTTCCTTATACGTAAGTTTCGTAATTGTTTTCGGATTAGATACAAAGGAAGGGTTCACTGTAAACACAGAATCTACATCGGTAAAGTTCTCGTAAATTTCAGCTTCCACACCCGCCGCAATTAACGATCCCGTGATATCTGACCCACCTCTTGAAAATGTAACAAGCTTTCCTTCTTCCGTGTACCCGAAGAAACCAGGGATTACGAGTACTCCATCACGTTCTCGAAGCATGCGAATCTTATCGAAGCTATCCGGAAGAATTTGTGCGTTACCTGGTTCATCACTAAGTATGAGGCCTGCTTCCTGTGGATTGATATATGACGAATTGATGCCGATTTTATTTAAATAGGCACTTAGCATTTTCGCCGAACTATCCTCGCCGATTGCCTTTACAGCATCCATTAAACTTGCTTCATTATCAGATAGTTCCTGTACTCGTTTTAATGATTCAGTAAATTCATCCAATAAAGTATCTGGAAGTTCCAATTCCGTAACAATCTCCGTAAAACGCTGCATAATAGCCTCGAACTGTTCAGCAAAATTGGTTTGCTGTAAATATGCGGTTCCAAGATCGATCAGCAAGTCGGTCATCTTTGTGTCTTCCTTGAAGCGTTTCCCGGGAGCTGACACAACGATAAATTTGCGGCTTGCATCATCCTTTATTATATCTCCAACTTTAATTAATTGGCTTGCACTAGCCATTGAACTGCCGCCAAATTTTGCGACCTTCATCTGATTTCCTCCTTAATTTACTGCATAAAGATAATTTTCTACTTATCATACCATAAAATCATGCAAAATTACGATAAAAAGTTAATAAATTTTGTTTATTCACCATTAACAGAGGAATTCTTCTCTTTCGCTTTATTTTTTCGGTCACGGAAAACTATAAATCCCCCAAGGAAAGCAATCCCCCCGATGAATAAAACTAATCCAACTCCGAACTGGATCCACGAATAGATAAAAATGGTATAAAAATCATTAAATAAAGTATCTCGCATTAATTTAATTCCAATAGCAGCAATGACGCCTGGGATTAATAAAATAAGAATTGCTATATTTCTCATACTCATTCCCCTTTAATCATATCAAAAGTTGTCTCAACTATAGAGTATAGCAAAGATGACTATTAAAACGGAACAATATCATTCCAACACAGGCATTTCTTACATAACGTGCAGTAATTATCACAATCAATTAATCATTGCCAATTCATTCATGATAACGTATGATATTAGTATGCAAGATAATGCAAAGGTGGTGAATCGATGAAAAATGTACTTATTGTTGGTGCCGGACGGGGAGGTACGGCATTAATCCATATCATTCACTCCACAACAACTATGAAAATTGTGGCAGTAATTGATCACAATGAAGGGGCACCCGGCCTTGCATTAGCAAATAAGTTACACATTCAAACCGGAAGTGATTGGAAAGACTGGATCGATAAGGAGATCGATATCATCTTTGAAGCTACAGGTGATCAGGCTGTTTTGGAGGAATTGATCCGTTCAAAAAGGGAGCAGACAGTAGTCGTTCCTGGCTCCGTAGCCTACATCATCTCTGAACTCGTGGATGAAAAAGATGCATTGCTCGAACGAATAAAGCAGCAAAGCGATAATCAAGAATTAATCCTCAACCATATTCGTGATGGCATGATTGTCATTGATAGGAACGAGGTCATTCAATTTGTGAATGAGAAAGCTGCAGAGATTATTGGGCTTCAAAAAGATATGTTTATTGGCAAGCGTATAAGAGATGTTATAAAAAATTCGCGCCTACCTATCGTGCTTCAGACGAAAGAAAAAGAAATTAATCAAAAGTTCCCATTAGAAAACGGAAAAAAAATCATCGCAACACGAATACCATTAATCAGTGAAAGCAATGATCTCGTTGGAGCATTTACTGTATTTAAAGATATTACCGAAGTTGTAAAACTGGCGGAGGAAAACACTGACTTAATTGAACTGAAAAATATGCTTGAAGCTATCATCAAATCTTCAGATGCTGCGATAAGTGTTGTTGATAAACATGGCAATGGCATCATGATTAATCCGGCATATACAAAAATTACTGGGCTAACAGAAGAAGATGTGATTGGTAAACCGGCGACAGTCGATATCCATGAAGGGGAAAGCATGCATATGAAGGTGCTCGAAACAGGCAGTGTCTATCGTGGGGTTCGCATGAAGGTCGGTCAGAAAAAAAGGGAAGTTATTGTAAATGTTGCTCCCGTCATTGCGAAAGGTAAAATTCAAGGAAGTGTTGGAGTCCTGCATGATGTTTCGGAAATTCAAGCTCTTACAAATGAACTCGAGCGGGCAAGGCAAATCATTCGCAGCTTGGAAGCAAAGTATACGTTCGATGATATTATCGGTTCATCGTCAGAAATGCAACTAGCACTTGAACAAGCGAAAGTTGGGGCGAAAACCCCTGCAACTGTATTGCTAAGAGGCGATTCCGGTACAGGGAAAGAATTGTTTGCACATGCTATTCACAATGAAAGTAACCGAAAGCAAGAAAAATTCATTCGTGTCAATTGTGCCACGATTAAAGAAACATTACTTGAAGTTGAATTATTCGGTTATGAATCACTTGACCCATCGAAAAGTAAAATCGGCGCCTTCGAGGAAGCGAATAAAGGCAGTGTCTTTCTCGACGAAATCGGGGAATTATCTTTAGATATGCAGTCTAAACTATTGCGAGTCTTGGAAGAGCAGGAGATTATCCGTGTTGGTGGCAAGCAATCGATCCCGATAGATGTTCGAATCATTACAGCAACGAACACAAACTTGGAAAAAGCAATCAGTAATCGGACATTTAGAGAAGATCTCTACTACCGATTAAATCGATTACCAATTTTTATACCATCCTTAAGAGAACGAGTTTCCGACATTCGTGAACTGGCACATCATCTTATTAAAAAGCTTAATAAGGATTATCGAAGGGATGTCCAGTATATTAGTGACGATGCAATCGCATTGCTTGAACAATACCACTGGCCAGGGAATGTAAGGGAACTAGAGAATATTATTGGGCGGGCGATGATTTTCATGGATAATCAGGAAAAAGAAATTAAAAAGGAGTATTTACCGAAATTACTTCATTCATCTTCCAATCTGAAACAATCCAATCTCATGTTTCCGGAATGGGATTCATTAACCGATGCCGTGGAAAATTTTGAAAAAGATTATATTTATAAAGTATATGAAAATAATGGATTCAATAAGACGAAAACAGCTCAAGCATTAGATATCTCTATTCGAAATTTATATTATAAAATCGAGAAATATCAGCTTGAATAAAATTTAATCATAAATGGATATTAAAGCGCTTACATACAACTTGCCTTTGTAAATAAATAAACTAGGAGGAATGGGAAATGGAATTATTTAAATATATGGAGAAATATGAGTATGAGCAATTAGTACTTTGCCAGGATAAGGCATCTGGATTGAAGGCAATTATTGCAATCCATGATACAACACTCGGACCAGCTCTTGGAGGAACACGGATGTGGACGTATGAGACGGAAGAAGCCGCGATTGAAGATGCACTCCGTCTTGCTAAAGGAATGACTTATAAAAATGCTGCTGCAGGACTCGATCTAGGTGGCGGGAAGACAGTCATAATTGGTGATCCGAAAAAGGACAAAAATCCAGAGTTGTTCCGTGCTTTCGGTCGTTATATCCAAGGATTGAACGGACGTTATATCACTGCAGAAGATGTTGGAACGACAACGGAAGATATGGATCTTATCCATTTGGAAACGGAGTTCGTTACGGGGACTTCACCAACTACACCAGAAGCAGCCGGAAACCCTTCTCCAATAACCGCTTATGGAATCTACAAAGGGATAAAAGCAACAGCAAAAGAAACATTTGGCACAGATTCATTGGAAGGAAAAACAATCGCCGTCCAAGGAGTTGGTAATGTCGCTTTTGCACTTTGTGAATATCTCCATGATGAAGGTGCAAATCTTATCGTCACGGATATTAACGAAGCTGCTGTACAACGTGCGGTAGAAGCATTTGGGGCAACAGCCGTTGGACCGGATGAGATTTATGGCGTTGAGTGTGATATTTTCTCTCCGTGTGCATTAGGGGCCATCATCAACGATGAAACAATACCACAATTTAAAGCGAAAATGATTGCAGGATCTGCAAATAATCAGTTGGCAGAAGAAAAGCATGGGGATATTATCCATGAAATGGGAATTGTTTATGCGCCGGACTATGTTATTAACGCAGGCGGAGTAATTAATGTTGCAGATGAGCTTGCCGGTTATAATAAAGAAAGAGCGTTACAAAAAGTTGAAGTAATTTATTCCAATCTTGAGCGTGTTTTTGCTATATCCAGAAGAGATAATATCCCGACTTATGTTGCGGCTGACCGAATGGCTGAAGAACGAATTAAAGCGAAACGGGAATCACGCAGCCAATTCCTAGTCAATGAACGATCTATTTTAAATCGCTAGAATGGAATGTAAACTGGAAAGGGGTTATAGACAATGGCAGAGGATTACGATTTAGTCATATTAGGGGGAGGTACGGGGGGATATGTTGCAGCAATCCGTGCTTCCCAGCTTGGACTGAAGACGGCAGTCGTTGAAAATAGGAAGCTTGGAGGGACATGTCTCCATCGAGGCTGCATCCCATCTAAAGCTTTATTGCGCAGTGCTGAAGTGTATCGTCAGACAAAGGAAGCAAGAGAATACGGAATTGAAACGAAAGATACGACGATAAATTTCTCAGAAGTCCAGGCCCGGAAAAATTCAATTGTCGACCGACTGCATCAAGGTGTACAGGGACTGATGAAGAAGGGGAAAATCGATGTTTATGAAGGGTTTGGAAGAATTCTTGGTCCCAGCATATTTTCTCCAATGCCTGGCACGATTTCGGTAGAGTATGAAAATGGGGAGGAAAATACAATTTTGACTCCTAAAAATGTAATTATCGCTACCGGGTCAAGTCCTCGCTCATTGAACGGCCTGCCATTTGACGGGGAACATATCTTGTCTTCAGATGATGCCTTACAATTGGAAGAACTCCCAAGTTCCATGCTCATCATTGGCGGTGGAGTAATTGGAATTGAATGGGCATCTATGCTGAATGACTTTGGTGTGGATGTAACAGTCATTGAATATGCGAAACAAATCTTACCAACGGAAGATGAAGCAATCGCGAAAGAAATGGAGCGCCTCCTTAAGAAAAAGGGGATTCACTTTGTGAAAGGGGCGAATGTCCTCGCCGATACGATAGATATTGCGGATGATGTTTCCATACAGGCAGAAGTTGCTGGGGAAAAAATCAATTTCAATGCGGAAAAAATTCTTATATCGGTCGGTAGAACGGCTAATGTAGCAAATATCGGTTTAGAGAACACGGATATTCAAGTAGAAAAAGGCTTTATCGTAACGAATTCCTCCATGCAAACGAAAGAATCGCATATTTATGCGATTGGTGATGTGATAGGTGGTATGCAACTTGCACATGTTGCTTCTCATGAAGGAATAAAAGCAGTAGAACATCTTGCAAATGAAAATCCATTGCCGCTTGACTATGAAACGATTCCGAGTTGCATCTACTCGAGTCCAGAAGCAGCACATGTAGGTTTAACAGAGAAAGAAGCGAAGGACAAAGGGTATAATGTGAAAGTAGGCAAATTTCCATTTCAAGCAGTCGGAAAAGCGCTAGTTCATGGTGAAGCAGCAGGCTTTGTAAAAATCGTTGCGGACAGGGATACAGATGATTTACTAGGTGTTCACATGATTGGACCCCATGTGACAGATATGATCTCAGCAGCAGGTCTTGCAAAGGTCCTTGATGCAACCCCATGGGAAATTGCATCTGCTGTACATCCGCACCCTACGCTTTCAGAAGCGATAGGTGAAGCGGCACTCGCTGTAGATGGAAAGCAAATCCATGGTTAAATGGTTTAAATAAAAGGAGTGAACGAAAGATGAGTTTAAATCGTCATCAACAAGCTGGCATAACAGACGAACAAGTACTTGACATGTATAAAACGATGCTGCTCGCCAGGAAAATCGATGAACGGATGTGGTTATTGAACCGTTCAGGCAAGATTCCATTTGTTATATCCTGTCAAGGTCAGGAAGCGGCACAAATTGGAGCATCCTTTGCGCTTGACCGGGAGCAAGATTGGACAGCACCATATTACCGCGACTTAGGTGTTGTTTTAGCGTTCGGAATGACGGCAAAAGATATCATGCTCTCCGCTTTTGCGAAAGCGGAGGATCCAAACTCTGGTGGAAGACAGATGCCAGGGCACTTTGGTCAAAAGAAAAATCGGATATTAACTGGGTCTTCTCCTGTTACAACGCAGCTACCACATGCGGTAGGTGTTGCCCTCGCAGGTAAAATGGAGAAGGAGGAGTTTGTTTCCTTTGTAACACTCGGCGAAGGGTCTACAAATCAAGGTGACTTTCACGAAGGTCTGAACTTTGCTGGTGTACACAAGCTTCCGGTCATCACGATGGTTGAAAACAATAAGTACGCAATTTCTGTGCCATTTGATCGTCAGGTTGCAAGTGAAAACGTGTCAATCCGGGCTAAAAGCTATGGCATGCATGGCGTGACGGTTAATGGAAATGATCCAATTGAAGTTTATACCGCTGTTAAAGAAGCGCGGGAGAGAGCGATTAACGGAGACGGTCCATCACTCATCGAAGCAGTAACATATCGTCTTACCGCTCATTCGAGTGATGATGACGACCGCACGTATCGTGAGAAAGAGGAAGTGGAAGAAGCGAAAAGAGATGACTGTATCCTTACTTTCTCCACTTACTTAAAAGAATCCGGTGTACTTACAGATGAAATCGAAGAAAAGATTAATAGTGAAGTACAGGGGATTGTGAACGAAGCAACCGAATATGCAGAAGAAGCTCCTTATGCAGAACCGGAACATGCATTACGCTTTGTTTATGAAGAACAGGAGGGATAAGAGAAATGGCAGTAATGTCTTATATACAAGCGGTAACTACTGCATTACGAGAAGAAATGCAACGGGATGATAAAGTTTTTATTCTCGGTGAAGACGTCGGTAAAAAAGGTGGCGTATTCCGAGCAACGGACGGACTTTACGATGAATTTGGCGCGGCGCGTGTGTTGGATACACCTCTATCTGAATCAGCGATTGCCGGGGTTGGAATCGGAGCGGCAATGTACGGTTTGCGGCCGGTAGCTGAAATGCAGTTTGCTGACTTTATTTTACCCGCATTTAACCAAATTATTTCAGAAGCAGCTAAAATTCGTTATCGCTCTAATAATGACTGGCAGGCCCCGATTACCATCCGTGCTCCGTATGGCGGTGGCGTACATGGTGCTTTATATCATTCTCAATCTGTTGAAGCAATGTTTGCCAACCAGCCTGGACTTAAAATTGTCATGCCGTCTACCCCATACGATGTAAAAGGGTTACTTAAGGCAGCAATCCGGGATAACGATCCTGTTTTGTTTTTCGAACATAAGCGGGCTTACCGACTTATTAAAGGAGAGGTCCCTAGCGATGATTATGTACTTCCAATCGGAAAAGCAGATGTGAAACGTGAAGGCGATGATATCACGGTTATTACGTATGGACTTGGTGTACATTTCGCCCTGCAAGCAGCGGAAAAGCTTGCTGAAGAGGGGATTGAAGCTCATATTCTTGATTTACGCACCGTTTATCCGCTCGATCAGGAAGCTATCATTGAAGCGGCAACGAAGACTGGAAAAGTATTACTTGTCACAGAAGATAATAAAGAAGGGAGCATCATTGGCGAAGTGGCAGCAATTATAGCAGAGAACTGCCTGTTCGATTTGGATGCACCAATCAAGCGTCTCGCTGGACCGGATGTACCTGCCATGCCTTATGCTCCAACGATGGAAAAATACTTTATGATTAATCCGGAAAAAGTCGAGAATGCGATGCGTGATTTAGCTGAATTTTAAGCTTTAGGAGGATGAAAAAATGGGCTTGGAAAAAATTACAATGCCGCAACTTGGAGAAAGTGTGACAGAAGGGACCATTACGACCTGGCTTGTACAACCTGGGGATAAAATTAATAAATATGATCCCATCGCTGAAGTAATGACAGATAAAGTGAATGCCGAAGTACCGTCTTCTTTCTCAGGTGTAATAAAAGAACTTGTTGCAACTGAAGGAGATACGATTGCAGTTGGTGAAGTGATGTGCCAAATTGAAACAGAAGGCAGGGGCTCGCCTGAGCAAGATGAAAGTACTACCGGGGAAGATAAAGCAATCGAACCTGCTCCTAGCGAGGAAAAAGACACTTCGATGAAGAAGAGATATTCTCCGGCCGTATTAAAACTAGCACAGGAAAATAATATTGATTTAAATAATGTGGCAGGTTCTGGACGTGGTGGTCGAATTACGAGAAAAGATATTGAGAAAATCATCGAATCCGGAAACATTCCCCAACCAGAAGCAACAGAAGTAACAGAGCGTCCGGCAGTTGATACACCGAAACCGGATCAACAAAAGCCGAAAAAATCGGTTGAATCGTTCATTCAATCGGAAACCGGCGATATCGAAATTCCGGTAACCGGTGTAAGAAAAGCGATTGCTCAAAAAATGGTCACCTCTACTCAAGAAATTCCACATGCATGGATGACGGTTGAAGCAGATGTAACCAGCCTTGTTAATTATCGTAATTCACTTAAGAAAGATTTTAAAGAACAAGAAGGCTACAATTTAACCTTCTTTGCTTTCTTTGTTAAAGCTGTCGCGCAAGGATTAAAAGAATTCCCGCAGCTTAATAGTACATGGGCAGGAGATAAAATTATTCAGCGAAAAGCAATTAATATTTCAATTGCAGTAGCAAGTGATGAGGAATTGTTTGTTCCCGTCATTAAACATGCGGATGAGTTATCGATTAAAGGAATTGCCCGAGAGATTACAGAACTAGCACAGAAAGCTAGGAGTGGTAAACTAACTACTGCAGATATGAGTGGTGGCACATTTACGCTAAATAATACGGGTACATTTGGTTCGGTACAATCAATGGGGATTATCAATCACCCGCAAGCGGCAATTCTTCAGGTAGAATCGATTGTGAAGCGACCAGTTATAATTGACGATATGTTTGCTGCACGAGACATGGTTAACCTATGTTTATCATTAGATCATCGTATACTCGACGGATTGGTCTGTGGTCAGTTCTTAAGAAGGGTGAAAGAAATCCTTGAGAATATGAATGAAAGTACGACTTCAGTTTATTAATCGGTCGTTATGAAGGTATTTTGCAATTTATTTAATTGAAATTAATAATATTCCCTGCTAAGCTAAATATGTATTTAGACAAATTTATGTTTATCCGGGAAAGGAGTGTTTGTGATGGATTTTAACTTGTTTATGAATGATATTGTTGATGCCGCTCGAAAAGATATAACAGAAGCAGGTTTTAAAGAGCTTAGAACACCAGAAGAGGTGGATGAAGCACTTAAACAAAAAGGAACTACATTAGTTATGGTTAACTCAACTTGTGGATGTGCAGGAGGAATTGCACGCCCTGCAGCGGCAACTTCTATTCACTATGATAGACGGCCAGACCATTTAGTAACGGTATTCGCCGGTCAGGATCGTGAGGCAACGGAACGAGCAAGAGAATATTTCGAAGGCTACCCGCCATCCTCCCCATCCTTTGCTTTACTTAAAGACGGCGAGATTGTGTCTATGCTAGAACGTCACGATATCGAAAGCTATAGTGCAATGGACGTAATGGTGAAGCTGCAAGCGTTATTTGACGCACACTGTGAAGAAATCTAATTATTATCAGGTAGAGACTGGCAAGCACAAGTCAGTCTCCTTTTTACTACATAGCTCAACCTTACATACCCTAAAATAACTAAACATTTCTTTATAAAACTTAAAATAAACTGAAGAATAAACTGAATTCCTTTTATACAGCGTAAGTGTCTGTAACTCTCTTCCGGAGGTCCGCAGTCCAGACACCTCTCGCTTTCCGCAGGCGGCTGGTGAGCCTCCTCGTACGCTTTGCGTACTGCGGGGTCTCACCTATGCCTTTCCTCCTGCAGGAGTCTCGAGGTGTCTGGACTGCTCCGAGGGAAAGCCCAACTTAGATCACTCTTTATTATTCCACAGATATAATTTGGATCGTGACATGGGACTAGAATAAATGCTTTCAATAATAATCATCTTACCAGTACAGTTGCCCGGTGGACGGTGACTCCTGCGGGAAGAGCACGAGTCTGGAGACCCCGCAGGGCGGTAGCCCGAGGAGGCTCCAGCTGTGCCCGCGGAAAGCATCCGTCCACCGGGCAACTGAACGGCGATTAGAGCCCTTAATAGTGAAAGAGCAGACACTTACGCTGTATGGAAGCGATGGGCAGTTTTCAGATGTGAACGTGGAATCAATAAGAAATTAAAAAAGACCGGTTTTATTTACCAGTCTTTGTAAGTCATTTTTATTAGTCGGATTCATTAAAAAGCGAAGGCGGCCAACCCGTAAGTGAATGTTGACAACAACATAAGGATAATCATTACGTATACAATAATCTTTGTCCTGCGTTGACGTTTTGATTGTCTTTTTGTATAAGATTGTTTGGACAATTCTCTGACCTCCTTATCACAATTACTACTATTAAGTATTTTAACGTGAAATTGCTCATTGGACAAGTTTAAAAATTGTTAGAAAATGTTTTTGCTATGGAACTGCTGGAGAATGGGGGAACTAATATGCCTGAAAAGCATGAGAGTGAAAAAACAAAATGGATAAAAGATGTCGAGAAAACATTAAAGCGCTTTCCGGAGCGTAAAGAAACGTTTCACACTTCCTCTGAAATCACGGTTGACTATTTATATGGAACAGAGGATGCAAATTATAACTTGGGCTATCCAGGTCAATATCCTTATTTGCGCGGGATCCAGCCGACGATGTACCGCAGCAGATTATGGACAATGCGACAATATGCTGGATTCGGTTCTGCGAGTGAGACGAACAAAAGATTCCGCTACTTATTGGAACAAGGCCAGACAGGTCTTTCTGTCGCTTTTGATTTACCTACACAAATAGGCTACGACTCAGACGATGTCATGAGTGAAGGGGAAGTTGGGAAAGTCGGGGTCGCAATTGATACATTGGCTGATATGGAGAATTTATTAGATCAAATTCCACTAGACAAAGTAAGTACATCCATGACAATTAATGCTCCTGCAGCAATTCTTTTATGTATGTATATTGCAGTAGGGGAAAAACAGGGTGTATCATCTGAAAAGCTTACTGGAACGATTCAGAACGATATTTTAAAGGAATATATCGCAAGGGGGACATATATTTTCCCGCCGAAGCCATCCATGCGGCTAATTACAGATATCTTCGCTTATTGTCAAGAACATTTGCCTAAATTCAATACGATAAGTATTTCTGGATATCATATCCGGGAAGCGGGTTCAAATGCTGTACAGGAAGCGGCGTTTACAATCGCAAATGGAATGGCTTATGTCGATGCTGCAATTGCATCCGGTCTTGATGTGGACACTTTCGCACCACGGCTGGCATTTTTCTTTAATGCTCATAATAACTTTTTTGAAGAAATTGCTAAATTCCGGGCAGCGAGAAGAATTTGGGCAAAAATTATGAAAGAACATTATGAGGCAAAGGAACCGAAAAGTTGGAAATTGCGTTTCCATACTCAGACTGGCGGCTCAACACTGACTGCGCAGCAACCGGATAATAATATTGTTCGTGTGACCATGCAAGCCCTTGCAGCAGTATTAGGAGGCACACAAAGTCTGCATACAAATTCACGCGATGAAGCACTTTCTTTACCGACAGAGGAATCGGCACGAATAGCTTTACGGACACAGCAGATTATTGCCCATGAAAGTGGAGTTGCGGATACGGTCGATCCCCTTGGTGGCTCGTATTATGTGGAAGCGCTAACAGATGAGCTGGAAGCAAAAGTAATGGATTATTTAGAACGGATCAAGGAATTCGGAGGGGCCGTGCAAGCAATTGAAGAAGGATATATGCAACGGGAGATTCATCACAATGCCTATGAAACGCAAAAACGAATTGAAAGTGAAGAAGAAATTATTGTCGGACTCAATCAATTTAAATTGGAGGAAGAGGTTAACCCTGATCTATTGAAGGTTGATGAGGCGTTGGAGAAGGCCCAAATCAATAATTTACACAAAGTACGCAAAAAGAGGAACCAAGAAGCAGTTGACCAAAAGCTCGAAGCACTGCGCAGGGTGGCAATTGACGAGGAGGCTAATTTGATACCATATATATTAGATGCTGTAAAAGCTTATGCCTCGATTGGTGAAATCTGTAACGTGTTGCGTGATGAGTTTGGTGAGTACACAGGATTTTAAGGGGGAAGGTATCATGAGGAAAATCAGAATACTAATTGCGAAGCCTGGACTCGATGGGCATGATCGTGGAGCACTCGTCATTGCTCAGGCAATGCGTGATCACGGAATGGAAGTAATCTATACCGGGCTGCGTCAGTCACCTGTACAAATTGCTACTGCGGCTATTCAAGAGGATGTTGACGTTGTTGGCTTGTCTTCTTTATCAGGGGCACATAATACACTATTTCCCAAAGTAATTGAAGAACTGGAGAAACGAAATGCAGGGGATATTCCGGTAATTGGCGGGGGAGTTATCCCGAATGAGGATATACCATTCCTGCTTGAAAAAGGTATAAAACGAATATTCACGAGCGGATCATCAACAGAAGAAATGGCTGTTTATTTAAAGAATCTCCTGCGACCGGAAGAAGCGCCAGTTCCTCCGAAAAGGATTGCCCACATTGGTATTGCCGTTCATCAGATTAAAGACGCACTGCAGTTTTTTACGGAAACAATTGGCCTTGAAGTGGAAGCAATTGAAGAGGTTGAGTCGGAAGGTGTTAAAATCGCATTTTTAAAAATAGGGGAAACACGAATTGAATTACTCGAACCATTGCATGACCAATCACCTATTAAGGGATTTTTAACAAAGCGCGGGGAAGGCGTCCATCATATAGCTTTTGAAGTGGAAGATTTAGCGGTGAGGCTTTCCCGGTTGAAAGAACAAGGCATCCGCCTCATTAATGAAGAACCGAAACAAGGTGCAAACGACAGTCAAATCGCTTTCATTCATCCGAAAGAAGCTCATGGTGTCTTAGTTGAGTTATGCGAACAGGCAAAAGGAAGTGATGAATGATGGATATGTATGATAAGATTAATGAGTTGTATGATAAACGGAGGGAAGTTGAACTAGGCGGAGGGGACGAACGAATTAAAAGGCAGCATGAAAAAGGGAAAATGACTGCAAGGGAACGTATTGATTATCTTCTGGATGAAGGAAGTTTTGTAGAACTGAATCCCTTTATTGAAACCCGCACGTCTGACTTTAGCATGAACGGTAACTCAAGCGGTAAGGGAGAGGGAGTTGTAACAGGCTACGGAAAAATCGATGGAAGACCTGTCTATTTATTTGCCCAAGACTTTACTGTTTATGGCGGTGCTCTTGGTGAGATGCATGGAGAAAAAATTGCGGCTGTAATGGACCTTGCAGCCAAATCAAAGGTACCGTTTATCGGATTGAACGATTCAGGCGGCGCACGCATCCAGGAAGGTGTCTCTTCATTGGACGGCTATGGGCATGTGTTTTATCGCAACTCCATCTATTCAGGTGTTATTCCGCAAATCTCAGTTATTATGGGTCCAAGTGCGGGTGGAGCGGTTTACTCACCTGCAATAACTGATTTTGTCATAATGGTGGAGAAGACCTCACAAATGTTCATTACGGGACCGAAAGTGATTGAAGCGGTTACTGGAGAGAAAATATCTTCAGAGGACCTTGGCGGAGCTTCGATCCATAATACAAAAAGCGGAAATGCGCATATAAGAACTCTAACTGAAGAAGCTGCTCTTGATACAGTAAGAAAACTATTATCCTATATTCCAGCGAATTTTGAAGAGAAGCCTAAGCGACAGCCATATGAGGAGCAACGAATGGAAGAAGAGCTCCGTTTAAATTTAGCAGATCTCATTCCCTTTGATCCAGTTCGTCCGTATGATGTAAAGCAGGTTATTGAAGCGATTGTTGATGAAGATAGTTTCTTTGAGATTCATCAAGATTTCGCGAAAAATATCGTCGTTGGCTTTGCTAGGATTAAAGGTGAAGCAGTTGGTCTTGTCTGTAATCAGCCGAAATATATGGCCGGTGGACTTGATATTGATTCAAGTGATAAAGCTTCCCGATTCATTCGCTTCTGTGATTGCTTTAATATACCGATTATCACTTTTGAAGATGTTACCGGATTTTTCCCTGGTGTAAAACAAGAGCATGGTGGTATTATACGTCATGGGGCGAAAATTTTATATGCTTACTCAGAAGCAACTGTTCCAAAAATTACGGTGATTACGCGAAAAGCATTTGGCGGAGCTTATGTAGCATTGAACAGTAAGTCAATCGGTGCTGACCTCGTTTTCGCTTGGCCGAACGCTGAAATAGCTGTAATGGGTCCAGAAGGAGCAGTTAATATTCTATACGCAAAGGAAATCGCTGAAAGTGAAAATCCGGAAAGCTTGCGGACAGAGAAAATTGCAAGCTACCGCGAGAAATTCGCTAACCCTTACATAGCTGCAGGTCTAGGTATGGTTGATGACGTCATTGATCCAAGGGAAACGAGAATTAAGCTTATTCAAGCTTTAGAAATGCTGCGGAACAAAGAGGAAGAACGTCCTCATAAAAAACATGGAAATATACCTTTATAAGAGGTTGTTCAAAAAGTCTTGTTTAAAGGGCACTTCATGAATGTAGAAGTTCTACTTAAGCCGAATGGTATAGAATCCGTCACATAAGTGATAAGCTGGGTGGCTTGCTTTTGCATTTCTCATGTCTCACCAGCTTATTCCGGTACGGAGAGCTCTTGCAACCTCGAGTTTCGGCGCATAGTACGTTAGGGGCGAATTTGCCAAGGCCACCTTACTACTTAGCCGACCTTGCTTCTTTTTTGAACACACACTATAATTTAATAAGAGTAATTGGAGGTTAAATAATGGTCACAGTAAATGAAACAAGATTAGTAGAGGAATTCCTTGAGCTCGTTCAAGTGGATTCAGAAACAAAATATGAAGCAGAAATTGCAGCATTACTGAAAAAGAAATTCACTGAACTTGGGGTTGAAGTGAAAGAAGACAATGCAAAGGAAAAGACTGGTCACGGTGCAGGAAATTTAATCTGTACACTTAAAGGGACCAAATCGGATGGCGATACTATTTATTTTACATCCCATATGGATACCGTTGTACCGGGGAAAAATATCCAGCCAGTAATAGAAGACGGCTATATTAAGTCTGACGGTACTACCATTCTTGGCGCAGATGATAAAGCTGGTCTTGCAGCAATTTTAGAAATGATTCGTTTATTAAAAGAAGAAAATGTGGAGCATGGAGATATTCAATTTATTATTACAGTCGGAGAAGAATCGGGTCTAGTAGGTGCTAAAGCATTAGACGCTTCTCTTATTCACGCTGATTACGGTTACGCAATTGACAGTAATGGTGATGTTGGTGACATTATTGTCGCAGCGCCTAATCAGGCGAAGATCTTCGCAACCGTTAAAGGGAAAACTGCGCACGCTGGAGTCGAACCGGAAAAAGGTGTTTCTGCGATTACGATTGCGGCCAAAGCAGTATCTAAGATGCCGCTTGGAAGGATCGATGAAGAAACGACGGCAAATATCGGTCGTTTTGAAGGGGGACAACAAACGAATATCGTTGCAGATCATGTAGATATTATTGCAGAAGCTCGTTCCTTAGACAAAAAGAAACTCGATAAACAAACAGCAGCAATGAAAGAAGCGTTTGAACACGCAGCGAGTGAACTTGGCGGTGAAGCGGAAGTAGAAATAAAGCTTATGTATCCCGGCTACAAACAAGAAAGTGGAGACCAAGTCGTTGAAGTGGCAAGAAGAGCCGCGAAATCGATTGGTAGAGAAAGTAAACTGCTGAAAAGCGGTGGTGGCAGTGATGCCAATATTATCGCTGGTTTCGGAATTCCAACCGTGAACCTTGCAGTAGGTTATGAAGAAATCCATACGACGAAAGAAAGAATCTCCATAGACAATTTGATTAAAATTACAGAACTAATTACAGCAATTGTAATGGAAACAACAAAGTAATGATAAATTAAACCATTATAATAGGCATCCAAGGTCTGATTCAGACCTGATGGATGCTTTTTCTATGATATAATAGAGAGTGACAACCAATCAGTAGAGGGTGGTTAACATGTCTACGCTGAAGCCAACAGGGAGAAGAAGAGTAATCTTTCACATAGACATGAATAGTTTTTATGCATCTGTTGAAATGGCCTTCAATCCGGACCTGAAAGGAAAACCTGTCGCTATTGCAGGAAACCCTGAAGAACGAAAAGGGATTATCGTAACGAGCAGTTATGAGGCAAGGGCAAAAGGAGTTCGGACAACTATGACGGTTTGGCAAGCGAAGAAACTTTGCCCAGAACTTATCATCTTGAAGCCGAATTTTGAACGGTACCGGGCTGCTTCAAGTGAAATCTTCCGGATGATGTCTGAAATTACCCCACTTGTTCAGCCTGTATCGATTGATGAAGGCTACATAGATGTGACGGACGTGGAGGGTCAAGGTACTCCTATAGAGATTGCTCGAAATTTACAAAAGCGGATATTAAATGAACTTGATTTGCCATGCAGTATCGGTATTGCCCCGAACAAATTCTTAGCAAAGATGGGTTCAGACCTCAAGAAACCCCTTGGTATAACCATTATCCGAAAAAGGGAGTTGCCCGAAACGTTGTGGTCACTTCCCATTGATGAAATGTATGGTGTGGGGGAAAAGACGGCGGAAAAATTAAAAGCGATTAAAATTCATACGATTAAAGATTTGGCGGAAGCAGATGTTTATGAGTTACGGCAATTGCTTGGCATCAACGGGGAGCGATTGATCAATCGTGCAAACGGCATTGATAATCGGGAAGTCGACCCCGATGCGATTTTTGATTTCAAAAGTATCGGCAATTCACAAACTTTACCATACGACACGACGAACCTTCAAGAGATTCACTACTTGCTTGATAAGCTTTCTGAGAAGGTCATTAGCCGCATGAAGAGAAAGGAAGTCGTGGGGAAAAGTGTGCAAGTTATGATTCGTTATCATGACCGGAAGACGGTTACGCGTAGCAGGAAATTGGATACATATATCGATGAGAAGGCGGATCTCCTGCCAATAGCGGTTGAGTTATTCGAGCAGCATTGGAATGAGCAACCCATCCGGCTATTAGGAGTGACCGCTCAACATCTAGAAGATAAGCGTAATGTTGGGGAGCAGCTTGATTTATTTACGTATGAAGACGCGGTGAAAAAAGAGACGTTAAAGCAGACGGTAAACCAACTTGCAGATAAATTTGGCGAGGACACATTTAAGGCATTACCTAATAAAGTAGACAATGAATCCAACGAATTCAGAACAAGCTTTCAAAAAGACTTCCTCGATGACTTTAAAAAATAAACGAAATCCGCAGCCCCGATTCCTTTGCACTGCGGATTGTTGGTAGCTTATTTAGTTACCGTTTATTTCATGATTCTTTTCACAACTGAAGTGTTTAGCTTGCTTCCTGGGTAACGGAACGGGAAGTCGAATTTGGTTGTTTGTTTAAGGATGCCTTTTTGGTGGGTAAATGTGTCAAAGCCGTATTGACCGTGATAGGCTCCCATTCCACTTTGGCCAACACCGCCAAACGGCAGGAACGGATTGCCTAAATGATAGACAGCATCATTGATGGCCCCACCACCAAAGGAAATAAACTCAATGACCTGCTGTTGAATTTTTTCATTTTCTCCAAAGTAATAGAGAGCTAGCGGCTTTTCTTGTCGCTTGATTGTATACAAGGCATCTTCAATATTGGAAAAGGAAAGAACAGGGAGAAGTGGCCCGAAAATTTCTTCTTGCATAATTGGATCATCCCAGGTCACTTTATCCATCACAGTCGGCTCGATTAAACGCGTGTCAGGCGCAAAACCTCCGCCATGAATAACTTTTTCCTGATCAATAAAATTTACTAACCGGTTGAAATGTTTCTCATTAATTATTTTTGTATAATCCTCATTGTATAACGGATGCTTTCCAAATAAGGCTTTAATCTGTTTCACGAGTGCTTTCATAAATTTAAATTTGACGTCATCATGAACATAGAGATAATCCGGGGCTACACACGTTTGTCCCGCATTAGTAAATTTCGCCCATGTTATTCGTTTAGCTGCAAGATTAACATTGGCGTCAGAATCGATAATTGCTGGACTCTTTCCGCCTAATTCAAGCGTGATCGGTGTTAAATGTTCACTTGCGGCTCTCATTACTATTTTTCCAACGTTCGCACTACCGGTGAAGAAGATATAATCAAACCTTTCTTTCAGAAGTGCTTCTGTTGTTTCTACACCACCTTCAACAACGTCAATTAAAGAAGGGTCAAAGGTATCTTGTATGAGCGCACGCAGCAATTGGGATGTTGCTATTGCATGTTCGGATGGTTTAATAATGACACAATTTCCAGCCGAAAGAGCCGCAATTGCGGGTGCGAGTGCAAGATGTAATGGATAGTTCCATGGCGATATAACTAGTACAACCCCGTATGGTTCTTTCATTATATAGGATTTCGATCCTTTATGTGATAATGGAGACGGGACTTTTTCCGGAGTCATCCATGTTTTTAAATTTTTCAATGTAAAATCAATCTCGGAATATAAGAAGCCTAATTCTGTCACAAAGGCTTCATGTTTTGATTTATTTAAATCTTGTTTTAAAGCGTAATAAATCTCTGTTTCATTTTCTTTGAGCATTTTCCTTAATTTTAATAAACTTTCTTTGCGGTATTCAAAATCAGTGGTGTTCCCATGGATAAAGAAGGTTCGCTGATTTTCTATTAATTCTTGGATATGATTCATTTTTTCTCTCTCCTACTGTGTAACCCTCATTCATTACCTAATTTGATGATGATAAAAATCGTTTGCAAGCTCTGTGTCTCGAAAAACTTCTCGAGCTTCCTTTAATAAATCCTCATAATCTGCTAACTGGTAACGTGACGAAATATGAGTCATGATTAATTGTTTTACGTTCCCTTCTTTCGCTAGGGTTGCGGCTTGCTTCGTTGTACTGTGAAAGTATTGAAAAGCTAAATCTTCCTGCTCCGCGTTAAAGGTGGCTTCATAAATGAGCACATCAGACCGTTCAACAAAAGAAGTAAAACTTTCCTGATAACGGGTATCTCCCATAATCGTAATGATTTTCCCAGGTTTATCTGGGCCGAGGAAATCTTTGCGATAGAGTATACCATAGTCTTTCGTATTAATATATTCATTACTTTTAATTTTACCGTATAACGGTCCCGCTGGTATTCCTTTTGCTTGTAATTTGTCTACAAGTAACTCCCCGGGGGAGTCTTTTTCGACAATTCGATAACCGAAGCTCGGGATTCCATGATCCAGTTCTTTTACATAAATTGTATAGTTGTCTTCTTTAATAACCGTCCCATCTTTAATTTCTTTAATCGTTATCGGATAGTTCAAATGGGATTTGCTGATTCGCAGTGCTGTTACGATATAATCACGTAACCCCTGTGGCCCGTAAATGGTGACAGCATCATCTCCTCCTTGGAAGGAGCGGCTACTTAACAGGCCAGGGAGACCGAAAATATGGTCGCCATGTAAATGGGTAATGAATATTTTATTTATTTTCCTCGGTTTAATCGAAGTGTGTAAGATTTGGTGCTGGGTTGCTTCTCCGCAATCAAATAACCAGATTTGATTCTCTTCTTGCAGAAGGTGTAGGGCAATAGCCGACACGTTCCTGCTTTTCGATGGAAGACCTGCGCCAGTACCAAGAAATGTAATTTCCATGCGATTTCCTCCGAAACAAATAGTTTACTTATTAATCCAACTTCCGTATTTTTAGACAGCTAGGTATACCTTTACTTTCAGCGTAAGTGCAACTTTCTACTTTCTCCTGGGGGTCCGCAGTCCAGACACCTCTCGCTTTCCGCAGGCGGCTGGTGAGCCTCCTGCTGGAGTCTCGAGGTGTCTGGACTGCTCCGAGGAAAGGCCTGACTTAGAACACTATTATTTAACAGGTACGATGTTTGCTCATTGGGAGGAGATAATTTCCATTCAAAGTAATCATCCCTACCAGTTCAGTTGCCCGGTGGACGGTGACTCCTGCGGGAATAGCACGAGTCCGGAGACTCCTTAGTGCTCAGCCCGAGTTAGACTAAGTTCGCCACGTCCTGTGCGTCGAGGCTTCGGCTGTGCCCGCGGAAAGCATTCTTCCACCGGGCAACTGAACGGCGATTAGAGCGCTAAATTAAATAAACGAGCAAAATACTTACGCTGAACGAAGGTGATAGATGGTTTATTTAAAATTATTCCGGATGTGATGTGCTTTATCCGGGACGTCGGTAATGATGCCGGAACAAGCGAGTTTTAGGCATTTTTTTATTAAGATCGTCCGATTTACAGTATAAACCCGAAGTTGTAAGTTTGCAGCTTTACATGCCCTAACTAAGGATGGGGTGAGTAAGGTATGTTTAACATGCAGAGAGCTTGCTCCTAATTCCTTGGCATACCCCACAAGATTGGGATGTTTCCTTGAACGGAGCAGGGCAACGTCTAATGTCTGATCAAGTTGCCTCATCCGTTTGACGCTTTCCGGGTTAAAACTTGATATCGTCGTACGCTTCTTAACATTATAGTTCCGTATTGCGTCAAGAACCTTAATTTCAATTTCTTCATAGGCTATCTTATTATTTTTCAGTTCTAAGTTTAAGTGTAACGGCTTATCACATGCCCACTCTAAGAATTGATCAAGTGTCAATATGCGGGTACCTTTGAACTTAGGTGCAAAATAAGCGCCAGCGTCCAAATTTAGTAGTTCTTCTAATCGATGATCTATAATAAAACCTCTTCCATTCGTCGTTCGCCGGACGTCTTCATCATGAATCAGAACGGGGATGCCATCTTTTGTTAATTGTACATCGGTTTCAATTCCTTCCGCCTCCATCTGATAGGCGAGCTCGAAAGCGGGCATTGTATTTTCCGGGGCATAGTTACTTGCTCCGCGGTGAGCGAATATCATCGTCTGCAAGTGATCCATCCTTTCGAAACATTGTAGGTTTAGACCCGATGCTGCTCATAGATATTTCGTTTTGTTTGTTCTTTTAATTTTTCATACATTTCTTCAGATAATCCAGTAGTTAAATCAACCTTGGTATTTTCTATGACTTGCTCTATCGTACTCGCACCAAAGGTAATTGTTGTCACGGCAGGGTGTTGTAAGACATATTTTAAAGCCAATTCGTTCATTGGCATACCTTCAGAGAGTGCGGCAATATTTTCAACCGTTTGCAGCAGCTCGGTCTGGTTATAATCGAGAAAACCTTTTGCAGCTTTCTTCGTAATATTTTCTTTATAATATGTACTCAGCATCCCTTTCGCTAGTGGCCCTCTTGCTATTGCACTAATATTGTTATCATCCAGCTGCTTTAATACACTTTCTTCCGGCCGGCGGTCAAGCAAGCTGTATTGCAGCATGACGCCATCGATGGAAGATTTTCTCACATATGCATCAATTACATTAGGACGGATGGAGGAGATACCGTAAGCCCGGATTAATCCTGCTTTTTTCAGTTCTTCCATTGCTTCAATCGTTTCGTCTATTGGATCCTCCATCGTTCCGCCATGAAGCATGAAGAAGTCAATATAATCGGTCTGGAGTCGTTTTAAGCTTTCCTTTGCAGCCTGCATGATATATTCTTTAGATGGGTCCCAGAACCAATCCTTCGTTTCTTTTGAAAAGTGGTTTCCAGCTTTCGTAGTGAGAATCACATCTTGTCTTCTATCTTTAATAATTTCTCCGATAATTTCTTCATTTAATCCGAAATCATATAAATCAGCTGTATCGAGATGATTAATCCCTTGTGCTAATGCGGTACTGATAATTTCTTTTGCTTTATTTTTGTCTTGTCCAAGAGACATACAACCGAGGGTAAGCTCGGATACATAAATATCTGATTTCCCTAATTGATTCATTTTCATGTCTTGCACCTCACTAGTTTCAAGTTAACTCTATTATAAGGAAGATTCGTGACATACGCCAATCAGTTACTAGTTTTAATAATTAAATATATGATAAAATGGTGAGACATACAAGGAAATAAAGGAGATTATAATGAAAAATATTGAAGAAAAAACAATTCATACAGAAAAAATATATGAAGGAAAGATAATTGATCTGCAAGTCGATGATGTCGTTTTACCAGATGGTGAAAAAGCAAAAAGGGAGATTGTCAAACATCCTGGTGCAGTGGCAATTATACCGATTACAAAGGATAAAAAAATCGTATTTGTGAAACAATATCGTAAACCGCTTGAAAAAACATTAGTAGAGATACCGGCAGGGAAATTGGATGATAATGAACAACCACTTGCAGCAGCGATACGCGAGCTGGAGGAAGAGACGGGTTATACGACGAAAGAACTGAATTTCGTCACATCTTTTTATACATCACCTGGCTTTGCAGATGAACTTATCTATATTTACATTACGGATACATTGGAAAAGTTGGAGACACCAGTTCAAGGAGATGACGATGAGTTTATCGAAATCATTGAATTGACACTGGATGAAGCGAAGCAGTACGTCGAAGAAGAAAAGATTCATGATGCGAAAACAAATTATGCCATTCTCTACTTACACGCTCTTGGGAGGATGTAATGAACTTATCATCGTATTTTGTAGATTTGCATATTCATATCGGCAGGGATTACCATAATCGACCGGTGAAGATTACAGGAGCAAAGACACTTACCTTATCCAATATTCTAAAGGAAGCAGATGAAAAGAAGGGATTGGATATGGTTGGTGTGATCGATTGCCACGCCCCTGCCGTACAAGCTGAAATTCAGGAATTGATCGATACGAAGCAGGCTAAAGAATTGAAAGATGGTGGAATCCAGTTCAAACAAGTGACATTGATTCTAGGCTCAGAGATCGAAATCTATGATGAAAATTGTAAAGGACCGATCCATGTGCTTTGTTTTTTCCCGACTCTAGCAAGTATGAGCGCCTTTGCAGCTTGGCTAAGGGAACGGATGACAAATATAAATCTTAGCTCTCAAAGGTATTATGGTTCTGCAAAGGATTTACAGTATAAAGTAAAAGAGTTATCCGGCTTGTTTATTCCGGCCCATATTTTCACCCCATTTAAGAGTTTATACGGAAAAGGGGTGCAGCAGTCACTCCGGGAAGTATTAGATGACTCATTAATTGATGCAGTCGAGCTAGGTCTTAGTTCGGACACGTATATGGTTGACGGGATTGATGAGCTTAATCCTTACACATTTTTAACGAATTCTGATGCCCATTCATTAGGGAAGATGGCGAGGGAATATCAGGAAGCACTTATGAAAACACCGAGTTTTAAGGAGCTTTACTATGCAATCCATCACGTCAAAGGAAGAAAAATAGTTCGTAATTATGGAATGAATCCACTTCTTGGAAAATATTATCATACGGTTTGTAAAAAATGTTTAAACCCTGCGCCTAAAAATGAACCGTGCAGTAACTGCGGCTCCCTACAGCGGATAAATGGTGTGAAGGAACGGATTGATATGTTAAAAACGAATGAATATTCTCGTGAACGTCCAGCCTATGTACACCAAGTTCCGCTTGACTTCATCCCTTCTTTAGGTGCGAAAACGTACGCAAAACTATTAAAAGCATTCGGTACAGAAATGAATATCATTCACCGGGTGAGTAAAGAAGAATTGGAAGAAGTCGTCCCTGCTAAACTGGCCGAGATGATATTAACAAACCGGAATGGAGAATTGCAAATAGCAGCAGGTGGTGGCGGTAAATATGGTAAAGTTGTTGCCAGTGAAACAGATTCCAGCAATTAAACTCTCTTCTTTTTCAAGGGTGAATCTAGTAATAAGTTCTATTTAATTATAGACCTTCATAGCATAATTATAGAAATATGCGAAGGAGGGTCCACATGCAAGAATTTAAATTACGGTTCGCCAACCATATACGAACTTACGCTATCATCTATTTATTCATGTGCATTTTGCTGTTAACGGGAATCATCTTCGGTGCGCTCCTCGTTAACAGCATGAATTTTATCCAGAAACAGGACTTGTTTTTTTATTTGGAACGTTTTTTCAATCATACGTTAGACGAAAAAGATGTGGACCGCTTTATAGTATGGAAAGATAGCTTTTATTTTCACTTGAAATATCTTTTGTTATTATTCGTACTGGGTCTTTCTGTGATTGGCTTGCCGGTTATTTGGATTTTATTGTTCATTAAAGGCTTAGTCATTGGATTCTCTGTTGGTTTCATCGTTAATCAGCTAGGTTCAGAAGGTCTTTTGTTTTCAACTTTAACGATAGCCCCACATAATTTAATTGCCATTCCAATCTATATATTTGCCGGCACAATGGCGATGATCTTTGCGCTGTTCAGTTTACGGAAAATATTTTCGAGAAGAAATGTTGATTCGCTTTGGCAACCATTTGTCAATTACATCGTCATATTCTCAATCCTGATTATCGTATCAATCGGCGCATCCTTCGTTGAAGTTTATATTTCCGGTGGTTTGATGGAGACGCTAATCAAATCATTTTACTTATAATCGAACCTTCTTTATAATTATTATTAATATAAAGTGATAGACTATACTTTGACACGCTTACGAATGGTGCCTATAATAAAGTTGGGATTATGAGGGAGGCGAACAGGGAATGGAACATCGGATTGAACAAATTAAAAAACAACTCCATGCACAGAATTATAAATTGACACCGCAACGAGAAGCAACCGTTCGGGTATTAATAGAAAGAGAAGAAGATCATCTAAGTGCGGAGGATGTTTATTTATTAGTTAAAGAAAAATCGCCTGAAATTGGTTTAGCGACTGTCTACCGAACATTGGAGTTATTATCTGAACTGAAGATTGTCGATAAAATAAATTTTGGAGATGGTGTCTCTCGCTATGATCTTCGTAAAGAAGGCGCTAAACATTTTCATCACCATCTAGTTTGTATTGAATGCGGCTCTGTTGAAGAAATTGTTAATGATCTATTAGAAGATGTTGAAAAAATTGTTGAAAATGATTTCGGTTTCCAGGTGATGGATCATCGTTTGACGTTTCATGGAATTTGCAAACAATGCCAGGAATCAGTAGTGAAAGTACAATAACAATGCAAAGAACGGCTTTGTCCAAAAACGGGATGAAGCTTTTTTTGTGTATAAGAAACTCAAGTAAATGCTGCGGTCTAACTCCATATATTCGGTCAGACTGTCATTTACAATTGAGCTGAAAAAGAGTAAATTAGACATTATAGGGGATGAGAACGATGTTACATAATGAACTGGAAGATTTTTTGCATTTTTTACAAATTGAAAGGGGTCTAGCGGAAAATACGCTGACCTCCTACAAGCGAGATTTAAAAAATTATATAAAACATTTGGAGAAAGAAGCAGCTAAAACGAACTGGAAAGAAGTTTCACGTAACGATATTATACAGTTTCTCTATCATCTAAAGGATAACGAGAAATCAACTGCAACCATTTCCCGGCATATTTCTTCTATCCGCTCACTCCATCAATTTTTAGTCAGGGAGCAAATCGTCGCACAGGATGCTAGCCTCCATATTGAAAAGCCGAAGAACGACCGCACGTTACCAGACGTCTTAGCGCAAGAGGAAATTGATAAGCTTCTTGAAATAAATGATGACACCCCGCTAGAATTACGAACGAAAGCGATGCTCGAATTATTGTATGCAACAGGTTTACGGGTGACGGAAATGATTGAACTGAAAACAAATGATCTGCATCTTATGATGGGATTTGTGCAATGCTTCGGCAAAGGATCCAAAGAACGTATCGTTCCATTGGGAAATACAGCAATCCATGCGATTGAAGACTATTTAGAAAACGCTAGACCGAAGCTTGTTAAAGGACAAAGTACGCAAACACTTTTCGTCAACCAGCATGGAAGACCGTTATCACGACAAGGATTTTGGAAAATCCTCAAGAAAAAAGCACTAGAAGCTGGTATTAAGAAAAATATTACACCACATACTTTACGCCACTCCTTTGCCACCCATTTGCTCGAAAATGGCGCTGATTTACGGATCGTCCAAGAAATGCTTGGTCACGAGGACATCTCCACCACGCAAATCTATACACATGTTACGAAGAAAAGACTGAAAGATATGTACAAAGCATATCATCCAAGAGCTTAACTGAACGCATTAAGCCCTTATTCCATTCAAATGAATAAGGGTTTTTTACTGTATAAAACCCTCCAAATTGGGCATCCTAGTTCCATACTATATTTTGGAGGTAAATCTATGAATAAAAGCAGTATTCTTCTAACAGTTATCTCGTTTTTACTATTTACTAGTTTCACCCCACTACTTGCAGTTCATGCAGCTTCAAAGGAGGAAAATCAGCCGGAACTCGCGGAGGATGCCAAGTCAGCAATCTTGATTGAACAGGACACTGGCACCATTTTATTTAATAAGAATCCTCATGAAAAATTACCACCCGCAAGTATGACGAAAATCATGACTCTTTTATTAATCATGGAAGCGATCGATGAAGGGTCCTTATCACTCGATGAGAAGGTGCGTGTGAGTGAAAATGCTGCGTCTATGGGTGGATCGCAAATTTTCCTTGAGGCAGGGGAGGAAATGTCGGTTACAGATCTTTTGAAAGGTATTGCAATAGCATCAGCAAACGATGCGAGTGTAGCACTTGCTGAACGGATTGCGGGAAGTGAGCAAGCTTTTGTGAAAGCGATGAATGAAAAAGCGAAATCCCTAGGTCTAGAAAATACCAACTTCCAAAACACTTCCGGACTACCAGCAGATGATCATTACAGCACAGCTTATGATATGGCAATGATGGCACGCGAACTGCTAAAATACGAAAAAATCACAGAATTTACTTCGATTTATGAGGACTACTTACGGAAAGATACTGATAAGGAATTCTGGCTTGTCAATACAAACAAACTCGTCCGTTTTTACCCTGAAGTGGATGGATTAAAAACAGGGTACACGAGTGAAGCGAAATATTGTTTGACTGCAACTGCCAAAAAGGATGACATGCGAGTTGTTGCTGTCGTTTTAGGATACGAGAGCTCGAAAGCGAGAAATGCTGCTGTTTCCTCAATGCTTGATTATGCATTTAATCAATTTGAAACGGAAAGGCTTTATGAAGAAGGCGAGGTCATTACCGAAATTACTACGCTAAAAGGTGACAGAAAAAAAACAAATATCATCACTGCATCCCCGATAAGCACGATTCATACGAAGGGTCAAAAGCTTGAAGATTTAACAACAGAATATGAATTGATGGACGATATCAGTCTTCCAATTGAACAAGGGGACAGAATTGGAACACTTTTGATTAAAAATGGTGAAGAAATTATAATTGAATCTCCGCTGACCGTAGAACACCCAATTCATAAGGCATCTTTTTTCACCTTAATGAAACGGTCTTTACAGGAAGTGGCTGTTTTTGAATAAGGGTCGAATAAACGGTTATTCTGACTAGTTTTGTCGTCATGCAGGAATTAGACGAAGGAATAAAGAAACATAGATTAAGGAATTAAAGAGGAGGAGATTAATTTGGGATTACAATCCTTATTTTCCGTGAAGGAGGATGTACTAATTGTCAGACTGACGGGAGAACTGGACCATCATACAGCTGAAACGCTTCGAAAAGAGTGGAAAGACATGCTTTATAGTCGTCCTGTAAAACATGTTATTTTAAACTTGGGTGGAATCTCATTCATGGATAGTTCTGGTTTAGGCGTTATTTTAGGCAGATATAAAGAAGTATTACAGCTTGGTGGTGAAATGGTCGTTTGTTCTGTTACACCAGCGATTAATCGCTTGTTTGAAATGGCTGGGTTATTTAAAATTATCCGTCTTGCTGAAAATGAGGAAAATGCTTTGGAAACCTTGGGGGTGGCATCATGAAAAATAGTATGCAATTGGAATTTTTGAGTGTTAGTGAGAATGAAGCCTTTGCGAGAGTAGCTGTTGCAGCATTCATCGCTCCATTAGATCCTACGGTTGAGGAAATGACAGAAATGAAGACCGTTGTTTCTGAAGCGGTAACCAATGCGATTATTCATGGTTACCAGAATGAACCTCATCATTTCATTAAAATCTTTTGTTCAATAGAGGATAATGAAGTTAAACTTAGAATTGAAGACAAAGGATTAGGTATTGACGATATTGAAGAAGCCCGTGAACCGCTCTATACATCCAAACCAGAACTAGAGCGCTCAGGTATGGGTTTTACGATTATGGAAAACTTTATGGATAAAGTAGAGATTGTTTCCCGTCCCGGTGAAGGTACGACGGTAGAGATGTCAAAGCAATTAATAAATAATAAAACGGTTTATAATTAGGATGAAAGCCAATGGATCTTAATACAAAACCAAAGTCAAATAAGCATAAGCTTACGAATGAGGAAGTTAAAGAACTACTTTTCCAAAGCCAAAATGGCAATAAAGAAGCAAGGGATTTCTTGGTGGAGCAGAATGTTCGGCTCGTTTGGTCCGTCGTGCAACGCTTTATCAATCGGGGGTATGATCCGGACGATTTATTCCAAATCGGCAGTATCGGTTTAATCAAATCCATCGATAAATTCGATTTAACCTATGACGTACGTTTTTCCACTTACGCCGTCCCGATGATTATCGGTGAAATTCAGCGGTTCATTCGAGATGACGGGAGCGTAAAGGTGAGTCGGACGTTAAAGGAAACAGGGAATAAAATACGGAGAGCGAAGGATGCCTTGACGAAGGAACTGGGCAGATCCCCTTCTGTAAGTGAACTTGCGCAGGAGTTGGATCTTTCCGTAGAAGAAATCATTCATGCTGAAGAAGCTGCAAGAACACCGCAATCAATACATGAAACGGTTTTTGAAAATGATGGTGATCCGATTACATTGCTAGATCAGATTTCAACGGAGGATACGAAGTGGTTTGAGAAAATTTCCTTGGAAGAAGCGATTCAGCATTTAGATGAAAGAGAGCGATTAATTGTTTATTTGCGGTATTATAAAGACCAGACCCAGACGGAAGTAGCAGAACGTCTAGGAATCTCCCAAGTCCAAGTATCACGAATTGAAAAAAAGCTCTTACAAGAGATAAAAGAATACTTAGGAATCTAAACATACCCCCAGCATGGATATCGGGATCCTTGCTGGGGGTATTTCTGTTCGCCCCTGCGGAAAGTGTTGTATATTTCTGTAACGATAGAATATATTTCTGAAATTGTTTTTTGGAGGATAAAATTCAATCGAAATACTCATACTAAGCAAAATGCTCGGTAAAGGTTGATGATGTTATGGTTCATACGGTCTATTTGCGAATGAAGCGTAATGTGGATGTAAATGAAAATAAGCAGCTGCATCTCAGAGATATTGCCCATATAGCAGCACCTTTTGCGATTAAAGAGAACCTTGAAAATAAACCAATTTACCGCATCAGTGATAAAGACCTCAACATCCTTGTCATTGACGTATTTCTCATTATTAAAGAACTTATAAAAGAATTCCCTGAACTGGATATCCAATCAGTTGGACCGGATCAAACGGTCATCCGGATAGAAAAGAAAAAGAAAAAAGCAAATTTGTTTATTGCAGTATTAATCTGGTTGCTTTTATTTATTGGTACAGCAATGACTATCATGAACTTTCATTATGATGTCAGCATGCAGGAAGTTCAACAGAAGCTCCACTATATATTAACCGGTGAAGAAAATGAATTTCCATTATGGATTCAAATCCCTTATTCCCTTGGTCTCGGTCTCGGGACTTTATTGTTTTTCAACCATTGGTTCAATAAACGGTTTAACGAAGAGCCTAGTCCTCTTGAGATCGAAATCTCAAATTATCAAACTGAACTCAATCAGTATTTAGTGATGCATGAGAATGAGCTCGATGAAAGAAATTAGTCTGAATCTCGCGCAAGCGTTCATCGGTTTTGGTGGTGGCATTACGGTTGGTGCTGGTTTTGTTGCCTTTATTACAGTATTAAGGATCATTCCGCGCCTCATTCAGCTAAGTAAAAGCGAAGCATTTATTAAAATATATACAGCAAGTATTATATTAGGTTTATTATTTGGAACTTTTCTCACCTTCTTTAACGGCAGTTGGCAGGAGCCGGTTATACTGCTCGTATTATGGGGGTTATTGCATGGGATTTTTAATGGGATGCTCGCAGCTGCACTTACAGAAATACTGAATGTGTTTCCTATTTTGCTGAAGCGAGTAAAATTGGATAGTTTTTTACTTTGGTTATTAATGGCGATTATGTTCGGTAAAATTATTGGCTCACTTTTTCAATGGCTATATTTCGTAACGGTTTAGATTCGTACTAAACGAGAATTCGGAGTGAACGGGATGGAAGTAAAAACGAAAGTATATCAAGATATTAAGAAAAATGAAAAGTATATGAAGGAAAGGTTAGGCCTGGATATTTCCTATGATGTTGACTACCGGCAAGTTATTATACTTGGTCGCCGTGTTCAACTGTATTTTGTTAACGGGCTTTGTGATACGACCATCGTTCAAGAGTTATTAATAGAAATGCTTAACTTGAATGAAAATGAGAAAGAAAAGGAGAAGTTTCCCGAAATTTTTACAAACCGCTTAGTACATCAACAGGTAGCTAAGTTGAAAACATTGGATGAAGCAGTAGATGAAATGCTTTCCGGTTTGGTTGTCATATTTGTAGATGGATATAACCAAGTATTTTCAATTGATGTAAGACATTACCCTGGGCGAACACCTGAAGAGCCGGACACAGAAAAAGTCATTCGGGGTTCCAGAGATGGATATACAGAGAATGTGGTAGAAAATACTGCTTTAACGAGAAGAAGATTGCGGGACGCTCGTTTGCGTAATGAAATGATGAAAGTGGGAGAACGGTCTAAAACGGACGTCTGTATCACTTACATTAAAGATATAGCCAGCGATGGTCTTGTAGACTTAGTCAAGGAAAGAATTGAAGGTATTGAAGTCGACGGTTTATCCATGGCCGACAAGTCACTAGAGGAGTTTATTATTAAAAGAAAGTGGAATACTTTTCCATTAGTACGTTATACCGAACGTCCGGATGTAGCAGCGAATCACTTGTTAGAGGGACATGTAATAGTGACGGTTGATTCTTCACCAAGTGTGATTATTCTTCCTACAACTTATTTTCACCATTTGCAGCATGCGGAGGAATACAGACAATCACCGGTATTTGGTACTTTCGTAAGATGGATAAGATTCTTAGCCGTATTCTTATCAATATTTCTGCTTCCCGTATGGATATTGTTTGTCCAGGATCCGAGTTTATTACCGAAAAATCTGGCTTTTATCGGTCCAAACGAAGAAGGAAGTGTGCCAATCGTTCTTCAAATCATTTTAGCCGATTTGGGGATTGAATTCTTGCGGATGGCAGCTGTTCATACCCCAACGCCTCTTTCCACTGCGATGAGTTTGATTGCGGCGGTATTGATTGGTGAAATCGCGATTGATGTTGGTATGTTCAGTGCGGAAGTCATCCTTTATGTATCTATTTCAGCAATCGGTTCCTATGTGACGCCTAGTTATGAGTTAGGGACAGCGAATAAGATTCTTAAATATTTTCTAGTGATTGTAACGGCGCTATTTGGTATTAATGGACTAATGATTGGTTTTACGTTAACGATTTTATTTTTGGTAGAGCAAAAATCATTGAAAACGCCGTACTTCTGGCCGTTCATTCCTTATAATCCAAGTGCATTGCTCCATATCATCTTTCGTATTCCTGTTCCATACACGAACAGGAGACCAGGCATTGTTCATCCAAAGAATGTTTACCGGCAACCCCTAGAAAAAGGGAAAGGGAAAGGGAAAAACAAATAATTCGTTCCCTTTCATTCAGCGTAAGTATTTTGTGCATTCATTTTATTGGCGTTCTAATTACCGTTCAGTTGCCCGGCGGACGGATGCTTTCCACGGGCACGGCCTCAGCCTCCTCGGAAGAAAAGCGCTTCCGGCTCAGGTCTGGACTCGTGCTATTCCCGTAGGAGTCACCGTCCGCCGGGCAACTGAACTGGTCTAAAGGATTATTTTAAAAAGAAATTATTCCGTTATAATAAGGATTGTACTTCTGGAATATTAAACAGTAATCCAAATCACGCCTTTCCTCTGAGCAGTCCAGACACCTCGAGACTCCTGCAGGAGGATAGGCATAGGTGAGACCCCGCAGGGCGGCAGCCCGAGGAGGCTCACCAGCCGCTCAGCAGGTGCGAGAGGTGTCTGGACTGCGGACTTCCAGATGAAAGTTGCACTTACGCTGAATGAAAGTGATGCGTTGAGTGCATAATTATAATTTTTTTAAGGCATTGTGCTTTTGTTTTCCTCTTTAATATGGTAAAGTAATGTATCATTTTACAATATAGCGTACGGGGGAGATGAAGATGATAATTGACCACCATCCATTTGAGGTTAATGCTGCAGGGCACTTAATGATCGGGGGCGTTGATAGTCTGACGCTTGCTGAAAAATATGGAACCCCATTATATGTATATGATGTGGGGATTATCCGTAAAAATGCGCGAAGCTTCGTCCAAACGTTCAAAGATTTAGATGTCCAAGCTAAAGTGGCATATGCAAGTAAAGCATTTTCCAGTATTGCGATGGTACAAGTTGCGAAACAGGAAGGCTTGTGTCTTGATGTCGTTTCAGAAGGGGAGCTATATACCGCCCTTCAAGCTGGATTTCCAACAGAGCGGATCCACTTACACGGCAATAATAAAAGCAGAGAAGAATTAAAAATGGCAGTTGACGAAAACATTGGCTGTATCGTCATTGATAATCTGTATGAAATTCAATTGCTTGAAGAAATTCTTCGGGAAGAGAATAAAACAATCGATGTTCTTATTCGCGTAACGCCTGGTATCGAGTCGAATACTCACCAATATATTATGACGGGGAATGAAGACTCTAAGTTTGGCTTTAATCTTATTAACGGGCAAGCGGATGAAGCTTTTCAACTCTTACATAATCATGGACATATTCAATTGAAGGGACTACACTGCCATATCGGTTCACAAATTTTTGAAACAGAAGGTTTTATGGTTGCTGTTAATCTATTATTCGATCAACTAGAAAAGTGGTTGGATCAAGTAGATTTTGTTCCGGAAGTATTAAATCTTGGTGGAGGATACGGGATTCGTTATACAGAAGAAGATGAGCCTTTGGCATATCATATCTACGCGGAAAAAATCGTTGCAGCTGTGAGAGAAAACAGTGAGCGTTTAAACATATCCCTGCCGGAGATCTGGATTGAACCAGGTCGCTCGATTGTTGGAAATGCTGGTGTATCTTTATATACGATTGGTTCATCCAAAGAAATTCCCAATATAAGAAATTATGTATCAGTTGACGGTGGGATGGCTGACAATATCCGCCCAGCCCTCTATGAGGCGCAGTATGAAGCAGTTCTCGCTAATAAAGCGACGGAAGAACCGACAACAACTGTATCGATTGCAGGGAAAGCATGTGAATCAGGAGATATGCTTATCTGGGATTTGCCGCTTCCGGAAGTCCAGCCCGGAGATGTACTTGCAGTCCTTGCAACCGGAGCTTACGGTTTTTCTATGGCAAGTAATTATAACCGTTTAGCAAAGCCTGCGGTAGTCTTTGTTGAAGATGGTATGGATAGACTCGTTGTAAGAAGAGAGAGCGTAGAAGACATTGTAAAAAATGATTTATCCTATGAATGATATGACATTTCTTTTCAATAATAATCGAAAATGGTAAAATAGATTGGAATATGAATTAAACATAGAAGGAGCGTTTTGCATGACTAAAACAGGCTATATACAAATGGAAAATGGGGAAAAAATTGAAATGGAATTCTTCCCTGAAGCTGCACCGAACACGGTAAAAAACTTTGAAGAGCTCGCAAATTCAGGATTCTATGATGGGGTGACATTCCACCGCGTAATTCCTGGTTTCGTAAGCCAAGGAGGAGACCCGACAGGAACTGGGGCTGGTGGCAGTGGTAAGACCATTAAGTGTGAAACAGAAGGTAATCCGCACAAACATGAAGCAGGAGCATTATCTATGGCACACGCTGGTAAAGACACAGGCTCAAGCCAATTTTTCCTTGTCCATGAACCGCAACCACATCTAGACGGAGTCCATACTGTATTTGGAAAAATCACTTCTGGACTAGAAGTTGCACGTAATATGCAGAATGGTGATGTCATGAAAGAAGTGCGGGTATCTGCTGAATAATTCTAGAGCACGAAGGATCATTCATTTTTTCATAACGGATTTTTGTTGACAAACTAGCATTAAAATGCCATAAATATATATATGCTTTAGAATGATTCATTGTTGAAATGACTTAATATAAGTTTAAGTTAATTAATGAGGGATTAATATGTTAATTCGCTATAAGAAAAATATGGAGAAAATTGCAATGGGCTTATTATCTTTTATGCCTGATGAAAAAAGGGATGTAAAAAAGCTCCAGCAACATATAAAAGAGTATGAAACGAATCCGGATTGGCATTTGTATTTATGGAAAAACGAGGAAGATGACATCCTAGGTACGGTTGGTGTTCGAATAGAGGATGAAGTGAATGCGATTATTCAAGATTTGTCCGTCAACCCATCCCACCGGAACCTAGGCCTAGGGAAAACTTTAATACAAGAAATAAAAGAAATATATAGTGAGAAATATATTGTTTACCCAAGTGAACAAATCAGACAGTTTTATGAGAAATGTGACTCGATTGAGTAGTAAAAGCCAGCCCCATCAACCGGGCTGGCTTTTATACCTGCTATTTTAAGCGGGTAGAATAATCACCTACATTCGACTTAGAACCATGCTGCCCCTACAATAATTAAGAGTATAAACAGCACGACAATTAGCGCGAATCCTCCTGCAAAGCCTCCACCGTAACCACTCATAACTAAAAACCTCCTTTACGTAATGCGTAGGTGATAAAGTCAGATGAAGAGCATTCTGACTTTGCTTACGATATAGCTTATGTGTTGCTAACAAATATGTTTGGGCAGATTACATAATATTTTTTTCTTTTCTAGAAAGGATGCAAATGATGCAAGAAGCTTATAAGGTGAAAATAGAACAATTTGAAGGACCGCTTGATCTCTTATTACACTTAATCAAGCAATATGAGATTGATATTTATGATATCCCTGTAGCAGACATAACGAAACAATATATGCAATATATCCATACCTTCCAAGTGTTAGAGTTGAATATTGCAAGTGAATATCTCGTTATGGCATCGACGCTTGTCGCAATTAAAAGTCAAATGCTTTTACCTAAGCAAGAAATGACGGAAGACGTGGAAGAATATATGGAAGATCCGCGGGATGAACTTATGCAGCGATTAATCGAATATCGTAAATACAAAGAAGCCGCTGAGAAGTTCAAGAAGAAAGAAGAAGAAGCAACTCACACCTTTACACGGCCACCGATGGGATTTGATGAAATCCTAACTAAAAAACCGCCTGTTGTACAAGGGGAAATTACGATTTATGATATGCTTGGTGCTCTCGGTAAGATGCTAGAAAGGAAAAAATGGAGTGAACCGCTTGATACGAAAGTCCAGCGCGCCGAAATTTCAATAGA
The DNA here is from genome assembly GCF_014647195.1 of Oceanobacillus indicireducens. Lineage (GTDB taxonomy): Bacteria > Bacillota > Bacilli > Bacillales > Amphibacillaceae > Oceanobacillus > Oceanobacillus indicireducens. Next base: position 89,938 of record NZ_BMOS01000009.1, on the reverse strand, counting down.
AGAGCGGATGGAAGAAGTGCTTTCCATCGTTAATAAAACAAGGGAAGGCGTCCGGTTTGATGAATTATTTCCGGAGCGCACCCGCAACCATATTGTCGTCACCTTTCTTGCCTTATTAGAACTAATGAAGGATAGACAAATTTATTGTAAACAAACGAAGCATTTTGATGTGTTATATTTGTATGCTATGGAGGAATGAAAGTGGATATCGGAGAACGGAAAGCTGTCGCGGAAGGGCTTCTCTTTGCCACAGGAGATGAAGGAGTTACCATTAAACAATTAAGTAAAGTGCTTAATATTACAGAAGACGTAGCAACAGAGCTTATTGATGAATTAAAAGATGATTATGAACAGAAAACTCGTGGACTGAAAATCATGGAAGCAAATGGAGTATTGCATCTGACAACGAAACCGGAACATAGCTCGTATTTCAAGAAATTAATTGAAACACCCCGCTCGACAAGAATGTCACAGGCAGCCCTTGAAACACTTGCAATCATCGCTTATCAGCAGCCCATCACCCGGGCGGAAATCGATGAGATCAGAGGGGTGAAGAGCGATGGACCGGTTCAGACATTACTTAATCGCTCATTAATTGAAGAGATGGGCAGAAAAGAAACGATTGGACGTCCCATCCTCTTTCGAACGTCGAAAGATTTCTTGACTTATTTTGGTTTAACTTCCCTTGACGAATTGCCGCCACTTCAGGAAACGACAGACGATACAAACAATCAAGAAGTTGATTTGTTTTTCGAACGATTTAATGATGAACTAGAAGAGTAGTTCATAGGCACAATTAGCAGCCCCCTTCATAAAATACTTTGGAGGAGGGCTTTTTAATATGAATGAATTGTATTTACAAGCGTTAAAAAAGTGGAGTGATGATGTAAAGAAGACCATACAAATGGAAGATTTACCGGAGGAAACGATAAATACTTGGGGAAACTGGGACGAGGAAATTCAAGCTTCTCTTGAAAATGGCGTGGAACAAGAACAATTAATAAAGCTCCACCAGCAAGGGGAGGAATTGCAGCGTCATTTAAGTGATTCTTCAAAAGAATTAATCCGTGCAGATTATGCGAATCATGTTCTTCCCCCGCTTCCCTATGCTTATGATGCATTGGAGCCATATATTAGTGAAGAAATCATGAGGCTCCACCATCTTGTGCATCATCAAGCGTATGTGAATGGATTAAATAAAGCTGAAGAAGAGATTTATTACCGTAATCATGAACCGGATATGTTAAGACATTGGTTACGAGAGCAGGCTTTCAACGGATCAGGGCATCTGCTTCACTCTGTTTTTTGGAAAAATATGACCCCATACTCATCAAAAGTACCAAGCAAACAGATAGAGCAATGGATTAATAGGGATTTTGGTTCTTTCGCCCATTTTAAGGAAGGTTTTACAAATGTCGCCAAAAGTGTCCAAGGTCCGGGCTGGGCTGCATTATTGTACGATCCAGTTAACCACCGGCTTGTAATTGAATCAATTGAGAAACATCAGCAGAATCACCTCGTTTCGATGATTCCGCTCCTTGTCCTTGATATGTGGGAACATGCTTATTATTTACAATATAAAACAGAGAAAGCCGATTATGTGGAAGCCTGGTGGAATATTGTGGACTGGGAGGATGTCAACAATCGCTTGTTAAGAGCAATGAACATCCGCGATTAAGTTTATCTTTGTCATATATAGAAAACCTTCCTGCATAGAATGAAATAGAGAAATATGCTAGGAGGCAAGTTCGCATGCGATTATTCTTCGGCTTCATATTATGCGTTTCCCTTTTTTTCTTTTTACCTGAGCATGGACAGGCTGCTCCAGATGTATCAGCAGCACAGGCAATCTTAATGGATGCAGAGAGTGGACAAGTTTTATTTGAAAAAGATGCATTTGAAGCAAGACCGATTGCAAGCATTACGAAAATCATGACAGCTATTCTTGCAATTGAATCTGGAAAAATGGACGAGAAGGCAACTGTTTCAAGAAATGCTATTTATACAGAAGGTTCTTCTATTTATCTGGAACAGGGGGAGAAGATTACGATTCAAGATCTTGTCTATGGGCTAATGCTGCGTTCAGGAAATGATGCTGCTGTCGCGATTGCTGAACATATTGGGGAAAGTGAAGAGGGATTCGTCTATTTGATGAATGAAAAGGCAATGTGGTTAGGGATGGATCAGACTCATTTCACAAACCCGCACGGCTTGGATGATGAAGAACATTATTCGAGCGCTTACGACATGGCGCTTCTAACAAGAGAGGCGATGAAAAATAAACAGTTTCGGGAAATTAGCGGCAGTACGAGTTATTTATCTGAAAACCGTTCCTACAGTTGGCGGAATAAACATAAACTTGTGACTGGGTATTATGAGAATGCTACAGGGGGAAAGACCGGATATACGAAACAGACCGGCAGAACTCTTGTAACGACAGCTGAAAAAAATGGCCATTCGTTAATTGTCGTAACCCTGAATGCCGGGAATGATTGGAATGATCATATCACCTTATTTGAATGGGGATTTGAAGAGTTAACAGAAAATAGCCCTGAAAAAGAGACAGAGGTAAAAGAAACCGCTGGAAACAGTGTTTCGTCTATTTTATCTGAAATATTACGTAAAGTGACAGGGATTCAAACATGGTGAATTTAATTTGGGCACTGATGGCGATTGTCGGAATCCTTTATGCGATGTTGAATGGTACGATGGATGATGTGAATAAAGCAATAATTGAAAGTGCAAATGAAGCCGTAACGTTATCGATTGGATTAATCAGCATTCTCGTTTTCTGGCTTGGCGTAATGAAAATAGCTGAAGCAGCGGGAATACTTAAGCTAATCACTAAATTATTGCGACCTCTTATTATAAAAATTTTCCCGGACATACCGAAGGATCATCCGGCAATGGGGTATATCCTCTCCAATTTCACTGCGAACTTTTTCGGCTTAGGTAACGCTGCAACCCCATTAGGGATCAAAGCGATGCAAGAAATGAAAAACCTGAGTAACTCTGATACCGCATCCAGGTCGATGATAACCTTTCTTGCTATCAATACATCGAGTCTAACGTTGATTCCGACTACTGTTATAGCCATCCGCATGCAATATAACTCGGTTTCGCCAACTGAAATCGTCGGTACAACCTTAATTGCATCAATTGCCGGTGTTACGAGTGCTGTTCTGATAGATCGGTATTACTATAATAAAGAGTCACGGAGGAAATAGGATGAGTTGGATGACTACAATAAGCGTATGGATCATCCCTTGTTTTTTATTAATTGTATTAGTCACAGCCTCTTGGAAAAAGCTGCCCAGTTATGAACTGTTTGTTGAAGGAGGGAAGGAAGGTGTCAAATTGGCATTTTCTTTACTTCCTTTTTTGGTAGGTATGATTGTAGCGATTACGATTTTAAGAAGTTCTGGAGCTTTGGATGCACTGATCGGGTTACTCACACCGGTACTTACTTTTATCGGAGTCCCGCCGGAAGTATTACCGCTCGCACTCATTAGACCAATTTCAGGTACAGCGGCGCTAGGAATGACAGCAGAATTGATTCAAACATATGGACCAGATTCGTTTATTGGAAGATTAGCTTCGACCATGCAGGGTAGTACAGATACGACGCTGTATATCCTTACGATTTATTTTGGTGCAGTTGGAATAAAAAAGATGCGTTATGCACTTAAGGTTGGACTATTAGCGGACCTGGTTGGTATAATTGTTGCGATAATAATAGTTAGCATTGTATTTGGATAAGCTAATTTGTAGCGTTTAATCTAGATTAAACGCTATTATTGTTTTATCACGTATTAACGGTCTGTAGTACCCCCACTTCTAAACATGGAGGAAAATCAATATGTGAAGGGTAGGGATACACAGTCCGTAAATACCTGATTCTGTTCAACTAACATTCAGTGGGGGGGGAAGGAAACCCCCACTGAATGAAGTTTCACCTTATGGACGGAAAACGCGAAAAAATAATTTTTAGGATGATGAAAGAATGGCACTGGAAAGATTACAAAAAGTTATTGCTCAGAGCGGGCTTACTTCAAGGAGGAAGGCGGAGCAGTTAATTGCAAGTGGCAAGGTGAAAGTAAATAATCAAGTTGTTACGACACTGGGTACGAAAGTTTCTGCCCAAGATGAGATTGAAGTAGAAGGTGTGCCGATTGAAAAGGAAGCGCACGTGTACTATATGTTGTATAAGCCAAGAGGCATCATCTCAAGTGCAAAAGATGATAAAGGAAGAAAGACTGTTCTTGATTTCTTTCCGGAGGTCGAAGAGAGGATTTACCCTGTCGGGAGACTTGATTATGATAGTTCCGGCTTAATTCTCTTAACGAATGATGGGGATCTTGCCAATACACTTATGCATCCAAGCCATGGTGTGGAGAAGGTTTATGTAGCTAAACTGAAAGGGATCCCGAGTAAACAAGAGTTGGCAAAGCTGAGAAAGGGTGTAACAGCAGATAGAGAACTACTAAAAGCGGTTCGGTATAATATATTATCTGCCGATAGAAAAAAAGATACAATGATACTGGAACTAACATTGGTGGAAGGGAAGAACCGTCATGTAAGAAGGATGATGGAGGCACTCGGATACCCTGTACAAAAATTAAAAAGAGAAAGGTATGGCTTCTTGACGTTGGATGGTTTATCCCCCGGTGAAACGAGACCATTGACCCCTAAAGAAGTGAAACAATTAAAGAATATCGCGAAGTAAATTGTACCAGTTTTGACATAGAATTGTTAATTCTCTAAGCCGCTATGATGGTACAATACACTGGGAGTGATTTTGATGAGTATAGAGAAAGCAAAAAAGAGAAAAAAACAAAAAAAAAGAAACAGGTTAATATATAGGGGCGTCATCTTAGCTGCGCTTGTTGGTGCGCTTATTTTTGCCATTGTATCGAACCTGCAAAAAGATAATACGGTTTACCGAGTAGGGGATCCGGCGCCAGACTTTCAGTTAACGCAAATCAATAAGAATAGTGATTTGGAAACGTTGCGCTTAAGTGACTACGAGGGGAAAGGTGTCATGTTGAACTTCTGGGCAACTTGGTGTAAACCCTGTGAAGCGGAAATGCCGTATATGCAAGAACTTTATCCAAAGTATAAGGATAAAGGGGTGGAAATTGTAGCTGTTAGTCTGGATACTACGGAGCTTGTCGTTGATCGTTTCATCGATCGCTATGATTTGACATTCCCAATCCCTCATGACAAAAATGGGGAAATTAGGGATTTATATAAAGTTGGTCCAATTCCGAGCACATTTTTCATTAACCCTGACGGCGAGATACAGGAAGTAGTGAACGGTGCTTTGACTTTGGATCTGCTGGAAGGATATTTGAACGAAATAACACCAAATTAATAGGTATGAAAGTTACCTTACCAGAAAATATGTTTATTCCAGATTTGGTAAAGACAACTGTGAGGGATATAAATGAACAAGATCAAATGTGAATGCGGTCATATTAACCCGGAGGGAACGGTCCTATGTGAAGCATGCGGGAAACCGGTAGAAGGGAATCAGCATATTGACGGCAATGATCAGAAGAAATTACTTAATATGAGATATGAAGGATCTGCACGCCGTTCACAGACTTACCGGAAATCAATGGTCGATAAAGTCTGGGGTTTCTTCTCTTCCGTTAAAGTAGGAGTCTGGCTCATCGTCCTTGCGCTTGTCGCTTCTATGATTGGCACGATTTTTCCGCAAGAACAATTCATTCCACAAAATGCTGTATCAAGGGACCCTGCAATCTATTATGAAGATCAATTCGGGTTGATTGGTAAGATCTATTATTTACTCGGATTTCATGAAATGTACAGTGCTTGGTGGTACTTGCTATTATTAGGTTTAATTGGTGTCTCCTTAGTTATTTGTAGTCTAGACCGTTTTATACCACTTTACAAAGCACTGAAGATTCAAAAGCCGCGCCGTCATGAGACATTTCTGAACAGACAGCGTTTTTACAGTGAATCAAAAGAAGTCAGTGACGCGGAAATTGAACAAGTAAAAGAAAAATTGAAGAAACAACGTTATAAAATAACTGAGCAGAACGGCCATATTTTAGCTGAAAAAGGCAGGTTTTCGAGATGGGGACCATATGTCAACCACATCGGACTCATTATCATTCTGCTTGCAGCAATATTACGGACAACCCCGATTATGTTCACTGATGAGTATGTCTGGGTGAGGGAAGGCGAGACAATCGTTATCCCTGGAACAAACGGTGAATACTATATTGAAAACAAAAAGTTTCATTTAGACTTGCACGATCCAGATGATGAGCGATTCAAAGATGCAATCGAACAAACTGGAGCGGTAGCTAGTAATTTCCAAACAGATGCTGTCATATATAAGGATGCAAATGAGGATATACCAGGTGCTGAACCTGAACTGGAACCTATTCTAACAGAATCCATCCAAATGAATAAACCTGCGAAATTTGACGGATATACACTATATCAACAAGGGTATCAGGAGAATGAATTCAGCAGTATGACCTTTAAAATCCATGAAACGGATGATGAAGATGCAAAAGCGATTGATTCCTTTACCATTGATTTATTTAATCCAGAATCAGAATACATACTGGATAATGATTTCAGGGTAGTGATTGATCAGTATTATCCAGATTATTATTTAGCAGATGATGGAACACCGGCTTCAGAAACAAATTATCCAAGAAATCCAGCATTTGTATTGCTCGTCTACCCGCCAGACGAAACGGAACCTGAAATAAGTTTCCTTGGTATCGGTAGAAATATCGATGCAACTGGAGAGAATGAATATAAAATTGCTATTCAGGATTTCGATACCCATTATGTCAGTGGCCTGACGTTACGTGTGGACCATACATTGATCTTCTTTGGAATTGGCGCAGCTATCTTTATGATTGGTGTTATTCAAGGAATGTACTGGCAACATCGCAGAGTCTGGATCCACCCGAAAGACGATGGTGTATTATTGGCTGCCCATACGAATAAGAACTGGTTTGGCTTGTCGAAAGATATAGAGAAAGCGATTGAACAAACGAATATAAAAATGGTCGAAGATAGGCAGGAGCTAGACAAGTAGTATATCTATTTGTCTAGTCTACTAACTTCTATAGGAGGGTGTTTGATGGATTTAGTCAATTTAAGCAGTAATATGCTTTTTGCTGCTTTTATCTTATATTTGATTGCGACGCTATTTTTCGGAGCGACAATTCGTGAAAAACGTAATAAAGAAAACAAAAAAGAAGTCGCTGGCAATATTGCAATCACTATTACAATCCTTGGATTCTTAGCACAATTAACGTATTTCTTTACAAGATGGATAGCAAGTGGCCATGCTCCGCTTGGAAACATGTTTGAATTTGTCACATTCCTCGGGATGGCGATGGTTCTTGCATTCATTATTATTTATTTTATGTATCGACTTGGATTTTTAGGACTATTTGCTTTACCGATTGCAATGTTAATTATTGCTTATGCGAGTATGTTCCCGACAGAGGTAGCTCCATTAGTCCCATCACTAAATAGTTACTGGCTCTGGATTCATGTATCGACTGTAGCGATTGGTCAAGGTATTTTGTTCATCAGTTTCGTTGCTGGATTAATGTACCTGATTAAGGAGATTGATCAGACGAAGCGGACAAAAAGGAATACGTGGCTTGAAATTGTTATGTATACATTGTTTATAGTTATTGGTTTTATCGTGATCACGTCTGCATTTAATATCGCGGGTTATAAAGCGACTTTTGAATATCAAGATGGAAATCAAATTATAGAGACAGAATACCACCTCCCGGCAATTGTTTCTCCAAATAATGGTGTGTTACGTTCAGAGAATGTAATGGAGCCGTTGTTCGAAGCTCCAGCCTGGATGCAAGGAGAGGACGCTGGCAGGAAGTTTAATACGGTCATCTGGTCTCTATTAACCGGTACACTCATCTATGGGATCACCGTACTTATTTTAAGAAAACGGGTCGCTGCTGCAATCCAGCCTTTACTGCGCGGTGTGAAAGCTGACCTTCTTGATGAGATTATGTATCGTGCTGTTGCAATTGGATTCCCAGTCTTTACCCTCGGTGGACTAATATTTGCTGCGATATGGGCACAAATCGCCTGGGGCAGATTCTGGGGCTGGGATCCGAAAGAAGTATGGGCACTTGTTACATGGTTCTTCTATGCTGCCTTCCTGCACTTACGTCTATCCCGTGGTTGGCACGGTGAAAAATCAGGTTGGCTTGCTGTTGTAGGTTTCGGTATCATTATGTTTAACTTGGTTGTCGTGAACCTCGTCCTTGCCGGATTACACTCATACGCTTAAATATCAGGAATAAAAAAAGAGACAAATGCACCGCATCGTTAGAATTCGGCTGCATTTGTCTCTTTTCTTATACATTTATTACAGATTCGTTTATAATGATTGATAGAGATTTGATGTAAGGGTTTTGTAATAATTGAGTTTAGTGGAATATATGAAAGATTAGAGATTGTGGGGGAATTTATTCATGGAAACCGATGTAAGAATTTTAGTAGTTGATGATGAAGAAAGGATCCGCAGGCTTGTTCGGATGTATTTAGAAAGGGAAAATTATGAGATCGATGAAGCGGAGAATGGTCACGAAGCTTTGGAAATGGCATTGGAAGAGGACTATGACTGTATCATCCTAGATCTCATGATGCCTGAAATGGACGGTATTGAAGTATGTGAGGAATTACGAAAGCAAAAATCAACACCGGTTATAATGTTAACAGCAAAAGGAGAAGAATCAAATCGTGTACAAGGCTTTGAAGTCGGGGCGGACGATTATATTGTGAAGCCATTTAGTCCACGCGAAGTTGTCCTACGAGTAAAAGCAATCCTAAGAAGAGTGACCTCTTCTTCATTAACAAATGCAGATGGCTCGGCAAGAGATGTTCTTGTATACCCGCATCTGACAATTGATCATGACGCCCACCGTGTTACCGCAGATGGTGAAGAAGTAAACCTGACACCAAAAGAATATGAATTACTTTGTTTCCTCGCTAAAGCGCCTGATAAGGTATTTAACCGGGAAGTCTTGCTGAAAGAAGTATGGCAATATGAATTCTTTGGAGATCTGCGTACAGTTGATACGCATGTCAAGCGACTGAGAGAGAAGTTAAGTTCTGTTTCAGATAAAGCTGCAAAGATGATTGTTACTGTTTGGGGTGTCGGCTATAAATTCGAGGTTGTTGAGGACGAATAATGGTATGGCGTAATAATATTGTTATTAAATTGGCATTAACAATTATCCTTCTTGTGTTTATTGTTTTATTCATTCTGTTTATGCTTCTCATGCAGTTCTTTGAGAATTTCTATATTAATGAAGCAGAAGAGGATATGCTTGAAACAGCTACAAAGATTGCTACAATCATTGACCAGCAGGATGATCGGAGTTTTATTCATGAAACAACCGAATTAATTAAAGATCCCGCAAGCAGGATTGCAATTCTTTATCCGACAGGGGATTTCTGGCTGTCGATGAGCAGTGATAATGAACTTAGTGCTATTGATTTGGACTGGATCGAAAATGAACCGGATCTCCTTGAAGTGATTACCTTGGAACGGGAAATTCAAAAACTTATTGTGCTGCCGGACGATACAACGGCAGCAATAATTGTTGGTAAGCCACTCTTAAATGATGGTGCAGTCTATATTTATCAATCCCTTGATGTTGTAAATCAAACGAAGGAAGAGACACAGAAGATCATCTTAATTGCTGCAGGCTTTGCCATTGTGTTTACTGTATTCTTTGCAGTATTCCTTTCAACGCGGATAACGTCTCCGCTAATTAAAATGCGAGAAGCTGCAGCCGATTTGACACGAGGAGAATTTAATACGAAAGTTCCTGTTTTAACTCATGATGAGCTTGGAGATCTGGCCAGGGAATTCAACCGGATGGGAAGACAGCTGAAGTATCATATTAATGCTGTTAGTCAAGAAAAGGAACAACTCGCAAGTATTGTAAAATCGATGGCTGATGGAGTCATAACGCTTAACCGTAACGAAGATATTATTGTGATCAATCCACCAGCTGAGAAGTATATCGAAGACTGGTATTTTGAAAGAAATATCGAACCGAATGCAAACCAACAGAAATTACCGGATGAATTAAGGAAGGCTTTAGAGAAAGTAATCGGAGGAGAAACAGAAGTCGTTCACGAAATGCATCTACAGGGAAGAGATTATGTCATGCTGATGACACCATTGTACGATGAGAATTATGTTCGAGGCGCAGTTGCCGTCATTCGAGATATGACGGAAGAACGGAGACTGGATAAGCTGCGGAAAGATTTTATCGCAAATGTTTCACATGAATTGCGGACGCCGATTGCAATGCTGCAAGGATACAGTGAAGCGATTGTTGATGATGTAGCAGAATCTAAATCGGAGAAAAATGAACTTGCGGCCATCATTCATGATGAATCATTGCGAATGAGCAGACTTGTTAATGAATTATTAGATTTAGCACGAATGGAAGCAGGACATATTCAGTTGAACCTGGAAACAGTGGAGGTAGAACCCTTTATCGAAAGGATTATTAAGAAGTTCCAACGAGTTGCCGAGGAGAATCATGTAGAAGTAAAACTGTCTACGAATATCACAACAAATCAGGCAACTTTTGATTCGGACAGGGTCGAACAAGTTTTCACTAATCTGATTGATAATGCGATTCGACACACTGATGAACAAGGATATGTTCATATTAAAGTTACAGTGAATGAAACAGAATTTCTTGGAGAGATTGCCGACAATGGCAGCGGTATTCCTGAAGAAGACTTGCCGTTTGTCTTTGAACGATTCTATAAAGCGGATAAATCAAGGACAAGGAATAAAGAGAAGAAAGGGACAGGCCTTGGACTTGCTATTGCGAAAAACATTATCGATGCTCACCAAGGTACGATTCGCGTGAAAAGTAAGTTACTGCAAGGTACTACTTTTACTTTTGTAATTCCCCAGTCCAATAAGAAACAGATTACAAAGTGAGGTTGCTACAAATGAACAAACGATTAATAAACGTTCTCATCATTTTTGCAGTTCTCCTATTCCTTGCAGCATGCGGGAACAGTAATGAAGAGACGACAACAACAGTTAGTACAAATGAAACTGGTGAAATGAACGATGTTCCGGAAAATGAGGTCCGGCTCACGATTTCAATCAATGATGGGGAACAATTTATTAATGAACAGCAAGTTGAAATTGAAGATGGTGCAAATTTACTGGAAGTTCTAGATGATACGTTCTATATCGAAACAGATGAAGATGACGAGCTGACCTCCATTGAACGGGTCGCAATCAGTGAAGAAGAAGGCACAAGCTGGCATCTATTCGTAAACGACGAAATATCCGACGTACCAGCTAAAGATTACACCTTAAGCGGTGGAGATCGAATCATCCTCGATTTGCAATAAAAGGCAAGATTAGGTTGGAACATAACATCAAAGTTTTGTTCCAACCTTTTTTATGATCTATAATTAGAACATACAAGTTTCATCGCTAAAGTATTTAGACTTCACACCTTAAAAAAGAAAGCAAATCATCCCAAGACACCCTTATTTTAATATAAAAGGCTTTTTCAAAAAGAACTACTAATCACTCTCATTCAGCGTAGTATGTGCAACTTACTTCTGAAGGTCCGCAGTCCAGGCACCTCTCGCTTTCCGCCGGGCAACTGAACGTCGATTAGAACCCTAAAATTAGTGAATGAGCAAAACACATACGCTAAATGAATGTGAAACGTTTTTGATTGGAATGACGTCTAATAGGAGGAATGGGGGAAGCAGATGAAAGCTCTGTTTAATCATTTTTATGAGACGTATCATCAGGACATTTATAATTATGTCTTCTATATGGTTAAAGACAGAACTGTGGCAGAAGATATCGTTCAAGAAGTATATATTCGTATTATTAAATCCTATGACCGCTTTCGTGGAGACAGCAGTGAAAAAACATGGGCTTTCTCGATAGCTAGACATGCCGTATTTGATCACTTCCGTAAGCAAAAAAGAAAGAAAAAACATACAAACGAAACAGTCGATCTTGGTGAATGGACGGAATTCATCCCTACGACAGAGGCCGCTCCAGATGAAGTCGTTATCCAACAGGAGGATATGCAAGTATTGTATCGCCTTCTAGATAAGTGCAGTATTAATCAGAAACAAGTAGTTGTTCTCCGTTACATACAAGGGCATAGCCTGAAAGAAACGGCAGAGATACTGAATATGACAGTAAGCAATGTGAAAACCTTGCAGCACCGTGCAATAAAGAAGTTGAAGAATTTGTTTGCGAAAGAGAAGAAAGGGGGAGAGTCGGGTGACTAACCGAGATGATGAGAAGATAATTAAACTATTGGAAAATCTGCCCCAGCATAAGGACAAGCGCCCCCAACAGGAAATATATGAAAAATTGACTTTGCAGTTCAAGGGAAAATCTCAAAGAAAGAGCAAGAGATTTATTCCTTATGTTGCTGCTCTTTCGATCTTCCTTCTGCTTCTGGGCTTACCTTTTGTTGTCAATCATAACATAACGGAACAAACAACAATGGAAACAGATGCAACCGATGAACGTGCAATTTTCGGAATAGAAGAGGAATCGTCCCATACTTCCGACGATAATATGGAAAGTACGGAAACATTCGAGCGGGAGGGACTAATGGAGATATCTCTTATTAGTGGCGGGGTACTTACCGATGTACCGTCAGACAGGGAAGTCATTCACTTTGCAACTTATAATGCAACAGGGGAGTATGTTATTCCGTTAACCTTTCTTGTACCAGAAGAAGCAGACATGGAGAGTTATTACGCACAGTTGGATGAAATATTAAATGCTTTCGACCTTTTACCAGATCATTATATATTGGAGGGTGCAGAGTTTTCAATCGATCTCGACACGAAGCAAGTCGTCCTAACTATGCAGAACGAGTTACTTGAGGATTCGAATTCGAATGAATTACTACCACAATTATTGGGCGAAATGTTCCTTCCATATGGTATTGAAGAGGTAACGTTTGTAAATGACGCGAGCGAAACGACGCAAACAATTGACTTATCTACGTACGCTAAGCAGCGGGAAAGCTATTTTTTGTATGGTGGTAACTATATCATTGTTCCTCTGGACAATGATTCGACAGTTGAAGAGGCATTACATGCACTAAAACAGTCGTACTCCGATAGTCAAATTAAACCGGTGATGGATGCAGATATTGAATTCACTGTGAAAGAAGCCGGGGAAACAGTTATAGTGGAGTTCGTACAAGAATCTATTCAAGAAGCAGATGTAACGATTCAAATGGTTGAAGCAATATTACTAACAGCAAAAAGCTTTGGATATACCGAAGTCCAGTTTGACCAACTCCCGTTCAATCAATTAGAAGGCTATAACTTCAATTCACCGCTACCTGTTCCAACCGCTGTAAATATAATCGCTGATATTAAATGAAAACTGCGAGAATTTTAACTGATTCTCGCAGTTTTCAATAGTTTTAGTGAAACACTTGGCTGTTACTTTAAATTTTACTATAATATGACTTGGGTAACATCTATTACTTGTCCGTTTGAAATGGCTTTTTGCTAATATGAATAGACATAGATGGACAAGCTTCATAAGCATATAGAAGGTCGTTTCTTAATCTTCTTTTTACCTTTTTCGTCCCTGTATTGCCATCAATTTTAACAAAAGACAACCCTTCCTCATTATATCCAAATAACTTCGGTGCATTAGCCCCGCAATTTCCACAAGCGATACAAGTATCCTGATTCACGATAACATACATTTATTTTACCCCCATTAAACACTCCTTATTGTAAAACTAGTCACGAATAATTTCAATTAGATGATTAGGAATGGATGTGAGATAATTGATTTTTAACGGTATACTCTTAACAGCAGCAAAACAAATTAAACAAGAGCGGAGTACATCAAGCATTTATCATTTACTAACAGGCAGCAGGAGCATCCAGACCCTTCAAGATGCCCATATTTTCTCCAACCAGGCATTCTTTGGAATTTATAGAGGGCTGAGGAAGCAAATCTTTGATGAGAAAATAACTGCATTAATTCAAGCAGGTTTCTTGGAAGAAACTGTTGAAGAAAAGGGACGCCAAGCAGTACGCTGTTTACCTGAGGGAGAAACGTGGCTTGCCGCTCACCAGAGCAGAATTCCCTTTCACTATTTTCAGGGGTTTCTGTATTTTGATAAAGCCGACGTATTTTATAATAGATTACTATTACTCGTTCAAACATTAAGTAATACGAACGAAAGTAATTTCTCGTTTATTCCCGTTATTCATCAGCCGGCTACTGAACGGTTTGTACGACAATTTTATAAGCAGATTAAAGAAAATGAGAGAAGTTACTTGGAAGAATTATATGATGAACTTGTTCAGTTACTGGCTGCTTTTCCCGAAGAGGAAGCTCAAATATTCATTGACCGATTTTCAGGATATAATCATTACGGGAAAAGTCTCGATCAACTTGCGATCCAGTATAACAGAGAAGCAGCTGATATCCGCTTGCTCTTGGTCGGTATGATACATATGTTGTTGCAAAAGATTGAAATAAGTCAATCAGACTACAGCGCTCTATACCCGCTAGTTGCTGATCTTGGCCAGACAGTAAAATTAGTCGGCTCACCAGGGAAGACATATGATTTGTTCAAGCAAGGACTTACTCCTGAAGAGATTTCTCGCATACGGAGCTTAAAAATTAATACAATTTACGATCATTTAGCTGAAATCGCACTGTATGATCCTGCTTTCCCCTTTTCGGATTATGTATCGGAAAGAGACACGAAGGAAATTTTACAAGCGATTCAAGAAACGAATTCATTTAAATTGAAGACGATTAAAGAAAATGTCCACCCAGAGATAAGTTTTTTCCAAATACGCTTAATGCTCGTCTTTCATCACAAATTGAGGGAGGGAGGAAGTCGACATGGGTGAAACCCTTCATTTGGAAAATGAATTACAGAAACATTTTCAATATCATTCGTTCCGCCTAGGGCAACGAGAAATTATTTCCGATGTACTGCAAGGTAAAAGCGTGCTTGGCATTTTACCGACCGGCTCTGGAAAGTCGATTTGTTATCAGCTGCCATCCCTGTTATTGGATGGTCTGACCGTTGTCGTTTCACCTTTAATATCTTTGATGATCGACCAGGTAAAAGAATTGAAAGCTAAAAACTTTAAAAGAGTTGTTGCGTTAAATAGCTTTGTCACCTATTCCGAAAGACAGATGGTAATGGAACAGTTGCATCATTATAAATTACTTTATATCTCTCCAGAATTATTGCAGCAGCCGCAGCTACTCAAGCGATTGTCGCAACTTAAAATTAGTTTATTCGTTATCGATGAAGCCCATTGTATTTCCCAATGGGGACATGATTTCCGTCCGGATTATTTAAAACTTGGCAAGGTAATTGAAAATTTGCATCATCCACCAGTGCTGGCATTAAGTGCAACAGCAACCCCTGCTGTTCAGGCGGATATTATTAAAAGCTTGGACCGACCCCGAATGGTGAAGCGGGTCTATCCAATGGATCGGAACAATTTAACATTTGCGATTCAAGATGTAACTTCTGATCAAGAGAAGCTTGAATTATTAACTATATACCTCAATAAACATTATGGACCTGCTTTAATTTATTTCTCGAGCAGAATCCAAGCTGAAAATCTTGCACGTATTTTAACAGAGAAATTACCTGAACTTCAAGTTGCTTTCTATCATGGTGGCGTAGAGCCAATCGATAGAATCCAGATTCAACAACAGTTCATGAATAATCAAATTGATGTAATTTGCTGTACAAGTGCATTTGGAATGGGAATTAATAAGCAGAATATCCGTTTAATTATTCATTATCATATTCCGTCGCAAATGGAAGCATATATTCAAGAGGTCGGAAGGGCAGGCCGAGACGGAAAACCAAGTATTTGTTTATTACTCTATGGGCGTTATGATGCCGCAATTCCAAAGAGTATTATTGAAAATGAATTACCAGAATCCGGTGAAATCCGGATGATTATGCAACAGTTAAAAGTGTTGAGTGAACAAGGAATTGAACTGACGAAAGAAACGCTGCATGATTTAAATGAACTCTTTCAAATCAGTGAAATAAAATGGAGATTTTTACGGTTTCATTTTGAAAAACATGGTATGATTAATGGTAAGAAAGTTGTCTATCAAGCTGAGCATTGGCGTAATGTATATGAGCATCTTGTCAAGTGGATCCAATCACGAAGTCTGTATAAAATGGAAGAGTTGCAAGAGATGATTCGTTGGGCTGAGTCAGATGATTGCTTACGGAAGCAGTTGTATAAAAAGTTTCAATCGGGTTATGATCCGCCAATCTTTGAGTGCTGCAGTAACTGTGGGATCGATCTTGAACAATGGGAAGCTCAAGCGTTACCCCCTAGTCTACAGAAAGATACCGATTGGAGGGGAAAACTTCGAAAGCTACTACTTGGAGCAGAACATGAAGCAAAGTGAATTAATCAAACAATTATCAGATCGGGAACTAAAAATTAATCTATTGTTTTCCCAAGGGATATTTCTTGGAATTGCTCTCTTGTTAAGCTTGTTTTTATTTGATCGATTTCGTGATTGGACAACTTTATTTGTTTGGGACACACAGGAAGTTATTTACTTTGGTGTTCTACCTGCTATATTCATCGTCGGGATGGACTTGCTATTAATTAGATTGCTGCCTGAATCTGCAGTTGATGATGGCGGAATAAATGAAAGGATTTTTAGAAACAGATCCATTTCTTTTATTTTTGGTATAGCTTTACTAGTAGCAATTTCAGAGGAACTACTATTCCGCGGTGTGATCCAAAGTACAATCGGATATATACCTGCAAGTATATTATTTGCACTCGTTCATCTCCGTTATTTAAGGAAACCGGTATTATTCATATCCATATTGGTGATCAGTCTTTTAATAGGTTACCTCTTTCTAATAACGGAAAATCTTTTTGTTACTATTACACTTCATTTTATAGTAGACTTTCTTTTAGGATTATTTATTCGCTTCAAAAAGTGAGGTGCTTTCTAAGTTGAGTACGCAGCTTGAATATAAAGAGGAAGATCAAGCGAATGAGTTGAGGACCCTTTTTCAGGATATTGAAGAAGGAAATGAAAATGATGAAGAATTGTTCGCTGATCAAACCATAAATGAGATTGATGTTTTGAATTTACCTCCGAGAAAAGAGGTACATACGAAAAATAAACGGACTAAAATTAAGTTAAGCAAGCCACTCTTGCGATTTCTTTTTACGGTGATTATTGTTATAGCGGGATTGGGAACGGCAATTTATGTCTGGCAGGATGAAATTACGACTCTGTTGCATAAACTCTAATAAGGAACAGACTTTACGGATTAGCTTACTACCTAAAAATTGATTAATTGCATATAGTATTGTATACATCCAATGTTTCATCTGCATGTATAGACCGTTGTCTTTGTTGTTAAGTAATATTTTTTAAGGGGGATACTGTATGCGTGTGGAAAGACTATCCAGTCATCAGTTCACCATATTTTTGACTTTTGACGATTTAATTGAGCGTGGTTTCACGAGTGATGAAATATGGCACGATGCAGCTAGTGTCCGGAGTTTATTTAGTGAAATGATGTATGATGCAAGTGATGAATTAGATATAGAACTTGATGGAATGCTGCTTGTTCAAGTTTTCATGATGCAGGCTCAAGGTATGCATGTAGTCGTGACGCAAATGAGTGATATGGAAAATGAAGACGAAGATTTTATTGAAATGAAAGTGACACTTGACGAAAGCCATGAATTAATATTTTTATTTGAGGACATTGAAGATTTAATCGACGTTGCATCCTATTTATCGCCACTTGGAATAGAAGATGGGCAAGTATATTATTTGGATGATCATTATTATATGTTATTTGATGAAGAGTCCCTTCCCGAGATTGAAAAAGAAAGCATCATTGCAATCATGTCGGAGTATTCTCATTCAAGTATTCTTACTTCCCATCGTCTAAAGGAATACGGGAAAATTATTTATGAAAAGCAGGCTGTAAAACAGATTATGAATCATTTTTACAACTAGTTTCATCTGACAAATAATATAGTGTTCCATAGTATTTTAATTGCATATTTACAGTGAAAGTGTATACTAACTTCTTAGTAGAAGGTTTATTAATATATGTATTCTAGGGGGTAAATTTCATGGTAGCCGATAAAGCAGTAGATTCTACCGAAGAAAATCATGAAAATCTAGATGTTTTAAGTTCAACAAGAGCAGTAATTATGACGGCTTTGGAAAAGTTGGGATACTCCAATGAGGTATATGAATTATTAAAAGACCCGCTTCGTATGATGACTGTTCGCATTCCGGTACGTATGGATGATGGCAAGGTGAAAGTGTTCACTGGATATCGCGCCCAGCATAACGATGCTGTAGGCCCGACGAAAGGTGGCATCAGGTTCCATCCGGACGTAACGGAAAAAGAAGTAAAAGCCTTATCTATTTGGATGAGTTTGAAAGCGGGTATTGTCAACTTACCATATGGCGGAG
Organism: Oceanobacillus indicireducens; assembly: GCF_014647195.1. Lineage (GTDB taxonomy): Bacteria > Bacillota > Bacilli > Bacillales > Amphibacillaceae > Oceanobacillus > Oceanobacillus indicireducens. The sequence continues at coordinate 71,376 of NZ_BMOS01000009.1, read as the reverse complement.
CAAAGGGTGGAATAATTTGTGATCCGCGCCATATGTCCTTCCGTGAATTGGAAACGCTTAGTCGTGGTTACGTTCGTGCTGTCAGTCAAATCGTTGGACCGACGAAAGATATTCCGGCACCAGACGTATTCACGAATTCACAGATCATGGCCTGGATGATGGATGAGTACAGTAAGATTGATGAATTTAATAATCCCGGATTTATTACCGGGAAGCCGATTGTTCTTGGTGGTTCACATGGTAGAGAATCTGCTACAGCAAAAGGGGTTACAATCGTACTAAACGAAGCTGCGAAAAAACGCGGAATTGATATTGAAGGGGCCCGTATCGTCATTCAAGGGTTTGGAAATGCGGGTAGTTATCTATCGAAATTCCTTTATGATCAAGGGGCAAAGATTGTGGGAATTGCGGATGCACACGGTGCGCTGCACGACCCTGATGGCCTTGATATTGACTATCTTCTTGACAGGAGAGACAGTTTCGGCACGGTGACCAACCTGTTCGATAATACAATTACGAATAAAGAGTTGTTTGAACTCGACTGTGACATTATCATTCCTGCTGCAGTAGAGAATCAAATCACTCGGGAGAATGCACATAATATTAAAGCGAGTATTATTGTCGAAGCTGCCAATGGGCCTACAACAGCTGAAGCGACAAAAATTTTAACCGATCGAGATATTCTTTTAGTGCCTGACGTACTTGCTTCGGCTGGTGGAGTAACAGTATCCTATTTCGAATGGGTACAGAATAACCAAGGTTATTACTGGTCTGAAGAAGAAATTGATCAAAAACTACATGAGATTATGATTGATTCTTTTAATAACATTTATAATCTTTCCGAAACGAGGCAAGTTGATATGCGGCTAGCTGCTTATATGATAGGGGTCCGTAAAATGGCCGAAGCAGCAAGGTTCCGCGGTTGGGTATAAGATTAAGCTAATCACAAAAAAACTCTTATCATCTTAGGATAGGGGTTTTTTCTGTTGGGTAAAATACAATTACCATTTTTAGACTGCTGACGTTCAGTAGAATATAAGTTTTTGTTTTTAACCATCTTGGTTTATCCGATAAGCAAATTATAGTAGAATATTATTAGAGCATGTGAAAAGGATGTGGCAGTAAATGCAACAGGAAGAAGTTATTATTGTTGGAGCCGGACCTTGTGGAATGGCTGCAGCGATTGCTTTACAAGACAGAGGTATCAACCCTCTGTTAATTGAAAAAGGAAACGTCGTGAATAGCTTGTACAAATTCCCGACACACCAAACATTTTTCAGCTCCAGTGACAATCTGGAAATCGGTGATATTGCTTTTATTACCGAGAAACAGCGGCCAGTCAGAAATGAAGCACTGGTATATTACAGAGAAGTAGCAAAAAGAAAAGCGCTGCGCATTCAATCCTTCGAGGAAGTTACTAAGATTGAAAAGAAAGATAAAGGCTTTTTGCTCAATACGGAAGCTAATCATAATGAGAAAAAACAATACAAAGCAAAATTTGTTATTATCGCGACAGGTTATTATGACCAACCAAACCGTCTGAATGTTCCGGGTGAGGATTTGCCTAAGGTTAGCCATTACTTTAAAGAAGCACATCCTTATTACAATAAAGACGTTTTAATTATAGGTGGGAAAAACTCCGCAGTAGATGCAGCGATCGAACTCCATAAGGCAGGAGCAAATGTGACAGTCCTTTACCGCGGAAAGGAATATTCTTCGAGCGTTAAGCCTTGGATTCTTCCGGGATTTGATTCTTTAGTTAGGAAAGATGAGATCGAGATGGTATTTAATGCGAATGTAAAAGAAATTACTGAAAATGCGGTTTTTTATGAAGTGGATGGAGTCGAGCGGCGTATTGATAATGAATTTGTTTTCGCAATGATCGGTTACCAACCAGATATCAAATTTTTACACGACGCGGGTGTCGAAACAGATCCAGTGAGTGGAATTCCAGCGTATGATGAAGATACGTATGAAACAAACATACAAGGAATCTATGTAGCTGGTGTTGTAGCGGCAGGGTTTAACAACAATGCTATCTTTATTGAAAATGGACGTTTTCACGGAGATGCAATTGCACGTTCGATCGCGGCGAACCGGACAATGAAAGTATAATGCACAAAGGCGCAAGTGCCCGTTTAGCAACGTACAAACTGGAGCACTCCGGAATGAGATAAAGGAAACACAACGAACGAAGTGAGTTGATGTTGACTTATCGATTGGAGGAGTGTGAAGTTTGCTAGTTGCTGGGCGCTGGAGCTGGACGTGGCTAGCCCTAGACACCTAAGTTATCACAGCATTTTATTTATAGTTTCTTATACTATTATAAAGGAGCTAGCGACTGCTAGCTCCTTTACTGTTCAGAAAATAGTTTGCTCAACTCTTCCATATTCGTCGTTTGTTCTAAAGCAAGGAGTAATTTGATTCTTGCTTTAGGGCCGGTTAGTCCATTAGCGAAGATTACACCTATTTCATTTAATTGTCTACCGCCGCCGGAATAAGCATAAGTTGGCTGAACGGTTCCTTGGTAACAGCGGGAGACGAGGATGATTGGGATATTATCATTTATAACTTTCGTAAGTGCATCCATAATCGATCCTGGTAAATTACCTTGGCCAAATGCCTCAATAACAAGTCCATCCGGTTTCCCTAGGTGGAGCGCGTGAATTAAATCCTCATCCATCCCAGCAAATGCCTTCAGAAGAAAAACTTTAGATTCAACTTTCGTAACAGGATAGTGCTCCCTTTTTAAAATGCTGTGATGGAAAACAATCAATTCTTTCGTAACAATTCCAATTGGGCCATATTGCGGACTTTGGAAGGTTGCGACATTGCTTGTTGAGGTCTTCGTGACGTTTGCAGCTGTATGAATTTCATCATTCATAACAACTAGTACACCTTTGCCATTTGCTTGTTCCGCGCAGGCAACGCGAAGGGAACTGATTAAATTATAGAGTGCATCTGATCCGATTTCATTACTGGATCGCATGGCACCGGTAATGATAATCGGCTTTTCAGTATCGATCATAAGGTCAAGGAAATACGCCGTCTCTTCCAATGTATCTGTTCCGTGAGTAATGACAATTCCATCGTATTTAGGTAAGGATTGTTTTATGCACTCTGCCAGTTCCAGCATGTTCTTTGGTGTAATGTGTGGGGAAGGCAGGTCAAAAACAACGAATTCATCCACATCGGCAAATTTGTTGTATTGATCCTGCAGTTTAGTCAATGGATGTTCATCTGTAACATTAACTGCTCCAGTTTCCTTATTTTCTAGCATCGAAATTGTTCCACCTGTATGGATAATCAAGATTTTCTTCAACGAAATCACCTGCTTCACATTTTCACTATTTCCAATAGGATAACTTCATGATACGATAAAAGTATTGTACTTGGAAAGAGGTTTATAACTATGATTGCTATTTTCTCTGTGGGACTTGCCCCTGTTGTAGCATTGATGTCCTTTTTTTATCTTAAGGATGAATATACGGAACCAATCCCTTTAATTGTACGGTCTTTTCTATTAGGCTGTCTGATTGTATTTCCGATTATGTTTGTGCAGCATGCATTTGTAAAGGAAGGATTCGTGTTAAATATTTTCTTAACATCCTTTTTCCAAGTTGCATTACTGGAAGAATTTTTAAAATGGTTTATTTTTATGTTCTCCATGTACCATCATGACGAATTTGATGACCATTATGATGGAATTGTATATGCTGTGGCAATCAGTTTGGGTTTCGCCTCGGTGGAAAACATCTTATATTTACTGACAAATGGAATTGAGTATGCCTTTTCAAGAGCGATATTTCCTGTATCATCGCATGCATTATTCGGTGTTATTATGGGTTATTATTTCGGAAAAGCGAAGACACGTGTAAGTAAGACAAGATTTAATCTTGGGCTCGCTTTTTTCATCCCGTTTCTACTTCATGGAATCTATAATTACATCTTGCAGTCGGTATCGAGCAATTGGATTTACTACCTTGTTCCATTCATGATTATCTTATGGATATTCGGACTTCACCGCATGAAAATTGCTAATCAACCTGATTTGAATTAAAGAACAGAATACGTCGTTACAAAAGCATGTACAGTATCCCTCGCTGTACATGCTTTTTATTTCATAAATGTGTATAAAAATAGATTAGCAACAAAAGCTATCCTCAAGTCATTGCTTTATCAAAGTGCAACCGTTCGTATACCTTTCAGCTTGTAAAAGGGAAGGAAACCCCCACTGAATGAAGTTTCACTTTATAAAGGTGAGAGTAAACGGACGCTTATGCTCTGATAACTTAGTTAACATTTCGCGGAAGATAAGCAAAGATTCTTCGGCATGACGAATCGTTTTTTGAGGAGGGTTAGACTTGCGATACAGAAAGATTAGTTTTTTCATGGTTTTCGGTTTGTTTCTATTACCTTTATTCTTCGACGGAAAAGAAGAGGCACAAGCATTCAGTCCCCAGGTTATTCAACATGGTGCAGTTGGGGATGATGTTATTGAACTACAGGCGAGATTACAATATTTAGGATTTTATAACGGAAATATTGACGGAGTTTTCGGATGGGGAACATATTGGGCTCTTCGTAATTTCCAATATGAATTTGGTATGAACATTGATGGGCTCGCTGGTCAGGAGACAAAGAATAAACTAGTAAATGCGAGTCAGTTTAATGAAGCGTATGTGAAAGAACAAATTTCCAAGGGTAATCGCTTTAGTCATTACGGCGGAACGGAAGGCGGGCAGCAACAGGGTGGCCAAGCGCAACAACAAGAGCAAAATGTACCGGTAGATAATACAACCGCAGTCAATGTTCCGCAAGGCTTTTCACAGAATGATATTCAATTGATGGCAAATGCGGTATATGGGGAGGCAAGAGGAGAGCCATATGAAGGTCAGGTTGCAGTTGCAGCCGTAATTCTTAACCGGGTAGCGAGTCCTAGTTTTCCTAATACAGTCTCAGGTGTCATCTTTGAGCCACGGGCTTTTACAGCCGTAGCAGATGGTCAAATCTGGCTCACACCGAATGAAGTGGCAAAAGAGGCTGTGCTTGATGCAATCAATGGTTGGGATCCTTCTTCCAATGCCATTTATTATTTTAACCCGGATACGGCAACCTCGCCTTGGATATGGACAAGGCCGCAGATCAAGCAAATTGGTAAGCATATCTTTTGTAAATAGGAAGGTGTGAATAGTATGATTCGTTGGATTACCATTGGTATTCTGTCGCTCGGATTAGTTGGAGCAGCCATTTGGGGCTACCAAGAACACCAGGAGAAAAATGCGATTTTAATACAGGCGGAAAACAGTTATCAAAAATCATTCCACGAGCTTAGTTATTATATGGATTTACTGCATGATGAGATTGGAACAGTGCTGGCAATGAACTCCCATGAACGGTTATCACCTAAGTTCGTTGATATTTGGCGGATTACTTCAGAAGCTCATTCCAATGTTTCCCAATTACCACTCGGGCTCTTGCCATTTAATAAAACAGAAGAGTTTCTCTCGAATATTGGTGATTTCACGTACCGCACGGCGATTCGCAACTTGGATGACGACCCGTTAACTGAAGATGAAACGAAAGTTCTAGAAGATCTTTACGTACAAGCAAATGATATTAAAGATGAATTGCGGCATGTACAGCATTTAGCACTTGAAAATAATTTGCGGTGGATGGATGTTCAGCTTGCATTAGTTAACAATGACCAAACAGATAACACGATTATCGATGGGTTTAAAACTGTGGAGAAGCAAGTGGAGGGGTACGCTGAGGCGAACAGCCAATCCGGTTTAATCGGGGTTAGTACAAAGCCAGAAGATCACTTCGAAAATCTTCCCGGAAAAAAATTGAGTGAAGAGGAAGCATTAGATAAAAGCAGAAAGATTTTCGATATCAATTCGAAAGAAAATATTGAAATTACACCTTCTGGAGATGGCGCCGATATTCCAATTTACAGTGTATCTTATCAAAATGGTGAGAAACGCGCTTATATGGACCTCTCTCAAAAAGGAGGTTATCCGTTAACATTATTGATCGAACGTCCGGTAGAAAATAAGAAGCTTAGTTTGCATGATGGACAAGAACATGCGGAAAAATATCTGGAGCAATTTGACTTTGACGATATGGAACTATATCAAAGTATGGAACTGAATAATGTCGGAATGTATTCGTTCAATTATAATCAGGATGGCATTCGGATTTACTCTGATTCCGTAGAGGTGAAAGTAGCGCTAGATAATGGAGATGTCTTAGGAGTGACAGCAAGCGAATATTATAGTAATCATCATGAACGAGAAATCGATGAACCGGAACTTACGGAAGAAGAAGCACGCGAATTCGTTAATACGAATGTCCAAATAGAAGAAAGCGGCCTAGCGATTATTACGAATGATGTGGATGAAGAAGTGCTTACTTATGAATTCTTAGGTACATTCAACAATGATACGTACCGCATCTTCATTAACGCCATGGATGGCAGAGAAGAAAAAGTCGAAAAACTCGGGGGCAAGGAATTGAAATATTCCTGAAAAAGCTCCAGAACGGATGTGGCGATTGCTAGCAACTATAGTTGTCCACTGCATCTTTATTTTATATTTTTTTAATACAGGTAAAGGGGGGAGGCAAAAAGCCTTCCCCTTTTCTCTTAAATCTGTAATAATAAATATATACAATCATTCCGTCATGAAGGCAGATAGAATCGTGGTGAAGATATGAAAGGACCAATGATAAAGATTGGCACAAAGCTGGGATTAACATTTAAAGAACCTGGATTGCAAGCGGATGAATATTATTGTAAAGTTGTTGACATCAACGACAACTATCTTCTTATTGATTATCCCGTACATAAACAAACAGGGAAGACCAAATTTTTCCAAATAGGTGCCTCTTTTAAAGTTGATTTTGTAGGTGATGATGAAGCAGTTTATCAATTTCAGACGACACTGGCAGATAGAGTAAAGATGAATGTCCCCGCTTTAGCACTTTGTAAACCAGAGCCAGAAGATATTGAGCGAATTCAGCGGAGACAATTTGTACGTGTGGATGCAACAATTGATGTTGCTATCCATCGTCAAAATGAGGAAGCTTTTACAACGGTTACTTCCGATATAAGCGGTGGCGGTTTATCATTAATCGTGCCAAGGGAAGATCTACTGGATATACATGAAGTGATTAATGTCTGGCTCGTACTCAGCTTTAGCTCAGGGAAATATCATTATATACAGACAGCAGGTCAAGTCGTTTTCTTGCAACTGAGAAACGGAATCCATACAGCTTCAATAAAGTTCCTTGGATTAAAACCGACGGATCAACAATTAGTCATTAGTTACTGTTTTGAAAAACAACGGGAAATGAGAAAAAAAGAATTATCTTAAGTACAGATTGTAGACCTTCCAAATTGAATTATGCTATGATAAACAGGAGATAGAAATGATTATTACTTACAATACTTATGAAGAAATTACAGACATGCTTATGAGAGGACGGAAGTTTGTAGATGCAGGAAGAACATATAGCTATTGCGATTGATGGCCCGGCAGCTGCTGGTAAGAGCACGGTCGCAAAAATTGTAGCTGAGAAATTAAATTATATCTATGTGGATACAGGTGCGATGTATCGTGCATTAACGTTGAAGGCGCTTAACGATGGAGTTGATCCTTCCGATGAGGCAGCGGTTATAAACTTGTTACTAGAGACGAATATCGAACTTGCCAACGATTCGACAGGACAACGTGTTATTTTGGATGGAAAAGATGTGACAGAAGAAATCCGTTACCAGCCTGTATCTGCGAATGTATCTTATATTGCTAAGCTTACTGCCGTGCGCCAAGAGATGCTGAAACGGCAGCGGGAATTAGCGAAAGACCGTGGTGTCGTGATGGATGGCCGGGATATTGGTACTCATGTCCTTCCCGGTGCACAAGTGAAAATATTTCTTGTGGCATCTGTTGATGAAAGAGCAAAAAGACGACATGATGAAAATATTGCAAAAGGCATCCCGTCGGATTTAGACCAATTAAAAGCTGAAATTGAGAAAAGAGATGAAATAGACACTAACCGTGAAACAGCACCCTTAGTTAAGGCAGATGATGCGGTTGAACTTGATACAACATCCCTTTCCATCCATGAAGTCGTCCACTCTATCTTACAAGAAGTGGAAAAGTATAAAAATAAGCAAAATTAGAATACTTTGCTTGACAAAGAAATGTAATTATTAGAAGTTATAGAAAGAATAATTTATATCGCTATGATGCTATTAGGAGGGCTAAGGTTATGACTAACGAATTTAACGAAATACCAGAATTAAATGTAGGAGATACGGTTACGGGAACAGTTGTAAAAGTAGAGGAAAAACAAGTTCTCGTAGATATCGGTTATAAAACAGAGGGAATTGTCCCAATTAGTGAACTTTCCAGCTTACATGTCGAGCTTCCAAGCGATGTCGTAAGTGAAGGGGATTCTGTTACCCTACAAGTGAAGAAATTGACAGATGAAGAAGTAGTATTGTCCAAGCGGGCAGTAGATGCTGAAAAAGCATGGGAAGATCTTGAAGCAAAACATGACAACAAGGAAGTTTTTGAAACCGTTGTAAAAGAAGTTGTTAAGGGTGGACTTGTTGTTGATGTAGGTGTACGTGGTTTCATCCCCGCATCACTCGTAGAAACATATTATGTAGAAGATTTCAGTGATTATGAAGGTAAATCATTAGAAGTGATTGTAGAAGAACTCGACCGCAGTCAAAATCGCGTTATTCTCTCTCACCGTGCAGTAGTTGAAAAGGAAGAAGAGGAGAAAAAGAAAGAACTTCTTGATTCCCTCGAGGAAGGTCAAGTAATTGAAGGAACTGTACAACGCCTAACAGGGTTTGGTGCATTCGTTGATCTCGGCGGTATTGATGGACTAGTGCATATTTCCCAATTAGCTCACTACCATGTTGAAAAAGCTTCCGATGTTGTTTCAGAAGGTGACAAGATTGAAGTGGAAGTGCTATCCGTCGACAGAGATAATGAAAGAATTTCTCTATCCCATAAAGCGACCTTACCAGGACCTTGGACAAATATCGGAGAACGCGTTTCTCAAGGTGATGTGTTAGAAGGAACCGTTAAACGCTTAGTTAGCTTTGGTGCTTTTATTGAATTATTCCCTGGAGTAGAAGGACTTGTTCACATTTCCCAGATTGCGAACCGTCATATCGGCACACCAGATGAAGTGCTTGAAGTAGGTCAGCAAGTAAATGTTAAAGTGCTTGACGTGAACGAAGAAGACGAACGTATTTCCTTAAGTATCAAAGAATTGGAACAGGAGAAAGAGCAAGTCGAAGTAAAAAATTATGAAAAAGATGACGACCATTCCGGATTCCAACTTGGAGACGTTATTGGCGATCAGCTCGACAAATATAAATAATAATGAAAGGTCTTCCTGCGAAAGGAGGACCTTTTTCTTGGTGTATACCAGACTCGCTTTTTTGGCAGACTGAATGCCAAGGAGTGAGAATATGGACGAATATAAGTATGCCATTTTATTTGGCGTGTTTGTCGGTACGATGGCAAGGATTCTAATGTTGAGAACTGATTATAGACAGTATCCAACCTATCTTCACGGGAAAATCATTCACGTTTCCCTTGGATTTATTGCGGCTTCTTTAGGGGCGATTGCAGTTCCTGCTTTAATTGAGCGAGAATATACGGCAGTTACGTTACTAACGGTTGCCGCCACGCAATTTCGGGATGTACGTAATATGGAAAGGAATACATTGACTGAGATTGATCCCTTGGAGCTTGTCCCTCGTGGGAAAGCGTATATTGAAGGGATCGCAATTTCATTTGAAAGCAGAAATTATCTTTGTATTTTCACGGCGCTTATTTCTACAGTATTGTATATTTATTTCGGCCTTCCGATTGCGATCGTTGGAGGTGTTGTTTCCGTCCTTCTATCGTTACGCCTAATGAGTGGAAAAACGATTAAAAGCATCGCTAATATCGAATATACCCCATTGAAGTTTGATGGTGCGGGTTTGTATGTTGATAATATTTATATTATGAATATTGGGTTAAAAGAAAGACGTGAAGAAATATTGAAATACGGTGCCGGATTCATCATCTATCCGAAAAACCGGAATGTCGTGCAGACACTAGCCAATTTAGGGCAGCGACAAGCAATGCTTCACGATGTGTCCGTTTCCCTTGGAGTTTTTCGTGATTCGGGAACACCTGCTTTAACCCCGATCATGAAGCGGGATTTGAATGACGGGAGAATCGGGATGTTTATTCTCCCGCAAAATCGTGATATTGATCTTGCCATTAGGATTATTGGTGCAGTTCCAATCCTAGAAACTGCCATCCGAATGCCTTCCGAGTCAAAAGCCCATCATGAAATGAGGGATGAATGATGAATATCGAAAAAGCGGTACTTGCTGTCATTACAACAAACCCGTCGAAAGTTAATGGAGGCGCACCAATCTTTATTTGTGAATCAAAGCAGGAAATGGAAACGTTCGCTGCCAATCTAGAAGCGATAACAGATGGAATTGTTCATTCATTAAGTGAGGAATTGTACATCATTGTAAAACATTGATTTCGGTTAAAAATTGTTTATATGAGTTGATTTTGCTAGAATGAATGAAGTAATAAAGTATGTTGTAGAAGGGAAGTTCCTTTCATGAGAAAATCAGTAGTTGCAATAGTTGGAAGACCTAATGTAGGCAAATCAACGATATTTAACCGATTAGTCGGTGAAAGAATTTCAATTGTAGAAGATATTCCCGGTGTTACAAGAGACCGGATCTATTCGCAAGCGGAATGGCTGAATAGAGAATTTAATCTCATCGATACAGGAGGAATTGAAGCGGGCGACGAACCATTGCTTGTTCAAATGCGCCAACAAGCCGAAATTGCAATCGATGAGGCAGATGTTATTATTTTTCTAGTAAATGGTAAAGAAGGAATCACTGGAGCGGATGAGGAAGTTGCTAAACTATTATTTAAATCCAATAAACCGATTGTTTTAGGTGTGAATAAAATAGATAATCCAGAGATGCAAGAAACTATTTACGAATATTATTCTCTTGGATTTGGAGAGCCCTTTCCTATTTCAGGCGCCCATGGTCTCGGTCTTGGTGATTTACTGGATGAAGTGATTCGCCATTTTCCTCCAGAAGAAGAACCAGAAGATGATGATGAAACGATTTACTTCAGTGTAATCGGGCGGCCGAATGTCGGTAAGTCCTCCTTAGTAAATGCACTCTTAAATGAAGACCGTGTCATCGTAAGTAATATGGAAGGGACGACACGAGATGCGGTTGATACTCCATTCACTAGGGATGGACAGGACTATGTCATCATCGATACGGCAGGTATGCGAAAACGCGGGAAAGTATATGAGACGACGGAGAAATATAGTGTGCTGCGGACTTTAAAGGCGATTGAAAGGGCGGACGTTGCCCTTGTCTTGATTGATGCTGAAACTGGAATCATTGAACAGGATAAACGAGTAGCTGGTTATGCCCATGAAGAAGGACGGGCAGTTGTCATTGTAGTTAATAAATGGGATACCGTCGAATCTGATCAAAAGGCAATGCAGAAATTCGAAGAGGACATCCGAACGCAGTTTCAATTTTTGGATTACGCACCGATTGTATTTTTATCTGCGGAGACGAAAAAGCGACTGCACACATTGCTTCCAGTTGTTAAAATGGTCAGTGAGAACCATGCAAAACGGATACCTACCAATTTGTTGAACGATGTGATTATGGATGCAATTGCGGTGAACCCAACTCCGACATTTAAAGGGAAGCGTTTGAAGGTTCTCTATGCGACACAGGTTTCTGTGAAGCCCCCTTCCTTTGTAATCTTTGTTAATGATCCGGAGTTAATGCATTTCTCGTATAAGCGATTTTTAGAAAATAAAATTAGGGAAGCGATTGACTATACTGGCACACCGATCAACATTTTTGTAAGAAGACGTCAGTAGAGAGGAGAAAGTTATATGAAAAAAATTGCAGTGTTAGGTGCAGGAAGCTGGGGGACCGCCTTAAGTATCGTTTTAGCTGATAATGGTCATTCCGTAAGATTGTGGAGCCACCGGGCGGAGCAAGCTGAAGCGATTAACAATACAAAGCGCAATGAAAGATATTTAGATGTAGAATTACCTGAAGGAATCCAAGCCTTCTCTGACTTAAATGAGGCAGTGAAGGGAACGGAGGCTGTCTTAATTGTTGTTCCAGCAAAGGCAATCCGGGAAGTGACCCGTTCTTTACAACATGTCTTACCGGACGGAGCAACGATCATTCACGCAACGAAAGGAATTGAGCCCGTTACATTGAAGCGCGTATCGGAAATGATTGTTGAAGAATTTCCGGAATATCCTTCCGACGATATCGTTGTTCTATCGGGTCCAAGCCATGCTGAAGAAGTTGCATTGCGACACCCGACAACGGTAACAGTTGCGGCGAAGAATCCAGAGAAGAGTAAACATGCTCAAAATCTATTCAATAGTGATACATTTAGAGTGTATACAAGTCAAGATGTGTTAGGGCTTGAATTAGGCGGAGCATTAAAGAATATTATCGCCCTAGGCGCAGGTATCTCAGATGGGTTGGGGTATGGTGACAATGCTAAATCAGCCCTTATCACAAGAGGACTTGCTGAAATTACCCGATTAGGAACATCGCTAGGAGCGAACCCGATTAGTTTCTTAGGATTATCCGGTGTTGGTGACTTGATTGTTACGTGTACAAGTGTCCATAGCAGGAACTGGCGTGCTGGAAACTTGCTGGGTAAAGGACACCAGCTTGATGATGTCCTAAGTGAAATGGGCATGGTTGTTGAAGGGGTGCGTACAGTTAAGGCCGCGTATCAGATTGCTGAAGAACAAGCGGTTGAAATGCCGATCACTTCAGGGATTTACCAGATTCTTTTTGAAAATAAAAATCCTAAAGATGCGGTCACTCAATTGATGACAAGAGACAAGCGTGAAGAGATGGCCGGACTTGATCAGATGCTTAAGGATCTGTACTCCTGATTCACACGCATTCTTTCTCCTTGCATATACTATGTTGAAATAAAGAATCAAGGAGGAAATGTAGTGAATAATTTTCAAAAAGGCATGTTCGATAAAATCAATCAAAAAGCGAACATATCCCCTGAGGAGATTTACCAGGTGGCAGATTCCGTAAAACACGCTGACTTTTCTGATGAAAAAACGGTCCGCGAACTTATCCAACGCTTATCTAGATTAGCGAACAAACCTGTTTCCAAGGATAAAGAGGATAAGATCGTAGAAGCAATTGTTAAGAATAAAGTTCCAATGAATCCTCAAACCATGAATAATTTATTCGATAATTAATTAGGTCAGTAGGCAGATGAGGATACAGAACGTTGCATTCTCGCATACAATAAATCGCACAAGCATTCGTGGATAGAGTCTGCAAGGGTATTATCTAGTCACCCGGAACGGAGCGGCCCCCTCTGTTCCGGTTTTTTTTACAAGCTTATACATCTTGATATAATTATATGAATTGCTTATGGTATAATATGTGGTGTTCCTAAGCAGATTCTATAAATTAGGGGTGAAATAAAATGAGCATATCCATGTTTAAAATGTACGTATCGTTTGCGGGGATGATTTTATTATTTTTAGCAATGGGTCTGATCTGGTTAAGCAGACAAAAATTAAAGGGCTGGATAGCGGGAATCGTTTCTTTACTTGCCTATTTCAGCTTAGTATCCGGTGCACTGATTATTCTTTTTGTCGTGTTTACAGGTCCTACAAGATAGTTATCAGGAGGGTAAAAAGTGAAAGCTTCATACATAAAAATAGCCGTACTTGCCTTCTCCTTCGTCCTGCTTGCGGGCTGCCTGTACCCGGACAGTGAACGAGTAGAGAATCAAGTACCGCATGCTACACAGCTTGAAACAGTCCAGTCTGCCGTAAATACTTATCAAGAACAGACGGATGGCCTCGTGCCAATTCGCACGAAACCGAGCGACACACCAATTTTTGAGAAATATTTAATAGATTTTAACTTGTTGAAGGAGCACAATGCGATTGCAGAAATCCCAGGCAACGCTTTTGAAAATGGTGGCTATTATCAATATATTTTAATTAATCCAGAAGTTGATCCAACTGTTAAAGTGATTGATTTAAGAATTACGGAAGCCATCCGCAGTGTTAATATTCGAATGAATACATTTCGTGATGAACATACATACCCGGCTTTTGGTGAAAAGGTAGAAGATGGTATTTATCTCATCGATCATGAGAAATTGAAACTAGATGAACCGCCGACTGTCGTAAGTCCGTATAGTCAGGAGAACTTGCCGATTATTATGGATGTGGAAGGAAACTTATATGTAGACTACCGGATTGACTTACAGCAAGCGTTAGACGAATATGATCATGACTATGAAGAGGGAGACGACATCCGTTATCTCTTAACCGACCACACTCCCTTTGCACCAGCCTATTCGCTTCCTTACACGGTAAAAGACGGAGAACCGGTCTTAATGATGGAGGAGGAATAGCCTCCAAAAAAACATGCATAAACCAACACCCTCGGCACATATACTGTTCCGAGGGTTTTTTATTGTTCGCTTTAATTGATATATATCATCGGTTTTCTATCTGGAGATCCACTGTCCCGATACCTCTCCTTTTCACAGGCGGTCAGGTTACTCCTCGCACACTTTGCATGCTGCAGGGTCTTACCTAGGCTAGTCCTGCCGCAGGAGTCTCAAGGTATCCGGACTGCTCCCGGAAGATATGTTAGCTAGGCTGTCTAATTTTTTGAGTGTATAAATTAAAGTGCGAACCTTTAGTTTGCCTCGGCCGCCTCCTGACTTCTGCGGAATGAGAAGCATCGAGAAGGCCCTCAGCAGGCTTATCCACGAGGCAGACTATTCTCTCTCTTGTATGTGGTCAATGCCTACATGTGCAGATTCTGCGCGTCGAGGCTCGTCAGGTGCCCCCGGAAGGAGAGGGTGGGGGATCTGGAGTTTTCCATAACATATTAGTTTTCCAATAGCTTTTCATATCATGGAGGCGAAGAATAATGGAAGATATATAAATGCATTCTAGTATTGATTAATCATGCATATTTTATTAGGACAACATCATAGACTTGTAATGTCAAGTAATATTCCGCTGTATTTCTAATAGTTTTTAGGATCGGGAGGGATTTCTTTGGAGAAAATCGATATTTTTAAAGATATTTCTAAACGGACAAACGGAGATATATATCTTGGAATAGTCGGAGCTGTCCGTACGGGAAAATCAACATTTATTAAAAGGTTTATGGAACTCGTCGTCCTGCCAAATATCACCGATGAAAGTGACAGATCAAGAGCAATGGATGAACTGCCCCAAAGCGCTGCAGGGAAAACAATCATGACAACGGAGCCCAAGTTCATCCCTAATCAAGCAGTCACCGTCAATGTAGAACAAGGTCTCGATGTGAATGTGCGGCTTGTCGATTGTGTCGGTTATGCAGTCGAAGGAGCAAAAGGATTTGAAGATGAAAATGGACCACGAATGATTCACACTCCTTGGTATGAAGAACCTATACCATTCCATGACGCGGCAGAGATTGGAACGCGAAAAGTAATCCAAGAACACTCTACCATTGGAATTGTCGTAACAACCGATGGCACAATTGGAGAGATTGCCCGTTCGGACTATGAAGAGGCTGAAGAAAAGGTAATCGAGGAATTAAAGGATGTTGGCAAACCATTCATTATGGTTGTGAATTCCGTTCGCCCGACAAGCCCGGAAACAGAATTTTTAAGAACGGAGTTAGCTGAGAAGTATGATATCCCCGTTGTAGCTGTCAGTGTGGAGAATATGACAGAGCAAGATGTTTATAAAGTTCTCCGCGAAGCTTTGTTTGAATTCCCTGTACTTGAGGTGAATGTAAATCTACCAAGCTGGGTGATGGTCCTTAAAGAGGAGCATTGGCTGCGGGAGAATTATGAGAGCGCAATTCAAACAACAGTGAAGAACATTAAACGTTTAAGAGATGTCGATGAGATTGTTGCAACATTTTCAGAATATGAATACATTGACCAGGCAAACTTAGCCGGTATGGAGATGGGAGAAGGAATTGCGGAAATTGATCTCCACGCTCCGCCGGAATTGTATGATGAAATATTAAAAGAAATTGTTGGTGAAGAAATCCGGGGGAAAGACCATCTATTGGAACTTATGCAGGAATTTACCCATGCGAAACGGGAATATGATCAGATTGCAAGTGCCCTGCAGATGGTAAAACAGACGGGTTATGGAATTGCAGCTCCGAGTGTACAAGATATGATCCTCGATGAACCGGAAATTATCCGGCAAGGTACAAGATTTGGCGTAAGACTGAAAGCAGTTGCTCCATCCATTCATATGATTAAAGTCGAAGTTGAATCAGAATTCGCACCGATTATCGGGACGGAGAAGCAAAGTGAAGAACTTGTGAGATATTTAATGCAGGATTTTGAAGACGACCCATTATCTATCTGGGAATCGGATATATTCGGAAGATCTCTCAATTCAATTGTACGAGAAGGTATTCAAGGAAAAATTTCATTAATGCCAGAAAACGCCAGATATAAACTGAAGGATACATTAGAGCGCATCATCAATGAAGGATCGGGCGGATTATTGGCAATCATTTTATAGCAGCTGAAAAAGGCTGCTTTTTATTTTTGGACGGCAGGAAAATAGAAATCCTTGTCGAATAGGTATAGTATAGGGTACTCAAATGAAAACTGCTTTCACATCTGAAATATCTGACGAATGGAGCGAAGTAGCTGTTTTTATAAAAAATATGCAGAAAAAGCGCATATATTGTTGAATTTCAAAGCGAATTCGTTTAATATTAGCCTTGTTACTAATTGATTTTGGTAACAAGGTATAAAAGGAGACAAAGATGTGAACAAATGAATTAAGTAGTTTTTGTTTGTTACACTGTCAAGTTTAACATTTCGGGAGGAGGTGAATGTCATGAACAAAACTGATTTAATCAATGCAGTAGCTGAGAAAACTGAGCTTTCTAAGAAAGACGCAACAAAAGCAGTTGAAGCTGTATTTGAAACTGTCATGGATTCACTTAAACAAGGTGAAAAAGTACAATTGATCGGTTTCGGTAACTTCGAGGTGCGCGACCGTGCAGCACGTAAAGGCCGTAACCCACAAACTGGAGAAGAAATCGAAATCCCTGCAAGCAAAGTACCTGCGTTCAAACCAGGAAAAGCTCTTAAAGATGCTGTTAAATAACTTGCTACATAGGGCTTATAAAGGGTACGTTTTATACGTACCCTTTTTTAATGCATTCTACAATGTTGCAAAAAGCATGCAAATCATGAGAGTATAGAAGTTGGTAAATTTAAAATATAAGGTGTTTAAGGGGATGAAAGCATGAAAGAGCCAAATTTCAAAACAGATTATATTGTTATCAAAGCGCTGGAAGACGGTGTGAATGTCATTGGACTCACCCGAGGTACCGATACGAAATTTCACCATACAGAAAAGCTTGATAAGGATGAAATCATGATTGCGCAATTCACCGAGCATACATCTGCAGTAAAGATCCGCGGCAAAGCTGTTATTCAAACAAATAATGGAGAAATGAGCAACGAATAAAAGTGAGTTTCACTAGTTTTACAAATTTTACTTCTACATAAATGGGAAGATGTAGATTGTAATTAAATATGCTATAATAGCTAAGGCACTTCTATAGACGAAAGGGCTTAGGTGATTTCTCTTGAGTAACTCGGTAAATGAAATACTTCGATTTAAAAAAGCAATAGAAGAAAAAATAAGATATGACTTTCTATGGAAAAATATTCAAAAGCCCGTGATAGAAGATGATAAATTATTTATTCTATCAAATCTCGTTCCAATTAATTCCGCGCTTCCCCATACAAAGCGTGATGCATATATTGTTACGACCATGCTTGTTCAGATAGCATTAGATACCCACGAACTGGTTAATGAAAGTAAAGCAGATGAAAGCACGGAGGAAAATCTATCCAGACAGCTACACGTGCTTGCTGGTGATTATTATAGTGGCTTATACTACTATCTGCTCTCACAAATAGATGAGTTTGATTTTATACATAAACTAGCGTCTGCAATTAAAGCGATCAATGAGTTGAAAATGAAACTTTACTATCAGGAATTCGCAAGCCTTAACGAGTATATCGACTTGAAAGTGCAAATCAACACATTGCTATTAAAAACAGTTGCAGCATACTTTAAACACGATGAATTTGTAGATAACATAACACAGTGGTTCTATATTTCAACGCTCCAAGAGGAGAAGGAACGGGTAATGGCAGATGAAATTGTGCTTAACAGTTTGTTAGATGTTAAACGTTCCAATACGTATATGAACAAAGAGGATAAATTTAGACATATTCTCCATAAAGAATGGCTGATCCTCCAACAAGGGTTAAAGCAACTCCCCCATTCTTCTGGGGAAATTTATAACTACTTTAAACAGAGAAGAGCGGATCATGTTGCGATGAAAGCCTCGAATGTGGAAGAAGGGTAAATATGCAAAAACAAACAAAAGAAGAACGTGTCCATCACGTATTCGAAAAGATATATCAAAATTATGATTCCATGAATTCCATTATTTCTTTCCAACAGCACAAATTATGGCGGAAAGATGTGATGGACAGAATGCACGTGGAAAAAGGTACAAAAGCGCTGGATGTCTGCTGTGGCACAGGAGACTGGGCTCTAACCCTTGCTGAAGCTGTCGGTGACGAAGGAGAAGTCGTCGGTTTGGATTTCAGCAAAAATATGCTTTCTATCGCCGAAGAAAAACGTGATGCATTAAATTTATCACAGCTTGATCTTGTACATGGAGATGCAATGGAACTACCTTTTCCAGACGATACGTTTGATTACGTGACAATCGGTTTCGGTTTACGAAACGTCCGTGATTATTTAACGGTATTAAAAGAGATGTACCGGGTTGTGAAACCGAATGGTAAGGTAGTTTGTTTAGAAACTTCGCAGCCGGAAATTATTGGTTTCAGGCAATTATATTTCTTTTATTTCCGTTTCATCATGCCCCTTTTTGGTAAGCTTTTTGCGGAAAGTTATGATGAATACTCCTGGCTGAACGAATCGACTAAGCATTTCCCTGACAAAGATAAGTTAAAAGAACTCTTTCAAGAAGCGGGCTTTTCTTTTGTCGAGGTGAAAAGTTATACCCTTGGCGTAGCGGCAATGCATATGGGAACAAAGCAGATTCGCTAAATATACCAGCTAAGTTGCAATTTAAAAGTATAGGTGACACATATGAAACTTCCTAAAACATACGGATACTTAAAAAAAGATCTCGACTTGATCGAGGCATCTTTAAATCAATCGATTCAAGCGGAACACCCGGTTTTACGTCAAGCTTCGACAGATTTATTGCATGCAGGAGGAAAAAGAATTCGTCCTGTATTTGTTCTTCTTGCGGGGCAAATGGGTCATTATGATGCCGAGAATATTAATAGAGCAGCAATCGCGCTTGAATTAATACATATGGCAACGCTCGTGCATGATGATGTGATTGATGAAGCGACCTTGAGAAGAGGGAAACCGACTATCAAACATACTTACTCCAACCGAGTAGCGATGTATACAGGGGATTATATTCTAGCGAGGGCGCTGGAAGAAATAACGATGATTAACAATCCAAAAGTTCACAAGGCGCTATCTAAATCGCTTGTCGAGGTAGCGATCGGTGAAATGGAGCAGATCGAGGATAAATTTAACTGGGACCAGACATTACGGGATTATTTGCGACGAATCAAAAGAAAAACGGCATTATTAATTGCAACAAGCTGTGAACTGGGCGCTATTCTGTCCGGCTTGTCGGACAGAGATATAAAGCGGATGTATCGCTATGGTTACTATATTGGCATGTCTTATCAAATTATCGATGATATATTGGATTTCACGGAAACTTCAAAGCAACTCGGTAAACCAGCGGGCAATGATCTCCTGCAAGGAAATATCACGCTCCCTGTATTATATGGAATGGATAATGAAGAATTTTATTCTTATACGAGAGAAGTGTTTAGAGATCCGGCCAACGTTCATCCTGATGATATGAAAGCTGTCATTGAGCGATTGAAACAAACAGATGCAATTAAGAAGTCTTATGAATTAAGTGATTTATATTTGAGTAAAGCTTTGGCAACATTGGAAAAATTGCCCTCTAGCAAATCAAAACAAACCTTGCAATCCATTGCCAAATATATTGGAAAACGGAGGACATAAGGAAAATAATTGTTATTTTCCTAATAATTTTGTATAATTTTAGCGGTTACATAATCATTATACTTGAGGAGTGTTTGTATGGAAAAGACATTTTTAATGGTAAAGCCAGATGGAGTACAGCGTAATTTAATTGGAAAGATTGTACAACGATTCGAGGAAAAAGGTTTCAAACTTGCAGGGGCAAAGTTAATGCTAGTGTCGAATGAGCTGGCAGAGCAACACTACGGGGAGCATAAAGAGAGACCTTTTTTCGGTGAATTAGTCGAATTCATCACTTCTGGCCCTGTATTTGCAATGGTCTGGGAAGGTGAGGACGTAATTGCAACGGCACGCAATATGATGGGGAAAACGAATCCAAGTGAAGCAGCACCAAGCACAATTCGTGGCGATTACGGAATCACTGTAGGAAAAAACATCATCCACGGTTCGGACTCACCAGAAAGTGCAGAGCGCGAAATCAAACTATTCTTTGATGAAAGCGAATTAATTACTTACGAAAAAGTAGATACAACCTGGATTTACTAATCCACCAACAAACCTCCGTTCCCAAACGGAGGTTTTTAAGAACAAATAACAAATAGAAAATAGTTATATCCCAACCAGAAACAACTTTTAAAAACCTAATAAGAAAAGCTTCCGAATTACTATCATAAAGTATAAGTGCTTTGCTCGTTTACTTGTTTCGGAGTTCTAATTACCGTCCAGTTTCCCGAAGGACGGATGTACACCTAAGGCACGGCCTCAGCCTCGACGCACAGGACGTGGCGTTCGTAGTCTGCCTCGGGCTACAGCCCTGCGGGGTCTTCGGACCCGTGCTTTTCCCGTTGGAGTCACCGTCCTCCGGACAACTGAACTGGTAGAGAGGGTTATTATTAATGGAAACTAACCCACCACTATGATAAGCGATCTAATTCCTAAAATGAAAAATAGCGTTCCAAATTAGGACATTCCTCGGAGCAGTCCAGACACCTCGAGACTCCTGCGGGAGGCCGGCTAAGTACGGTCACGTCCTGTGACCAATGCCGGCATTAGAACATCCTGTTCGTCGATAGGCTTGGTGAGACCCCACAGGGCGTTAGCCCGAGGAGGCTCACCAGCCGCCCGCGGAAAGCGAGAGGTGTCTGGACTGCGGACCCCGAGACGATAGCTTCACTTACGCTGTATGAAAGTAATCGGTTGATTGTAACTGGAAATAGTTCTATACGAGGAGGAATATGATGATTGATGATTACAGTGAGTTTATTGATCGTGTAAACAGAAGGCACGACATCGATCTCAGTTTATATAAAGAAACACAAATGAAACGCCGAATTACTACATTAAGAAATAAACGCGGTTTTTCCAGCTATATCCAATACTTTGAAGCAATGAACAAAGACAACGAACTCATGAAAGAATTTATCGAACGATTAACGATTAATGTATCGGAGTTTTTCCGGAACAAAAAACGGTGGGATGTTTTAAAAGATCGTGTCATTCCAGCACTAACCAATAACAAGTCACGTATCACCATTTGGAGCGCAGCATGCTCCACAGGAGAAGAGCCATACAGCTTAGCCATATTATTCAAAGAGTTTTTTCCAAATATTAAAGTGGAAATACTTGCAACGGACATTGATGAAACTGCGCTGAAGAAAGCTCAAAAAGCAGAATACATGGAGCAAGCTTTAAAAGAAGTTCCCCCTGCTTTGAAACAAAGGCATTTTACATACGAAAATGGACGGTATAAGCTAGATCCGCTGTTAAAGCAAAACATAACCTTCAAGAAACATAATTTGCTTGCCGATAGTTATCCTTCGAATTATGATTTGATCGTCTGTCGGAATGTCCTGATATACTTCACGGACGAAGCGAAGGAAAAAATATATAGCGGCTTTAGTAATTCATTGCGTAACAGCGGTGTTTTATTCGTCGGCAGTACAGAACAGATCTTTACACCAGAAAAATATAATTTACAATTATTAGACACCTTTTTCTACCAAAAGGCAAAATCTTAAATTTATTCATATTTACATAATTTATGTCCAAAAAGATGTCTGAATATGTTATAGTAATTAGAAATCTAATCAGTGGTCTTAAAAACTGAATTGAATGGGGAAAAGGAGAATCGTACATTGAGATATTTAACTGCAGGAGAATCACATGGTAAACAATTAACTACAATTCTTGAAGGTATCCCTTCAAATCTTCCAATAACAAAAGATGATATTAATCATTCCTTACTACGCAGACAGCAAGGATATGGGCGAGGGAAGCGCATGCAGATTGAAACAGACCTTGTTGAAATTATGGGTGGAATCAGACATGGCTATACGCTAGGTTCTCCAATCTCACTCGTTATCCATAATGATGATTATAAGCATTGGACAGATATTATGGGAGAGGATCCAATTCCCGAAGATACGAAGCTGCGCCGAGTAGTCACACGCCCTCGACCAGGACATGCTGACTTAAACGGAGCTTTAAAATATGGACATCGTGATATTCGGAATATCCTGGAACGTTCCTCTGCAAGGGAAACGGCCGCCCGGGTAGCGGCAGGGGCCGTAGCGAAGAAGCTGCTGAAAGAGCTTGGGATAGAAGTCGCTGGATATGTTAAGGAAATAGGAGGTATCATGGCGGAAGACCAAGAAAGCCTGTCGATGAAAGAAAGACAAGAAATCTCGCAGAAATCTCCGGTTATGGTACTTGACGCTGCTGCTGAAAAAGAAATGATGGCAAAAATTGACCATGCTAAAAGCGAAGGTGATACACTTGGCGGGGTTTGTGAAGTGTATGTGGAAGGTGTTCCAGCAGGGGTGGGCTCTTATGTCCATTATGACCGTAAGCTGGATTCGCGGATTGCTGGCAGTGTTGTTAGTATTAATGCCTTTAAGGGCGTAGAATTCGGTATAGGCTTTGATGCGGCTAAAATATACGGAAGTGAAAATCATGATGAAATCGCGTGGAATGAAGAACTTGGTTACCATCGTACATCCAATCGTTTAGGTGGCTTTGAAGGTGGAATGTCTACCGGTATGCCAATTGTAGTCAGAGGAGTAATGAAACCAATCCCTACTTTAATGAAAAAACCTTTACAGAGTGTGGATATTGATACAAAGGAAGAGATTACAGCAACGATTGAACGGTCCGATCCTTGTGCGGTTCCTGCTGCTTCGGTAGTAATGGAGCATGTTGTTGCATTTGAAATTGCAAAGGCAATCACCGATCAATTCCCGCATGATCAATTCCCACAACTTAAAGAAGCGTTGGATAAGTACCGTGAAGAAATCAGGTGGTTTTAATGCAGGAACTTTCTGTCCGGCATAGCAACGGTTCTTATTCCATTCTTGTCGGTGAAGGCCTCCGTTTTAAGTTACATAAGTTTTTAAGTAAATCATACTCCAAAATCCTTATCATTACCGATGAAACGATTGAAAATTTATACTTAGATGACGTGAAAAAAGGATTATCAGCCTATGATTTCTCCCAGCTTATTATTCCAGCTGGTGAGAAATCTAAGCATATCGATGTCTATTATGATGCCCAGACAAAAGCAATCGAAACCGGTTTGGACCGTAACTCTTTAATTATCGCTTTAGGTGGCGGTGTTGTGGGCGATTTAGCTGGGTTTGTGGCAGCGACGTTTATGCGGGGGATCGATTATATTCAAGTACCAACTACAATCCTTGCCCATGATAGTAGCGTCGGTGGCAAGGTAGCGATCAACCACCCCCTTGGTAAAAATTTAATCGGAGCATTTTATCCGCCGGTCGGTGTTTATTACGACACGGAAACATTAACTAGTTTATCTGAGCGAGAGACGAGGTCTGGTTATGCGGAATTAATAAAAGAAGCTCTGATATCCAGTGAAGACCTTCTTGAGGAGATGCTTTCAGCTTCTCTTGCCTCCTTGGACCAAGAGAGACTACAAACGCACTTAATGGCGGGAATTAAAGTAAAACAGGGGATCGTAGAAGCTGATGAACGGGAGCATGGTATCCGAAGTCATTTAAACCTTGGTCACACCCTTGCTCACGCTCTTGAGGCTGAATTAGGATATGGAAATATCACCCATGGCGAGGCGGTCGCAATTGGGTTATTATTTGCAATACATGTTAGTGAAAGAGAATATAACTGTAAATTACCGTTTGATAAATTAAAGAATTGGTTAGTGGATAACAACTATCCACTGACAGGTTTTACTGTTAAAGCGGAAAAAATCATCAATCATATGAAGGCAGATAAAAAGGCAACGAAACAACGGATTAAAATGGTGCTTTTAGAACGTCCCGGAAAGTTAAAAACAGAAGAGTTGTCTGATGAAGCAATCCAAGTTCATTTAGAAACATTTAGAGAGAGGCTGGTGTAACATGGTTTCAAGAGGAATACGAGGGGCAACTACAGTCACGGAAAATACAGCTGATGAAATCATCCATCAGACAAAGCGTGTCTTACAAGAAATGATTGAAGCAAATGATGTCGCACCGGAAGACGTTTCACATGTTTTTATTTCCGCGACTAAGGATATCGATGCTGCTTTTCCGGCACGGGCACTAAGAGAGTTTTCTGGTTGGACCTATGTTCCCGTAATGTGTATGGCGGAAATCGATGTGAGAAATAGTTTGAAATCCTGTATCCGGATTATGATGGTAGTAAATACAGATCGAAATCAAGCCGAGATCAGACATATATTTCATAATGAAGCAGTCACGCTTCGACCAGAATTAGTTGAGAAGAGGGGAAATTAGAAAGTGAAACAGAAACAGATATTAAGTCAATTGACTGCATACCAGCAAGGAAAACAAACCCATGAGATTAAAGAAGAATATGGATTAGAAAAAATTGTCAAACTCGCTTCCAATGAGAATGTTTACGGTTATTCTTCCAAGGTGAAAGCTGATTTATCGGAACATTTACCGGAATTAAATATTTATCCGGATGGGCATACGGCAGAACTTCGAACTGCTCTTAGTAAAAGATTAGCAGTAGAAGAAGATCAATTAATTTTCGGGAGTGGTTCAGAAGAGCTTATTCAAATTATTTGCCGAGCATTCGTGCAAGAAGGCAGCAACACCGTTATGGCCGCCAATTCATTCCCACAATATAAGCATAATACATTTATTGAAGGCGGTACGGTAAAGGAAGTTTCCATTGCAAGTGACGGGAAACATGATCTCGAAGCGATACTTGAAGCGATTGACGAAGATACTGTAGTCGTCTGGATTTGCGCACCCGACAATCCGACAGGTACCATGAACACAGAAGACCAATTCCTCCAATTTATGAAAAAGTGTCCGGAAGATGTTTTAGTCGTTTTAGACGAGGCATACCGAGAATTTGTGGAGGATGAATATTTACTTGATTCTACTACATATACGAAATCTTTTCCCAATTTAATATCGTTGCGGACATTTTCGAAGGCGTATGGATTAGCGGGTTTACGTATCGGTTACGGAATCGGTAATCCTGAATTAATCCATAACTTAAACGTCGTCCGTGGTCCTTTCAATACGACTTCAGTAGCTCAAAGAGCAGCAACTGTCGCACTGGAAGATCAAGCATTTATTAATGAAACAACAGCTAAAAACTTAGAAGTAAAAGAAGAGTTTTATCAGTTTCTCGATGAATTGAACTGGGATTATTACCGGTCCCACACAAACTTTATTCTCGTTTCCACTCCTGCAAGTGGTTTAGACGTCTTTCAATATCTAATTGAAAATGGCTTTATTATAAGACCGGGAGAATTGCTCGGATACCCGAACTCAATTCGAATTACAATTGGCACAAAGGAAGATATGCAAGAACTTCAACACTTATTACAGAAATTTGATGAGCAGATTAGGTGAAAATATGGATAACAGAAACATATTAGTGGCAGGCATCGGACTTATCGGTGGGTCACTAGCGAAAGCGGTCAAGATCAATCCAGAACATACCGTTCTTGGCTATGATTTAAATGAAGAAAGCTTACAATATGGACTGGAGCAAGGAATTATCGATAAAGCATATACCGACTTTACCCGGGCAGCTCAAGAGGCTGATATTATTATCCTCGCAGCGCCAATTTCCGAAACGATAGAGCTAATAAAAAGACTTGATTCTATACCTTTTGAAAGGCAAGTGATTGTGACGGATACGGCTTCGGTAAAGCATGCGATTATCGAAGCTGCGGAACAGTTAACAAATGAAAATATAGCTTTTATCGGCGGACATCCGATGGCCGGTTCCCATAAACGGGGAATAGGGGCAGCCAAGTCTCACCTTTTTGAGAATGCTATCTATGTGCTTGCACCATCAATCCGGAGCACAAACGAAATGGTTGCGACACTAAAAAATGTACTAAGTCCCACCAAAAGTAAATTTGTCGTTTTAAAACCAGAGGAACACGATGAAATGACCGGTGTAATTTCCCACTTCCCGCATTTAATCGCTTCGTCACTCGTACATCGGGCGAAAAAATGGCAACAGACCCATGCCTTTTTGCCAAAATTAGCGGCTGGAGGTTTTCGCGACATAACGCGAATCGCTTCTAGTAATCCAGTGATGTGGCAAGACATCTTCTATCATAACCGAAAAAAAATGTCCGTCTTGCTGCAAGAATGGATTGAAGAAATGATCCAATTAAAAGAACTCATTGATAACAGTGAAAAGCGGGCAATGATAGACTATTTAGAGGATGCGAAGAAATATCGCGACGGCATTCCAACGAAAACAGCTGGAGCAATACCTGCATTCTATGATGTTTATGTCGATATTCGAGATCAGACTGGAGCAATAGCATCGGTCGCTCAAATTCTTGCCGAACATAATATTAGTATTAAAAATATCGAAATCCTGGAAATCCGTGAAGGAATTACCGGAGTGCTCCGTGTCAGTTTTTACACAAAGGATGCGCAGAAGCTAAGTAAACAACAATTAGAGTTAAATGGTTACGAAACAATGATTCAAAACTGATAAAAGGATGTGATTGGGTGGTGGAGAAAAGAATTTCACCTCAATCGTCTGCTCTTATAGGCGAGCTCGAAGTACCGGGAGATAAGTCTATTTCTCATCGTGCGGTAATTTTTGGTTCATTGGCAAAAGGCCGGACAAAAATTGACCATTTCCTAGATGGGGAGGATTGCCTGCGAACAGTGGACATCTTTCAGAAAATGGGCGTATCTATCGAGCAGCAGGGGGAAACAGTTGTCATCAATAGCGATGGTGCAGATAGTCTGATAGAACCAAAAGAACCTCTTTATTTTGGTAATTCAGGGACAACTGCCCGTCTTATGATTGGATTATTATCCGGCTTACCACTTTTTACAACAATTTATGGAGATGCTTCCCTATCGAAACGACCGATGGACCGGGTCATACTGCCTCTTTCAGATATGAATGCAACTATTTTCGGACGAAGTGGTGGCAAGTTATTACCCTTGGCAATTAGCGGGAAAGAACTGCAAGCAATTCAATACACTTTACCGGTGAAAAGTGCTCAAGTTAAATCAGCATTATTACTTGCAGGTCTTTTTGCTAACGGTGAAACGATTATAACGGAAAAAGCTAAAACAAGAGATCATACCGAAACGATGCTCGGGGCATTTGGGGTAAAGCTTAATGTTGACGGAAACACTATTCGAATGGATGGAAAACAATCGTTAAAGCCTACGCGCATTTATGTTCCGGGTGATATCTCATCCGCAGCATTTTTCCTAGCCGCCGCAGCTGCTAAACCAAATAGTTCGCTTGTTATAAAAAAGGTTGGGCTAAACCCTACCCGGACAGGAATTATTGACGTATTGATGCAAATGGGAGCACAAATCGAGATTCGTAATGAAGAAAGAATTGGCGGAGAACTGCTTGGTGATGTTAAAATTAGCAGCTCGAGCTTAAAAGGAATAGAAATATCCGGTGATATCATTCCTCGATTAATAGATGAAATTCCGATTATTGCCTTACTTGCAACTCAAGCAAAAGGTAAAACGGTTATTAAAGATGCTGAAGAACTTCGGGTGAAAGAAACAGATCGGATTGCGGCCGTAGTCGAAGTTCTAACAACACTTGGAGCGTCTGTTACGGCAACAAAAGATGGAATGATTATTGAGGGAAGCCAGGAATTGACAGGCGGAAATATTTCAGCATATAATGATCACCGCATGGCAATGATGGGTGCTATCGCTTCTTTCTTTACAAAAGAAGACATCATTATTGACGACATCTCATCTATCGCCATCTCATACCCCAGCTTTTTTGAAGACCTAAAAAGAATAACAACAAACTAACCATCTAACCAAAGAAAGTGAAATTACCATGCTTTCTTTGGTTACTTTTTATCACGTATTAAACAAGAGGGAAGCCTAACATGTGAAGGTGGGGAGAAACATTCGGTAAATCCCTGATTCGGTTCAACTAACATTCAGTGGCTTGCAGGTGAATGTGATTTGATTGAATATGGAGGGTGTTTTCGATATTATTACAGTAAGCATGATTAAAGAAAGGATGGGGAAATGGATACCATCTTAAAAGCAGTAGAATTAGTCGAACAAAATAAAATAGAGCAAGCATTGCGCTTATTGGAAGAATATACCCCAAAAGCAAATGATGATGAAAAATATACAATCGCTGAATTGTATTTACAATGGGGATTCTTGGATGAAGCAGAACTTATTCTTTCAGAACTCTTGAAGAAATATCCTGATGAAAACGATCTGATTCTAAGCCTTGCTGATATTGCGATTGAAAAAGAGGATGACGAACAGGCAATAGCTCTATTAGCAGAAATATCAGAGGAGGACCCGGCATACATTCAAGTATTAATCCAGCTAGCCGACTTATACCAGGTTCAAGGTCTATTTGAAGTTGCGGAACAGAAGCTGCTTACTGCCAAACAAAAGTTACCCAACGAAGTTATTATTGATTTTGCGCTTGGAGAACTTTCTTTTTCAACCGGCACATATAAAAAAGCCGTGACATATTATGAAAAAGTTGCCAAGGAGCATGAAATGTTTGCGGATGTTTCTGTATTAGATCGCCTTGCAGAATCCTATGCAGGGATTGGTGAATATGAAAAGGCACTTGAATATTTCAAAAATGGACAAGATAAAACCCCGGATAAATTTTTTAAATACGGTGTCACCGCTAGCCAGGCCGGTAGAAATGATATAGCAATAACAGCTTGGAAGCGCGTGGTAGAATTAGATCCTTATTATCATTCTGTATATGAAAATCTAGCAAAAGCATTACAAGATGAAGGTATGTTGCAAGAAGCATTTGATGTTGTAGAAAAAGGGCTGAAGCAAGATACATTTAATAAACATTTATATTTCCTTGCAGGGATGATTGCGCGTCAATTGAATAATGATTCGGCTAGTGAGGAATATATAAGGGAAGCAATTGCGATTGATCCGGATTATAAAGAAGCTATTCTCTTTTTCTTGGAATTTTTAAAAGAGCGGGACAGGCATGCGGATATTATCGACTTGCTCTCGAGCGTGAAGTCAATTGGATCTCTTGAGCCTTTATATGACTGGGAACTGGCAAGAGCCTATAATGAGGAAGAGCAATATAAGGAAGCTCTTCAAGCTTATCAGGATGCGTATTTGAATTTAAGTGATGATACAGACTTTCTGAAGGAATATGGTTATTTCCTGATTGAAGAAGGGCAGACATCTGAAGCAATAGCCGTGTTTCAAAGGTATTTACAGCTTGTTCCTGATGATTACACGATTGAAGAATTCTTATCTCGATTATGAATGCACCAAGACTACCTGAGGAGGATTAATATGACTAACGCTGTCATTCATCCGCATGAGAAGAAAGCATTTATTTATTGGTTCCTGAACCAATATGAAATGAAAGCTCGGGAAAGCAACTGGATTTTATCTTATTTGGCGAGTCATAATAAATTACTGCGTAATCTGCATTTTGTTCGCCATGCGAAGGCTTGCCCGCGCAGTATTATTATCTCAACCAAATGTTCAAATGGAGTAGCTTTTCGTTTCCACCGTAACAAATTAATTACGTCTGATCCAGAGAAAGCATTTCACGATATTCGATTAAACGATGACGAAGCTCTTTATGTCCAATTGAACTTTCATCAATGGAGACAGAACCCGCAATATGCGCTCATCCTTGAAGAAAATCCGTTTTTATCGGATGATGATTTTATTACGGATGAAGACAAGCGGGAAGCGGAACGGCTGATGAATTATACACTTCAAGCGCAAATAAGAAAAAGCTTAATTGAACAAATTGATGAGTCGCTCGATGAAAGAGATTATAATAAGTTTATCAGACTTTCCGACGAACTAAAGAAAACCGAGAAAAACCTAAAGAATCAACCAACTTCTTAACGAATGGGTTGATTCTTTTTCATTACTTAGGGTAAACTTGAGTGTATATGAAAATTGATAATATAGAGAGGCTGAATGTTTGCAATGAAGTGGAGAAAAGACGATCTGGAAAAGTATGTACAAGCAAAAGAATATATTGACACCATTCTGATGCCTTTAATTCCTTTCCAGCTGACAAATGATGAGGACATAGGGAAAGATGCTTTTCAACAAGAAATAATGACGATATTCGCTAATGAAATCGAGCAAGAGCTAAGTGGTAGAGTGTTACTTATTCCGAGTTATTTCTATTTGAAAGACGCAGAAAAAGCAATTGAGGTAGAGCGATTGAATCAGTGGATAAGTGAAACAGAGAATCAACCATTCAACCATACCATTTTACTGACGTTTGATCCTTCCTGGCGAAAGCATGAAAAAGAATTAGAAGGTGATCTATTATGGTTGCCGGGGATTCAAACAGGAGATATTCATTCAAATGAAATGCAAAGTGTTATCCGGGATCAGATTTCCCAGCTATCAGAAATTATCCGTTCCTATTGGTAAGTATAACGGTTTTATATTTTGTTCTACTTCGTCTTTTTCGTTTAGTTTTTTGAAAAATGTTGTTAAATAGGAATATTATCTGCTTGAGTCTAGTTTATATATTGACCCAAGTACAAGATTGCGCTATCATGGTATTGTCCTAGTAATCTAAATTAATTTTTAAAATGTCCGCAACTAATGAAGAATAGAGGGGGGAAAATCATGAGTGAAGAAAAAAAGCAACAAGTATCCCGTAGACAATTTTTGAACTACACACTAATGGGAGTAGGTGGATTTATGGCAGCCGGTCTGCTCATTTCTCCAGTAAGAATGGCAATTGACCCTGTACTCAAATCAACAGGTGCTGGAGATCTGGCTAACGTCGGACTGTCCGTTGATGATATTACATCAGAACCACAACGTATTGACTGGAGCATAGACCAAGTAGACGGCTGGTACGAATCACAAGTAAACCGCTCTGCGTGGGTTTATAGAAATGACAGTGATGAAATTATAGCCTTTTCCCCAATATGTAAACACTTAGGATGTGTTGTTTCTTGGGAAGGAAGCGATCAGTATCCAGACGAATTCTTTTGCCCATGTCATGATGGACGCTACTATAAGGATGGAGTTAACGTACCAGGCACACCACCTTTAGCGCCGTTAGATGAATATGAAATGGAAATTAAGGATGGAATGCTATTCTTAGGAGATCCAAAACCACACAGGGAGGCTTAATTAAAGATGCTACAGAAAATATACGATTGGATCGACGAACGCATCGACCTTCAACCAATATGGCGTGACATCGCTGATCACGAAGTTCCTGAGCATGTTAACCCTGCCCACCACTTCTCAGCATTCGTCTACTGTTTTGGAGGATTGACATTCTTCGTAGTTGTTATTCAAATTTTGTCTGGTATGTTTTTAACAATGTATTACGTACCGGATATTGAAAATGCGTGGCGATCCGTTTATTACTTGCAAACTGAAGTTGCACATGCTCAAATTGTTCGAGGAATGCATCACTGGGGTGCCAGTGTGGTAATTGTGATGCTTTTATTACATACTTTACGTGTGTTTTTCCAAGGTGCATACAAGAAGCCTCGTGAACTCAACTGGATGGTTGGGGTCCTGCTTTTCTTCGTCATGCTTGGACTAGGATTCACAGGTTACTTGCTACCATGGGACAACAAAGCGTTTTTCGCTACACAAGTAGGTCTTGAAATAGCGCAGCAAGTTCCGTTTATCGGCGATCAATTAAAGATTCTATTAGCGGGTGACGCCTCGATTGTAGGTGCACAAACACTAACTAGATTCTTTGCTATTCATGTATTCTTCTTGCCAGCTGCATTATTTGCACTATTGGCTGTACACTTTATATTAATTAGAAGACAAGGTATATCCGGACCACTATAAAAAGGAGGGGAAAGCATCATGCAAAGAGGGAAAGGCATGAAATTCGTTGGAGACTCGCGGATCAAACAAGGACCGACAGTCTCGCGAATCCCGAAAGACTATTCAGAGTACCCTGGCAGAACAGAAGCTTTTTGGCCCAACTTTTTATTAAAAGAATGGTTGGCAGGTGCAGTATTCCTTATTGGATTTTTAATTTTAACATTGGCACATCCTTCACCACTTGAAGGGTTGGCAGATCCAACAGATGCTGCATATATTCCTTTGCCAGACTGGTATTTCCTGTTTCTGTATGAACTATTGAAATATGAATTTGCTAGCGGAAATTATATCCTGCTAGGAATGCTTGGAATTCCAGGTATAGCATTCGGTGCATTACTTCTAGCACCATTCTTGGATAACGGTCCAGGACGCAGACCTCATCAACGTCCAATTGCTGTCGGAATGATGTTACTTGGTTTAGCGTCAGTTATTTGGTTGACTTATACTTCTGCAGCTGCAGTTGACTGGGAAAGTCGTGCAGAAGCGAACAAACCTGTTCCACCGTCAGATGATGTTGATGTCGTGATTGACACAGATCATCCGGGATACGAAGTATATGAAACAAGCTGTTTAGCGTGTCACGGTGCCGAATTAGAAGGTACGGCAGCTCCAGCATTGTACGGTCCTGAGTTTGACCACACTGCGGAAGAAATTGCTGACATTTCGGTGAACGGAATTGGAGCAATGCCACCAGATCAATTTACTGGTACGGATGAAGAATTAGAGCAATTGGTAGATTTTATTTTATCCGTAAACGAATCGATCGAAGAAGAATAATTTTATTCAGCATGAAGAGCACTTTTACCATCGAAATGGTAAAGGTGCTTTTTGGCATAATATAAGAAACTATAAAATAAAAATACTGTGATAACTTAGGTATCGAGGGCAAGCCACGTCCAGCTCCAGCGCCCAGCAACTATCAAACTTCACACTCCTCCAATCGATAAGTCAACATCAACTCACTATCGTTCGTTGTGTTTCCTTTATCTCATTCCGGAGTGCTCCAGTTTGTACGTTGCTAAACGGGCGCTTGCGCCTTTGTTTACGCATTTAATACTTGCTTATGAGGAACACGAAGGCTTATAGTTAAATTACTCAACCTTCACAACCCAAAAGCAACTACTCGCTTTCATTCAGCGTAAGTATTTTGAGCATTCATTTTATTGGCGTTCTAATTACCGTTCAGTTGCCCGGCGGACGGATGCTTTCCACGGGCACGGCCTCAGCCCCCTCGGAAGAAAAACGCTTCCTGCGGGGTCTTCGGCCTCGTGCTTTTCCCGTAGGAGTCACCGTCCGCCGGGCAAATGAACTGGTCTAAAGGATTATTTTAAAAAGAAATTATTCCATTATGATAAGGATCGTACTTCTGGAATATTAAACAGTAATCCAAATCACGCCTTTCCTCGGAGCAGTCCAGACACCTCGAGACTCCAGCAGGAGGATAGGCATAGGTGAGACCCCGCAGGGCGCCAGCCCGAGGAGGCTCACCAGCCGCCTGCGGAAAGCGAGAGGTGTCTGGACTGCGGACCTCCAGGAGAAAGTTGCGCTTACGCTGAATAAAAGCAAATGCGGGTGAAAATGGAGGGAATGATATTTATTTTAAGGAATGGAGCGGGTCACCGGATGATTAGGTATATTCTTTCTAATAAAATATTTATTTTCATACTTTTTATTG
Source organism: Oceanobacillus indicireducens (assembly GCF_014647195.1). Taxonomy (GTDB): domain Bacteria; phylum Bacillota; class Bacilli; order Bacillales; family Amphibacillaceae; genus Oceanobacillus; species Oceanobacillus indicireducens. The sequence continues at coordinate 37,140 of NZ_BMOS01000009.1, read as the reverse complement.
TAAATCTATTCGGCACAATCTATGGGTATATTTGGTACCTTCCGCAACTAGAAATCACACCTGATATATTCCTAATTTTTGTTCCGGATAGCCCAACAGCGAGTTTATTTTTCACGATTTTTCTTTTGTTTTTCCTATTCGGCAGAAACGTCCCCTATATTGAAGCATTAGGGCTTGTAACGCTCGTGAAATACGGTACCTGGGCTGTTGTAATGAACTTACTTACATTAATCATTGATGGCTCTTTAAGTCCGGCGGGCTATATGTTGATGTTTTCCCATGCAGGGATGGCAATACAAGCTGTGCTCTATACCCCTTTTTATAAAATAAAAATGAGACACCTTGTTGTTGCCGGGATATGGACATTACATAATGATGTAATTGATTACGTATTTGGAATGATGCCTATTTATTCTTCATTAACCCAGTACATGGAGAGAATTGGTTATTTCACCTTTTGGCTTAGTATTGCTTGCTTATTCCTTGCTTACTGGCTTACGGTCCGGAAGCAGAATAAGTTATCCTAAGGTGATAAACAGGAGTCCCTCATCATATAAATGGATTAGGTGAGGTGACTAAAATGGGAATGACATCCGGTACTACCTTAATTTATTCGATCGTTACTGCCGCGTTTCCGTATCCGTTACTGAACATAGAAAGGATTAGTTTTCCGCAATGGCTCTTTACAAATGCGGAGTTGATTCCGCTTTTACCAGCATTATTGATTGTTGGTGGGTTCATTCTGATTACATTATCTTATGTGAGTTGGAGAAAATATAAAGGAGAAAAAATAAGGCGGGGAAGAAAAACAAAGGACGGCGACAAAATAGTTGACTGGAATCGAGATCCTGACTAAAATTGACTTATATAAGTACGATTGGAGGGATATAAATGGGTAGCTATTTAATTTATATAGCGCTTATCCTCATTATACCGTTATGGGCGCAAGGTAAAGTTAAGTCAGCTTACAATAAATACTCGAAAAAACCGACATCTTCCCAAATGACAGGCGCTGAGGTAGCAAGAAAGATTCTAGATGATAATGGATTGTATCATGTAAATATTGAACGGACAAAGGGTACACTGTCTGATCACTATGATCCTCGCTCCAAGGTTGTCCGACTTTCAGACGGAATCTACGGAGGCCGTTCGATGGCTTCTTCCGCAATTGCGGCGCATGAAGTTGGACATGCCATTCAAGACCAGGAAGAATATGCATTCTTGCGTTTTAGAAGCGCACTCGTTCCGGTCGCTAACTTCGGTTCAAACATTTCCTTCTTTTTAATTCTTGCAGGTATTTTCCTCAATATGATGGAGCTGTTCTTTTTTGGAATTATCTTCATGGGGGCGGCTGTCCTTTTCCAGCTTGTTACACTTCCTGTAGAGTTTGATGCTTCCAACCGGGCGATGACACAGCTTGTCTCGACTGGGATTATCCGGAATGATGAAGAACGGGAAACGAAGAAGGTATTGGATGCCGCTGCTTTAACTTATGTTGCAGCAGCTCTTGTCGCCTTACTCGAGCTTGCACGATTTATATTAATATTTTTGAACAACCGAGACTAGGGTAGAGAAGAGATTGGTAAACGGTATGCCAATCTCTTTTTTTTATGATTTATTTCTTGAGAAAGCTTCTGCGAGTCCTTAGCTTGTCAGGCTGCTTAAGCCTTTATCATTGCACCGGCCTTTTGTTTTCATCGAGAGTAAATCCTTCACCTTGAACATCTTGAACTGTACTTATCGAAACAAAAGCATACGGATCTACCTTTAAAATCGTATTCTTCAGACGAACAATTTCATTTCGAGGTACGACACAGTAAAGGATATCCAGCTTCTCTCCCGTATAGCTACCACGGCCTAAAAAGATAGTCACACCACGGTCCATTTTCTGAATTTCTTTCACAATTTCTGCACTTTGATTCGAAATAATTGTCGCCCCTTTGGCAAGATATGCCCCTTCTTGAATAACATCAATTACACGGGCCCCAATATAGACAGCAACTAATGTGTACATGCCCTGGATGAGGTCTAATATTAGCAGAATAGAGGAAGAAATAACAATTAGGTCGAATAAGAACATCGTATTTCCCATGTTCCACCCCAGATACTTATTAGCAAGCCGAGCAATAATATCTACACCTCCCGTTGTGCCCCCATAGCGAAAGATAATCCCTAAACCAACTCCGATGAATACTCCTGCAAATAAGGCAACCAACGTCATATCGTTTTCCAAAGGGATTGCAAATTGATAGGATTGAAAGATAGCTAAAAAGACGGATACTGCGGAAGTTCCGATTATTGTATAGATGAAGGTGTTCCGTCCTAATAGTTTCCAACCAATTAAGAATACAGGGATATTTAATAAAATATTCGTAATCGCCGGATTTAATTTCCAAATGAAATAAAGGAGCAAGGTGATACCAGTGAAGCCGCCTTCACCAAGATTATTTTGCATATTAAAATGTACGATTCCAAAAGAATAAATCGCGGCACCGATTAAGATGAAGAAAATATTTTTCATCCGCAATCCAAGCAGCATACTAGAACACCTCCTAAAATACTTGCATATCCATGCCAAGTTAGTATCATTTTGCCCGGAGAAAATAAATTCATGATTTTTCAAAGAAAAAATTTGTCAAATTACGTAAGGTTAGCTAACATGAAAGGTAGGCAACCACGGAGAAAAAGGAGATTGTTAACGAATGCAGAAAGAATTTACGACGCAAGAAATCCAAAAGCGGGTCGATGATTATATCGGCCAATTTAAAGAAGGATATTTTTCTCCGCTGGCAATGATTGCAAGGCTGACAGAGGAAGTCGGCGAACTTGCCCGAGAAGTGAACCATTATTACGGAGAGAAACCGAAAAAGACGACAGAGAAAGAAAAAACGGTTGAAGAAGAACTCGGGGACGTTTTGTTTGTAATCGCGAGTTTTGCAAATTCACTTGACATTGATTTATCCGAAAGTTTCGAGCGTTCCATGTCGAAATTTGAAACACGGGATAAAGATAGATGGACGAAGAAATAACAACAGGAGAGGTGGAACAGAAGTGGCAATTAATATTATAGTAGCGGGACCACGTGGTAAGATGGGGAAAGAAGCGATCAAGATGATTGAGCGTGTTCCTGATTTTAACCTTGTCGCTGTAATCGATCGTAAAAATGATGGGAAATTTTTAAACGAGATTACCGAGGAATCGGATGCGCAAGTTCCAGTCTATGAAGACTTGGCGGAATGCTTTCAGCAGATAGATGCAGATGTATTCATTGATCTTACGAGTCCTGAACCTGGTTATAAACACACAAAACTCGCGATTGAACACCGTGTCCGAGCTGTAATTGGTACGTCTGGATTCACGAAGGAGAATATAAAGGAACTAAAAGAACTTTCGAATGAATATAATTCTGGTTGTATTATTGCACCAAATTTTGCAATCGGTGCTGTGCTGATGATGAAGTTCTCTCAGATGGCCGCACAATATTTCCCGGATGTTGAAATTATCGAAATGCACCATGACCAAAAGGTTGATGCACCGTCTGGAACAGCGGTTAAGACGGCAGAGATGATTCAGAAAACAAGGACAACGAAAGCTCAGGGTCATCCTGATGAAAGGGAAGAACTCGAGGGAGCGCGTGGCGCCGAATTAGATGGCATGCATATTCATAGCGTAAGACTACCTGGACTTGTTGCCCACCAGGAAGTAATCTTCGGTGGCCCAGGTCAGCTACTTACGATCAAACATGATTCCATGAGCCGGGATTCCTTTATGGATGGGATAAAAACTTCCATTTATAAAGTAATGGAGTTAGATAGGCTCGTGTACGGATTAGAAAATATTTTATAAAAGAAAAGAGGTCAGGCTATGATGAAAATTGCCTTAATAGCCCATGATAAGAAGAAAGAAGATATGATACGCTTTACCATCGCTTATGAGCATGTATTAAAAGAGCATGAATTGTTTGCTACCGGAACGACTGGTAAATTAATTAAAGAAGCTACAAAACTTAGTGTACATAGATTTAAATCAGGACCACTTGGTGGCGACCAGCAAATAGGAGCACTGATTGCCGATAACGAAATGGATATGGTAATATTCTTCCGTGATCCATTAACAGCTCAGCCGCACGAACCTGACATAACAGCCCTGATGCGCTTGTGTGACGTGTACCAAATCCCACTTGCAACAAATATTGCCGGAGCGGAAATCTTTATCCATGGCCTGGAACGAGGAGATTTTAAATGGCGGGAAATCGTTCGAGCAAAGGAAGACGAATAAGCAATGAAAATTGGGATAACTTGCTATCCTTCTGTCGGTGGATCTGGAGTCATTGCGGCGGAGTTAGGAAAACTGTTAGCAGAACGAGGGCACGAAATCCATTTTATTACATCAAGCCTTCCGTTTCGATTAGATAAAGTACATCCGAAGATCTTTTATCATCAAGTGGAAGTAAATCATTATCCAGTATTCCAATATCCGCCTTATGATTTATCACTTGCTTCGAAAATGGCAGAAGTAATCGACCAGGAACAGCTTGACATTTTACATGTGCATTATGCGATACCCCATGCGATTTGTGCAATTCTTGCGCGGGATATGGCCGGACATAAAGTAAAGGTCGTCACGACTCTGCACGGGACAGATATTACAGTACTTGGAATTGATGATGCATTTAAGAAAATGATAAAATATGGAATTGAACAGTCTGACGCGGTAACGAGTGTATCGAACAGTTTACGGGAACAGACGATGGAAATGATTAAGACGGATTATCCGATATCTGTCATATATAACTTTGTGAATGAAGCGGAATATCATCCTTTTCAAGTACCATATTTGAAGGAACAGTTCGAGATAAAAGATGAAAAAAAAGTAATCATCCATATTTCTAATTTCCGGAAAGTGAAGCGGCTACCAGACGTTATAGACACGTTTCATCGTATTCACCAGGAGATACCTAGCAAATTGCTGCTCGTAGGAGACGGTCCGGAATATTCCGCGACAAAGCAGCTAGTTAGGGAATTGGAACTAGATTCTGATGTGTTATTTTTAGGGAAACAGAATAATATTAATGAACTGCTTGCAATCAGTGATTTAACATTATTACTTTCTGAAAAAGAAAGCTTCGGACTTGTTTTATTGGAAGCAATGGCTTGCGGGGTTCCCGGCATCGGAACGAATATTGGTGGTATTCCTGAAGTTATCACACATGGTGAGACCGGTTATCTTGTAGATCAGGGCGACACAAAACAAGCAGCAGACTATGCGCTCGAAATCCTTACAGATTCGGCATATCAGCAAGTACTCCGGAAACGGGTCCTTGAAGTTGTAAAGCAGAAATTTCAGTCTAACATCATTGTCGACCAATACATTAAATTATATAAAAAGCTACTGAAGTAAAAGAAATTTGGTGAAGGCATGTTAACGAAATATTTTCAACGGGCAAAGCCGATATTAGAAAAGCTTGAAGCAGAAGGTTATGAAGCATATTTTGTTGGTGGTTGTGTACGGGATTATTTGCTCGGTCGGCCGATTAAAGACATCGATATTACGACATCTGCCACCCCTGATATTGTTCAAGCGGTATTTCCAAGTGTCATACCTGTTGGGATTGAACATGGAACTGTCATTGTGAGACATGAGAAAGAATCCTATGAAGTGACTACATTCCGTACAGAAGGCAGTTATTCGGATGGTAGGCGTCCAGATCACGTTGAATTCATCCGTAACATTGAAAAAGACTTAGAACGGCGCGATTTTACAATCAATGCCCTTGCGATGGATAAAACAGGTCATATTACGGATTTATTTTCCGGCAGAAGAGATTTAAAGCAGCGAATGATTCGGACAGTCGGAAATGGGGAAAAACGATTCGGGGAAGACGCACTGCGGATTATACGCGCCCTTCGTTTTTCCAGTGTGCTCGGCTTTCAAATTGAAGAAGAAACATTTGCAGCAATGGTAGCTTGTAAATCAGCAGTCCTCGATATTTCAGTTGAGAGAATTACAAATGAAATGGAACGTTTTTTTGCTGGAAAACATGTGTCGGTCGGGATAAATTATTTAAAGAAATCAGCTGTTCAGACTGTTTTACCGGTTTTTAAAGAACATCCCACTTTAATCGAAGCAATTCCACAAAACATGAAGCCCCTTTTAAGTTTTGCAGAAGTTATTGCTTTCTTCCACTATCATCAGCCTGAAATAGCTATCAATGAGTGGGCGAAGGAATGGAAATGTTCCAACCGGACGAAGCGGCTTGCAAGTGAATTAAACGACGATATCAAGCGGTACAAGCAAAGAGGCTTGGATGCGATTGGAATATATAAGCTTAACGACGAGCGGTTTGAACCCTTTATCCGCTTAGCCGACTTGCTATTAGATGATAAACTATCTCTGGTACAATTAATTCAATTGAAGCAAAGGTTACCAATTCAATCAAGGGACGACTTAGCCATCAATGGAAATGATCTTTTAGCTCTTTTTCCTGACAAAAAACCAGGAGTATGGGTGAAACATTTGCTTGAAAAAACGGAAGATGCTGTTGTTACTGGTAAAATAAATAATCAGTATCGTGACATAAAGGAATGGTTAGAGTGGACTCAACGAGAAACAGATTAATTCATATCCTATCGGAGAATGAGGAGACTTATATATCGGGTCAGGATATTTCCGATGCTTTACAAATATCCCGTAATAGTGTCTGGAAACATATGAAAGCATTGGAGAAAGACGGTTATGTCATTGAAGGAGTCCCAAGAAAAGGATATCGTATCCTTAAACATCCGGATAAAGTCAGTGATAATACGATCAAATGGGGCCTGGAAACAGAGTGGCTTGGTCAGACGATCATCCATAAATCTTCCGCCGCTTCTACCCAGCAATTAATCCACCAAGCTGCCGCAGATGGAGCGAAGCATGGAACAGTTGCTATTCTTGATGAACAAACGGCGGGCAGGGGGAGAATGAACCGAGAATGGCATTCTGCAGGGAATAAAGGGATGTGGCTAAGCATCTTGCTTCGCCCTAAAATCCTTCCGCAAGAGGCTCCCCAGCTAACATTGCTTACAGCAACTGTGTTGGCTGACGTGTTAAAAGACTATACAGGTGTAGAGCCGATGATTAAATGGCCAAATGACCTTTTGATTAATAAGAAGAAGACGGCTGGAATTTTAACAGAGATGCAAGCAGAACAGGACCAGATTCAATATATAGTGGTCGGTATCGGTCTAAATATCAACCATACAAGTGATGATATACCTGGAATGCTTGCATCTAAAGCGACCTCCCTTTATTTGGAAACAGGGAAACATTGGTCTATTCAAGAACTGATTCAACAGTTTTTACAAAAATTTGAAGCGGCATTTGATGCATATTTAGCCCATGGCTTTTCCGATGTGAAGAAAAAATGGGAAAGCTATGGTTTTAAAATAGGTGAAAAAATTAAAATTAAAAACCTAAAAGAAGAGAAAAAAGCGATTTTCCACGGAATTGCAGAAGACGGTGCCCTCCTTGTTTTACATGATAATGGGAAAGAAGAAAAAATATATTCTGGTGAAATCCAGTGGTTTGAATAACAAGTTAAAGAGATAGGCGGGGGAAGAGACTCTTATCAATAATGGGATAAGAGTTTTCTTTTGGACGAATTGACGTATATAATAGAGAGGACGGAGGTGTGGAATTGAATAAATTTGTTGTGATTGACTTAGAAACAACCGGGCATTCGCCTGATAATGACGATAAAATCATCGAAATCGGTATGGTAATCATTAAAAATGATGAAATTATCGATAAAAGAGATACCTTTTTAAATCCAAACAAACAAATTCCTCCATTTATAACCAATCTGACGAATATAACAAATGATGATGTTAAAGACGCACCGTACTTTAACGAAAAAGCGGACAAAATAATGGAGTTATTTGAGGATAGTTATCTAATTGCCCATAACGTTCCTTTTGACATGGGTTTTTTAAATACTGAATTAGTGAACAGTGGGAGGAAACCCTTAAGGAATCCTGTTATTGACACGGTCGAATTATCTCGGATTCTTTATCCGAAAGCACCAAGCTATAAATTATCGCAGATTACGGATTATCTTGATATATATCACGATGACCCGCACCGGGCGTTATCTGATGCTTATGTCACGGCTAGGTTGTTCTTGAAATTAAAAGAGAAATTGTTTAGTCTTCCGTATGAAACGCTCGCTAATCTGGCGAAATTGGAACCAATGTTTAAATCAAACCTTGCTGTTTTACTGGATGAAGCGATGGAGCAGAATAGTTTTGAATTTGCCAATGAAGCGAAGTTTACTACATATAATGGACTCGCATTTAAAATGACAGAGAAGATGACCCAAGAAGAAACGATATTAACAACTTCTTTTGGAGACTATCTAGATCATATTTATGAGGATAACGGTACACTGGAAAAACAATTTGAAAAGTATGAGAAGAGAAGTGGTCAGCGAGAAATGTCCGAAACGGTGTATGATGCTTTCTGTAGTGGAGAACATGCATTAATTGAAGCGGAAACCGGTACAGGTAAATCCCTTGCTTATTTGCTTCCAGCTGTATATGAGGCCGTGAAACAAAACAAACGCATCATCATTAGCACACATACTACACAATTACAGACCCAGCTCCTTGACGAAGAGATTCCTTTAGTACACAAAACTGTGGATTTTCCATTTGAAGCAGCACTGTTAAAAGGTAGAAACCATTATTTAAGTTTGGAACGTTTTGCCTATGAACTAACCCATCTGGAACGCGATAATTATGATATTACGCTAACGAAGGCAATCTTACTCGTCTGGCTTACGGAAACCTTGACCGGTGATATTGATGAAATTCAAATCCCAACGAGTGGCTATACATTTTTTCAAAGGGTTTCAGCGGATGCGGAAAGGAAGCTCGATGTCACATCTCCTTGGTTCCGATATTCGTTTTACACGCGCGCAAGACGGAGAGCCCAACGAGCTGATTTAATTATAACGAATCATGCCCTGTTATGTACGGATATGTTTAACGATTATCAATTTCTTCCTGCTTACGACAAATTGATTATCGATGAAGCCCATCATTTGGAAGATACTGCAGCCTATCATTACGGATTAAAGCTGGACAATATAACGATGCATTATATGCTTAATCAAATTGGCCGTTCGGAGGATACGAAATTTTTCAATTATATAATTGGCAAATACGATAGTATAGAGGATAACTTTTCGGTCGATAAATGGGATGAATTAATTGCAAATACGAAAAATGAAATTGATGATCTCTTTCAATATTTACATGCTTACGTGACGAAACAGCGTAAAAAAGATAAATCATTAAGTGATGTTGGCAGAATCCAGTTCAGATTCAGTAAAGAGGAAGTGAATTCTTCTAATTGGGAAACCATAACAGAAATGGTGAATCGCCTTATTTTTTATTACCGTGATCTCATTCATTTTCTATCCCTCATGGATAAGAGCCTTGACGATACGGAAGATTATGTGAAGAACGACAGGCAGGAACTTATTCAAGTCATCGAGAACTTACAAGATCATATTGATCATTTGGAATTGCTCTTTTTAATGGATCAGCATATTAATCATGTGCAATGGCTCGAAATGGACACGAAGGGGTATCAACAGGCCGTTTATTTATATAGTGAACCGACTACCGTCTCAACGTTGCTTGGCGAGGAATTATTCGCGAAGAAAGACAGCGTCATTTTAACTAGTGCTACGCTGACGATGAAGAATTCATTCCATTTTATTGAAAAAAGACTAGGTCTTCGGGAAGAGCGGCTGATTACAAAACAAATCCGTTCACCATTCTCATTTAAAGACCAGGTACAATTGCTGATTCCAAATGATTTCCCGGATATTAAATATGGAAATATGGATGATTATATCTATGCGACGAGTGAAGCAATTCTTTCTCTGGCAGAAGTGACGGAAGGAAGAATGCTTGTACTTTTTACTTCTTATGATATGTTAAGGAAGTCCTATAAACTCTTGAAAGAAATAATGACAGATGACAAATATATGCTTATCGGCCAAGGGGTTACGAGCGGAAGCAGAACAAGATTGAAGAAGAATTTCCAAAGCTTTGAGCGTTCGATCTTACTCGGTACAAGCTCCTTCTGGGAGGGTGTTGATATTCCTGGTGGGGATTTATCCTGTCTGATGATTGTCCGACTTCCTTTCCAGCCACCGGCACATCCGGTTTATGAAGCAAAATCGCAGGAATTGAAGGAAGCAGGAAAAAATCCATTTATGGAATTATCTTTACCAAACGCTGTTATTAAATTCAAACAAGGATTTGGACGTCTTATCCGTTCGTCTAGTGATAGAGGGATTGTTTTCATTTGTGACTCAAGAATTGTGACAGCACGCTATGGAAGATATTTCACAGACTCCATACCAGAGGTACCAATACTAAATGACTCCACCCAATCCTTAATTGAACAAGCAAGAGCATGGTTTTAAAAAAAGCTACTGTAATAAATACAGTAGCAAACGAATGGTATGAGGAGAAAAATTTTGCAACGTGCTCCCGTCCAGTTTTTTGGGAGGAATAATAATGGCACGAGAGCCGTTACTACTCTTAGTATAAGCCACTGGATTTGTTCTATGGCTAGCAATTTTTTATAAACACAGGGAAGAATTAGTGAACCTGTCTGAAGAGGTGTGAAAAAATGACTGAAACAAGACGAAAATGGTTGATTTTTAGCATGATTATCTTTCTCCTTCTGTTTATTTCTATGCTTATTTATGGTATCTTTTTATACATGGATTTAAACTCCGAACGTACCAACGGCCATGAAGATACAAAACGGGAATTGTTAAATCAAACAGGAATTACGGAGATATCAAAAATCGAAAACTTTAATGGGGAAGCTGCTTATCATGTCGTTTACGGAAAAAATGAAGAAGGCAAGGGTAAAATTATTTTTTACCCACTGGAAGGAAATGAGAAAACATTGACGACAGTCGATTCAACCGAGGTTCTGTCACCATCTTCCATGATCGATATGTGGCAGTCTGACTGCAGTGCTTGTCAATTAGTGAAAATAACGCCAGCTTTGCTGGATGATGAAATACTATGGGAACTCGTCTATTATGATGAGTTTGACCGATATGTATTCGATTATCGCTCAATCTATGATGGATCCCAGTATGAAGATATCCGTTATTTAAGACAGTTCAATTAGGAGGAAAGAACAGATGGAATTAGCGAACAGAGTAAAAACAATAACTCCCTCATCGACACTGGCCATTACTGCTAAAGCGAACGAATTGAAAAGCCAAGGTCATGATATCATTGGATTAGGAGCCGGAGAGCCAGATTTTAATACACCAGAACCGATTATTGAGGCGGCTATTCGAGCAATGCAAGCAGGCCTTACAAAATATACACCGACTGGTGGGATCTCCGAGCTAATTGAAGCAATCCAAAAGAAAATGGAGAGGGATCATCAACTCAACTTCGCAAAAGATGAAATCATTGTCACAATGGGAGCAAAGCATGCACTTTATGCACTGTTCCAAGTGCTTTTAAATAAAGGCGATGAAGTACTTATCCCTGCCCCTTTTTGGGTAAGTTATCCAGAACAAGTGAAACTAGCAGAGGGAGTACCTGTATTTATTCCTACGAAGGCAGAACATGATTTCAAGGTACAACTAGAAGAATTGGAAAGAGCTATTACAAGCAACACAAAAGCAATTATTATCAATTCACCAAGCAACCCAACGGGAATGATGTATTCAAAAGAAGAACTTGAAGCGATTGGCGAAATTTGTCTCAAGCATAATATCCTTATCGTTTCAGACGAAATTTATGAAAAGCTTATTTATTCTGATGAAGAACATGTATCCATCGCTTCCATCAGTCAAGAGCTAAAGAAACAAACGGTAGTTATTAATGGCGTTTCAAAAACATATGCAATGACAGGCTGGAGAATTGGTTATGCAGCTGGAGAGAAAGAGCTTATAAAAGCAATGAATAATGTTTCCTCTCATTCGACGTCCAACCCTGTTTCTATTGCTCAGTACGCATCTGTTGCCGCACTTTCCATGGACGAAAGCGAAGTTCGGAAAATGAGAGATATATTTGCGGAACGCTTGGATGTCTTTTACAACTTAATCAGTGAAATCCCAGGCATCAAATGTGAAAAACCAAAAGGAGCATTCTATTTATTCCCGGATGTAACAGAAGCCGTGCGGAAAAATGGCTTTGACACGGTTGATGAATGGGTAACAGCTATAATAGAAGAAGAAAAAGTCGCCATGGTGCCAGGTACTGGATTTGGCGCACCAGAAAATGTGAGACTATCCTATTGTTTATCATTAGACGACTTAAAAGAAGCGGCAAAACGGATTAAACGTTTTGTCGAAACTCATTAAAGATCGATTTATGGAGGTATAAAGATGAAGATTACGATTTCTCAAGCACCTGATTATAATGAAAAAGAAGTAACAATAGGAGCTTGGCTTGCAAATAAACGTTCCAGTGGGAAGATTGCCTTCCTGCAATTACGTGACGGAACCGGTTTTATGCAAGCAGTTGTAGCAAAAAATGATATAGAGGAAGAAGTTTTCCAAACAGCGAAAAATCTAACACAGGAAACATCGATTTATATTACAGGAAAAATTGTGGAAGATAAACGTTCTGCTTTCGGTTATGAAATGCATGTAACCAATCTTGAAGTGATCCATGAAGCAGAAGATTATCCAATTACGCCGAAAGAGCATGGAACCGAATTTCTAATGGACCATCGCCATTTATGGTTACGTTCGAAAAAGCAGCATGCAATCATGAAAGTTCGTAATGAAATCATTCGGGCAACGTATGAATTTTTCAATAATCAAGGATTTGTTAAAGTCGATCCACCAATTCTGACAGCATCTTCAGCTGAAGGGACAACTGAATTATTCCATACGAAATACTTTGATGAAGAAGCTTATTTATCCCAGAGTGGACAGCTTTATATGGAAGCAGCCGCGATGGCGCTAGGAAAGGTATTCTCATTCGGACCGACATTCCGTGCTGAAAAGTCTAAAACCCGAAGACATTTGATTGAATTCTGGATGATTGAACCAGAAATGGCATTTATCGAACATGAAGAGAGCCTCGTTATACAAGAAAATTATGTCATGTTCCTTATTCAATCTGTATTGAAGAACTGTAAACTAGAGTTAGACGTGTTAGAGAGGGATATATCCAAACTTGAGAAGATACAAGCGCCATTCCCAAGAATCACATATGATGAAGCTATTGAATTGTTGAAAGAAAAAGGATTCGATGATATTGAATGGGGAGACGACTTCGGTGCCCCACATGAAACAGCAATTGCCGATAGCTTCGATAACCCTGTTTTTATCGTGAACTATCCGAAAGACATTAAAGCATTTTATATGCAGCCGCATCCGGATCGGGATGATGTAGTTCTATGTGCTGATTTAATCGCGCCAGAAGGATACGGAGAAGTGATTGGCGGCTCAGAACGCATTCATGATTACGACTTGATGAAACAGCGCTATGAGGAACACGGATTAACCGGTCCAGCCTATGAGTGGTATTTGGAACTGCGGAAATATGGAAGCATTCCACACTCTGGATTCGGTCTCGGTCTTGAACGTACTGTAGCATGGCTTACGGGTGTCGAACATATTCGCGAAACGATTCCATTCCCGCGTCTGTTGAATAGATTGCATCCATAAATAAATGTGATTATAAATCCCTTGCAGCTTAAAGCAAGGGATTTATAATTGATTAACTTAACCTAAACTACTGATTTCATACAGCGTAAGTGCAACTCTTACCTGGAGGTTCGCAGTCCAGACACCTCTCGCTTTCCGCAGGCGGCTGGTGAGCCTCCTCGGGCTGTCGCCCTGTGGGGTCTCACCTATGCCTTTCCTCCTGCAGGAGTCTCGAGGTGTCTGGACTGCTCCGAGGGTAAACCTAATTTGGAACACTATTTTTCATTTAGAAATAAATAGCTCATTACAATGCGATAGTTTCCATTAATAATAACGTTCTCTACTAGTTCAGTTGCCCGGCGGACGGTGACTCCTACGGGAAAAGCACGTGTCCAGACCTGAGCAGGAAGCGGTTTTCTTCCGAGGAGGCTGAGGCCGTGCCCGTGGAAAGCATCCGTCCGCCGGGAAACTGAACGGTAATCAGAACGCAAAAAAAACTGAAAGAGCAAGACACTTACGCTGTATGAAAGCAATAAGAAGATATGTTAAGCTTTAAAAAAAGAAGCAAAAAGAATACTTGGTTGTTTAAGTCTGCGAAGTTGAGTAATCAAGAATCGGAATTCGCATGTTTACTTGGCAGAAGGATAAGTATAAATCTTTTCTTACTGCATAAGTGAAACTGAGGTTGTCACCGAAATGCTTGGTGACAACTAAGTTTTCTAATAAGGAGGTACCTAACATGTTTGAAACAAATCCACTGGAAGAAATATTACACGATCAATTACATATCCCCGGCAGATTGCTGACAAACTACACGAAGCTTGGTTTAAATGAAACCGAGCTTGTGCTTGTTCTACAACTTATTTATTTTTTCAAAGAGAAGAACAATTTCCCAACCCCCGCTGAACTGGCTGAACCATTGACAATTAGTGAGAAACATTGCTCCGACATTTTAATGAAGCTTATTCAAAAGGATTTATTAACGATTGAGCCAAGGGAAAATGAGCAAGGTCAAATTTCAGAAGCCTACTCTGTCCAGCCGTTACTCGAAAAACTTTATAGTGAAGAAAAAGAACAAGAAGAAAACACGACAGGGACGATTTTTATTTTGTTTGAACAGGAGTTCGGTCGGCCGATTTCTCCATTTGAAATCGAAATGATTAATACGTGGTTGGATGAAGACAAGATCAGCCCGGCGCTAATTAAGGCAGGGCTTAGAGAATCAGTACTTATGGGTAAATTAAACTTTAAATATATTGACCGTATCTTGCGAGAATGGAAGAAGAAGGGAATCCATTCCGTCGAGCAAGCAAGAAATACAAGCAGGAAGTTTCACAGTCATCAGCAAGTAAATCAGCAGCAACCTGCGCAAACGGCAAAAAGAGACACATCAATCTACTATAACTGGCTGGAAGGGGAAGACTAGTTAGATGCTGAATTTAAAAGAGATTAGACATGTATTAGATACGATTGCAGAAATGTTCCCTGATGCGGAGGGCGAGCTCGTCCATTCAAATCCATTTGAATTATTGATTGCTGTTGTGTTATCCGCACAATGCACGGATAAACTAGTGAATAAAGTTACGGCAGACTTATTTAAGAAATATAAAACACCTGAAGATTATATCGCGGTACCACTGGAAGAACTTCAGCAGGATATTCGTTCAATCGGGCTTTACCGTACAAAAGCAAAGAACATCCAAAAACTTTGCCACGTTTTGATCGATAAACATGGAGGGAAGGTTCCTGAAACAAAGGAAGAGCTCATGAAGCTGGCAGGGGTCGGCAGAAAGACAGCGAATGTCGTTGCTTCCATCGCTTTTAATGAGCCGGCGATCGCGGTTGATACTCATGTGGAACGGGTGTCCAAGCGATTAGGGATATGCCGCTGGAAGGATTCTGTACTGGAAGTAGAAGAGACCTTGATGCGGAAAATACCGCGGGAAGAATGGTCAGAGACGCATCACCGATTAATCTTTTTTGGAAGGTACCACTGTAAAGCGAGAAATCCAAATTGTCCGGAATGCCCACTTCTTGATCTTTGTCGAGAAGGGAAAAAACGGATGCGAAAGCTTGAAATAGAGAGCAAAAAATAAAGGAAAGCTTATCTGTATAGCGACAGATAAGCTTTCCTTTTTTCCTTCTTTGCTTTCTTGTTATTCGTCGGATGGTTCTTCCTCATCGGGAGTTTCATCCTCTTCAGGTGGTGCTTCTTCACCATCATCCTCATCTTCTTCTGGTTCTGGTGCCTCTTCTACTGGTTCTTCCTCTGGTTCTTCTGGCTCTTCTGCTTGTGGTATGCTGACAGATGTTGATTGACTATCGCCGCGTACGTCACCTTCTTGCCCAATTGGAGTTACACTGATTGAATAGGTTTCTCCAGGGGAGAATGTACCACTTATCTCAATACCTTGAGACTGTACGGTTTGCGTTTGTCCACCGTTGACAGTAACTTCAAAAGCAGCGGGAGGACCATCATAATTCCATGAAACATCGATTATTCCTTGGTCTTCCATGTACGTTGCGCTTAGACCAGAGACTGGAGGTATATTTTCTTCTTCCTCTTCCTCCTCATCTCCACCTGGTACCGTAATCGATGTGGATGCAGGCTCACTTGTTATGGAATTATTTTCGTTGCTAATCGCTACGACTTGTATCGTGTATTTTGCCCCAGCTTCTACTTCCGATATATCTAAGGACATATCCTCTGTTGTCGCTAATTCCTGTATGGAGCCACCATCAACACTTGCACTCACTGCAAAGGAGACATCACTATCCGTGTCATAATCCCATTCCACGTGGATTGAATGATCATCTTCATTATAGGTTGCATTCAGTCCGCTAACTGCATCAAGCTGATCAAATTTTTCCGATGTTGTTGTCGGTTCAGACCCCCGAACGAATAGCTCGGTAACCTTTTGAGCGGCAGGTGTGTGATCACTTGCGAGCTCTGGTGGATTTGTTCCACGTTCGATCGCTAATTTCACAACAGAATCTGGTTGTTGGAAATCGGCTGTATCAATACCTTCCGACACATGGAGCATCGTTTCCCGGAACATTTGCTGGGCGATCGTCCAATCCACCGAATCTGGAAGTCCTACTCGTTTTCCATCTACAATATTCTCACCAACCCAAGTAGATACAGTGTAGTTGGTCGTATATCCTACAAACCAGCGGTCTCCCGCTGAACCGTCATCGACGTTCGTTGTTCCTGTCTTACCAGCCACCGGTAAACCGCCCATGCTACCAGACGCCCATGTTCCGTCCGTAAAGACAGTTTTCAGCATATCCGTGATCATGTAAGCCGTGTAGTCTTCAATAGCTGGTTCTGAATCCGGCCGAAGCTCAACCGTGCTTCCGTCTGGGAATTCAACTGATTCTACAGCATATGGTTCTGTATAAACTCCTCCGTTACCAAACACACTGAAGGCACTTGCCATTTCCAGCGGCGTAACAGTTAAACTACCACCGCCGATAGCATCGGAAGCATAAAGGTCATCTGGCATATCCAGTCCAAGCTGCTCACCAAAACTCTTCGCCCGGTCTGCACCTACTTCTTCAAAAAGTTTCACCGCAGGAACATTCAGGGATTGACTTAATGCTGTCCGAGCGCTAACCCAACCAGAGTAAGTACGGGTGATATTGTTAATCGGTTTTTCCATTCCCGGTCCTTGGTATGGCGCATCGTCATTGATTTGGTGATACGTAGAAATCTTTTCATACTCTATTGCCGGTCCGTAAGACATGATTGGTTTAATCGTGGAACCAGGTTGCAAATTAGGCCTTTTATCTATCGCATAGTTCAATTCTTGACTGCCCGTACTATTACGACGTCCGCCAATTGCTTGTATAGCACCTGTTTTCGTATCGGTAACAACAATCGCACCTTGTACATTATCACTACCATAATTCAGCGGGTTAGCTTCCGTATCTGTTAATAGAAGTTCAACCCGTTCCTGGGCATTTGTATCAAGCGTTGTATTGATTTTTAAACCATCTGTATAAATATTGATGCCTTCTAATTTCTCACTGATTTCATCGGCCACTTTATCGATAAACGCACCGTATTTCGTAGAGCTTTCCTCAGGTTCTGCGAGCATTGCGACAATATCAACTTCACGTGCCTCGTCTGCTTCTTCTTCTGTGACCTTGCCATGGCGTACCATTAGATCAAGCACCGTATTCATCCGGTAAGCTGTAAGCTCTGGATCACGGAATGGGTTATATGCAGTAGGCCGCTGTGGTAATCCAGCTAAAATCGCCGCTTGTGCCAAGGTTAGATCATTTAAATCCTCCACACCGAAATAGGATTTCGCTGCTGCTACAACGCCATACGAATTATTTCCGTAGAAAATTTTATTTAAATACATTTCTAAAATTTCTTCTTTAGAATATTTTCTTTCAAGTTGCAGTGCGAGCCACTGTTCCTGCACCTTTAATTTAATTTGCTTTTCATTGGATAAGAAAAAGTTCTCTACTACCTGATGGGTAATTGTACTTGCACCTTGCGAGCCGAACCCATCCGTAATGTTAGCGACAATAGCGCCGCCCAGTCTTCGTAAATCAATTCCCTTATGTTCAAAGAAACGAGCATCTTCTGTAGCAACTACAGCGTCAATTAGTACTTGAGGTAAATCTTCATATTTGACCTGTTCCCGATTCTCTAATTCCAACGTGGTAAAGGGTTCCCCGTATTTATCATTTAATGTAGAAGATAGGGGAACATTCAATTTGTCAGGATCGAGATCCGGTGCAGTAGCTATCCAATATATCCCAACTGCTCCACCGACAATTCCCGCTGCCAATCCAATAAAGAGAATCGTAAAGAGAATTGTCTTCCATATGGGTCGTTTTCCCGATGTTTTCTTTTTCGTTGTTTTCTTATTTCTTCTTGCCGATCGCGACATCTTATCTGTCATAAGTAAAACCTCCATCATTTGAACTATTATTTTGTGAAATAAAGCTTGTCAATCACAGACAAATAGTCCACTCTTGCTTGAAATTTTAAAGGGATGAGATGAGCTTCATCTCGGATTGTTTCATAAGAAATTGATTTTTTCCCTCTTTTAAATAGATCGTACCAAAAGGGCAGAAGTTTCTCTGTTTCAAGTAAATATGTTTCATTATAGCTTGAAAAGCGGATAATAATAAAACTTATTCCCCCGTGATTAATGATCTGCTCCATATGAGCAATTTGATGTTCATGAATATTAGCTAATGGAAATCGTGTTTTATTCTTTGTTTCTTTTGCTTCGAAATCAATATATTTGCCACGATACAATCCATTATAATCTGTCGTGGATGCCTGTTTATAATAAGCTTCTGTTATGACAGCTGCACTTCGCTGTGGATAATGCACCCGTACGACTTGAACAGGGGTTGGTTTTTTATGCACAACAGCCTGATTATGTGCAAGATAATATTCATTTGTCGTGTTTATGTCTTCCTCCAGCGACATTCCCCGATTACTATATTTATGATTTTTTATCTCTCTATTTACCCTTTGCAATGGACGCCTTTTCCGCCCATTTGGATAGTTCATTATTTCTCCTCCTACTGACTAAACCGATAATCCTCCCTCACTACATTAAACGTCTGGAAGTAACCGTACATATTCATTATATAACAAAAATGATAAAGAGACATATTTAGGAGACGTTTTTCGGTAAATATACACAGAAATCATACCATGAAATTGTGAGTTAGAAAAACGGAATTGAAGTGAATATTTTACCACTTTGCTTGAGAAAAACAACTAGTTTTGACTGATTACTTCTAGTTTTGTCGACGGGGCAGGAGACTAAACTTCCTAGCGCGAATGACTAAAGGGAAAGGGAGGAGATACTAATGTCATTTGCATTGCAACAACTATATGTAGCTGACGGAATTAAGAAGCAGGACACAGAAAAACTCTTAATGGAAATAGCAGAGCAACTCGAACAAATAGATGTTATAATAAAGAATAGAACTGATCATGAAATCTGGAAGTTATTTCAAAAGCAACAACAAGAGATGGAAAAAGTTGAAACTACGATCGGAAGTTTATTACAATATAGATAGAAAGAGAATTAGACTTTCATTATTTACACACAAGGTGGTCAGTCATGTTAATGGTTAGAGAACAAACAGCTAAGTTAAGAGAGCATCTCATCCGTCTTAAAGAAAGATTTGAAAATACTGCTCCACCTAAAAATCGCCGGAACAGGGACTTCTTTCAAATGGTAAAGGGAGAGACAGATCCGGTATATGAACTGCTTGAACAATGGGAAGAAGCAACACTAGAAATAGTGAAGCAAAGGAAAGTGAACGTTCACCCGCACCAGGTCGTATCTACAAGAGAGAATATGGAGCTGCTGCTTATGCATAGCTACTTTATAGATGCCCGGCCGAAGCGGTATATGGAACTGTATAAATCTATTCTCTATATCTTTGACCAATTACTTCAGGAATTAGAAAATACTAACAAATAATGGGGGAGAATTATGTATCAACAATCATTAGTTCAACAAGCGATTGATAGTATGGAAAACGCGTATGTGCCATATTCGAAATTTGCAGTGGGAGCGGCAGTACGGACGAAATCAGGGAAAGTTTATACAGGCTGCAATATTGAAAATGCAGCTTACCCGGTCAGTTTATGTGCGGAGCGAGTAGCAATATTCAAAGCAATATCGAATGGGGAAACAGAATTTGAAGAAATGGCTGTTGCAGCAGACACGAACCGTCCCGTACCACCATGCGGTTCTTGCAGACAAGTGATGAGCGAATTTTTCTCGCAAGATATGGAAATCCATCTCACCAATCTAAATCAGGATATTAAGACATTTACGATGGAGAAGTTGTTGCCATTTTCGTTTACTCCGACTGATTTGGACGCTTAATAATAAAATAATATTAATCTAGTAAATCACTTTGTTATTACTATTAAAAAACACACCATAATAAAATTTAACTTGGTGTGTTTTTAGTTACGCATACTTTATTTCATGCAATACATCTTCACTCAATTATTCTTCACCGCCATATATTTTCTTGTACTTTACACTGATTATCACTGAAGCCAAATATATTTCTTATTTTACTCTTCTGCCTGGTTCAATTTTGTGGAAAAGCATTAATATCTATAAGCATTGACCCAACTTGACTACACACCCATTTAATAATAACCTTTAAAAGTCCCCCCAAAACCTCCCCCAAGTGAATTTCATTACTTTTCTCTTCCTTAATTTCGATTTTTTAAAGCAAAATAAATATTCATTCTAAATGCCTATAAGCGTCTTCTCAATATCTCCTGAGTCGCTTTTGCTATAATAGTTTGAACCGTTGTATTTTTAGATGGATTTGTTTTTGAAAATGCTAAATCATTAATAAGATCCTCGTTTAGTGTTATTACTTCACTGTAGTGCTTTTTACCAGAGTGGTATTGAACTGTAACCTGGATTACTCCTTCTCTTTCTCCCTGGAATGCGTTATGAGAAACAACTGTAGAAATAGACTGCCCTGGTGCTATGAATGTGCTAGTTATATTTGGGAAGATGTCCTTCCCTCTAATAGACTCTTTATAAACAGGATCAAAATCAAGTGAATCGATTATAGCCCCCGTTTTTCCAAAGTTTTTGATAATGAAATACTCTTGAACATTTCCTAATACTTGTATATAGTCTCTATACACAACAACATAAGGCCTGTTAGCTTCTTCAATAGATTTCTGGGTTTGCTTTAAAGAAACTATTGAAATTATTACTGCAGTTATTGATGTGATAATACCAACTATCGTAGCTGATAATTGAATTAATTCAGATGTAGTCAACTTTAACCCTCCCTAGTCAATCTAAATAGATTATATCAGTGGATAGGATTTAGTACAGGATTTTGGTTACTTATTGTCGAATGAAACATATTAAGGGAGGGGTTATATGCCATTATCAAAAGGAAGAACTAGAGATGATTATGAACTGGTTGAACTTAAAGGAAAGCACGGTGTGATAAATTTAATGGTTCCAACTGAACCTCCAACACAAGAAGAAATAGATGAAGCCTATAAAGCACTAGCGGAAGTAATAATAGACAACCATAAAAGGAAAAAGAAAAGTAACTTGTAATTTAATTTTTAAGAGTAAATTAAAATGGGGGCTTGCTTGCTTTTCAGCAGCCCCCATAATTTATATAAAAAAACAGCATATGCCCATGATTGTAGTTTTAAATCTCCCCCAAAAGTGCCCCCAAACCTCCCCCAAATAGTTACATTTAGATACATTTGTTTAAAAACCACATAAATATTAAAACCTTAGAAACATTGATACATCCTGACTTCATTCGCTTAAATAATAACCATTGATAAGCGAATGTGTTATGATATATAATGTAATGAATCTATAACCAAACAATATCATATAATTGAAACTGGAAAATCGTAAAATAAGAGGTGATAGAGATGAGTTTCGATCAAATCCAATTAAATGCGAAAGATATTTATGAAAAAGATTTTAAAGCAGAGTTCCGTGGTTACAGCCAAAAGGAAGTAGATGAATTTTTAGATGTTGTCATTCAAGATTATGACGCGTTTCAACAAGAAATCCAGCGATTGCAACAAGAAAATGATCGACTAAAGAAATCTTCTGCGGAACAACAGCATACGAGAACACGAGCTCCGCAACAGAATACACAAGTGAATTATGATGTGTTAAAACGCTTGTCCAATCTTGAAAAAGCAGTTTTTGGCAAGAAAGTCTCCAACTCTGAGGAATAGTTGGTAAGTACTGCCGTGCATTGTCTTTCTGATGATCTTATGCTAAAATAAAGTAAGCAGGTAGTTGAGTACTCATGTAATCGCTGCGTTTGCGCAGAGGAAAGTCCATGCTCACACAGGCTGAGATGCTTGTAGTGTTCGTGCTTGACGAAACGATAAGTCAAGGTAGCCAATTTGGTTAACGGCAGGAGAAATTCCTAAGTCTAACGATAAGGAAGACACTCCTTGAAAGTGCCACAGAGACGGAGCTGGATTGGAAACAATTCAGGTGGAACGAGGTAAACCCCACGAGTGAGCAACCCAAACTTTGGTAGGGGCACTCTTGATTAGGGAATTGAACCGAAAGAGGGACAGACATTTGTCTGTAGATAGATGATTACACCCAATGTACGAGGTTAAAGACCGCCGTTTGCAGTACAGCGGGACAGAACATGGCTTATCGAGTATTCAACGGTCTTCCATAAAAAATGATAAAACCTATTTTAGTTACAAAATGTAGCTGAAATAGGTTTTTTATTTACTTTGATATGGTACACTAAAAATAATCTGTAAATGAAGGGAATTATCATGTATGCAAAAGGTGAAATTACTTGCAACAGCAGCGATGGGACTTGAATCAATTGTCGCAATGGAAGTTAAGCAATTAGGCTATGAAGTAGAAGTAGATAATGGAAAAGTGATCTTTGAAGCTCCTATTTCTGCAATCCCGCGCTGTAATTTATGGTTGCGTACAGCAGACCGTGTGAAAATTATTGTAGGTGAATTTGAAGCCAAAACATTTGATGAATTATTCGAGGGAACGAAGGCATTAAATTGGGAGAATTATATTGCAGAGGATGGACAATTTCCTGTAAGCGGCAAATCCGTTAAATCAACGTTATATAGTGTTCCAGACTGTCAAGCAATCGTGAAGAAAGCAATTGCAGAGCGATTGAAATTGAAATATGGCATGGTCTCTAAAATGCCGGAAACAGGAGCATTATTTAAAGTAGAAATTTCCCTGTTGAATGATGTGGCGACATTAACATTAGACACTTCTGGAGCAGGTCTTCATAAACGCGGTTATCGGGTTGGACAAGGGGAAGCTCCCTTAAAAGAAACACTTGCTGCAGCACTCGTTTTATTAACGAACTGGAAGCCGGATGAGCCGTTTATCGATCCGTTCTGTGGCTCGGGAACCATTCCAATTGAGGCAGCCCTTATCGGACAGAATATCGCACCAGGTTTTAACCGGGAATTTGTTTCAGAAAAATGGTCATGGATTAGAAGCAAGTTTTGGGATGAAGCTTTAATAGAAGCTGAAGATCTTGCCAACTATGATCAGCCTTTAGATATAACAGGTTCTGACATCAGTCATAAGATGATCCAAGCAGCAAGTGAAAACGCAATTGAAGCGGGGCTAAGCGATCTTGTAACATGGAAACAAATGCAAGTAGCAGATCTGTCTATACAGAAGGAAAATGGATATTTGGTAAGTAACCCGCCGTATGGTGAACGGCTAAATGAGCGGGATGAAGTCATTCAGATGTATAATGACCTTGGTCAAGTGATGAGGAACTATCCATCCTGGAGTGTCTATATCATTACAGCATTTGAGGCATTTGAAAAACAATATGGTCAGCAGGCAACGAAGAAGAGGAAGTTATTCAACGGTTTTATCCAAACGAATTATTATCAATATTTTGGTAAAAAAGTAAAGGGGGAATAAATGATGACTAAAAGCAATTTGGAAAAAGATTTTCTGGCATACTTACAAGAAATTGATGCTTATCATGAATTAATTTCACTCGCCCATTGGGATTTACGGACGAAAATACCAAAAAAAGGTGTTGAATCCCGTTCAAAAGCAATTGGAATTCTTTCTGCTAAAGTTCATGAGATGCAGACATCTGATAAAATGAAACAATTCATTGACGAACTAAAGAACAAGACGGATGATGAAGTCATTCAAAAAGCAGTTGAAGAATGTGAATTGGATTATGAACGGAACCATAAGATTCCTCAAGCTGAGTACAAGGAATATGTCACTTTACAAGGACAAGCTGAAGCAGCATGGCAAGAAGCCAGGGAGAAAGCTGATTTCCAATTATTCCAGCCCTATTTGGAAAAGTTAGTGGAATTCAATAAAAGGTTCGCGAATTATTGGGGATACGAAGGCCATATTTATGATGCTCTATTAGACCAATATGAGCCAGGCATGACCGTAAAAACGCTCGATGAAGTATTCCCAGCACTACGTGAATCCTTAACTCAGTTACGGGAAAAAGTGAATAATAGTAAGGCGAATGTTGATTCGTCCATTGTACTTGGTTATTTTCCGAAAGAACAACAACGTAACTTTGCAATTGATGTATTAAAGCAGATGAACTATGACTTTGAAGCGGGAAGATTAGATGATACGATTCATCCGTTTGAAATTACATTAAATCTGCACGATGTTCGGATTACAACGAGATACGACGAAAATGATTTCCGCATGGCAGTGTTTGGAATTATTCACGAAGGTGGTCATGCTTTATACGAGCAAAATATCCATCCACAGTTTGCCCACACACCACTTGCCACTGGAACATCCATGGGCATTCACGAGTCGCAATCATTATTCTGGGAAAACTTGATCGGCAGAAGTGATGGATTTTGGAAGGCGAACTATGAGAAGTTTAAATCCTTCGCCCCGGATTTTTTCAAAGAGTTGGATGTTGATGAATTTTACCGAGCGATCAATGAAGTAAAACCGACATTAATCAGAATTGAAGCAGATGAGCTTACGTATGCACTCCATATTATGGTTCGTTATGAACTGGAGAAAGCGTTGATTAATGGAGAAATCGAAGTGAAAGATCTTCCTGTCTTATGGAATGAGAAAATGGTTGATTATCTTGGTATTGAGCCCGCGAATGATGGAGAAGGGGTGTTACAAGATATCCATTGGTCGAGTGGAGATTTCGGCTATTTCCCGTCTTATGCTTTAGGGTATATGTATGCTGCGCAATTTTACAATACGTTGAATCAGCAGATGGATGTAGATTCAATTGTGCAGTCTGGCGATTTGTCTCCGATTACGAATTGGCTGAAAGAAAATATTCATCAATATGGCAAAATGAAAAAGCCCTTGGAGCTGCTACAGGACATCACCAATGAATCTTTAAACCCGACACATTTAGTTAATTACCTAACAGAAAAATACAGCCGGATATATAATTTCTAATTGCATGGGAAACTATCACGAGCGTTGTATTAAATTGTGAACGAAAAGTCAAGCATAACTCGGAATTATTACTAGAGCTGCAAAAAAGGACAAAGATTCGTTTAATGAATCTTTGTCCTCTTATGTTGATTAGCTATTTCCAATTGGCCAATCGAATGGTGCTGATCCTGGAGGTGCATTTTGAATGACATCCATTATCGGAACTGTATATGCAAAGAGAATCAATACAAGCGTAATGGCAATCCACAACTTCCAGTTCTCTGTCCATCTTGGCGTTGGCTCTGCATTGTCTTCTTCCTGAGCAATCGGGAATTCTTCTTCACCTTTTGGAGAGAAGAAAATCATTTTAACGAAAATGTATACCATTAATACGATTGCAATGAAAAGAATCGTACCACCGACTGCTTGAGCCATCTGATAAGCTCCCCATTCTGTAGCCTGTGCCGTCCCCCCGTAATCGGAGTAGGCGGAACGACGCGGTCCACCAATTAAACCTTGGATATGCATAGATATTGACATAATCAGCATTCCGACTGTCCAAAGGATCGTTTGAATAATTCCGAGACGGTTCACTGATTTTGTTAACTTACGTCCCGTCAAGTGGGGGATGAGCCAATAAGCAATCCCGAAAAATGTTAACACTACTGTCGTTGCTGCTGTTAAATGGAAATGTCCTGTAACCCAAATCGTATTATGAACAAGTGTGTTTATTTGATAAGAAGCATTAACAATTCCACCGGCTCCACCCGGGATAAATGCGAGCATTCCGATAAATGGTGCGAGGAATCTTACATCACTCCATGGCAAATGTTTGAGCCAGCCGAACAATCCCCCGTATCCTTTTTTACGACCCGTAATTTCAAACGTCGCAAACATGGAAAAGGCAGTCATCAAGCTTGGGATGACAACCATAAATGTCAAGATGACTTGAATAAACTTCCATGTTGAGTCCAGTCCTGGTTCTGTCAGCTGATGGTGCAGACCAACTGGGATAGAGAAGAACAAGAATAGAATAAATGAAAATCTTGCTAGTGTATCACTGAAAATTTTCCCTCCGATAATCTTCGGAATAATTGCATACCAAGCCATATATGCTGGCAATAACCAAAAATAAACAAGCGGGTGACCGAAATACCAGAATAAGGTACGGCTTAGTAATACATTAATTGTGTTCTTATAACCAAGTGACCAAGGTATAAATTGAACGAGCATTGCTGTAGCAACTCCAAGTGTTGCAATCAACCACATAAGCATATTAATGACAACCATAAAGGCAAGCAGTGGTGATTTTTCATCTGGATGTTTTTTCTTCCACATATAGAACTGACGGAAATTGACGAATGCGTTAATCCAACTGCCGACAACTACAAGTGTGATCCCAATATAAAATGCAGGATGCGCTTGCAGTGGAGCATAGAAGGTATAAAGTACGTTAGCTTTACCTACTAAGATGGTGATTGCAGCTATAATCATACCAATTGTCATGACGGCAAAGCCAATCCAAGCCCAGTTCAATTGTTTCTTAGAATATCCTACTGTTTTACCCATTAGGGCATTTTGGAAACCAATAATGAAAAAAGTTGTAAGTACTAGGCCTAGAATAACGCCATGAACAGTTAGGATCGTGTAATAATTAATTCCCCAAGGCAATTCAAAGTTACCGGAACGGACAAGTACTTGTAATAATCCCATTAATCCACCAATAAATAAGGAAATAAATGCAACATACATATAGGACATGACAAGTCTGCGTTCATTTTTCGATAAACGAAGCTCCATTGTTCCTTTATTACGGAAAACGTTAGATTGTTTAGCTGGTGCTGTTGCTGTTTCCATTACTCAACGACCTCCATTGTCCCAAACATCATATGATGACCGACACCACAGTACTCATTACATACGAGTGTGTATTCTCCTGGGTTATCAAGCTGTACTTCCAAAGCACTTACATAACCGGGCTCAACCATCATGTTGATATTCGTTCCAGCGAAATTTAGACCGTGAACGACATCTGGACTCGTAGCCTGGACGAGCACTTTCGAACCAGCAGGTATTTCGATATGACTTATCGGTGCGCCTGATTCATCTGTACCGAGATTATAATTGAAAGCAGAGGCAACCACATTTAACACGTATCTGCCTTCATCGACCTTGGTCAAGCCAAGATTTTCTTCATGGAAAGCTTCATTCATCTCCAAATTTTCAGGATCAATCAACTCACCATGGCTTTGTGGGTGTGTCCCTAGATAAAAGGCTCCGAAACCTAAAATTAATAAGAATGCGATAAGGCCAATTATCCCAAGCCCAAGCCAATACTTTTCATACTTGTGTAAATGCATCTGTATCACTCCCTTTTTTTATCTGGAAAGGTATAGCATCAATACTCCAAACCAAGTTACTAAGATAACAACTCCTAAAACAGAAACGGAGATAAGCGTTCCTTTTAGATTTGGTTCACTTTCTTGACTGGATTTCAACTGCTTTCTCTTTTCAGTATTCATTCCTTCACCCCTCCTAGAAGTTTGATGTGCTGCTATTTTCATCATACACAAAATGAAAATAGAATTTATCCCTTCCAGATACTTTTCACAATATGTTCAATACTTCGCATACTCTTTGAAATAACGATTTTACTAACCTTTTAGTTATAAAAGTATTTGAACGTTGTGTGAAGTTTAGCTAATAGACTACTCGAATTTAGAAAAGTCTAAAAAGGGAGGATAAAAAAGAATCCTGAGGATTTTCAGGATTCCGGAAAACAAAAAAAGCAGTATTCTGTTACGAATACTGCTTAGGAATTTTTTATAATTTTGTTACGTTAGCTGCTTGCGGGCCGCGTTCGCCTTCAACGATTTCAAAGGAAACTTCTTGACCTTCCTCTAACGTTTTGAAACCTTCTTCTTGGATTGCTGAATAATGTACGAAGACGTCATTTCCTTCTTCCAGCTGAATAAATCCAAACCCTTTTTCTGCGTTGAACCATTTTACTACTCCGTTTTGCATGTAAACTCCTCCTAAAACCTTGCACGTAAAACGTGGTTATAATACAAAGTAGAGGCCAAAAAACATTAAAAGAGACAGCTTTCTAGAGAGTAGGATTACAATTACACCCACTTCTTTGGAAGCTGTCTTGTGTTTAATGAATCCGTACTTCTGCTTTGTTGAACCTATGATAACTCATTTAATTAGACTAGTCAAGAAATTTACAGTATTTTTTTCTGAATCTTTTTAAATATTAGTTTGTCGGAAAAACGAATGAATCAAATGCATTCCTATACAAAATAAAGTAATATAGAAAAAGGGGGGACAGAGGATGGACGAAATCCAACAGCAGCAATTAAACGAAATTCGTGAATTTACATATCAGTTATTCCATGATGATCCAACAGGACATGATTATGAACATATGCGACGTGTTGCTTTAATGGCAAAGAAAATCGCAAAAGAAGAAGGCCGTGACCCTTTCTTATGTGAGGCTGCCGGATGGCTTCATGATGTTGGGGACCGTAAACTCTTCTCAGACCCAGACCAAGCGATTGATGAAATGAATATATTTTTAGATCATATCTCCATCCATAATCAAGCGAAACATGATATCAATCATGTTATTTCAACTATTTCTTTTAAAGAGGGAAAAACACCTGCTACTTGGACTGGGAAGATTGTACAAGATGCTGACCGGCTGGACGCTATCGGAGCAATTGGGATTGCACGGACTTTCCAGTATGGTGGAGCGAACAATCAATTGATCTATAAACAGGGCAATCCGCATACTTCCATCCAACATTTTTATGATAAATTATTGAAAATAAAAGATAAGCTCCATACTTCTTACGCAAAACAGATTGCAATGGAACGCCATCGCTGGATGCTTTTATTTCTAGAGCAGTTTCATAAAGAGTGGGGAACAGATAAATAGATGGGAGAAAGAAGGGGAATATTAACAATGGGAGGGTATCGACATGGTACAAGGAGAACAGGCATATCTGGATTTATGCCGTTTAATTTTAGAAAATGGAAATAAGAAAGCGGACCGGACGGGAACAGGTACATACTCTGTTTTCGGTCACCAAATGCGCTTTGATTTAAGTGAAGGCTTTCCATTACTTACAACGAAGAAAGTAAACTTTAATTTGATTGCTTCTGAGCTGCTTTGGTTTATTAAAGGGGATACGAATATCCGTTACCTTTTAGAAAACAATAATAATATTTGGAATGAATGGGCTTTTGAAAAGTGGGTGGAGAGTGACGATTATGATGGACCGGATATGACGGATTTCGGTCATCGTAGTTTACAGGATGAGGCCTTTAATTTAGAATACAAAAAACAAATGGAAACTTTCAAGGAAAAAATTTTAACCGACGATGCGTTTGCAAGTAAATACGGTGATTTAGGATTTGTCTACGGTAAGCAGTGGCGTCACTGGGAAACAAAATCAGGAGAAGCGATTGACCAGCTGAAGGATGTCATTGACTCGATCCGCAATAATCCCGATTCACGCAGACATATCGTGTCCGCATGGAACCCGGAAGACATTCCATTCATGGCCTTACCACCATGTCACACACTATTCCAGTTTTATGTAGCAGATGGCAAATTGTCGTGCCAATTATACCAGCGCAGTGGAGACACATTCCTAGGTGTACCATTTAATATCGCTAGTTATGCGCTCTTGACGCATTTGATTGCCCATGAATGCGATTTGGAAGTAGGAGAATTCGTCCATACGATTGGAGATGCTCATATTTATTCCAACCATCTGGAACAAGTGAAGATTCAACTCAAAAGGGAGGTACGTCCGTTACCGAAATTGAAATTGAATACGGACAAGCAATCGGTATTTGATTTTGAACTATCCGATTTTGAATTAATTGACTATAATCCGCATCCAGCTATTAGAGCTCCGATTGCTGTATAGAAAGGGGGAGTTAACGATGATTTCCTTACTCGTAGCAATGGACCGTAATCATGTCATTGGGTCCGACAATGATTTACCTTGGCATTTGCCGGATGATCTACGTTATTTCAAAGAAACAACGACAGGTCACACGATCATTATGGGGAGAAAAACATTTGAATCGATTGGACGCATCTTACCGAAACGGAAGCATGTTGTCATTACAAGAGGGAACTATGAATTTCCAGAAGAAGTCGAAGTGATCCATGACTTGGAACCAATCAAAACATGGAATGATGACAATCCGCAAGAAGAATATTTTGTGATTGGTGGAGGAGATATTTTTAAGCAAGTACTTCCTTTTGCTGACCGGTTATACATTACATGGATTGATGAAGATTTTGCAGGAGATACGTTCTTCCCATCCATTTCCTTAGATGAATGGGAATTAACCGAGAAAACAAAAGGGAAGAAAGATGAAAAGAACCCTTATGATTATTATTATCTTGTTTATGAACGGAAGAATAAGGAATAGAACTTGTACAGATTCTTCTAATGCTATATACTAATGGTTAGCATCATAGACTTATACTTAAAACGGAGATGATAAACATGCTGGCAAATATAGGGTTTCCAGGATTAATTCTTATTCTGATTGTTGCTCTTATTGTTTTCGGACCAGATAAACTTCCACAAATTGGTAAGGCTGCTGGTGATACGTTACGGGAATTTAAGAAGTCCACAAATGATTTAACTAGCGGTGTTACAGATGAAATAAAAGAAGTTAAATCCATTGTGAATGATGACACCAAGTCCAGATAAATGGGGTGAAGGAACATGCTAAGTAATATCGGAATCCCTGGATTAATATTAATTTTAATTGTTGCTCTTATTGTATTTGGCCCAAATAAACTTCCGGAAATTGGTAAAGCTTTTGGGCATTCACTGAAAGAATTTAAGAATGCAACAAAGGGATTAACTGAAACTGAAGATGAAGAGAATAATAAACAGTAATACATTATTCCAATTCAAAAAATAATTTCGGATAAAAGAAGATGTAAGTTTCTATTTTACCTTACATCTTCTTTTATGTGTTTTTTCGATTAGGGGTGTTTCTTAAATGGCTAAAAAAGGTCAAATTGAAGAAAAAGAGATGAATCTCGTTGACCATCTTTCTGAACTGCGTAACCGATTAATCGTTACCGCGCTTTTCTTTATCGGTTTCTTCATTGTCGGATTTATTTACATTAGAGATATTTATTGGTTTTTTGTTAACGATATAGACTTGGAATTAACGGCAATTAGTCCAACAGAAATTATTTGGATTTATTTCTCCATGGCAGGGCTGGTTGCGATTGTTGGAACCATTCCACTTCTTACGTATCAAATTTGGGCCTTTGTTAAGCCTGGTTTACTTCCACACGAAAGAAAAGCGACAATTGGTTATATACCGGTAGTATTTCTTTTATTTATTGGTGGACTCATCTTTGGCTATTTTGTTTTCGTAGAACTGATCATGCCATTCCTGTTATCGTTGAACGACGGAATGTTTAATATTATGTTTACAGTCGATCGCTATTTTTCATTCCTATTTCGAGTTACAGTACCATTTGCTTTACTGTTCGAATTACCGATTATTGTTATGTTTTTAACGAGTCTAGGCATACTTACTCCAGACTTCATGATTAAAAATAGAAAATATGCATATTTCGGCTTGATCATAATTGGAGTGTTAATCACACCTCCTGACTTTGTTTTACAGCTCGTTGTAGCCGTCCCATTAATTCTTCTTTACGAAATAGGCGTGCAGTTATCTAAGATAGTGTATAAGAGAAAGTTAAAAAAACATGAGGAATTTATGAACCAAAATGATTCATCAACCTGATGAGAAGAATAGATTGAGGTGTTTTCTTGAAGACATTTTATCAGCATTTGATGACTTTCCGCGGGATGAAAGTTCCCGATGACAAATGTAAGTTGGCCGAGTGGGTTTTTCGAGAGCACGATTTCCCAAAGCATTCGGATGATTACAATGAAATAAGTGATTACCTGGAGTGGAATAGTCCATTTCCAGGCGCACTTCGCACGTTTGATGAAGTATGGGATTTATATCATAATAGATAAAAATGAGGCTAGGGAATGATCAGCCTCATTTTTTAATGCAATTTTTTGTAAGGGAACGGAAGAGGAAGGTGCAGAACAGTTCCATCCTCTTTTTTGATTCGTTTGCGCTCAATGGTAAAAACAGGTGTGGATGGACAGAATATATTAAATCAAACGTTTGTTTGAAATTTATTTGACAGGATTCGTCAAAGAAAACGAAGAAAACACTGCAAACATGCAATTTTATGCTGATTCCTGCGCTTGCCCGGGAAATAATATATTGCCTACACTTTTTCATCAGGTGTTACGTACATTATAAAAGTAAGCAATAGAAGGCAGGGGTGAGAAGATGCTCGGACCAAGACAAAGAAACCTGAATTACCATTATAGGCAACAACCACCTCAAGGAATGAATTCCTTTTTGTTTGGAAATCCCCCACAACCTCCAGTGCGACGCAGCCGTTTTCCAGTAAGCTTGCAGAAACTAACTTCGGGAAATTTATTAAATAATCCTCAAATCAGTAAAGGTATTAGTGGTTTTTCGGGTATACTGAATAATATACAGCAGGTTTTAAGAGTCGTAGAAACAACGACACCAATTATTAAGGAGTACGGGCCAATGTTAAAAAATCTACCAGCCATGTATCGGATGGTAAAAGCCTTTAAAAATATCGATGACCCCGAAGAGGAGAAAGGGGAGGAAAAAAAGGAAGCAGAGGGTACAGGTGAAGAAAAAGGAAATGAAAAAGAAAAAGATATAGCAACGGAAAAGGTAGAGAAGAAAGTGGAAAAGAGAACTGGTTTATCAACTCCAAAGCTTTATATATGAAAAATATGCAGTATACTTGCATTTTAAATAAAAAAACGGAAAAATAGATATTATCACTAGAGCACTGGAGGAATAATTCATGTCTAATTCTTTAGAAAAAGCTACGTTTGCCGGCGGCTGTTTTTGGTGCATGGTTGAACCCTTTGACAGCCGCCCGGGTATTGAACGTGTCGTTTCAGGATATACAGGTGGTCATGTGGAAAACCCTACCTATGAACAAGTATGTTCCAATACAACAGGGCATGTCGAAGCAGTTGAAATTACATTTGACCCTGCATTGATGCCATACAAAGAACTTGTAGAAACGTACTGGCAACAGATTGACCCGACTGATCTAGGTGGACAATTCAATGATAGAGGGGAATCATATCAAACAGCAATCTTCTATCACAACGAAGAACAAAGGGCGATTGCGGAAGAATCAAAACAGGCGCTTGAGGCAAGTGGGAAATTCTCCAAACCGATTGTAACAAAGATACTTCCAGCTAAGACGTTCTATCCGGCAGAAGAAGAACACCAGAATTATTATAAGAAACAGTCGTTCCACTATCGGTTATACAAAAAAGGTTCAGGAAGAGAAGATTTTATTAATAACAATTGGAAAGAAACGTATGACAAAGAGGAATTAAAGAAAAAATTAACACCATTACAGTATCATGTAACTCAGGAAAATGGTACGGAGTTGCCATTTAAAAATGAGTACTGGAATAATTTTAAAGATGGAATATATGTAGACATCATATCCGGAAAACCGTTATTCTCGTCGAAAGATCAGTACGATGCAAATTGCGGTTGGCCAAGCTTTACACGACCGATTGACCGACATGAAATAAAAGAAAATATGGATACATCCCATGGCATGATCCGTACGGAAGTGAGAAGCGGCTCTGCTGATTCCCATTTAGGACATGTCTTTGAAGATGGGCCGGTTGAGGCAGGCGGATTACGATATTGTATTAATTCCGCAGCAATGCGTTTTATACCTAAAGAGAAGATGAAAGAAGAAGGATACGGTCAGTATTTACATTTATTTAATGAGTAAAAACCACAAATTTACGATAACTTTATTATGTAAACTAAGAAGGAGTAGAATATGATTCATTTAGATTGGGAAAAAAGAGCAGCAATTAAACAAATTGAGTGCGTTCATACAAATGCAGCAAAATTCGTTGTCCATAATAAATTAACCGCGGGAAAAGTTTATGATGTAATCAATGAAACAGACGAGTTTTACTTCATTATTGACAATAGCAACCGAGTTGGTGGATTTTTAAAGGATTATTTTAAAGAAATTTAATTTCAAAACGGCCTAGAGTTGTTTAAACTCTAATAATCTTTGTTCGTTAGCAAGGGTTCATGTATAATTAACGTGGTAAAACTTAGCTGCTAAAGGAGGCGTTCGATTTGGCATTTGTAATTACATCACCATGTAAAACTGAGAAAGCTGGCGAATGTGTTGAAGTTTGTCCAGTTGATTGTATTGAAGAAGGCGAAGATATGTTTTATATCGATCCAGATATTTGTATAGATTGTGGAGCCTGTGAAGCGGTTTGTCCGGTGGAAGCGATTTTCATTGAGGATGAAGTTCCAGAATCAGAATCTGAGTATATTACACTCAATCGCCAGTTCTATGAGGACAGATAAGAAAAACAATTGTATTTAAATCGTTTTACACAAAAAAGCCGTGCATATCATTTGCATGGTTTTTTGATTTAAATACATTTCGTAGTTTTTGTTAAAATATCTCACTATCAAGAGTATACTTTGTTATTGAGATATTAAATGCTGTTTTTAATGTAGCTTCTCATAATTTATATTATGTTAACTAGAGGAGGAAAAAAGATATGAAGTAAAACTAATATCTATTCCCCTTGTTTCTCTGATACGACATTAAAGTTATATTTAAATAATTTATCATTGTTAATAATTTTTTTAATCTTTCTGAATCCGCATTTTTCATAACACCTTATTGCCCTAACATTGGAAACAGCAGGGTCTAAAATAATCATATCTACATCTTGATCAATTCCATAAACAGTTGAATGTTTAGGATATCCAAATTCTTTTTGTTTTTCCTCATTTAATTTATATTGTTGCATAAAACCAATGGGAGTATTGTCTAACTCAACGATATAAGGAATTACAGGTATGTCACCATTCACTCTTGGTTCATATTTATTCTTAACTTGTTGCAATGTAAATGGAGAATTCGAATCCCCATAGAACTCTAAAACCTCTTTTGTACTTAGCCATTGAGCCATTACCTCATAATCAGTATGTTTCATTTTTCTAATTGATATAGAATTAATATTCATATGTTCATCTCCCATTTAAATGCCGAACAGTTTGCATGAATATCTTAGATAGATGCTACATGCATTTAAATATCCTATTTGAGCAAATTTACTGATTCAAAGTATTAACGGCTACTTGAGCAATTTGTTTTTCTCCATTTTTTTCAAATACCTTATATTTCTGCATCCCTATTTTTTCCGCTACCCTTTGCGAGGGAATATTTTGAACTGTAGTATACGAAAAAAGCTTGGGATAATTTAATACCCTAAACGCATACTCCTTACATGCAAGTGCGGCTTCTGTTGCATATCCTTTATTCCAATAGTCCTTTATAATATGAAATCCAAGCTCAGGTACTGTTTCTTTTTCAATTATTTGCATGGTAATTCCACGATCTCCAATGAAATTTTCTCCACCTTTTAAGATTACAGCCCATAATCCATGGTTATATTTATTATAGTTATCAATATTCCATTGAATCCATTTTCCCACCTTGTCTTTGCTAAATGCCTCTGGGTAGTGTTGCATCGATTTAGGGTCAGAAAGTACCTTAAATACAGTCTCTTCGTTTCTAGTATTTTCACTTTAACCACCCCCCGTTTACTTTTCATATATTTAGCTTTATATCCCTTTTGTTCGTTATAAAGTGTATAACCCCGATGATTTTCTCATTCATAACTTTATTTGTTCGTTATATAAGCACGTTATAAGGACGTCGAATTCTAAATTTCTACTACATTTCATTTTTCAATAACCATTCAAACCACCTACCGTGCCCATCGGTTTTCGCAATCGTATTTCGATACTCAACACCATCCAAATAATAATCTAGATGTAAGTATTTATCTTGAATGTTATTGTAGATATGGAATACATCTCTCTTCTCACCAATAGTTTCAACGGTTTGCAACAATTGGTCATGCTTTTTTTTGGGCATTTGGTTAGCTACGTGAGTATGAAAAATGCAAATCACATTGTCTTCCGGAACCTCTTCAACATATTTAGATAATAAACTTATTCCATCTCCATCCACCAAGCGTACTGGATCTTCCTTCATGTAACCTGCAGCTTCTTCAAACATAAACAACCTCTCTCTATGCTCGGGCCATATTAAGGATTTAAGCCACAATTTCTCTTCCTCATCATTTAGATCAATTGTATTTAAATCAAAGCCGATTCTAGTAGAGACATATTCAGACATTAGATATCATGCTCCTTTTTGCTGATACCTAAAGTCTAATATTTAATTATAAGGAATCTATAAGGGATTGAGTAATTCTAGCACATTCTTTGATTATGGATAAAAAAATAGTTTTCCTAAATTGCAATATTAAATGCAACACTTTATGTGAAACCACTATATAA
>NZ_BMOS01000008.1:95701-143284 GCF_014647195.1 Oceanobacillus indicireducens | reverse complement strand
ATGGCTTTCTATTTATTTAGCTGTTGCATTTCATTTTACAATGAAGCAATGAAATAAGTATAAAATAAAAACGCCATAAGTCTTGACATATATATAAATGGAAGATAAAAAAGGAGTAATTTATAAATAGATATTTTACCGATTGGAAGTATCGTTAGACTGAAAATGTAGAATCAAAGTTAATGATTTTAAACAAAGCACCACTTTATAACCAAGATGGTATGGAAATTAGAAAAAATCACATTTAATAAAAGCTTGCAGTTAACCCATGGCAAGCTTTTTTGAGCGCATTACTGTATCTCCCTGGCGAACTTAATCTATACTAAAAGTAGAACATTAAAACTCATGCTTGAACAATTATTAAATGTCTAATAAATCAATGGAGGGGAAGCATTGGATAAAAAAGTAACGGAAACGCCAAAATTAAAGCCAATTGAGTTGAAGCCGCTTGAAGAATTAGAAGGGTTTGAGCTTGGTGCCTCGGGTGGATACGTCTGTGATATGGAAACTGGAATATGCGGTCCGGTGAATAAAGAGAAGGAGAAGAAATAATGAAGATTACGATTTGGTCTGATTTCATGTGTCCATTTTGTTATATCGGTGAGGCACATTTAGAAAAAGCATTGGAAGCATTTGAACACAAGGATGAAGTTGAAATCGAATATAAGAGCTTCCTTCTCTCACCAGACGCAGCTCACAATCCTGATAAGAATTATCATGAGACTTTTGCTGATTTAAAGGGGACGTCTGTTGAGCAGACGAAAGGAATGTTTGAAAACGTTGTAAACATGGCAAATGATGCTGGGATTGTCATTGATTATGATACTGCGAAATTTTCAAGTACTATTCCAGCTCACCATGCTTTCCAATATGCGAAAGAACAAGGGAAAGGGAATGAATTTTTCAAACGCTTCTATAAAGCGCATTTTGCTGAAGCGGAACTGCTTAGTGATGAAGATACGATTGGGCGCTTAGCTGCTGAAGTCGGTGTTGACGCAAAAGCGGCACGCGAGAGCATTCAGGATCAAAGCTATACGCAAAAAATAAATCAGGATATCCAAGAAGCCGGTCAAGTTGGTGTTCAAGGTGTTCCATTTTATGTGTTCAACAATAAATATGGGGTGTCGGGTGCACAGCCTGTTGCTCAGTTTAAACAAGTGCTGGAACAAGTCTGGCAGGAAGAGAACGAACAATAAATAAGGAGAAAAGAAACGAAAAGCTACGAGTTTTTCGTTTCTTTTAGCTTATAAAGATATCGTCACTATACATAATTTTTTTGTCTGCACAAATAATAATCATGGCGGTTTCGAGTAGCGAGAAACCGGAACATTTCAGGAGAGTGGTGGTTTGATGAGCGGATATCGCGAAAATGATATGTACGATGCGATGGAGAATAAATTTCTTCCCATGTATTCCATAGCAAGCGGAGTAGGAGTTAAAGTTCTACCTGATTTATATTGTTATACAAACCAGATCGTAAATATTTGTTTGGTTGGTGACAGTGCGGATGATTTTGTATTGATTGATACCGGGATGCCTGAATCATCAGGCCGTATAATCGAGGCAATAGAAGAGCGTTTCGGTGCGGACAGTAAGCCGAAAGCAATTATTTTGACACATGGGCATTTTGACCATGTTGGGGCTGTTGTTGATTTAGTAGAGAAATGGGATGTGAAAGTATATGCTCACGAGAAGGAGTTGCCATTTTTAACAGGTAAACAAAGCTATCCGGATCCGGACGGGACGGTGGAGGGTGGGCTTGTTGCAAAAATGTCACCTATGTTCCCAACGGACCCTGTAGATTTAGGCAGTCATGTAGAAGCCTTACCTTCAGACGGTACAGTTCCACATATGCGGGAATGGAGATGGGTGCATACTCCAGGTCACGCACCGGGACAAATTGCACTGTTCCGGGAAGAAGATCGCGCACTTATTGCAGCAGATACCTTTGTCACGGTGAAACAAGAATCCTTATATAAGGTAATGACGCAAGAATTGGAAATCAATGGCCCTCCAAGATATTTAACGACGGATTGGAATGCAGCGTGGGAATCTGTGAAAAAGCTTCAAGAATTAAATCCTTCTGTCGCAGTGACAGGTCATGGAGTCCCTGTTGAGGGACAGGAACTAACAGAAGGACTGGCGCGTTTAGTGAGTGACTTTGATAAAATTGCGATACCTGATTACGGAAGATATGTGGATGGTGAACATTAGAAGTTGTTTGACAGTAAAAAGTGTTTATCATTATAATAACCTTGAACCCCCCGCGTCTAAACCCGCGGGTTTTCAAGTTCAAAAAATATGTTAGGACAGGTTAAACGTGAACTAAATTTAGAAAATGACTGCCTTTCTATAGGAGGAGTATGATTGTCCCGTAAAGAAAATGCTGCGTTATTATTAAATGAGCATGCGAATATATTTATTTGCCCAGTATGTGGAGGAAAGGTAGAAGTTGTAGAGCATAAAAGTATGATTTGTTCGAATCGGCATACGTTTGACTTTGCCAAGCAAGGGTATATCAATATGCTGACCCGTTCGATGAAGGTTAATTATGATAAGGAATTATTTGGGGCTAGGCAGCGCATCATCATGAAGCATAATTTATACGATCCCTTACATAGAAGGTTGTTAGAGGTAATCCAGGCAGAAACTGAACGTCATTCGCATGCCCTTCTGCTTGACGCGGGAGCTGGAGAGGGGTCCCATTTAACGAAAACTTTAGATCAAAAGGAGGGCTCAGTGACTGGAATTGGCATCGATATTTCCAAAGAAGGGATTCGGCTCGCTGCAAGTAAATGTGATACGGTGATGTGGCTTGTTGGTGATTTGGCAAACATACCGATCAAGAATGATGCCCTTCATGCCATTATAAATATATTGTCTCCAGCGAATTATCAGGAATTTAAACGGGTATTAGCAGAGAATGGATTAATGATCAAAGTGGTCCCAGGTAAGAACTATTTAATTGAACTGCGTGAGGCGATTTTAGATGAGCGAAAGCATTCCTTTACGAATGAAGAGACGATTTCACTTTTCAAGCAGCATTTTTCTGATGTGAAGACGGAGGAACTGACATATACGAAGGCGCTAAACAAATCGGAACTCAATGATCTAATTAAAATGTCACCTCTTTCTTGGAATGCAGACAAAGAATCGATTAATAATTTACGAAAACGGGAACAATTTGAAATAACGATTGATTTATCTATTTTAATTGGTAAGAACAGATAAGAAGGAGTGGGTGCAGTATGATTGGCGGCGTAGAAATTGATATGGTCGTGACAGATAGTCTGAAGGCATTGGAGTTGTATGAAAAGGTTTTTGATGTGGAACCGATTGAAATATCTGATTTTCCTAAAGGAGAGAATGAGGTTGTCTTCAGTCTCTATGACGTCCACTTTCATATGTTGGATGAAAATCCGACCTTCGAGTTGAAAGCCCCGACACCGGATGATCCGCGGACAATCTGGTTTAATGTATTAGTTGAAGATATTCAAGCAACATATAAGAAAGCATTGGAAGCGGGCTGTACTGAAATACAGCCAGTGACTGAACTCCCGGATTACGGTATCACCAATGCCATATTTATTGATCCATACGGGTACCAATGGATGATTCATCAGATGAAACAGGAAGTTAGTCATGATGAAAGCCTAGATTTCTGGGAAGAAGAACAATTTTAAGAATACACATCGGGACATTGGGGTCAGAGCACTTGTCCCACTTTTGGTGGGACAGTTGCTCTGACCCCTTGTCTTGCTCCAGGAACTTATGGCAATATAAGAACTAGAGGTAAAAATGGGACAAAGGCTCTGACCCTCTGTCCCAATAGGGGGGGTGAGATGGTGAGGGTTTTGATTCCTGGGGCGATGCTTGGGGTTGTTCGTTATGTTGTTGATGTGAAGAAGAGTGATGAGAGGTTACTTGGTTATTTTGATAAGACAGTGAAGGAGATTGGCTCGCGCTATGAGATGAGCGAGATTGCCGAGATTCCTCATATTCGGGAGACGCGGGAAGCTTACAAAGCTTTAGGAAAATCTCCTTCTCAGTACCGTAATGCGGCTGAAGCGATGCTGCGCCGGATTGTGAAAGGTAATGG
The DNA here is from genome assembly GCF_014647195.1 of Oceanobacillus indicireducens. GTDB lineage: Bacteria > Bacillota > Bacilli > Bacillales > Amphibacillaceae > Oceanobacillus > Oceanobacillus indicireducens. Next base: position 139,185 of record NZ_BMOS01000008.1, on the reverse strand, counting down.
CTTATATAAAATTAATAATGTAGTGGAAATCAATAATTTAATTTCCATTCGCACTGGATATTCTGTTGGTTCCTATGATAAACACGCTCTTAAAGGAGAGATTGAATTGCGTCCGGCTCCAGCAGGTGAACGCTATGAAGGGATTGGAAAATCTAACCTTAATATTGAAAACCTGCCCGTGTTATTTGATGAAGAGGGAGCCTTTGGCAATCCTACGAGCGATAGTAAACGGGCAATGATTCAGGAGGGAAAGCGGGAGGTTATGAGTGTAATCTATGCTTTCCACCTGGAACAAGAAGAATTGGAAAAGTGGTTAGCGGAATATCGAAAGTTACTTGAGCAGTTTACAGATGCAACAGCAATCCAGACGGAAATTATTATGACAAGTAAATAAAAAATTAAAAAGAGAGGTTCTACAGATTGACCTCTCTTTCTTTGTCCACTAAACGGATATCATTTTCCATACACCTTATGACTTTGATTGTATTGATTCAAGAGCTTGCGGATTTTTTGTTCGAAACATTTCCACCTTCGTACTTCCATTCCAACCAACTATTCCTTTTTCCATAAAAAATCCAAAAAAATTATTAAGCATTAAGGAAATTTATGATATTCTATATCTTAAAGGAAAAATCCTCTGACAAAATTCGGGGTATAAACTAAAATCAATTAGCATGGTCAATGGGTCACAGTTCGGATTTTGATACATAAGTTTTTTATCCTGCTTGGTCTCTTGGCGTTAAGGAGGAAACACAATGGGAGAAAGAATCGTTATTGCGTTAGGTGGAAATGCAATCTTACAACCTGGGCAAGAAGCAACCTTTGAAACACAGTTTGAAAACGTTCGTAGAAGTGCGGAAGTCATCGCAGGAATTATTAATAAAGGACATACGGTCGTCGTTACGCACGGGAATGGTCCCCAGGTAGGTAACATTTTGAGGCAGAATGAGGAAGCAAAGCATGTTGTTCCATCTATGCCACTCGTTATCTGCAGTGCGGAATCTCAAGGATTTATAGGTTATATGCTTGAACAGGCATTAAGAAACGAACTGCTAAAATTAAATAATGAAACTCCGGTTACAGTCATGTTAACCCAGACGGAAGTTTCAATTGATGATCCAGACTTCGACGATCCATCTAAACCAATTGGTGTCTTCTATTCGGAAGAGGAAGCGAAACAGTTAAGCGCGGACAAAGGCTGGACGGTAAAAGAAGATGCGGGAAGAGGTTGGAGAAGAGTGGTAGCCTCACCAGAACCGAAGTCGATTATCGGATCTAATACAATCCAGCAATTATCGGAAATGGGAACAATCGTCGTTGCGAGTGGTGGCGGTGGTGTTCCTGTTGTAAAAGAAGATGATGGAACGTATGAAGGGATCGATGCTGTTATCGATAAAGATCGCAGCGCCTTTAAGTTAGCAGAAGAAATCAATGCAGATTTGTTCATGATTTTAACGGATGTAGAGAATGTATATATCAATTACGGGAAACCTAATCAAGAAATACTTACCGAAGTTACGTTGGAAGAAGCGAATAAATATGTAAGTGAAGGACACTTCTCAGCAGGCAGCATGGGGCCTAAAATGGAAGCAGCAATCAAATTCGCCCAAACCGGAAAACGCGCCATCATCTGCTCCCTTGATCAAGCCGACCAAGCCATGCAAGGAAAAATAGGAACACATATAAAACCAAAAGCGTAAGCACGCGTTTAGGAGCGTCTGAACTGGACCGCGGTGTAGGAAGATAAAGGAAACACACATAACGTAGAGATAGATTATATTTCAGTATAAAGATAAGTTTTACGAATAAATAAACGGTTCAACCTTTATTTTTTTGGTGAATTAAGTTAAACTATTAGTAATCAAAAAGTAGATAAGTGCACCACCATGGAGGAGTCTGTCAACAAAGGGCGAATTATGCCTTTTTCCAGACTCTTTTTTTATTCGGTATAGGTGAAAGGGGGAGTAGAGATAATAGTATGTGGGAGCGTAATAAAGGGTACGTTTTCAAATGAGTAGTATGATATCTTAGAATTACTAGAATACGGTGTCTGAATGAAAATTTATTAAAACTCTGTAGAAGAAAAGGAGGAATTTATTTGACACTCTTACATTGGGCTACTATTTCTCCCTTTTTGTTAGCAATATTTATTCCATTGTTATATAAGTATTTCCGAAAAATACATACAGGTTGGTTCGTCCTTATCCTACCGCTCGTACTATTTATTTACTATCTTAACTATCTGCCGGTGACAAGGGACGGGGGAACAGTTATGGAATATGTTCCCTGGGTGCCTTCACTTGGGATAAACATTGACTTATATGTGGATGGTTTAAGTCTCTTATTTGCCTTATTGATAACTGGAATTGGGGTATTGGTCGTTTTATATTCGATTTATTACTTAGCGGATAAGAAGGAGAGATTGAATAACTTTTATGTTTATCTTCTCTTATTTATGGGGGCGATGCTAGGGGTCGTCTTATCCGATAACCTGATCGTTCTTTATGTATTCTGGGAAGCTACGAGTATCTCTTCCGCACTTCTGATCAGTTATTGGTTCCACCGTGAGAAATCTATATACGGAGCACAAAAGTCGATGTTCATTACTGTTTTCGGCGGCTTAAGCATGCTTGGTGGATTCTCGCTCATTTATGTAATGACCGGGACGTTCAGTATTAGGGAAATTATCGCGAATGTGGATCTTGTCACGGCAAGCTCCTTATTTATTCCAGCAATGCTCTTAGTGTTGCTTGGCGCGTTTACAAAATCAGCCCAGTTTCCATTCCACATCTGGTTGCCTGATGCTATGGAGGCACCAACTCCAGTCAGTGCATACTTGCACTCCGCTACAATGGTTAAAGCGGGAATCTATCTCGTTGCTCGTGTAACTCCTATTTTTGGTGGTGGCGCAGCATGGTTCTGGATCATTACACTGGCAGGGCTTACTACATTGATTTGGGGTTCTTTACAAGCAGTACGGCAAAAAGACTTGAAATCAATTTTGGCATTTTCCACAGTCAGTCAGCTTGGAATGATTATGAGTCTGCTTGGTGCTGGTTCGGCTGCTTATTACTTTAACGATGGTGATAATCTGCTTTATACGACAGCAATCCTTGCTGCGGTATTTCATTTAATAAACCATGCAACCTTTAAAGGAAGTTTATTTATGGCAGCAGGAATTGTTGATCATCAAACGGGAACGAGAGACATACGTAAACTCGGTGGGTTGATGACCTTCATGCCGATTACGGCAACAATTTCCTTGTTTGGTCTTGCAGCGATGGCAGGAATTCCTCCACTAAACGGTTTCTTGTCAAAAGAATTGTTCTTTACAGGAATGGTTCAGGCTTCCCAATATGGAATTTTCAACTTGGATACGTGGGGGATGTTTCTCCCAATAATTGCTTGGATTGCAAGTATTTTCACGTTTCTTTATTGTGCTATTATATTTTTCAAAACATTTCGTGGCAAGCTCCAATTGGAAAAGCTCAATGTCAGTAAAGTACGTGAAGCACCATTTGGCATGCTGATCAGCCCAATTATTTTAATTACACTCGTTATTGTATTCGGGTTATTCCCAAATATCTTGGCTTATTCCATTATTGATCCTGCCATGCAATCAATCTTGCCGGGAATATTATCTGTCGGGGAACGATTTGAAGTAAACATCACGCATTGGCATGGATTTAATTTGGAACTGTGGATGACGCTCGGTGTGTTTCTGATCGGCATTCTACTGTACCGTACAATGAATCGGTGGTCTAAATTGGGTTTTTACCGATCGGAGCAAGATATTTTCAACTATGTCTATGACCAAGGGTATGATGGTCTGATTAAAGGTTCACAAGTGATTACAAGAGCGCAAATAACAGGTAGATTACGTGATTATTTTGTTTATATGTGCGTTTTTATGGTGTTGCTCATTTTTTATACGATGTTCAAATACGATGGATTTATGTTGAGTACGGATAATTTATCACCAATCGAACCGTATATGTGGCTTGTCCTCATTGCTTTTGTTGCATCGATTGTCGCTGTACCGTTCATCAATAATCGGATGACGGCAATCATTGTAACAGGTGCAGCCGGTTATCTTGTCGCCATCATGTTCACGATTTTCCGTGCACCTGACCTGGCACTCACCCAATTGCTGATTGAAACGGTGTCCGTTATTTTATTCATGCTCGTCTTTGTTCATTTACCTAAATTGAAGAAAGATAAGATAAAGCCATCTACGAAAATCGTTAATTTAATTGTGTCGGTATCGGTTGGCGTAATGATGACCTTAGTATCCATTAGTGCCTTTGCATTTGGTAGTGAAACAGGGTTTTCGTCGATTCGAGAATACTTTATTGAAAACTCGAAAGCACTTGCGGGTGGTTACAACATTGTTAACGTTATACTTGTTGACTTCCGTGGACTGGATACAATGCTTGAGATTCTTGTGCTCGCCATTGCCGCATTAGGGGTTATTTCATTTATTAAACTTAGACTAAAGGAAGGTGAAGACGTATGAGAAAAAGCCCGGCAAACAATATGATGCTCCAAACGGCCATGCGATATATTACCATTATCGTCTTTGCTTTTTCTTTTTATCTTTTTTTTGCAGGGCATAATTCCCCGGGTGGAGGCTTTATTGGTGGTTTAATGACGGCAAGTGCGTTTTTAATCTTATATCTTGCCTTTGATAAAAAAATCATGAAAAAAGTAATTCCATTTGATTTCACGGTTCTTATTGGGATTGGTTTGTTATTTGGAGTAGGAACTGGTATTGCAAGTATGTTATTTGATTATCCATTTCTAACTCAGTTCTTCGATTATTTTCCTATTCCATTCTTCGGTGACGTGGAACTGACAACTGCATTATCCTTTGATCTGGGAGTATATCTTGTGGTTGTTGGAGCTGCGATGTCAATTATTTTAGTGATTGCGGGGGATGATGAATAATGGAAATCGTCATGTCAATTGTTATTGGGATTGTTTTTGCAATAAGTGTGTATTTATTGTTATCGAGAAATTTAATCCGGGTTATCCTTGGTACATTGACCATTTCACATGGCGTGCATCTGCTTTTAATTACGATGTCTGAATTGCAACGGGGTGCACCGCCGCTTTTAAATATAGGGGAGGAAAACTTCACAGATCCCCTGCCGCAAGCGCTTGTGTTAACAGCGATTGTTATCGCATTTGGAGTGACTTCGATGTTGCTTGTGATGGGATACCGGACATATAAAGAACATAACACTGAAGATTTAGATCAATTAAGGGGTTCTGCTGATGAATAACATAATCATACTCCCGATCATTATTCCGTTCATTGTCGGGGCTTTACTAATCATATTTGCTAAGCATCACAAGCTCCAACGTGTAATTAGTGGGTTGACATCGATCATCTTACTTCTTTTCGCTATTTATTTAGCGGTTCTTGTTTATATGGATGGTATTATTGTACTGGAAGCAGGGGATTGGCCAGCGCCATTTGGAATCGTGCTTGTCGCGGATATGTTTGCGACCCTCATGCTATTACTTACGGCTATTCTTGCTATAGCTTGTTTATTCTTTGCTTTTAAAACAATTACACCAAAAAGAGAAAGATTTTATTTTTATCCATTTTACTTTTTCCTGCTTGTTGGAGTAAACGGGGCATTTTTAACTGGAGATATTTTTAACCTATTTGTCTTTTTCGAAGTATTGTTACTTGCATCTTACGGACTGATTGTCCACGGCGGTACGAAATACCAGCTCCGTGAGTCATTCAAATACGTCATTATTAATGTATTTACTTCAGCGTTATTTGTGGTTGCAGTTGCTTGGCTTTATTCGGTGACAGGAACGCTTAATATGGCACATCTCTCGGAACGGGTTGCTGAGCTTGAACAAACAGGGGTCGTCAATACGATTGCGATGATGCTCTTTATCGTATTTGCAACGAAGGGAGCCTTGTTCCCACTTTATTTCTGGTTACCGAAATCATACTTCGGTCCACCTGCTGCAATTGCCGCTTTATTCGGTGGCCTTTTAACAAAAGTCGGAATCTATGCTATCATTCGTGTGTTTACGTTGATCTTTTACCATGATGCTGGCTACACTCATAAGACCATCATTACAATTGCGGCTGGGTTTACGATGCTGCTCGGAGTACTTGGTGCGGTTTCACAGTTTGATTTCAAGCGAATCCTTTCGTACCACATTATCAGCCAGGTTGGTTATATGGTTATGGGGCTTGGGATTTTTACTCCGCTTGCTGTTGCGGGAGCGATTTATTACATAGCACACCATATGATTGTTAAAACAGCACTCTTCTTGTTTGAAGGAGCGACGAAGCGTGTAACTGGCGTAAGTGACTTAAAGCAAATGGGTGGATTGCTAAAAACCCATCCATGGCTCGCATGGCTCTTCTTTATCACTGCCATTTCGCTTGCTGGGATCCCGCCGTTTAGTGGGTTCTTTAGTAAATTTCCGATCATACTTGCTGGTTTCCAGGAAGGACAGTATGTCATTGCCGGAGTAGCTTTATTAGTTGGATTGCTAACCCTTTTCTCGATGATGAAAATCTTTAGTTACGTGTTTTGGGGTAAACAGAAACATACCGAGGAGCAAGCGAATATCAAGATTGGTAAATTACTTGCACCAATCGCGCCACTTGTTGCGTTAACAATTATCCTTGGGTTAGCTGCGGAGCCGATGTTCCAATATTCATTAGAGGTAGCAGAGCAAATTATGGATCCACAAATCTATGTTGACTCTGTACTGAAGGAGTAGGTAATATGGCATTACAAATTTTACTCAATATATTAATCGCAGTGCTATGGATGTTCTTACAAAGCAGTTTCACACCAGCGACCTTTGTTTTCGGCTATTTGATTGGAATTCTAATCCTTTACTTGATGAGGAAGTTTCTCATCGTGAAATTTGATTTACGCAAGGTGAGGATTTGGGCTCTGGTAAAGTTATTCTTTTTGTTTGTCGTTGAACTAGCTAAAGCAAATATCGATATGGTGAAAGTAGTGCTGAATCCGCGGATGGATCACCAGCCTGGAATTGTCGCTGTACGTACAAAGCTCAATACAGAGGTAGAAATTACGCTGCTTGCTGCATTAATCTCACTTACGCCGGGAACGGTTTCGATGGACTTTTCTCCCGATAATAAGACGATTTACATTCATGCCATCGATGTTCCGGATAAGGAAGAGATGAGAAAAGATATTCATAATAGCTTTGAACGGGCAATCTTGGAGGTGATGAGGTAATGTTTACAATTATTGTATATACCGCGCTTGTCGTCATTGTGATTTCGTTACTTATCTTTTTAATCAGGATCTTCATTGGTCCAACAGTCAGTGACCGGATTGTTGGGCTTGATGCTTTAGGTGTGACGTTAGTTGGTTTTATTGGGGTTATTATGATTTTGCAAGATACAATCGCTTATTCCGACGTCGCTCTTGTGCTAAGTATCCTTTCATTTGTCGGAACGGTTGCCATGTCTAAGTTTATTGAAAGGGGTGTTGTATTTGACGACGATTGAAATCATTACGAGTTTATTTCTCGCGGTAGGGGCTTTCTTCACTTTTTTAAGTGCAGTTGGGGTAATTCGGCTGCGTGATGTGTATAGTCGGGTGCATGCTGCAGGCAAGAGCTCCACATTTGGAATGATATTTCTTATGCTGTCGACCTTCGTTTATTTCATTCCAAAAGGAATCTTTAATATTAAGATTTTACTCGCGATATTATTCGTCTTTATGACAGCCCCTTTAGGTGCTCTGCTGATTAATCGTTCAGCTTATCGAAGTGGTGTTGCAATGGAGAAAAATACAGTGCAAGATGATTTAAAAGAAGTATATAAAGATGAGTTACAGGAGTCCAGTGAATAAAGTGAAACTTCATTTAGTGGGGGTTTCCTTACCTCCCCCCACAAAATGTTAGTTGAACAGAAGGGATTTACGGACTGTTTATCTCCACCTTCACATGTTGGGTTTTCCTCATATTTAGATGTAGGGGTATTACAGACTGTTAATGCGTTATAAATAGCTATTCAAATAAACCCCGTATTGGCAGAGTCCAATACGGGGTTTTCTTCGTAAAGTGGGACAAATGCACTGACCCCTTGTCCCGATTGTAGTTTGACAGGGGGCTGCGCTGTTGTGCCAGTTGTGCTATTTTTTATTTTTAAGCTTTGCGAGTTGTTCAGCGAGGGCGTTATTTTTAAAGCCGTCGTCCTGGTTTTTAAGATATTTGTTGACATCTCGTTTCGATACATTATGTTTTTTCTCTTGTTGCTTTCTTTTGTTGAAGGTGGAAAGTTTTTCCCGGTGACCACAAGAACAGGTGAAGATTTGACCTTCGCCTTCCCCGCGCAGTTCTAAGCGTTTATGGCAATTCGGGCAGCGGGCATTGGTGCGTTTTGCGATGTTCTTCTTATGTCCGCAGGAACGATCTTGACAGACGAGCATGCGACCATGTCTGTTCCTCACTTCAAGCATTAATTTACCGCAATCCGGACATTTCGTTCCGGTAATATTATCATGTTTGAATGTTGCATCCTTCGCTTTAATTTCCTGAATAATTTCTTTTGTATAATCTTTGATCTCTGCGATGAATTTATTTTTATTCAGCTTCCCGTCAGCAATAAGACTCAGCTTCTGTTCCCATTCAGCGGTTAGAGCAGGGGAGCGTAAATCTTCCGGTGCGAGATCAAGCAATTGTTTTCCTTTCGGCGTAATGAAAATATGCTTACCTCTTAATTCCGTATAATCACTGTTAAAGAGTTTATCGATAATATCCGCACGTGTTGCGACAGTACCGATCCCACCTGATTTCTGTAACGTGCCGGCAAGATGTTTTTCATTTGCGTCCATATAACGGACGGGATTTTCCATCGCTTGTAACAAGGCGCCTTCGGTAAATCGTTCCGGTGGCTTTGTTTCACCGTTCGTTAGATTGAGGGTGAAATTTGTGAATGTGTCCCCTTGTTTTACATTTGGAAGGGATTGATTATCAAAATCTTCCTCATCAAAGTTCCGATCGTAAAGTGTTCTCCAGCCTTGGTTTTTAATGATTCTCCCGTTTGCTGTAAAAGCTTCTCCGGAAATCCTTGCATGAATTGTTGTTTGTTCATATTCATAAGGGTCCATTAAGACAGCTAAAAAACGTTTGACGACTAAATCATAAATGCGGCGTTCTTTTGCATCAAGATTAGACAAATAGACCGGCTCTTCAGTAGGGATTATGGCGTGGTGGTCACTTACTTTCGAGTTATCCACGACAGACTTCGGGAGCTTTTTAATCCCTTTTCTAAGAATCATCTGAGCCTCTCGGGCATATTGGTCAATTCCACATGCTTCGAGCCGCTCGCTCAATGTTGGAACAATATCCGTTGAGATTACTCTTGAATCGGTTCTTGGGTAGGTTAACACTTTATGACGCTCGTAAAGGCTTTGCATAATTGACAAGGTTTGTTTACCAGAAAATCCGAATAGTCGGTTTGCGTCTCGCTGCAACTCGGTTAAATCATAAAGTTGCGGAGCATATTTTTTCTTGGCAGCCTTATCGATTCGTTCAATCGTCAGTGTTTCACCTTTTAAGGATTGGAACAGTTTGTCTGCTTTTTCTTTTTGGAAAATACGGGAATTATTTTTGTCATCCCGCCACGTATACGTGACTCCACCAGTAGCTTTCGCCTGCAGACCGTAGTAGGTTTTCGGTTTAAATTCATTGATTTCTTTTTCCCTTGCAGCAACCATGCCAAGTGTTGGTGTCTGTACCCGCCCTGTGGATAGCTGAGCATTGAATTTCGTTGTAAGAGCACGGGTTGCGTTCAGGCCAACATACCAATCTGCTTCAGAGCGAGCAACAGCGGAGGCGTAAAGATTTTTATATTTATCACCTGGCTGCAGTTTCTTGAATCCGTCACGAATCGCTTTATCTGTGACAGAGGAAATCCATAATCTTTTAATTGGTTTATTGACTCTTGCTTTATCGATGATCCAGCGGGCAACAAGTTCACCCTCGCGCCCAGCATCCGTTGCAATAACGATGTCCTTCACATCTTTCCGGTTCAACTGGCTTTTAACGGATTGGAACTGTTTTCCAGTTTTCTTAATTACAACTAATTTCAAATGGGGTGGAAGCATTGGAAGATCATCTAGCTTCCATGTTTTATATTTATCATCATACACTTCCGGATCGGCGAGCGTAATTAAATGACCGAGGGCCCAAGTTACAATATAATTGGGTCCTTCAAGGTACCCATTCCCTTTTTTATTACATTGCAGAACACGAGCGATATCGCGTCCGACAGAAGGTTTTTCAGCTAGTACTACTGTTTTACTCATTTGTACAATCCTTTCTTCTCGTAAAAGATGTCTCTTTCTACTTTAACATATATACGCGTGGTTGGTTACTTATGATGTTAGCTAAGAATGAAACCTATTTCGGCTTATAACCGTCTTACTATGTAATGTATTTTAATTTTACAGGGGAGGGGCTTGCTTGATGAAAATGAGAGTTGTGTTACTATGCTTCCTTTTTATACTCGCAGGCTGCGGGGCAGCTAATGAAGTGACAAATGAAGGGTTAGAGGGCTATGAAGTTAAACAAACGTTTGATGAAACGATAGAAGACCGTTTTGTGCTCCGGCTTGTAAGTGGCAAGGAGGAATATGAAGCGGGCGAAGAAGTGGAATTATATGGAGAAATTATATATATCGGTGAAGGTGAAGTCGAGATTGCCCATGCTTCTTCAGCGGTATTATTTGAGATCAAGGAACAGGTACGGGACTATGAACTTCCGTTTGCTGTGCAGGATATTCATATAGAGACGAAGCTTGCAGCTGGGGAGCCGTACCGGGAGAAGTATGTAAAGCAAGGAGTCTTTTCTTTTGAAGATGATGGTGAGCAGTATGCGGGATTTATTGAAGATTTTAAAAAACGGCGGGATTTCCCACCTGGATATTATACGGTGACCGCTACTACAGCGTTCTCTGATGGGACCATCCAAAGGGAACTTGAGGCAAAGGTTGATTTTAAAGTATGGGCGGAAGAGGAAGAGTAAGCAAAGGCGTAAGCGCCCGTTTAGCAACGTACAAACTGGAGCACTCCGGAATGAGATAAAGGAAACACAACGAACGATAGTGAGTTGATGTTGACTTATCGATTGGAGGAGTGTGAAGTTTGCTAGTTGCTGGGCGCTGGAGCCGGACGTGGCTTGCCCTGGATATCTAAGTTATCGCAGCACTTTTATTTTATAGTTTCTTATATTAGAGCGAAAAGTGGGACAGATGCTCTGACCCCCTGTCCCACGCTTTCAGTGCGTATGCTATAATTATAGGAAACGGGGGTGTCGGAATGTTTGAAAGAAAGTCGATTCAATTACAGGAAGCGGTTACAAGATTGATGAAGTTTGCAAATCCGGGTGAAATGGAATACCTCTCTCCACTTGAGGCAACCGGTTTTTATCTGGCGGAGGGCTTAGTTGCCGATCACCCGGTTCCACCGTTCGACCGCTCGCCCTATGATGGATTTGCTATACGTTCAAGCGATACTGCTCGAGCAACAACCCATAATCCGAGTGTGCTCAAGGTTGTGGGAGAAATTGGTGCGGGGCAAGTATTTTCTGGAACGGTTGGGGAAAAAGAAGCTGTCCGCATTATGACCGGTGCGGCAATTCCTGATGGCTGTGACGCAGTTATTATGATTGAAGCTGTGAGAGAAATCAAAATAGACGATAATCTTCATATACAAGTTCGGAGACCAATGAAGGCGAACAAAAATATATCTTTTACTGGGGAAGATGTGCAGCAAGGGACGGTTGTTGCTGAAGCTGGAAAGTATATAAATCCGGGTGTTATTGCGTTGCTTGCGACATTCGGTTACACGCAAGTTCCCGTTAGAAAGAGGCCGGCGACAGGTATTCTCGTTACGGGAAGTGAATTGTTGGATTTGGATGACCCACTAGAGCCAGGGAAAATAAGAAATAGTAACGGCTACATGATTCATTCTCAAGCACTCCGGGCTGGGGCAGAACCAATTTATCTTGGGAAACTAAGCGATGACTTGGAAACGAACTTTGAAAGTATCACAACAAACTTGAAGAAGGTGGATATCCTGATTACCACAGGTGGAGTTTCTGTAGGTGATTATGATTTTATGCCGGAGATTTTCAATCGACTCGGTGCCAATGTGCTCTTTAATAAGATCGGAATGCGTCCGGGAAGTGTGACGACAGTGGCGGAAAAGAACGGGAAGCTTATCTTTGCCTTGTCAGGGAATCCATCTGCCTGTTACGTCGGCTTTGAACTCCTCGCGCGTCCATTCATCCGTGCGGTTTTAGGTGCTAGGCACCCTTTCTCACCGCGAACAACGGCTATTCTTGGGGCGGACTTTCTAAAAAAGAATCCGTTTGACCGTTTCGTACGTGGCAAGCTCGAGCTGAAGCATGGAACGCTCTTTGCTACTCCGAGCGGGTTGGATAAATCAGGTGTTGTCTCTTCTCTTGCTGAAGCGGACTGCTTGATTGTTTTCTTAAAGGGAAGGAAAGAATCAAAGAAGGGAGAACAGGTAGAAGTAATCTTACTGGATTCTAAAGAAAGTATTTCAATGGAAGATTTTTTCGCGGATAAAGTGAGGGGCAGATGAAAGTTTCACTTATGCTAAATGAAAGGGATCAGCAGTTCCTTTTGCATGAAACTCAATCGGACTCTATTTCGTAGTATAATTGGATATATACATAAGGAAAGGTTGATTTCATGTGGAGAAATATTCGGCAGTATTATTCGCCTGTACTTGATCTATTGACATTCATTGTGATGTTCAGCATGATAACTTATGTTTCTATTTCTTATAGCAAGCTGCCGACGGAGATTCCCATTCATTTTAATATGGCTGGAGAAGCGGATGGCTGGGGACATAAGGGGACTTTATTCGGCTTGATATTGCTTAACTTCCATACCGTTCTGCTTTGCTTTGTGTTGAATTATTATTTAATCATTCGTTCGGATAAAGCAGATAGTCTGCAATTCATGAATATTCCCTTTTTGAAAAAGGAAGAGCTAACGGAAGGTGAGATCCATACCGTTAAACGAAATACTGCAAGAATGCTAGCAGTTTCTAACCTGGCAATCAGTCTGACGTTTGCGAGTGTTTACTACGATATTATTCAAAATGGGCTAGGGAAAGAAAATGGGCTTGGTTTCGGCGTAGAAGTGATGATTATTCTCGTATTCTTTCCCTTTATCTACTATACTTTGAAAATTTATCGCAACCTAAAAATTGGTCCATTCAGGAACCGCACTTGAATGGACCGTTCAATTTGATAAGACGTCACGTATGCTGTCTTTCCCCTTCTCTAGCTTTGCCAATCTATTATTACTTGTATGGCAGGAAAAAGCTGCTTAAATCTGTACTTCCTGCTTGTAGCATCACGTGATCCCCTATATAATTGAGAAAAGAAAATCAAAGATAAAGGGTGTGGAAGATGGGGAAGCGGATTTTTTACTTCTTACTTACGAACGTTTTAGTCCTACTTACAATTAGTATAATCGTTAACTTAATACCAGGTGGATTGAATTATTTAAATACAACAGGTGGAATTGATTTCGGTACACTACTTATCTTAAGTGCGATTATCGGGTTTACCGGTTCCATTATTTCTCTGTTAATCTCGCGCTGGATGGCAAAGAGAATGATGGGTGTTCGGATTATCAATCCTGATCAACCGGCTACTCAATATGAACAGGAACTTGTTGAAAGAGTTCATCGTTTATCACGAGCTGCAGGCTTAACCTATATGCCTGAGGTTGGGATTTATGATTCACCAGAAGTGAATGCTTTTGCGACCGGACCATCAAAGAAACGTTCACTTGTCGCTGTTTCAACCGGTTTATTGGAAGAAATGGATGATGTTGCAATCGAGGGTGTGCTTGCTCATGAGGTCGCTCATATAGCAAACGGAGATATGGTGACAATGACCCTGCTTCAAGGTGTTGTCAACACATTCGTCGTTTTCCTTGCTCGGATTGCGGCTTTTATCGCATCGCGTTTTGCAAGAGAAGAAATTGCTCCGATCGTCCATTTTATCGCGATTATTGTTTTCCAGCTAGTGTTTTCTATTTTAGGAAGTCTTGTTGTCTTCGCTTACTCCCGCCACAGAGAATTTCATGCGGACCGGGGCGGGGCTGATCTTGCAGGGAAAGATAAAATGAGACATGCGCTAGAGTCATTGCGCGCTTACAGTGACCGCATTAAAACAGAAGAAGATACTTCGATTGCCACGCTCAAAATTAATGGCAAGAAAAAATCGAACATCTTCTCGACCCATCCGGATTTGGAAGAAAGAATAAGACGTTTGCAATAATTAGAGTGGCACGTTCAGAAAAACTGAATGTGCCATTTTTTATTTGTTCACCATATTGGTTAAAGTAGAGCCATGACATGATCAAGTTCAGTTATATGAGCAGTTTACCTGGTCTTGTCTTGGCTTTTTCTTCGTTCTGTTTTGCTAAGTCTCAAGTTGTATGCGGAAATCATGCTTCAGGTCTAGTGACAGGTGAAAAGGGAAATGCTATACTTTAATTGCTATTATTTGTTGAACAGTAACATATACAATATAGTATTATATAATATATAATACCTAAATACATCAAGGGAGTGAGCGGGTTGAATGTACAGTTTAAAAAGGGTGTGCTGGAACTATGTGTGCTCGTTCTTTTAGATAAGAAAGATCAATATGGCTATGAACTTGTACAACATATTTCTCGTCATATAGAACTATCGGAAGGTGCGGTATATCCTTTGTTAAGGCGCTTTACAAAGGAAGGTTACACAACAACATATTTACAAGAGTCATCAGAAGGGCCACCTCGGAAGTATTATAAGTTAACGAAAGAAGGTAATAAGTATCTTCAGGAATTACTTGAGGAATGGTGGATGTTTACGGAAGGTGTTAATTACCTAATAGATGGAAAGGGGATATAAATGATGGATAAGAGACAATTTTTAAGCAAGTTGGAGAAAGCAATTCTAACACTTCCACGAAATGAACGGGATGATATTTTGTATGATTACGAGGAATATTTTTCAAATGGACTTGCGGATGGTAAAACAGAAGAAGAAATCAGTTCTTCACTCGGTTCACCAGAACAGCTCGGGAAAGAACTTTCTGCGGTATATTATGTGGACGCTGTTCAGGAAAGTGGTACGACAAGAAATTTCTTCCGCGCATTTTGGGCAGTCATCTCGTTAAGTTTCTTTAATCTGTTGATTGTTGCAGGTCCACTCATCGCACTTGCGTCTCTGTTATTTGCGGGCTGGGTTGTTGCGGTATCCTTCTCACTTACTCTAGTCGGTGTTCTGATTAACACACTTATTTATCCCGAGATATTCGAGCCATTCAATATATTCATTTCCATCGGACTAACAGGGGCAGGATTATTAATTGGAATCTGTATGTACGCCGTTACGGGATGGATGAAGCATTGGTTTGTGAAATATTTTCAATTTAACGTCAGAATGGTGAAAGGTGGAATGAAGTATGCTTAATCGCAGAAGAATCGCATTCATTGCGATAGTACTGTTGGTAATTGGCTTTGGCGGGGCATTGTTCACGTATCCATCTCTTAGTGCTGGCGAAACGGTTGAAGAGGAAAGGACCTTCACAGATACCATTTCAGATGTCGTAATTGAGACGGATAATTCGACCATTGAAATCGTACCGACAACTGACAACGTGACAAAGGTTGAATTTATAAAAGATACGAAAAATAATTCTCGTTATCGTTACAAGGCGGAAGTGGAAGACGGGATACTTCAAGTGACTATAAAGGAGAAAGTTCTTCAGTTCTTTAGTTTCGACTTTTCGCTGAAATCAGCGGTGACAAGAGTTTACTTGCCGGAAAAGGATTATGATTCCTTGAAAGCAAAAACTGCGAACGGGAAAGTAAGGATTGAAAATCTTAACAGTGATATCATTTCTGCCGAATCGACAAATGGTAAGATGTCTTTAGAGAATCTTAATACACAAACCGCGACAATTCAGTCTGAAAATGGGAAAATAAGTGCAGTGAATATATCGGGAGAACTAAAGGCTGAAGTCACAAATGGTACGATCAATGTAGAGGCAAAAAGCTTAGATCATCCGGTTGACCTCGAATCAGTGAATGGTAAGGTCAATGTTCAAGTAGAGGAAGAACCTGATAATGCAGAGATTATTGTTGAAGTGGTCAACGGAGAAGCAATTATCTTTGGGAGTAGTAGCCGGCATCGTACGTTTGGAGATGGGGAAAATCTTATTAAGATCCAGACGGTAAATGGAAAAGTAGTCGTGGATCATTAAAAATTTCCTCCGTGATTTTCTAACAATTAAGGAGAATGCAGATGAAAGAGAAACAATCAGGAATCAAACCATTTATAGAACTAATCCTATCAACGAAGATTTCAAAGTGGGCACTTGTGGCAGGATTAATCGGAAGTATGCTGACGATGCTTGTGAACCTTGCCATTCCGCTCCTAACAAGGAAGCTGGTTGATGGATTTACATTGGAGGCACTTAGTACGACGCTAATTATTACAATCATAGTCGTTTTTATCCTCCAGGCGGTTATAGATGGATTATCGACTTATATTTTAGCCGCAGTCGGTCAGCGGATTGTCGCTCGATTACGGGAAAAGATGTGGTTTAAGCTGCTTCGTTTGCCAGTCCGTTATTTTGATAAAACACCGAGCGGCGAATCGGTAAGCCGGGTCGTAAATGATACGGGAATAGTAAAAGATTTAATCTCCAACCATTTTCCGCAGTTTATCACGGGTATCATTACGATTATTGGTGCGATTGTTATTCTGCTTATTATGGATTGGAAGATGACCTTGCTGATGCTGCTTGCAGTTCCGATAACATTCTTGATTATGATGCCGCTCGGTTCAAGGATGGCGAAGATTTCAAAAAAGATGCAGGATGAGACGGCGACATTCACCGGAAATATCCAGCAGACGTTAGGTGAAGTCCGCTTAATGAAATCATCCACCGCGGAAGAAGTGGAGGAAAACCAAGGTAAATCAGGGATTCGTAAATTGTACAGCTTAGGGTTAAGAGAAGCGAAAGTATTTGCTTTGATAGGCCCGCTAATTTATACGATTATGATGTTTGTCATTGTCGTGATTATCGGGTATGGCGGTATCCGTGTCTCGGAAGGTACGATGTCAACAGGTTCGCTCGTTGCTTTTCTACTTTATCTTTTTCAAATCATCTTTCCGATTACATCGTTTGCGATGTTTTTCACAGAACTTCAAAAGGCAAAAGGTGCGACGGAGCGGATTATTGCAATTCTGGACTTGGAAGAAGAGGAAGGACAGGTTGGCATCACGAGGGATATTAGTACGCAATCAATTTACGTTGATGACGTTTCCTTTGGATATGACGAAGGAGAAGTGGTGCTAGCGGATGTCACGTTTGAAGCACATCCAGGAGAGATGATCGCTTTTGCTGGTCCGAGTGGCGGTGGGAAAACGACGTTATTCGGCTTGCTTGAGCGTTTCTATGAACCAGTCCGCGGTGAGATTCGAATTGGGAATACCCCGATTCGTGAGCTTTCTCTAGCATCTTGGCGGGGCCAGATCGGTTATGTATCCCAGGAAAGTGCAATGATGGCTGGAACAATCCGTGATAATCTCACCTATGGCTTGGATGATGCGGAGAAAATTCCAGATGATCGTCTATGGCGGGTCACAGAGATGGCTTATGCAGCGACGTTCATCCGTAGCTTTCCAGATGGTCTTGCTACGGAAGTCGGGGAGCGCGGAGTAAAGCTCTCTGGGGGGCAAAGGCAGCGGATTAATATTGCGCGTGCTTTCCTGCGCGATCCAAAAATATTGATGCTTGACGAAGCAACAGCAAGCTTGGATAGTCAGTCGGAACACGCTGTTCAGCGAGCTCTTTCCCGTCTGATGGAAGGGCGCACAACCTTTGTGATTGCCCACAGGTTATCTACCATTGTTAACGCCGATAAAATTATTTTTATTGAAAAAGGAAAAATAACCGGTTTAGGCACTCATGAAGAGTTGATTGCAACCCATGATTTATATCGGAAATTTGCTGAGCAACAATTGAATGAATAAGCGTAGACCAGCTAAGAAAAGCATCTTGGCTGGTTATTTTTTTGGAATAAATAAATTGGCTTGCAAACAATTCCCAATACTCATATAATTGGTGTCAAATATGCAATAAGAACTAGCCTAAAGTACTTAATGATTTAGGCGGGAAGGGAGTTATTCAATTGGAGAAAATTTTATTAAACTACACCATTACGCAAAATGACAATGCACTTCTTCCGGGGCGAAGCACACATTATGACACCATTGTTTTAACCTCTGAAGGGAAACACTACGTAAAAAAGCCCCCATTTGACATTATTAAAGAAAGCGCCTCTAAAACATTCTTAACTTATGAAGGAAGTACTCATTTAATTCGAGAGAAATTAGGTTTTAAATATAAAGTACCTCTCCCGATCAATACAGCCCTCGGTATCTATGCGATTCCTACCATGTCACCTTCACACCCAGACTGCATATGGCTATTTTATCATCGCATCGAGAGCATTGAGGATATCAGTGAGGAGTCTGTGTTGAATAAATCCAACGTACATTTTGTCGACGGGACGTCTTTATCACTTACGACATCTTGCTATTCCCTAGATAAGCAGATGAAGCGTACACAGCAATGTATCGACAAATTTGATGCAGGACAGGCATTGAGTTATTAAAGAGAGGGCAGCTTCGTAAAGCTGCCCTCTTTTTCCTTACTTAGAGACCTAAGTTACCCATAAGGTCTTCAATTTGTGAAAGGATGGATTGAATCAGGTCCCCTGCTTGTTTATCCGTGCTGGAACGTGGGTGTTGACCCGACCATAGAGCTAAATATTCCGGACGGTTTCGCTTTGCTGCTTCTTTCCGAATCTCTTGTGTCAACATGTTCTGAATCGGATAATTCGGCAGATGATGTTCCCTATTTTCAAGGCTTTGAATGAATGTATTTCGTATCCCTCTTGCAGGTTTTCCACTGAAGGCTTTTGTCACGGTTGTTGCCTCTTCAGTGCTTTCACGGATCGCTAGTTTATAGAGGGGGTGGGCGCCGCTCTCTTTGGTTGTGATAAATGCCGTTCCCATCTGTACAGCTTCTGCACCAAGAATGAGAGCGGCCAGTACCCCTCGTCCGTCCATAATCCCACCGGCGGCAATTATCGGGATGTTCACCAGGTCCTTTGCTTGTGGAACAAGTGCCATCGTCCCAATCATCGCGGATTGAAAATTACCAAGAAATGTCCCCCGATGTCCGCCAGCCTCACTCCCTTGCATAACGACTATATCAAGACCTTGTTCTTCATTGGCAAGTGCTTCGTTTACCGTTGTTGCTGTACCGATTAATGTTATTCCTTCGCTTTTTAAGCGACGGACAATTTTCTTAGGGGGCAGTCCAAAGGTAAAGCTACAAACTGGGACCTTTTCTTCGATTAATACTTCAATTTGTTGTTCAAAAAGATTCTTGTTCATTTCAGGTAGTTGTATTTGCTCTTCCATGTTTAAATCCCTACGAATAGGAGCAAGTAACTGATTGGCCTGTTTAATTTTTTTATCGGAAAAAGTCGGGTGTTCTGGAATAAATAAATTCACCGCAAACGGTTTGTGGGTGAGCTGCTTGATCTTCTGGATGGCTTCTTTCGTTTTTTCCGGTGTTAAGTAACCTGCTCCAAGCGTACCAAGTGCACCGGTTTCTGCGACACTGGCAACGAGCTCGGGTGTCGTTATCCCTCCCGCCATGCCTGCTTGAATAATGGGATAGGCTATGCCAAGTTTTTTTGTAATTGAATTATCATAAATCATGTTTCCTTCTCCCTTCCATTATTTTTAATCTATATGTAGTATAAGCCAGTTTAGAGTAAATTGAAAAATTAGGCAGGTAGGAAAGTCCAGTACATTTACAAAAATTACTCAATTGTAAGTAAAAATAAAAAATGATAAAATAGGAATGTTATATTACTAAGACAGCCTTGAAGTGAAAGGTAGGGAAAAGGATGAATTCAGAACGGAAAAATATGTATCGCGGCATTGCCTTCGTTGGGCTTGCGATTGCATTGTTATTGGATTTAAAATATAAAGGATTGGTGTATCGGATGATATTTCAGAAAGAAAACAATCATAACGTACCGATAGAAAACTGAAGGGGTCTTAGAAATATTTACAACTTAGAGGAGGATTAACAGCAAATGGACTCTAAAGAACGGGATGCGATATTGAAGACCGTGCCTCAAAAAGGTTTTTTCGGGCATCCAAAAGGTTTATCAACATTATTTTTCACCGAGTTTTGGGAGCGGTTCTCATACTACGGGATGCGCGCTATTCTACTCTACTATATGTACTATGAAATAACCGAGGGTGGCCTAGGACTGGACCGCACAACAGCTAACTCGATTATGGCTATCTACGGTTCTTTAGTATATATGTCAGGAATAATTGGTGGTTGGATTGCCGACCGCTTGTTAGGAATGAACCGGACCGTATTTTACGGTGGAGTTCTGATTATGATTGGTCATATTATTTTATCATTGCCTGGTGGATTTACCGCATTGCTATTATCCATGCTCTTTATCATTATTGGGACAGGCTTATTGAAACCGAACGTCGGTGGAATGGTTGGAGAACTTTACAGCAAGACAGACTCACGCCGTGATTCCGGTTTTAGTATCTATTACATGGGAATTAACATGGGTGGATTCATTTCACCATTAATTGTCGGAACAATTGGACAGGAATATAGTTTCCACCTTGGATTTAGCTTAGCCGCCGTAGGTATGTTCGCGGGCTTAGTTGTCTATTTATTCACGCGGAAGAAGAATATGGGTCTTGCGGGAATGCAAGTACCGAACCCTTTATCTGCTACTGAAAAAGGCAGCATTGCACGCAGATTTTTATTTGGTGGAGTTGCCATCGCGGCGTTTCTTTGGTTAGGGTTTTCCGGTGGCTGGTTAACAATTGAACGTGTCATATTCTTTATTAGTATTTCAGGTGTTATTATTCCAGCTATTTACATTTTTGTAATGTACCGCAGTAAGAAGACAACCGATGATGAGCGTTCCCGGTTATTGGCATATATTCCGCTATTTTTTGCTGCAATGATGTTCTGGGCGATTCAGGAACAAGGCTCGAATATTCTTGCAACATATGCAAACGAACGGACACAGTTAAGTTTCTTAGGTTTTGAACTGAAATCTTCGTGGTTCCAATCACTCAACCCATTATTTATTGTGGCACTTGCTCCAGTATTTGCTTGGCTCTGGGTGAAACTTGGTGATCGTCAACCGAGTACACCACAGAAGTTCTCACTTGGGTTAATTTTTGCTGGTTTATCCTTTATTATTATGGTTTTCCCAGCTATATTTAACGGAACAGAATCTCTCGTTAGCCCGCTATGGTTAGTGGCGAGTTTCTTCCTCGTCGTAATCGGTGAATTATTATTATCTCCGGTTGGACTGTCTGCATCCACGAAACTTGCGCCGGCTGCGTTTGCGGCCCAGATGATGAGTCTTTGGAATCTATCGAACGCTTCCGCACAGGCAATCAACGCGCAAGTAGTACGTTTTTATTCAGTAGAGACAGAGGCAATTTATTTCGGAGCCATTGGTGGTTTTGCGATTCTGTTAGGAATTTGTTTATTATTCCTTGCACCTAAATTGAAGAAATATATGCGTGGAATTAATTAAAAATTGGAATGGGGCAATCAAGTTCAGTACATTGATTGCCCCATTTTTTAAATAGTTTTTTCTTTGGTTTTATTTTTATTGTGCGCTGTGTCACTTGTGTTCAGGACGAGGATACCTCCAATAATGAGAATAATGCCGAGTAGCTTGGCGAGGTGGAATGCTTCATTCCAGAAAAGAAAGCCGATCAATGCAGTTAAAGCAGTTCCAGCTCCAGACCAAATCGCATAAGCGAGACTTAGCGGGACGGAACGCAGGCAAAGAGCGAGAAAATAAAAAGATAGCCCATACCCGAAAATGACTGCAAGCGATGGATACAACAACGTAAAACCATTGGAGAGCTTCAGCATCAGCGTACCAAAGATCTCAGCAACAATCGAAACAACAAGGAAACTATAACCCTTCACATTCATATCTAACACCAACTTTCTTTTTGGGGTCAGAGCAATTGTCCCAGTTAGACCGCTCTGTTTTTGTAGCTTGTAATCTTTAATTCCCCGGAACACAGAGAATCTCCCTTATTCAGTCGATTAAAGGCCTTCTAATCGCTCGAACGACAGCAACTCTTCCTCGTTCCGTCAGTTAGAAGTTTCCTAATCCCTTGAACGACAACGATCCTCATTCATTCGGTCAATGAAAAGCCAATCCCTCGCTCAAAATCCTAATACCTGCTTTCAAATATTCAATAGGACAACTCCGGCAATGATGAGCAGGATTCCTGTTAACTTTTTCATATTAAATACTTCTTTATAAACGACTATTCCAACTATGGCGGTTAGCGCAGTTCCCATCCCAGCCCAAATTGCGTAAACCAAGCCAAGTGGTAATTCGGTTAGCGTGAGAGAAAGAGTGTAAAAAGCGGTTCCGTATCCGATTATGACCCCGAGTGTTGGTAGTATCTTTTTAAAGCCATTCGTCAGCTTCAAAAAGGAGCTGCCGAACACTTCACTTATAATTGCAAAAACCAAAAGTACAAAAGCATTCATGTGAGCAACATCCTTTCTTTTACTGCAATATCCTCAATTATACGTGAAAAGCATGAAACTTTCAGCGATGAGTAGCCGTACTAGTTAATAGAAATGAAAGGAGCGGCTTCATTTATGTTACGATGCGAGATCCAAGAAGCGGGTTACAGTAAAAATGAACCAGTTTTAAAAAATATTACATTTAATGTTCATCCAGGCGAGCTCGTCGGATTAATCGGACCGAACGGAGCTGGGAAAAGTACAACAATTAAATCCTTGCTCGGCGTCATTGATTACGTGCAAGGGGAGATCGAAGTTGAAAATTATGCTTACATACCGGAACGCCCCTTTTTTTATCCTGGCTTGACGCTAATGGAACATTTTCATTTTCTTCTAGCTACGATTGAAGCGGACGAAGCGGATTTCACTCGGAAAATGCAAGGATTGCTAAAAGAATTTGAACTGGAAAATGTGGTGCATCATTATCCTGAAAGCTACTCCAAAGGCATGCAGCAGAAGGCAATGATTATGCTCGCATTTTTAAAGGAAGCGAATATGCATATTATTGATGAACCGTTTATGGGGCTAGATCCGAAAGTGGTCCGGAAGCTCCTTGATATGATTGCAAAAGAAAAAGAGAGCGGTGCCGGCATTTTAATGTCGACGCATGTACTTGATACAGCGGAGAAGATTTGTGACCGCTTCTTGCTTATCTCACACGGAAAGCTGATTGCGGACGGTACATTGGAATACATCCAGCGTAAGAGCGGACTGCAGGGAGGGTCTTTATTCGATTGTTTTCATATATTGACGGAGCGTGAGGCAGATGACCGGTAGGAAACTATTTAAATTACGATTAATTGATGATATAAAATATCAGCGGAAGATACTTGGAATGTTCATCGATTGGATAGTTTGGTTCTATGCTTTTATTCCATTCCTTATATTCGGGGTGCTTTTTTATATTGATATCTGGAAGGATACCGCATCCTATTGGCCGGAAATATTGCCGGGAACGGTGATTATCTGGTTGATGTTACTTCTCTTGACGATTGTCCAATTCCGTATGTTTATGAAAGAAGCAGATCAATTGTTTTTACTTGACCGGCCCAAGTTATATCGTGGTTTACGGACCACGGCTTTTTCATATTCTGTGTTGCAGAGGATAGGGCTGGCCGTGGTATTACTCGTTATTACCTTACCGTGGCTTATCCAGCTGATTGGGCTTGGTGTGCGTCAAATCTTTTTTCTGTTTGTTTTTCTCCTAGCTTATCAATTGCTTATATCTACCGTGAAAAAAATCATTCGCCACCCAGTGAAGCGTTGGATTTTGCTTGCTGTTCTCTTTATTTTCATCAGCAATCTTGTCATGTACCTATCGCTCGATATCCTTTTCATAGCAAGTGCTGCTAGCGTCATTTTTCTCACCGTCTGGAATTATTACGTTATGGTTCCGGCAAAACGCTACTTTTTTGAAGAGGTGAATAACGAGGTCAAGGTGCGGATGCGCTATGCGAAGTTAATGCTCGGAATGGCGAAAGAGGTGGAGAAGCCTCCAATTCGTTTCGGGAAACGGCCTCTACTCTTTAGAAATAGCAGAAGGATTTTTAAAGAAACAAATCCGGAAAATGGCCTTCTGGAAATGCTCTTAAAAGGATTCCTGCGACATACAGTCTATCTTAAAAGCTATTTCCAAATCATCGGCGTCACCTTATTTGCAATTACGTTACTTCCAATTATCTGGTTGAAATGGTTGATTTTCATTACGTTCTCATTGTTTTTGACGTATAATTCCTGGCTGAGAGGATTGTATGAAAAAATGCTCGATGAACATTTCTTCAGTGTCGTACCTATCGAGAAAACTGTTCGAGACGCGGCTTGGTTGCGCTTCAGACGCATATTTATAATCCCAGCGGTTATTCTAGTCGGTCTTACTGCTGTACTGATGACATTTGTTACGATAAAGTGAAACTCATTCACTGGGATTTTCCGTCCCCGTTCAAAAGTGGAGGTATTACAGACCGTTAATACGTGGTAAATTAGATGGAGGGTATGTAATGAGTGGGAAAGAATTAAAAAAGAAAAGTAGAAAAGCCGAGGAGCGTATCGAACAGCTTGATTGGTATATGTTCATAGTTGAGTTTTTTCTATATATCCCGCGTGTATTCTGGCGGATGCTCCGAAGGTTTTTTGATTGGAGTTGACAGGAGGTTAGCTGATGACAATTTTAAAAAATGATTGGGCCCCCTTGCTTGAAGGGGAATTTCAGAAAAAATACTACTTGGAATTACGGGAGTTTCTAAAAGAAGAATATAAGAATTACAAGATTCATCCTGATATGGACGATATTTTTAATGCCCTCCATTACACAAGTTACGAGAATACGAGGGTTGTTCTGATTGGACAAGATCCGTATCATGGACCGAATCAAGCCCATGGCTTAAGTTTCTCTGTGCAAAAGGGTGTAGCGATTCCCCCTTCTTTACGAAATATCTATAAAGAACTTCAAAGTGACTTAGGAATCGAACCCCCAGCCCATGGTTACTTGAAAAAATGGGCTGATGAAGGGGTGTTGTTGTTGAACACGGTACTTACGGTAAGGGAAAAACAGCCAGCTTCTCATCGCGGGAAAGGTTGGGAGCATTTTACGAACAAAGTAATCCAACTCGTCAATGAAAAGACAGATCCGGTCGTGTTTATTTTATGGGGAAAACATGCCCAGGAAAAGGAAATATTCCTTACGAATAAGCGCCACCATATTATTAAATCGCCGCATCCGAGTCCGTTTTCAGCAAATCGGGGATTTTTCGGCAGTAGACCATTTTCGGAAACGAATGAATTTTTGAGTGCAAATGGACGAGCTGCGGTGGATTGGGAAATTAGGTGAATGTTTACGTACGTTAAATCAGTTGTGCTATAAAACGTTCGTTTACCCGCTTGCAACATGCAAGGGCATTGATTATAATGAAGGTTAATATTGAAAAATCCGAATGTTGAACATGAAAATAGTTAGGGGCGAGAACGAATGAAGCGTGTTTATAACTTTTCAGCAGGGCCTTCCATCCTACCGTTAGAAGTCTTGGAAAAAGCACAAAAAGAATTATTAAGCTATGCGGATTCTGGAATGTCAGTTATGGAACTTAGTCACCGGTCTAAACTTTTTACAGAAGTGATTGAGAAAGCAGAACAAGATTTACGTGAATTAATGAATATACCGGATAATTACAAAGTGTTGTTCCTCCAAGGTGGGGCGACGCTACAGTTTTCCATGGTACCGCTGAATTTGATGCAAAATGGGAAAGCGGGCTTTGTCCATACTGGTTCCTGGTCGAAAAAGGCGATCCAAGAAGCGGAGAAATTCGGTGAAGTGGAAGTTATCGCTTCAAGTGCAGACCGCGGGTTCAACTATATCCCTAATCTTGACGAGGTGGAATTTGATCCGGAGTTAGATTATATACATATTACGACGAACAATACGATTGAAGGGACCGCTTTTACGGATATCCCGGACACAGGCAACATTCCGTTAGTTGCTGATATGTCTTCCAATATTTTATCTGAAGCAATTGACGTGAATAAGTTCGGTATCATCTATGCCGGTGCTCAGAAAAATATTGGTCCAGCTGGGCTTACAATTGTTATTATCCGTGAAGACCTAATCGGTAAAGCGAAGGCGGATTGCCCAATTATGCTTGATTATAAGACACATAGCGAAAGCAATTCATTATATAATACACCACCAACCTTTGGCATTTACATGGCATCCCTCGTATTTGAATGGTTAAAAGGTCTTGGCGGTATTGAAGCGATGGAGGCGAAGAACCGAAAGAAGGCGCAACTTCTCTATGATTTTCTGGACGAGTCTGATTTCTTCACGACTCCAGTAGACAAGGCAAGCCGCTCCTTTATGAATATTCCTTTTGTCACGCCATCCAAAGAGCTTGATGCTGCATTCATTGAAGAAGCAAAAGCGGCGGGACTTGAAACGTTGAAAGGTCATCGTTCCGTTGGCGGTATGCGGGCGAGCATTTATAACGCAATGCCGGTGGAAGGGGTAGAATTACTGGTCGATGTAATGCGAGAATTTGAAAAGAAGCATCATGATTCAGCGGCAGAAGTAGAAAAGGGAAGATAATGTTGAAACAATATAAGTATGATAAATTACTTGGGATCCGCACGGGAGCGAACAGGTTTGTAAAGCTCCCTGTTTCCTACCATAATAATCCATATGAAGCGACATCTTATGAAACATTGGAAACGTTGATTGAGCATTATCCAATAACGGAGAATGATTGTTTTGTTGATTTCGGTTGCGGGAAAGGGCGGATTAATTTCTATCTTCATCATTTTACCGGTGCTTCGGTGAAAGGTGTGGAAATGGAGGATGACTTATTGGCAGATGCAATTGAGAATTTAGCAGGCTATCAAATGCAGCACCCGGATCGTTTAAAAAGGATTGAATTTTTAAATTGTCCGGCACAAGAGTATCAAATTGCACCAGAGGATAATCGGTTCTATTTTTTCAATCCATTTTCGGTCAAGATTTTTCAAAAAGTCGTCCATAATATTTTAAAGTCGGTGGAGGAGTATCCGCGTTCGATCGATCTTCTGATTTACTATCCGCATGCGGAATATATTTATTATCTGGAAAAGAATACGAGCTTTGAATTAGTTCAGGAAATAACGATTGATATTTTCTACAAAAATGATTCCGACGATCGTATCTTAATTTATCGAATATAAAGTGAAACTTCATTCAGTGGGGGTTTCCTTATCCCCCACTGAAATGTTAGTTGAACAGAATCAGAGATTTACGGACTGTTTATCCCCATCTTCATATGTTGGGTTTCTTTTATGTTTAGAAGTGGGGATATTACAGACCGTTAATGCGTGACAAAAAATCCCAAGTCATAACAAAGACTTGGGATTTTGCCTCTCAATATTATAATAAATCTCTTCTTAAATCGCTTGCCGGGCGTGGAGAGAGGAGTCCTGGTGCGATATCGAATACGGTTTTGGCTCCGGTCGTGCCTGCTTGGTTCAAGCGGTATGCTGCGCGGGCATAGGCGACAAGCACACTTGAAGTGAATTCCGGGTTACTGTCCAGTTTGAGTGAGAACTCGATTAGCTGGTTATTGTCTTCTCCAGTCTGTCCGGAGCGGATCACGAAGCCGCCATGAGGTGCTTTCGCATGTTCTTTAGCCAGTTGCTCTTCGGTAATGAAGTGAACATCTGTATCAAAATCTGCGAAATAGTTCGGCATCGTTTTAATCGTATGCTCAATTTTTGCCTCATCATAGCCAGTTTCTGGCACGATATAGCAGACACGGCGGTGCTTTTCTGCTGTTTCCAATGTCGGGTTCTCTCCACTGCGAACGCGGTCCATTGCATCTTCCGACGGAATCGTGTACTGGACACCAGCCTTAACTCCTTCTACGCGGCGGACAGCGTCGGAGTGTCCCTGACTTAATCCTTTCCCCCAGAACGTATACGTTTCCCCATTTGGTATGATTGATTCGCTTACAAGCCGGTTGATAGAAAATAGACCCGGATCCCAGCCGACTGCGATAATGGAAGTATTGCCACCTTCCTTCGCTGCTGCGTCAACAGCTTCAAAGTAATCTGGAATCTTAGCATGGGTATCATAACTATCAACGGTCGTAAACAGTTGAGCGTATGCTGGTCCTTGATCTGGCAAGTCTGTCGCTGAACCACCGCAGAGGATCATCACATCAATCTTATCCTGATAATCGGTTATTTCATCAATATGTAATGCCGGAATGGAGGCATCCTCCAACTCTAGATCTGCTGGATCTCTTCTTGTGAATACCGCTACAATTTCCATGTCGGAGGATTGTTTAACAGCTTTTACTGTACCTCGTCCTAAATTACCGTATCCTAAAATGCCTATTCTAATTGGGTTATCCATGAACATCCTCCTCTTTTTGTCAAAATAGTATAGATTTAATCATACAGAAAAATAGTATATAGCTCAAATATTAATTTATCTTATTAATAGTCTTATCTCAATTATTTCTTCACTGGAAACACCGTTAGGAGGGAAAGAATAATCGTATCCGGACCGGTATGATGCTGCATTTCAGTATTCGCTCGCCCTAGTTCTACGTTTTTAACGGCCCCGATTGCTCCGAGGCCGATTACCATATGAAACCTTCTAATCTTTCATTTCTCTAATACTTTCAATTTCCAGTAGTATAATAAAAACCAGCTGACTCTAAAAACGGTCTTTCTCCAGTACAGCAACTTCATACTCATAAACGTGGAACAAGTCACCTTGAACAACTTTGTCCGGTCTCTCTTGGTGATTCGTAACCGTAACTTTCCAATTGCCTGGTGCTGGAAGCTGTATATGCCTTACTTCACGAGTAGGATTGATGAAGATGGTAATATCTTTTCCATCTTCTAGTAAGGTGAAGCCAAATAATGGATTATGTCCCTCTAACAGGTGCAGGCGCTGGGCGATTTCCTCTTGACTGCGCATACGAAATACGGAATGATTTTTCCGCAACTGAATCAGTTTTTTAACAAACTCAACTGTTTCATTCTCTGTTTCCCGACGGGTCCAATTCATTGCATTGATAGCATCTCCGGCCAGGTAACTATTCTCCACTCCATATTTCGTCCGGAAAAATTCTTGCCCGGCATGAAGGAAGGGAATACCTTGGCTAAGCAATGTGAGTGCTGTTCCCAGTTGATGCATTTTCTTCCGTGTGGAAAAGTCTTCTTTATTTGTAAGGGCAAGCCGATCCCAAAGGGTATGATTATCATGGCATTCTACGTAATTTACGCTTTGCTGAATTTCGTGGTTACTAATTCCTTCCGTTAACGTCACAGCTTTCACAAGGTCGCCGAGTCGTTCATGAAAACGCCCGGATCCATTGATGAAGCCTTTGTCCCCGGTGTCAAATAGCCTTCCTTTCAAAGTATCTCGAAAATAATCATTAAAGAAGCCAATCCCTTTTAATTGAGCTGCATGGGCAGTAATCGCTTTTTTCTCCCGATCTAGTGCGGTTGGTAAATCCCAGCCTTCTCCGAGTAAAAGAATCATTCGCTCTTCTTGCAGACAGCGTTCTTTAATTTGCCGAATTGTTTCGATATCGATATTCCCCATTAAATCAAAACGGAACCCATCAACTTTATATTCTGTTAGCCAATAATCAATCGTATCGACAATAAATTTCCTTGCCATTTTCCTTTCCGAGGCAAAGTCATTCCCGACACCGGTTCCATTACTCGGGTTTCCTTCGTTATCGTAACGGAAGTAATAGCCAGGAACTAATTTTTCGAAATCGGATTCTTCCCTAACGAAGACATGATTAAATACAACATCAAGAATGACTCCAATTGTTTCTTCATGGAATGCTTGAATCATCTTTTTCAGCTCATTAATTCGGGCAAGTGTCTGATCGGGAAGAACGGAATAACTGCCTTCAGGTACTTGAAAGTAAAGCGGGTCATATCCCCAGTTATATCCTAATTCTGGTTCCATTTCAGGAACGCGGGCATAGTCATTAACAGGGAGAAGCTGTACATGGGTCACACCCAATTCATTTAGATAGGATAACCCGGTTGAATATCCATTTTCCGTTGTCGTATATTTCTCCGTGAGTCCTAAAAATCGGCCTTTATTTTTCACACCACTGTTCGGGTGAATCGTTGCATCCCTCACATGAAGTTCATAAATGATTGCGTCTGTCGGATACTGAACAGGAAGTTTCGTGTTTTTCAATTGCATCGTACGGGAAAGGTCGATCAAAACAGAAGTTTCACTGTCTGGGGTCATGCCTTTTGCATACGGGTCTTTTACACGTACCCTTTTGCCGTGGATGGATGCTTCGAAATGATAAGGTGAACCGTGCCAATCGCCGGCTAATGTAAGCGTCCATACGAAGTTCTCGGTCCGGTTCATGGGGTACAACTTACCGTCAACATTTACTTCCACGGTAGTTGCAACAGGAGTCCATAGTTGAAAAGTTGCTTCAGCCTCCGTACAAATCGGTCCCAATGTCGTGTCGGGTGCGCTATATCTTTCATCAAAAGCCTCTTTCCGGACAATGTCTCTAGGATAGACAGGGATTTCCGCTTCTCCCCATAATAAGGTCAATTCCTCGCCAATTGGAAGTGCTTCTTGATGGGAGAAATGTAGGGTATGTGGATTTGGTGCTTGATGGAACTCAGTATGAAAATAGGTTTGTTCTTTCTCCCAATAGATGATCGGTGGAGTATCAAGCCTCTTTCTTAATGGGTCCAGCTCATCAACTGAAATTGTAATGAGATGAACGTCATCCATCCATGCCGTATAATTGCTCATGAACCTGCCTCCTTTATCGCTCGCCTTAGCAGCATCGTAACCCTTTTAATAAAGTGAAACTTCATTCAGTGGGGAATCCTTCCCTTTCCACTGAATGTTAGTTGAACAGAATCAGGTATTTACGGACTGTTTACCCCCTTCACATATTGGTTTTCCCTCATGTTTAGAGGATGGGGTATTACAGACCGTTAATACGTGATAAACAGTTAAACAAATATATGCCTTTTAGTATAGACAGTTAACTGTGAAAATACTTGTTACAGCTTTGTTAAATTTATTTTGTCTTTCCAAAAATATTGATATTCGTCAATCATATAACCGTATTTATACTATAGTATTAGACATCATGCGAACGGTGAAGGGATTAGGTTTTATGAATTAACGAATATTATTTTATATTTTTTCATCGATTCGCTAGGTTTCGACAAAAATGTATAAAAAATATTCAAAATCTTCCTTGCCTTTATCTTGAATTAGTGATAATCTTCTGTTGTAATAAAGGAGGTGAATGTTGTTGTATGGCATGAATGAAGATGCAATTTATTTATTTCATCAAGGAACGAATTATCAAGTGTATCAATTGCTTGGCTGCCATTTCATTGAATGGGAAGGTGAGGAAGGCTTTCGATTTGCTGTCTGGGCTCCTCACGCAAGGCGTGTCGCTATTGCTGCCGATTTCAATGAATGGAAGGGACAGACTCATGAGTTGACGCGCTTGAATGACGAAGGGATTTGGGTAGGTTTCTTCAGCGATATACCTCCTAACACTGCTTATAAATACCATATAACTACAGCAGACAACGAAATGATTCTAAAAGCAGACCCCTATGCCCGGCAAGCGGAAGTCCGTCCACGCACTGCCTCATTGACACCTTCCCTAGAAGTCTATGAGTGGAAAGATACTGCCTGGCTGAAAGAGATGCGGACCTATAATCCTCATACCTCTCCGATATCCATTTATGAAGTGCATCTTGGTTCATGGAAATTGAAGGAGAATGGTGATCATCTAACCTACATAGAACTTGCAGAAGCACTTATTCCATATGTATTAAATCTCGGATTTACCCATATTGAACTTTTGCCACTAGCAGAGCATCCATTTGATTTATCATGGGGCTATCAGATAACCGGCTATTATGCGATCACATCCCGTTACGGCACCCCGGAAGAATTCAAAGCGTTCGTTGATACCTGCCACAGGGCGGGAATCGGTGTCATTATGGACTGGGTTCCGGGACATTTTTGTAAAGATGATTTCGGTTTACGTCAGTTCGACGGGGAAGCCCTCTATGAATACCGTGATTTGAAAAAAGCGGAGAAACATAACTGGGGTACCCTAGCCTTTGATTTCGGGCGTCCAGAAGTACAGAGCTTCCTTGTTTCGAATGCCATTTACTGGTTGGAGGAATTTCATATAGATGGAATCCGTGTCGATGCGGTCGCAAGTATGCTTTATCTTAACTTTGACCGGCCCGAGCACGAGGGGAAAATCTTTAATTCTTACGGGGGGGAAGAGAATCTCGAGGCAACTGCCTTTCTTCGTAAATTGAATAAAACAGTCTTCCAATACCGGCCGAATGCGCTCATGATGGCGGAAGACAGTACAGATTATCCGCTCATCACCGCACCGACTTATCTTGGAGGTCTCGGCTTTAATTTCAAATGGAATATGGGCTGGATGAACGACATGCTTGAATATATGGAGATGGATCCAATCTACCGCAAGTGGCATCATAATCTGGTCACATTCTCCTTCATGTATACATTCACGGAAAACTTCTTATTGCCACTATCGCATGATGAAGTCGTCCACGGAAAGAAATCTTTATTATCCAAAATGCCTGGCGACCAGTGGCAGCAATTCGCCGGATTACGTTTGCTCATCGGCTATATGTTCAGCCACCCGGGGAAAAAATTATTGTTCATGGGTGCAGAGCTTGCCCTCTATTCTGAATGGAAGGATAAAGAGGAGCTTGATTGGCATCTATTGGATTATCCATTACATAAAGGAATGTTCGATTATATCAAAGCTTTACACTGCCTGTTTAAAGGTGAGCCGGCATTGTATGAGCTTGACCATGAACCGGAAGGCTTTGCTTGGATTGACCCGCATCAGATTGATCAAAGCGTAATTGCTTTTAGAAGACGGGCGGAATGTAAGAAGGAAGAACTCGTTATCGTCTGTAATTTTACACCGAATGTCCATTATGATTATAAAATCGGAGTGCCGGAACCAGGCGTTTATGAAGAGATTTTTAATTCGGACGCAGAGAATTTCGGCGGTTCGGGTCAATATAATGATGAACATTTCAGTATTCCCAAGAAATGGCATGGCTTAGAGCAGCATATCAAAATAAAAGTTGCCCCACTTGCTGTCATGATTTTTAAGAGAAGAGACGAGGAGGATGCGAATTGAAAGAATGTGTTGGAATGTTATTAGCAGGAGGAGAGGGGAAACGCCTCGGTTTACTTACGAATGAGAACGCGAAGCCTGCTGTTCCATTCGGCGGGAAGTACCGGATTATTGATTTCACATTAAGCAACTGTGCAAATTCCTCGATTCAAACACTTGGCGTATTGACACAATACTCGCCAATCAATTTAAATCAGCATATCGGTAACGGCAAAGCTTGGGATATGGACCGGAGGAATGGCGGTGTGACGATGCTTTCGCCGGCAACCGGCAAGCATGGAGGGGATTGGTATTCTGGAACTGCTGATGCAATTTACCAGAACATTCATTTCATCGATCAATATGATCCGAAATATGTGCTCATTATTTCCGGTGATCATATTTATCAAATGAACTATCAATCTGTCCTCGCGCAGCATAAAGCGACGAATGCCGATGCAACGATTTCGGTCATTGAAGTTCCGTGGGAGGATGCTTCCCGGTTTGGAATTTTAAATACTACCGAGACACTTGAAATCTATGAATTTGAAGAAAAACCTGCTAACCCGCAAAGTAATCTTGCATCAATGGGGATTTATATATTCACATGGGAAACACTCCGGGAATTTTTAATAGAAGATGCGACTGATCCGGATTCCAGCCATGATTTTGGCAAAGATATTATTCCGGCAATGCTTGGTCAGGATAAACGGCTTTTCGCTTATTTATTTACCGAATACTGGAAAGACGTTGGCACGATTCAGAGTTACTGGGAAGCTACGATGGATTTACTGGACGAAGATTCCGGTAGTCCGCTTTCAGTAGCAAGAGAAGACCGGAGTAAACAAATCTATACAAATGAAGCCAA
This sequence comes from Oceanobacillus indicireducens, assembly GCF_014647195.1. Lineage (GTDB taxonomy): Bacteria > Bacillota > Bacilli > Bacillales > Amphibacillaceae > Oceanobacillus > Oceanobacillus indicireducens. Next base: position 104,889 of record NZ_BMOS01000008.1, on the reverse strand, counting down.
TTTCCCGCCGCAATATATTGGAGGAACCGGTCGGGTGACAAATTCGTTCATTAATACCGGCTGCTTTATCTATGGAGATGTATCGAATTCCGTCCTTTTCCGAAATGTGCTCGTAAAACAGCATGCATCAATCCATCAATCGATCCTGCATCCTGGAGTGACTATCGGAGAAAATGTCGTCCTGGAACGGGTTATCGTCATGGAAAATACGGAGGTTCCGGACGGGGTGCAGGTTTACGCGACGAAGCACGCAGAACCATTAGTCCTTAATCAGGAAAATATAAGGGAGCATTTTAGTGAAATGGAGGGTATGAACTAATGGACCGGATGATGGGGCTAATTAATCTTGATCAGGAATATCATGTTTTCAATGAACTCACCTACTTCCGCAATAATGCATCAATTCCATTTGCCGGAAGATACCGTCTGATCGATTTTGCTTTATCAAATATGACCAATTCTGGAATGGAGGAAGTGGCAGTATTTGTTCGGCATAAATATCGCTCCCTGCTCGATCATCTTGGGTCGGGGGAAAGTTGGGATCTCGACCGGAGACATGGCGGGTTATTTATTTTACCGCCGGACTGGAATGATCCTAGTGATCGCTCACGTGGTGATTTGAGCTTTTTCCATAATAATCGAGATTATTTTAATCGGGGGAAGGCGAACCATGTCCTAGTTAGCGGCAGTCAGTTCATTGCGAATACGGATTATAAAGAAGCGTTCAGCCAGCATCTTGAAACGGACGCGGACGTGACGGTAATTTATACGCCGGTTGATGAGATCCGACCGGAGCATCAAGCTTATTTCCGGATTGAAGAAGGGGAAGACGCTAGGGTAATCGGCATAACGAATGATGAGCAGAATCCTAATGTATTCACGGGTGTCTATATCATTAAGAAGGATTTACTGATGGAGATCGTCAATTATTGCATCGCTTACCATAAGGAGAATCTTTTTGCCGATGGAATCAAAGACCAGCTCCATGAATTGGACGTCCGGGCGTATAAATATGATGGATATCATGCGTTTATAAATACGATTGAAAGCTTTTACCGGGAAAATATGAAACTATTGACGGAAGAGAATTTCATTAATTTATTTGCGAAACCGTTCATCCGGACGAAAGCATCAAGCAACCCGCCTGTGAAATACCAAGCCCAGGCACTCGTTAATCATTCGATTATTGCAAATGGCTGTATCGTGAATGGTCAGGTGGAAAACAGTATCCTTTTCCGTGGGGTGGAAGTAAGTGACCATTCTACAATCAAAAATTCCATCATCATGCAGCGCTGTAAAATTGAAGAAGATGTCTACCTTGAAAATGTAATCTTAGATAAAGACGTCCATGTGAAAAAAGGCCAACGCATCATTGGCACAAGCGACAAACCATACGTCGTAGCAAAAAGACAAATCGTTTAGCGGGACATTGGGGTCAGAGCATTTGTCCCAGTGGTGGGACAAATGCTCTGACCCCATGTCCCAATGATAGGAGGTAAGTGCAAATGGAGAGGGTTTTATTTGTTGCTTCAGAGGGTGTGCCGTTTGTTAAGACTGGGGGGCTGGCGGACGTAATTGGTTCATTGCCACAGGCGCTTCAAGCTCATGAGGAGCTGGAAGTACGGGTGATGTTACCTTATTATGATGAGATCGGTGAGGAATGGCAGGAGAAAATGGAATATCTTACGACGTATGACGTCCAAGTCGGCTGGAGAAAACAGCAGGCTGCGCTTTATACGTTAACCCATGAAAACTGTGTCTATTATTTTATTTCAAACGACTATTATTTTAGTCGAAAAGGTATTTACGGCTATTATGATGACGGAGAGCGATTTGTCTTTTTCAGTCATGCGGTGATTACAGCGCTTCCCCTGCTTGATTTCACACCAGACGTTCTGCACGCCCATGACTGGCAAGCAGGTCTTGCCGTCCTGTTAGCGAAAGTCATGCAGCCGTTGCCGAATTTAAAAACAGTTTTCACCATCCACAATTTAAAATATCAAGGGCTGATGCCAACAGATGTTTACGAAGATTTCTTTCAAATAGACCGCGGACATTTAGCGGGGATGGAATGGGACGGGATGATTAATAGCTTGAAGGCAGCTCTGTTTCATGCGGATAAAATTACAACGGTAAGCCCAACCTATGCGGAAGAAATAAAAGAACCGTACTACGGTGAAGGGCTGCATCAAATGATCCGCGAACGGGAAGCGGATGTCATCGGCATATTGAACGGGATTGATACCACGGAATATCATCCACTGACAGACCCGCATCTGCCAATTAATTACCGGACAGCTCGAAGTAAAAAACTTGGAAATCGCGAGCTGCTTCAGGAAGAAATTGGCTTCACTTATCACCCGGATCGGCCGCTTTATGTGATGGTGACAAGGCTCGTGGAACAAAAAGGGCTTCACCTCGTTCAGCGGATCATAGATGATTTTTTACAAAAAGATATTCAATTCCTTGTTCTTGGTACCGGGGAGCAGGAGTTTGAGGATTATTTTACGTATCTTGAAGGGGCATATCCAGATAAGGTGAAAACATTGCTTACGTTCAGTGAACAGCTCGCTCGGAGAATTTATGCGAGTGCCGACTTTTTACTGATGCCTTCGAAGTTTGAGCCTTGCGGGTTATCCCAGTTGATTGCACTCCAATACCGCACCGTTCCAATTGTAAGAGAAACGGGCGGCTTGAAAGATACGGTGACCGCCTTCAACAAGGAAACAGGGGAAGGGAATGGCTTCAGTTTCACCAATTATAATGCCCATGAACTGCTTCATGTGCTCGATTACTCCCTCGAAATCTATCGTGATACAGAAAAATGGAAGCAGCTTATTAAAAATGTAAATAAAGGTGCTTATACTTGGAAGGAGTCAGCGAAACAGTATAAAGAGCTTTATAAGGATATAGTATCACCGACAAATCAGTTAAATGAGCAGGGAGCGAATTAATTTGAAGCGGTTAACTGCAGAAGACCTGAAAGCACGCATGACAACGTATATAAACACGACATATCGTCTTGATGTAAAAGAAGCGACGGAGGAAGAAGTGTTTTACGCTTTAGCAGCTGTCGTCAATGAACAGGTGAAGCCGCTTTGGGATAAAACAAATGAACGTTATAAATCGGAGCAAACGAGACAAGTTTATTACCTTTCCATGGAATTTTTAATTGGAAGACTAATCGAAAGTAATTTACTGAACCTCGGTATGCTCAAGGAAGCAAATCAGGCGCTTCAAGAACTTGGCTTCCAAGCAGAAGACGTCTTTACAGTGGAACAAGACGCTGCGCTCGGGAATGGCGGTCTCGGCCGGCTAGCTGCTTGTTTTCTTGATTCCCTCGCTTCTTTAAATTATCCTGGGCATGGTTACGGAATCAGGTATCGTTACGGATTGTTCGAGCAGCGCATTATCCACGGAAACCAGGTCGAGCTCCCAGACTATTGGCTGAAAAAACCTTATCCATGGGAAGTGCGGAGAGAGGAAGAAGCATGTGTTGTCCAGTTTCAGGGGATTGTCCGAATGCATCAGAGGCGTAACGGTTCACTCGAAATCAATCATGAACATACAGATAAAGTTTTAGCCGTGCCTTATGATGTTCCAGTTATCGGATATGAGAATGAGACGGTGAACACGCTCCGGCTCTGGAGTGCCGAACCTGTATCCGGGGCGCCGGACAATTCCGGGGATCAAGAAGAATTTTATCATCATCTTGATTTCGAGCATTCGATTGAACAGCTTTCAGGCTTTCTTTACCCTGATGATTCCAGTTATGAAGGAAAGGAGCTACGGCTAAAGCAGCAATACTTTCTTGTCTCAGCAAGCGTGCAGAATATGATCAAGCAGTTTAAGAAAAATTACCGGCTTTCCTCAAAACATTTTCCGGAAAAGATAGTCATTCAGATTAACGACACCCACCCAAGCTTAAGTATTCCAGAGTTGATGCGTATTTTAATGGATGAAGAGGATCTTGGCTGGGATGAGGCGTGGGAAATTACGACACGAGTATTTGCCTACACGAATCATACAACATTAAGTGAAGCATTAGAAACATGGCCAATAGCAATGATGCAGAAGTTACTTCCAAGGATTTATATGATCATCGATGAAATTAATGAACGCTTTTGTCAGGGGATATGGTTTGACCATAAGGAAAAACGGGATAAAATTCCCGAGCTTGCAATTATTGCCGATGAACAGGTACATATGGCACGGCTCGCAATCGTCGCAAGCTTTAGTGTGAACGGGGTCGCCAATATCCATACAGAAATTTTGAAGAAAAAGGAAATGAAAGAATTCCACGAGCTTTATCCGGAGCGCTTCAATAATAAGACAAATGGAATTACCCATAGGCGCTGGCTCATGCAGGTGAATCCGAAACTCACCTCCCTCATCCAAGACATAATTGGCGATCAATGGGTCAAACGGCCAAAACAATTGATCAGCTTGCTCCGATTCCAACATGACAAGGATGTACTTGAACAATTTGCGAAAGTGAAAAATGAAAATAAGCTTGCACTTGCCAACTTTATCCACCAGCAAATGGGGATAACTGTTGACGACCAATCGATCTTTGATGTACAAATTAAACGGCTGCATGAATATAAACGGCAGTTGCTCAATGTGTTCCATATCATTTACCTTTACAATGAGTTGAAGGAAAATCCGAATCTTGATATGACACCGCGGACGTTCATTTTCGGGGCCAAAGCTGCGCCTAGCTATCATTTAGCAAAGGAAGTCATTAAGCTCATCAATACAGTCGCATCGATTGTCAATTATGATAAAGATACTAAGGGCAAGCTGAAAGTGATCTTCCTAGAGAATTATAATGTAAGCTTAGCGGAGAAAATCATACCGGCCGCAGAGATTAGTGAACAGATTTCAACAGCGAGCAAAGAAGCTTCCGGAACAGGGAACATGAAATTCATGATGAACGGGGCCCTGACGATGGGGACGATGGATGGAGCAAATGTGGAGATCTACGATTTGGTCGGTGAAGAGAACATGTTTATCTTCGGGCTAAGAGCAGAGGAAGTACTGGATTATTATCAGCACGGCGGGTACCATGCCCGTGATATTTATAACAAGGATGATCGAGTAAGGCGCATTCTTGATCAGTTGAATAATGGAGAATTTGGTACCCATGATATTGAATTTAAAGATATCTATTACAATATTCTTTATCATAATGATCCCTATTTCGTCTTGAAAGATTTCGAGCCATATATTGAAGCCCATGAATACGCGGAAAGTGTCTACAGGGATAAAATGAAATGGCAGCGTATGAGCCTCATCAACATCGCCCATTCCGGCAAATTCTCCAGCGACCGCACCATCCAAGAATATGTAAACGACATATGGAAAATAAACCCAACCTGAGTGGGACATCGGGGTCAGAGACGCTGTCCCAGTTTAGGATCGGGACATTGGGGTTAGAGACACTGTCCCGGTTTGAGATCGGGACATTGGGGTCAGAGGCACTGTCCCGGTTTAGAATCGGGACATCGGGGTCAGAGGCACTGTCCCAGTTTAGGATCGGGACATCGGGGTCAGAGGCACTGTCTCGGTTTGGGAGTGGGACATCGGGGTCAGAGGCACTGTCCCAGTTTAGAAGAGTGGAACATAACTGTAAAATATCAGGTTATGTTCTGCTCTCTTTCTTTTTGGTTTCTCTTAGCGGGGTCTCGTGTGTGCTACAGTCGTTTATCGCACCTTTAATCACTCAAATTCTTCAACTTGATGAGCTTCGTTTGATAATAGAGATTCTCTAATCGGCCAAACAACTACAATTCCACATGCTTCGATCGGTAATAAGGCCTCTAATTCGACGAACGTCTCTACTTCCGCTTCCCTCAGGCTTTAACTAGTCCTCCCATAACTTCCATATCGCCTTTCTAGGTTCGCAGACAAGATAACCCCCAGACATCCTCGCTTGTCCAGATTTTCCTTTTAGCGGAAAAAGTCGAAAAATTTGTAGATTAGCTATTGTTTTTTGTATTAAAAGATAGTATAGTAGATTCCAGCCGATATATTGCATATAGCTCGAACTCTATTAAATTGTTTGATAATTCTATCAAAAGGACTAACTAAAGAATTAATTAAAGAACATCTAGGAGGAAGAAAGATGAGAGATAAAATATCAGTATCCGCATATGTCGCAATAGGTTTTATGTTATTTGCATTATTCTTTGGAGCAGGGAACTTAATTTTCCCAGCTCAGCTAGGACAGTATGCAGGAGAGAATTTATGGCCGGCCGTTATCGGATTTTTGATTACCGGAGTTGGTTTACCGCTCTTAGGGGTCGTGGCAATTGCCTTTTCAGGAAGTGCCAACTTGCAAGAACTATCGAGCAGGGTACACCCAGTTTATGGAGTATTTTTTACAGCACTACTTTATTTAACGATTGGGCCATTCTTTGCAGCGCCGAGAACAGGTACAGTTGCTTATGAAGTGGGAATTATGCCGTTCGTTCCGAATGGTTCCGAACAAACTGGACTTCTTATTTTTACATTAATTTTCTTTGCAATTACTTTAATATTCTCGCTTTACCCAGCGAAAATAGTAGATAACGTTGGTAAAATTCTAGCTCCAGCTCTAGTTCTATTGCTGGCAATACTATTAATTGTAGCAATCTTTAATCCAATGGGCGCAATTGGCGAGGCTCAGGAAGGATATATTGAGGGAGCATTTGTTACAGGATTTTTGGAAGGTTATAATACAATGGATGCCCTTGCGTCACTAGTATTTGCTATTATTGTAATTAATGCGATTAAAGCATTGGGCATTAAAGATAAAGGCCAAATATTATCTGCAGCTACAAAATCTGGATTCATTGCGATCACGCTACTTGGAGCCATTTATATCGGAATTGCAATCTTAGGTGCGGGTTCGGTTGGCTCATTAGGCTTATTTGACAATGGAGGACCGGTATTAAGTGGTGCGGCGTCCCATTACTTTGGAAATGTCGGTTCCTTGTTACTCGCAGTCATGATTATTCTTGCTTGTTTAACGACGGCAATTGGCTTAGTGACTGCAAATGCGGAGTATTTCAATACTTTATTCCCGAAAATCAGTTATAAAGTTTTAGTTGTCTTTTTCTCAACGATTACCTTCATTGTTGCGAACTTTGGCTTAACGAATATCATATCCTTTTCGGTTCCGGTGTTGATGTTCTTATACCCATTAGCGATTGTATTGATCATTTTAACATTCTTATCACCACTATTTAATCACGCCCGTATTGTATACGTGGCAACAATCGGAGTAACTTTCTTAATCAGTATTTTCGATGGTTTAAAAACTCTTACAGATACACTTGAAATTGCCGATTTCGCATTTATGGTACCAGTACTCGATTTCTATGAGTCCTTTTTACCGCTTTATAATCAAGGACTTGGCTGGTTAGCCCCGGCGCTAATTGTTATCCTCGTTACAGGAATTATTGCAAAGTTTACAGGCAGTGCTGCAGCGACAGAGACAAATTAATAACTTGATAAAGTGAAACTTCATTCAGGGGGGTTCCTTACCTCCCCACTGAATGTTAGTTGAACAGAATCAGGGATTGACGGACTGTATATCCCCCACCTTCTCGTCTCGAGCTTCCCTTATGTTTAGAGATGGGGGTATTACAGACCGTTAATGCGTGATAAACAAACAAACCCCCGTATGAAGCACTTATACGGGGGTTCAGTTTTTTTATTAATCTATAGAATATCTAATGTCCTCAACCAATTTTTCTCCATTATATCTGCAGCCTCTTCCGGTTTTTTCTTCTTAAGGTAATGGATAATGTTCCGGTGGTCGGCAATCGAAGCCTTGGTAAGAACGATTCCATTATGGAAGAAATGCCTTCTTACATGCGCCTGCAAGGAGCGGACAAGCTGCTTGATATATGTATTGTCAGCTGCATCGACAATTACTTGGTGGAACAATTCATCAATTTTGAGCGCAGAATAATAGTTCTCCGTCTCGATCGCCGCTTGGAAACGTTGATTGATGTCTTCCAATTCCATAATTATATTCTCTTCAATCTCTTCACTTACAAGCTTTGTTGCGAGAACCTGTAAAGATGCAAGTGGGGGAAGCAGCTCATGAATGGATTCCCGATGAATTTCAGTAACTTGGGTAGCTTTACCGGGAAACATCTTGACAAACCCTTCCGTTTCAAGAATTTGCAAGGCTTCTCTAATTGGCGTCCGGCTGACACCGAGGGCTTGTGCGAGCTCGGTATCATTTATTTTCTCCCCGGGCAGGAGGGTACCGTCAATAATCCATTGTTGTATTTGATTGTAAGCGTGGTCTTTCGCAGTTAAACGAACCGATATGGAATGATTTTCAGGTATCGGCATCCTTTTACCCCCTTATACATTCTAGTAGTACTAGTATATAGGAATGAACGAAGAAAAGAAATATACAATATATTGCTCCGGGAGGGATCATATCAGTTAGAGCAGAAAACGCAACAAATGAGGGAAATGTGTTTTTATGGAAGTCCCCATTTAGAGTGAACGGACGAGCGATGAATTACCCGGGTCCGTTATTTGAAACAATTACAGAAATGCCAGGTGACTTTTCAGTTGATTTTACGAATACCAGGTAAGGAACGCAATTTAATTAGCAGATAAAAAGAAAACAGGTCAAACACGGATGCTGACCTATTTTTTGAGGTTAGATTCTATGGAGTTAAAAAATGAGGGAATGTCTGGAGATTAGCTGAATTTTACTAGGCCATTCCCATCGTTTTCTTAATACGCTGGATATCGACTTTATTTGCCCATGATTCATTACGTAAAAGTTCCTGGTTGATTAGGAACGTGTTTACTTCTTCTTTCAGGCCTCCGAATTCTTTAGCATTTGATATTTTCATACCATCGATTTCTGCTTTTAAATGTTCTTGGCCAGCACGGAGCGCGGTTAATAATTGTCCGTGTTCCTTAAGTTGAGAGTCGTGGTTTTCTAAAATATGGCTGTGCTCGTCCTGCTTATCCATGATTTTTTCAAGCATTTCAATGATTTGTTCTTCCTTATTCATCTTGATCACCTCCCTGATTGAATTCATTATAGCATGAAATACTACGAACAAAAGATGACATTTTTCGGATGGGAATATTTCTTTTTAAGAATTAGGATGATGTTAAGAAACAATAAAGGGACTGGTAGCAAATGAGTCGGGGATACTATCAAA
>NZ_BMOS01000008.1:0-95090 GCF_014647195.1 Oceanobacillus indicireducens | reverse complement strand
TGCTCGTCCTGCTTATCCATGATTTTTTCAAGCATTTCAATGATTTGTTCTTCCTTATTCATCTTGATCACCTCCCTGATTGAATTCATTATAGCATGAAATACTACGAACAATAGATGACATTTTTCGGATGGGATTATTTCTTTTTAAATAATAAACGCTAGATATACTTTTCATAAAGGACAGGTGAATGATTGACAAACTTTTTTCTAATCCTCATGGGGAATGGTTCAACTTTTGAAAATCAGGCATGTTTTTCGAGAGTTAGGGAATATAGGGAGAGAATAATTTTTTCATAGAGGTGTTTCCACCGGTTGGTAATTTTCTACACCAATCTCCCAATCAGTTGTCACTTCAGTCAGGATAAATTAGAATGATAGTAATAACAAAAAGGGACTGGTGGCAGATGAGTCAGGGATATAAACTTGGTGATCTTACATTAGGTGAAGGGATGCCGAAAGTTTGTGCACCTTTAACCGGAACTACTGTAAAAGAATTACTGGATGAATGTGAGTTAGTGCGGAATTCAGAAGCAGATCTTGCTGAATGGCGGGTCGATTTCTTTGAACATGCGCTAGATACGAAAAAGGTGCTTGAGGCATTAGCTAAACTAAGACAAGAACTCAGGTGTATGCCACTTATCTTTAGCTTTCGGACAGCAGAAGAGGGCGGAGAAAAGAATATCACTGTCAGGCAATACATTGAACTGAATAAACAAGTTGCTCAGTCAGGAGCTGTCCAGCTAATTGATATTGAATTATTCCGCGGCGAAGATACCGTTAAAGAACTTGTTGCCACAGCGAAGGAGCAACAAGTTTTAACGATTATTTCAAATCACGATTTCACACAGACACCTGAAACATCGGAAATTATGAGTCGGGTAGAAAAAATGCTTGATCTTGGCGGGGATATACCAAAAGTCGCTGTCATGCCTGTCAAAGAGGAAGACGTCCTCACTGTCCTCCAGGCGAACCTGCAATTGAAAAAATCGTATCCAAGCCGAAAGATGATTATGATTGCAATGGGGAGTCTCGGCATCGTGACCCGAATGAGCGGAGAGATTTTCGGGTCTGTGCTTACTTTTGCAGCGGTAAAACACGCTTCCGCACCTGGTCAGGTGACTGCAAATGAGATGAAAAAGGTTCTAAAAATCGTTCATAATGCCCAATAGTTAACGGTTTACAAATAGAAAAATCAACTGTAAAATGACGTACAACACCAAAGAATTGCAGCCAGATTAGTTGGAGGTTTGACAATGTTCACTTTGGAAAATTGGGAATTTCTCATATCTTATACACACTTGAAAGCTCTCGGAATCGCAGTAGGAGTCTTTCTCTTATTCTTGCTGTTCCGCAAATTATTTACGAAATATGTCTTCCGCATCATCATGCGCTTGATCAATAAAACGAAAGTTAATTTTCTATCGAATGTTTTCCAATCCTTTCAAAAGCCGGTCGAATGGCTATTCATCATTGTAGGGTTTTATGTTGCTTTACGACTATACCCTTACTTCAATCATCAGCAGGATTGGTTTGTTAGTCTCGTCAAAGTAGCGCTTATCGTGTTAATGACATGGGGGCTGCTGAATTTATCTTCATCCTCCTCTAACATCTTTTATAAAATCAATCAGCGGACGAATATTAAAATCGATGATATTCTCATTCCGCTTCTATCACGGACGTTGCAAGCCATTATAGTTGCAATCAGTGCAACAATTATTCTGCAAGAGTTCAATTACAGTATAGAGGGGTTCATTGCCGGACTTGGCCTCGGGGGACTTGCGATATCACTTGCGGCAAAGGATGCCCTTGCGAATATTCTTGGCGGGATTGTCATCATCTCGGAAAAACCATTCACACTTGGCGACTGGATCTTAACGCCATCGGTTGAGGGAACGGTAGAAGATATTAGCTTTAGAAGCACGAAGATCCGTACGTTTGAGGACGCTCTTGTTATCGTCCCGAATAATACACTTGCGAACGAGAACATTACGAACTGGAGTAAAATGGGTAAACGTCGGATTAACTTTTCCATTCGTCTTGTTTACGATACACCGAAGGAAAAAATCAAAAGCGTCTTGGAAAAAATTAATACGCTGCTCAGGGAGCATGATGAAGTCCATCCGGAAACGATTATGGTCTATTTTGAACAGTATCAGGAAGACGGTATGGAAATCTTCCTTTACTTCTTTACGAAGACGACAGTTTGGGCGGAGCACTTAGCGGTTCGTGAAGATATTAACTTTAAAATACTAGATATTCTTGAAGAAGAAGGTATTGAAATTGCTGTGCCGACCAGACGGCTTATGGTTGAGTCGGAGGAAGAAAAGTCTCAAGGAAGGGACCGGGCAACCGAATAATCTCCACCCAAAGACGGAGAAACCCTACAACGATTGTAGGGTTTTTTCCAGCTTAATAATCACCCTCCAAGCCGATTTCAACGAATGATTTCTCCTTTATGATGGAGTTAACAAGAAAACGAAAGGGGAAATCACATATGCAGTTAATTGATCGTTCTTTATACCGTTGCATCGTAGAAGACCGGATCAACGATAACAGGAAAAGTGCCAAAGAATTGAATTGGAGGAGAATATTGAAAAAGAGCAGAAAGCATTTTCGATAATTCCTTTACTTATTCCGTGTTAGATCGTGATAGTAGCCTAAGAATAGTACCTTACCGATTCCAGTAGGTGCTATTTTTTTATTTAGCTAACGATTAAAATTATTTTACGAGATAATTCTTGTTTTTACCAGAAGACTGAGAAATGTCCCTAGGATAATTAGAATGACTAAAAAAGGTAGATGCATTGCTTTTCTCATATGTATCCTTCCTCACAACTAATTTGTAAAAAATAAACAAGAGAAAGCATTTTACCTTCTTTTTGTCTATTCACGATATATTTTTCCCTCTTTTATACTTTTAACTCTTACTTCTCTCCGTTTCTGGTTCGATAAGTAACCCGCCATCGTTTTCGAGGTATTCAATCATACCTTCAGTTGCACGGTAAGTTAAAGCTCCAACTGTGTTCGTTGGGTTAGATGAACTATTGTGTGGGAATGCTGAAGCCCCTACTACGAATAAGTTTTCCATATCCCACATTTGTGAGTAGTTATTAACAGCAGACGTTTCCGGATTGTCTCCCATAATAACTCCTCCAGCCGTATGGTCTCCTAAACTGGTATGGTCAAATTCTGTTTCATCTGTAATTTCAGGTACAGTAATATGATCTGCACCCATTTTTTCTAAAATATCTTTTCCTCTTTGATGTGCGTATCTTACGATGTTACGATCTTGATCATGGAATTTAGACGTAACACGTAGTAGTGGATCACCAAAAGCATCCTTATACGTTGGATCTAAATCCATGTAGTTATAGCGCCATGGTAGAACACCATTTTGTTGCTGAATATCTAAATTACGGTGCGTGTAAAATAAGGATTTATCCTTAAACTCTTGCCCCCAAGTAGGTGTACCTTCTGGAACATGGTTATGAGTAATTGGTCTAGTACCTAACTGTGTTGACCGAATTAAGAACCCATGTAAGAAGTCTAACTCTGTATGATCTAACTGTTCCAAGTTAAAGTCATCCATTGTAGCACCTAATGCTCCAGAACCTGCATATCGGTTGAACTTTTTATTATCAAAGAATCCTCTTACACGTAAGTGAGTCAAGTTTGGAGAGTGAGTAGTTATGTTCTTACCGATAACACCAGTGTTCGCTACTGGATCGTATGGTTTACCAATTTCTGATAATAATAGTAATCGTGTATTTGTAAATGTAAATCCTCCAACAACTACAAGATCTGCTGGTTGATCATATTCTAATCCTGTTTGTGTATCAACATAACGGACACCTGTAGCACGACTATTTTCATGTAATATACGAACAACATACGAATTATTTCTTAATTCAAAGTTGTCATGTCTTCTTGCAGTCGCTAATACAGTTACAATTGGGTCAGCTTTGGCACCAAAGTCACATCCATATTGCTCACAGAACGCACAGTAAACACATGCGTTGATTGTTTCGCCGTCTGGATTCTCATATTGTTCTGACACGTTTGCAGATGCCATATGATATGGATGGTAACCCATCTCTTTAGTAGTCTTTTTAAATAAGCGTGTAGTCGCTGTTTCTTTTAATGGTGGATTTGGGAATGGTCTAGACATTTCTGGACGCAGTGGATCTTGTTCTCCCGATACACCAATTGTTTCTTCAAACTTATCGTAATATGGTTCAATTTCATCATATGTAATTCCCCAGTCTTGCATTATCATTTCTTCAGGAATCATGTCTTCCCCATACTTTTCGATTGTTTTACTACGAATTTCAAAGTCTGTCGGTAACCAGCGGTAGATTTGACCGTTCCAATGGACACCTGATCCACCTGTATCTGTTCCGTTAATTGGGTTCGTTTCATTACTTCTATGTGGTGTTGCAACTTCATCCATTTCATTTCGGATTGTTAATGTTTCCTTTGATAAGTCTTGGAACATTTCAATACGTCGACTATATTTTAATTCGTCTTTTGCACCAATAAAGTCTTCTGTTGAATGATCTTTACCACGTTCTAAACAAACAACGTCATATCCTTTTTTTGAAAGTTCAGCAGCTGCTATTCCACCAGCCCAACCTGAACCGACGATAACGACATCTACTCTATCTAATTTTTCAGCCATTTTTCTACCCCTTTATGTATTATGATTTCTGTTGATAATTCGTTAAGCTTACTGGATCCATCTTTACAAATTCTTCTTCATCAATAATGTCGGCATATGAAGCGACAGCACCTGGGAATTCCTTCATTTTCCAACCTTCTATATTTCGGTTACCACCGTACATTGGATCAGAATAAGCTCCCTCTAGTGTTGCTGTTCGAAGCAAATCGAAAAAACGATTCGAACCAATTCCTTTCATATCCACATCTCCACTCGCAAAGTTTGCTAATATTTCATCCTGTTGCTCTGCTTCAATTTTAGCGAATGTCGTGTCAAATCGACTTTGGCTCTCCTCATTTATTTTACGGAGTCCTAAAATAAAAATTTCTCCTCGTGTTAAACTAGACATATCTGCTGTCGGATCTGATTCTAAGAAAGGTCCTTGACGATAGTCTTTCGCATTTACTCCCCACTTACCTGCAAGTTGTTTATCTATAAAATAAGGAACCCCTAATCCAATAGCACCAGGTCCATTATCATCTTCCGGATAAATCCGCTCCGTCGCTTGCTCTAAAACTACGAAATCTTCATATCGAGTAAAAAACATGCGTGCTTCTGTTGCAGGTGCTGGTTCTTTTTTTCCGTCCGTCGTTTCCGTATCTGATTGAAATTGGTTCGTTAATAGACCACCAAGGACCGAACCTCCCGCGACACCACCAATAATCATTCCAGTGTTTTTGACAAATCGGCGCCGACTCGAATCAAATTCTTGTTTCTCTTCCGTTGATTTATTATTTATTTTATTACCATTATCAGTCATTGTATTCATCTCCTTTAAATTGAATGCGCTTACCGTCTAGATGTAGATAATTGAAACTCTAAGTTCCAAAGAAAATGTTAATAAAATTATTATTCCATCCACTTTCCGAATCACCGATTATGTAAAAAAATGCTTAAATACCGATTACTTATCTTTTGTCTAAACTTGTCCTAAGATAAGATATTGTGAATCAGATTAGTTTTTTGATTTTAAAATACATTCTACCAATTTAAACTTTTGGACATATACAAACTATATTAGAGTTTTATAAGTTTGTAAAGTTTTCCTATTAATCAATTCCTTACTGTATGGAGCAGTAAAAGAAAGAACAAATTGATGAGGAAATTGTTCAAATGGCTATTGAAGAAAGTGGTATAATGCGGGTAGGAATATAGATTATAATGATTGGTTTGTTACAATTGAAGATGAGGTTGATTTCTTCCTACATTTAGTAGAGACATACAAGGTTCGAATATTAGAGAAAAAATACTGCCAATAATTGATCTCCCTTTTTATAAAAAAATATCTGAAATAATTTGCCAAGTTATTTTCAAACCTGAAATAAAGTGAGCAAAGGTACAAATTATCCCAGATTTTGAACCGGATTAATTTGATATGTGATGTCTGGGATAATATGCTGATTTACATAAATAGGAAAAATTAGTTGAGGAGGTAGGAAGGATGATGAATAACATTTCAGCTAATGAGTACCGTCGATTAAAAAATAAAGTTCTAATTTGTGATTTTATTTCTATTCCAATCACGATCAGCTTCACCATTTATTTATATGGTTCACTTCTCGATGGTGAATTAAGACGGGTTAATGAATTACTACTGTTAATTCCCGTGACTCTTATTACTGTAACGATCATGTGGTTTTTAACAAGTACAGATAAGCAGGTTAAAAGGGAGAAAAATAAGGAAACTAGAAAGAAGAACAAGAGCAAAAAACGTATTGCTGTCGAATATAGTTTAATTGTTTTAGTGTTTTTTCTCTTGATTGTCTATGCGATTAAACGTTAAAATTAAAAAACAGCAAATGAGTCATTGGAAAAGTAAGAATGTTTCTTTTTATCCTAAACTCGGGTATAGTAGTAAAACCGTCTGGTGCGCGAACACCAAACGGTTTAGTGCAACAGCCCTTTAAAGGGGAAGACTCACTAATTAGTATAAAAAAATAACTACCTAAAATTAGCTTTTCAGGCTGCTAGGGTGGTTATTCTTTATTTGAAAATGACGGAATGGCTATGAATAAAAGGTCAATAGTTTGATATCCTTTGAAGGGAGTCTGGCAAATGTGGAGTCTGGTTGCTTTAACACTATTCTTTATGATCGCAGCAATTCTTCTGTCATTCATTCCAAAGGGATTAGGGAAAAAAATACTTTTTCCGATCGCGTTCGTATTTGTAAGCATTATTTTATTTTTCACCAGTTTCCTTATTGGGAGATGGGAAGGGATGGGACTAGGAGCAGTAAGTGTTTCGTTATTTGTCGCATCGATTATTGCCCTCCCGGCTATCGTGTTATTAAACAAAAAGGAAAACCAGTAGCTGATAATACACTATTAACGTAAGATTAATTAACAGAAATGTTTGTAAAGGTTAAAATATAAGATAAGTCCTCTTTCCCCCGGATTTATCACGTATTAACGGTCTGTTAACGGTCTGTAATACCCCCACCTTTAAACAAGAGGGAAAACCAAAATGTCAAGGCAGGGGATATACAGTCCGTAAATTCCTGATTCTGTTCAACTAACATTCAGTGGGGGCGGGAAAAAACCCCCACTGAATGAAGTTGTGCGCCCGGCATGGGCTATAACTTGGTGGTGAAAGTCCACTACAGGCTTGGCAGTAGGAACTGTTAGCTGAAGGCAAGGGTGTCCGAAGTGATTCGGAATCTGAAGGAAGCTGGAAGCAAAATCCCGAACTGACGAACAGAAATTGTATATAAGGCTGACTTGGAATGGATGAGTTTGCAACTCAAAACAAAGTCCGATACTGCACGAGTTCCATACAGTAAATACAACAGTTACATGGGAGGAAGGTTATAGTCCTTACCCGGGGAGGTCTCACGGACGAAGTTACTCGGTTGAAAAAGATTTATCGTGAGAAGTCAGCAGAAGCCATAGTAGTTCCAACACGGAACGAAGGGCAGAACAATCTTAATCTTGAAGAACAAGGAGGTGCAGACATCGCCGCCTAAACACAGACAATAATCGTGGCATTTGCCGAAAAGATGACTGCCCATGGAGAGATACGTTGGAAACGAAAGGGTAAATGGGAAAGTGTAGGGATGTCGCATGGATATGGAGAAACAAGATGGTATCAATTTAATCGATAATGTAGTCACAGATCATAATCTTTGGACTGCATACAAGAAAGTCTATGCAAATAAAGGTGCGCCAGGAGTAGATGGTATAACGGTCAATGAACTTGAAAGTCATATGCTTAAGTACTATGACCAACTTAAACGAAAGCTAAAGGATGGTACGTATAAACCTCAACCTGTAAAGAGGGTAGCCATCTTGGACAGAGTTGTTCAACAAGCAATACTTCAAGTTATTGACCCAATCATTGACCCCCATTTTTCGGAATACAGCTTTGGATTCCGTAAAGGGAGAAATCAGCACCAAGCAATAGAAAAAGCCAAAGAATATTATCAAGAAGGCTATCGAGTCGTTGTTGATTGTGATTTGAAAAGTTACTTTGATACGATACACCACCAACGCATAAGAGCCTACCTGGAATATTTTATCAAAGATAAAATAGTATTAAAACTAATTTGGAGTTTCCTACGCTCAGGTATACTTGATAAAGATATCTATATCGAAACGACAAAAGGTGCTCCACAGGGAGGACCATTATCGCCGATTTTAGCGAACGTCTATCTGAATATGTTAGACAGAGAGCTAGAAAGAAGAGAACACCGTTTCATTAGATTCGCGGACGATTTCGTCATCTACGTTAAAAGTAAACGTGCTGGTGAAAGAGTCATGGAAAGTATAACCAAGTTTGTAGAAAAGGATTTAGGGCTTATGATAAATCAGAAGAAAAGCAAGGTATGTGGTGCGACCAAAGCTACTTTCCTAGGATTTAACATACAGAATCTAATGGGAAAGTAAATTGCCGACCCAGCAGGTCGGCGAAACGAAAATTCAAAGAGAAACTAAGAAAATTAACCAGTCGGAAACGACCGGGAACCTTTCATGAAATAATCACAGAGATCAATCAAACGACAGAAGGTTGGATAAACTACTATGGCATTTCTAATATGAAGAACTTCATAAAAGAAATCCAACAGTGGATACATCATCGATTAAGACAACTGATATGGAAACGCTGGAAAACGATACGCACGAAGTATAAAATGCTTCGTAAATACGGAATCAATCATGATGACTCCATGAAGCTGGCTAACTCTCGCAAAGGGTATTGGCGGGCATCAATGAATGACATCATCCATCGCGCCATAACAAATGAAAGACTCATAAAATGGGGACTGAAAGATTTGTCCATACTCTATGAGCTACGATACTTAAAAGGTTGAACCGCCGTATACGGAACCGTACGTACGGTGGTGTGAGAGGTCGACTAGCCAATTAATGGCTAGTCATCTACTCGATTCACTTTATCTTAGTCAAAAGGAGAAAATGTTAGATGGACCATCCGATTTGATTTCCCCTTGTTAACGCAAATTTTATTTGAACGACTGGGGGAAAAGATAAAAATTGAATAGAAACTTTGCATTACTACTGTCGGGACAATCACTCGCTAATATAGGCGATGTGTTATATATGGTGAGTATTATTAGTACAATTTTTGCTTTAACGGATTCGGCAACGGCTGCTTCTTTTGTTCCGTTTACGATTACTTCGTCCATGTTTGTTTCCAGTATACTGACTCCTATTTTGATTGGAAAGGTAAATTTAAAATGGTTATTGGCAGGCTCACAAATTGGTAAAACAATATTACTCGTCGTATTAGGATTTATGTTGATTGGTCTAACAGCATCTAATTACTATATTATTTTTTTGATTATCGCGATGATTGCATTCCTGGACGGATGTGCTAATCCAATGATGCAGACATTGATCCCGCATTATGTCAAACCGGATCGTTTAATTCAGGCGAATGGGCTTGCTGAAACGGTTTATCAATTTATTCAAACGGTAATGTGGTTTGCAGGAAGTTTATTTTTAGTGTTTTTAAGCGCATATCAGCTTATTTGGGTCGTTGGTGGATTATTTATTTTATCGAGTTTTTCATTATGTTTGCTAGAAAACGTTAGCCATCGTAAACCCGAGCACAAAGGAAAAGTCGCGCAAATAAAAGCGGGATGGAAAACTCTATATTACACACCTGTTTTGAGGAAGATTGCTTGGATTGACTTTTTCGCTACCATTGCTGGAACAGTCTGGATTGCTGCTATACTTTTTATATTTGTCAGTGATGCCTTACAAGTAGGCGAACAATGGTGGGGATTCATTAATGGTAGTTTCTTTTTAGGTTTAATCTTAGGCAGTGTATATTGCATCAAATATTCCTCTTTTGTTGAAAGGAGAATAGGTGCTTTTATCTTCACCGGTTCCTTTGCAAGCTTTCTAGTCACCATTTTGTTTAGTATAAACAGCATCCCGATCTTTGCCTTGTTTCTATCACTATGTATCGGGCTGTTTGGACAGATCAAAGGAATCCCGCAGCAAACAGTTATCCAAACTAGTGTACCTAAAGAACAATTGGCAACGGTATATACTTCGTTAGGTGCGATTTCAACGGGTATCTTTGGCGTCGCTTCCCTTATGATGGGAGTATTAGCAGATTTATTTGGGATTAGAATGGTATTTGTATTTTCTGGAATCTTGCTATTGATTGTAAGCATGATGGTTTATCGGAGTAGGAAATTATTTGTTAGAAATGAGATGGAGCGATAAAATAAATGGCAAGGTCATTCGTTCATGACCTTGCCTATTCATTTGGACCAAAGATTAATCGGATAAAAGGAGGCAGCCCTGTTGGAAACCCTATTAGAACAATTACATGAACTCTCCATCTTATTGCTATTATTGAGTTCATTTTTTTACTATAGACACTTAAAGAAAATCAAAAGGGAAAGGAAGCTGACACCTTTTGAATTCACAATGTATATTACAACCCAGCTTGCATGTCTTCTTTGGGGATTTACAATGCTTATCTACATAATAAAATAAGGACGGCCGCGCCAGTTCCGGGTGGCGTGCAGGATTGTTCAGGAATGGTGCGTAAATTTCGGGTGGTGTGCGAGATTGATTGGGAATGGAGCGTAATTCCCGGGTAGCGTGCGAATTTTTTCGAAGCCGGTGCGATAATCCCTACTAGACGTGCGACTCTACTAAAGTGCCAGTCCCAGCTAAAGGAACAGACTTTTTGCTTTTAATAATGTACAAAACTTAAATTCAACGTATATTAAAAAAATTTAATTACTAGCAAGGAGGCATGCAATGAATGCAACATGTGTTAGATTCTATAAATTTGGTAGTCCCGAGGATGTGTTAAGTGTTGAGGATAAGAAAGTTAAGCCACCAAAAGAGAATGAAGTTCTAGTTCGAATGTTAGCACGCCCTATTAATCCTTCTGATCTCATACCAATTAGAGGTTCTTACGCCCACCGTATATCCTTACCAACTATTCCTGGTTATGAAGGTGTTGGTGTGGTGGAAGAAGTAGGTTCAAACGTGTCCAACCAACTTATCGGAAGACGTGTCTTAGCCTTGCGCGGAGAAGGGACGTGGCAAGCATATGTAAGAACATCAGCGGAATTTGCAGTTCCGATACCAGAGTTCATTGATGATTTCACAGCAGCACAGATGTACATCAATCCGATTACAGCATGGGTGATTTGTACAGAGGTGTTGAAATTACAGCCCAATGATACTTTATTGGTTAATGCGTGCGGGTCTTCCATTGGTCGGATATTTGCTCAATTAGCGAAGGTGCTAGGATTTAAATTAGTTGCAGTTACACGAAATGATAAATATACGGAAGATTCACTTGATTTAGGTGCCTCTTATGTTATAAACACTTCAAGCGCTTCTCTAACCGAAACCGTTATGGAGTTAACAAATGGAAGGGGTGCGGTTGCCGCTATCGATTCGGTTGGAGGCCCTTCTGGTAACGAGTTGGCCTTTTGTGTACGTCCGAACGGTAACTTCTTAACAATTGGCCTTTTATCAGGGATGCAAGTGAACTGGAAGGAAATTGTAAATAAAGCAAAAGTGAAAGCTAATCTATTTCACTTGCGGAATTGGAATAAAAATGTCTCCATAAATGAATGGCGGGGAGCCTTTGATCATGTGATCAGATTATTAGGTGATCAGAAATTGCAGCTGATGGTTGCAAATTCTACATATGATTTATTAGATATTAAATCGGCTATACATGCTGTTGAGGCTAAAAAGGTTCAAGGGAAGTTGTTTTTAACAAGCAATTGAGTCAAGACCAGGTTTACGCCTGTTTATTTTTAGGAAATCTCGGATAGGATAGAGCAAAAAGAAAAAAGACGCATGTTACACGTTTTTCCGCTATTGCGTAACATGCGTCTTTCTACTTCAATCACACTCTCATTCTTCCTCTAATCATAGAATAGATGGACTCCTTTTTTATTTTGGATCTTAAAAATAGGGAGCCGAGCTGGAACAAAACTATTATAGTAAATGTAGATCCAATAAAGTAGAGCAGATATTCAAACGTAGGTTACATATGATTGATGAGCAGTAAAGTAATGGAACAGTTGTTTTATCAAGGGATTCCCATTACATTATTATTAACAGTGATTTTATTGGTTGTATCAAGTATTAGAATAAAGAGGGAGAAGGTCTAAACAAAAGAGCCAACTCCTCCAAGTAAAGGATACCCGTTCCTCCTGCTTTATGATAAAATAAGAGAGATGCACGAGTGTAGGAGGAAAGACCATGTATAATTTTGCAGCACATGTAGTAAAAATTATCTTGAATATTTTTGGAAGAATCAAAGTCTATCAGAAAGAAAAATTACCCGATAAAGGCGGATACATTATCGCTTGTACGCATACAGGCTGGGTCGATATTTTATGGCTTGGGGTATCTTTATTGCCAAATCAAATTCATTATATGGCAAAAAAGGAATTATTCCAGACGAAATTCACAAACTGGCTGATGAATGTTTTGAATGCATTCCCAGTTGACCGGGATAATCCGGGACCGAGCACGATTAAGATACCTCGTAAACTATTAAAGGAAGAGAAAATCATTGGAATTTTCCCGAGCGGAACGAGAACCACGGAGGAAGTTCCTTTAAAACGGGGTGCCGTGACGATTGCAGCTTATGGTAAAGCACCGATTATACCAGCAGCTTACGTTGGCCCGAACAACTTTAAAGACTTACTCAAATTCCAGAAGCCGAAGCTCATTTTCGGTGATCCAATTTATTTGCCGGAAGATCAGCCGCGAAGAGAAGCGATGGATACGATGATGGAAAAGCTGAATGATGAAATGCACAACTTGCAAAGACAATTAAAGGAAAAATAAGACAGCGCAAAGACCTTATGATAAACTGCGAAGAATGTTAATCATAAGGTCTTTCGTTTTGTGATAAGAACAATGAAAAAGACGATAAAGTGAAACTTCATTCAGTGGAGGAAAAAACACCCACTAAATGAAGATATAATTTACTTTTTAATGGATCGTAGGATTGCAACTGCAATTATGATAAGAGCGATGAATGGACCTACAAAGCTTACGATGAGAAAAATAAGTCCGTCGAAAAAACAGCTCCTTTCCCCCCAATCTTATCATGTTTAATCTTGGAGTAAAATATTTCAAAAAGTCGCGGGTCTTACGCTGAAAATACGTAAGATCCGCGACTTCATTTTTATTTATACCAAGCGGCAGCTGCTTGTACTTCCGTCATCGTTAATTGGTGACCACGGTTTTCCCAGTGGAGTTCAACTTCTGCTCCAGCATCGGCAAGTAGAGTGTGCAATTCCTCTGATTCCTGCGCTGGGCAAATTGGATCATTCGTCCCTGCTGCGATAAACACGCGCTTCCCAGTCAAGTCAGGCAAATCAATCCCTCTTCTTGGCACCATTGGGTGATGGAGAAGGGCTGCTTTCAGTGCATCTTGATAATGGAACATCAGACTCGCTGCAATATTTGCACCGTTGGAATATCCGACAGCAGTTATATTGTTCCGGTCGAGTTTATATTTCTCTGCCGCTTCGTCAAGGAATTCATTTAACTCTTGCGTACGGAAAATCAAGTCCTCCTCATCGAATACTCCTTCTGCAAGCCGCTTGAAGAATCTTGGCATCCCATTTTCAAGGACATTGCCACGAACGCTCAGTACGTTCGCGTCTTTATCGATAATTTCTGCAAGGGGAAGCAAGTCCTGTTCGTTTCCTCCGGTACCATGCAGTAAAAGTAATGTTGGTCTGGAAGGGTCATTGCCTTTTTGGAATACGTGTTTCATTTATATAATCTTCCTTTCTATACCGGTCTTTCGATACTGAATATATTGCCGATTGTGGCGTAGTCGTGGCCGGCAAGTCTGCTAACAGCTTTTAATTTGCCGTAATTGATCTTGCCTTTCATACACATCTTCAGCGATATGGAATCTATCCACCTTACCGATGATCAAATCGGCAGTAGTTATGTCATCCCGTCCAAGTTCGATTGCTTTTTCCAGTGTACATTCAAACCGGACTTTTGCTTGTTCGACGGCGGGAACAGCTACATCGGTACTGCCTGCCAGGTTCAGTTTGGTCACATCGATTTCACTTTTATTCGGGGAAAGGGACGCAGCTGTTTTATTGATTTCCGCTACATTATCCTCATCGACAATATGAATGACAAATTCTTTCGTATCGATTATATTTCTTGCTGAATCCTTCCGGGTGCCGTCCTTCCGTTGAATCGAAACAGCGAGCATCGGTGGATCGGTTGCGGCGATGTTGAAATAGCTGAAAGGTGCTGCGTTTACGATACCGTCTGAAGATTTAGTTGTAATAAATGCGATTGGTCGTGGAATGATGGAGCCGATTAACAGCTTATAGTTTTCTCTTTCCGTTTGCTCTTCTGGATCAATCGAAAGCATGTTGCGGCACCTCCTGTCTGCATTATTTTCCACCGGCATTAAACAAGGTCGCCAGCTCGTTTACCTACTGTTTTAATCGTCTCGATCAGGATTTCTTTATGTTCTTCCGAGATGCCTTCGAAGACTTCTTCAATCCGCGCCTGATGCTTAGGGAAAACTTCATTCATTACTTCTTTACCTTTATCCGTAATCTCAATATAAATAACGCGACGATCGTCTTTACAATTCGTGCGGCGCAGTAATTCATTTTTCTCCAGTTTATCAATGACATACGTGATGGAACCTGTATTAATCAGCACCGCTTCAGATATTTGCTTGATTGTTTGTCTGCCTTTATGGTATAGTGCTTCCAGAATAGAAAAATCGGATAATTTCATACCATGGGCAGCGATGTCCTTTTTCACCATTTCTTCTAATGTCTTCGATGCTTTCATTAAAACAACAAACGATTTCAAAGATAAATTCTCACTCATCGTGATTAACTCCTTTTCATATATACTGAATTAAGATATATTTAATTAATTAAAAGTATAAAGGGAAAAATATCTTCTGTCAAGCATTCGCCTTAGCTGAAAATGAATAATAAAGAAAAAAGTAACCCTGCCTGGTCAACTTATTAGGCAGGGTCATTGTTTTTATCGGGCCATTTCACAAGCTGCATTCGACTATTGAAAAGGGTTGGATAGGACAGGAAGCCTAGAATAATACTCGTAACGGCCGCTGTCGTCAGCAATAGGAAGAGGATGAGAAGTTGAAATTGGACAGCTTGCACGGGATCGGCGCCTGCGATAATTTGTCCGCTCATCATGCCGGGGAGCTGGACGAGTCCGATTGTCTTCTGGCTTTCAATCGTCGGAATCATACTTGCTTTAATAGAGGTAATCAACGAGTGGTGGATTGCCTGTTTCGGTGTTCCTCCAAGAGAAAGAATAAGTTCCGTTTCCTCTTTCCTCGCTTCAATCTCAGCTGTGAAACGATTTAAGAAAAGAATCGAGAGAACCATCGAATTCCCGATTAGCATGCCACTGATTGGGATAATGTATTGGGCTTCTGCCGGTGTAATTTTAAAGCCGATCAGGATTCCCTGTGTGACGATTTCGATGATGATGAAGGTGAGCACGAGTTTCCACGTGATTCCTTGGATTGACGCACCTTTCTTCCTTGCGTTATGGGTTGCGGCGGTGATCATAAGAACAACCATCAAGAAAATATAAATTAGATTTTCAGATTCAAAGACGAAGGTTAAAATATAACCGACTGCAAGTAATTGGATGATCGATCGGATTGTTGCAATGATTGTGTCTTTCCCTAGGCCAAGGTTTAATGTCTTTGTCAGAATAAGAGGGATGAGTACAAAGACAAGCGCTAGCGATAATGTTAGAAAACTCATATGAAATCCCCCTTAGCAAATTGTTTTACTTTCTCGTTCTCCGGATTTTTGAGCAGGCTGCTCGGTCCTGATTCGATTAATTCACCATTCATCATAACCCACGTATCATCCCCGATTTGAGTGGCTTGGTTTAAATTATGGGTAATCCAGATAATCGTCACACCGTTTTCTTTGTTGATTTTTTCAATCAAGTTTTCAATATCATTGGTGGAGACCCGGTCAAGCGATGACGTGATTTCATCCAATAATAAAATTTCCGGCTGGTTCACAAGGGTTCTTGCGATGGACACTTTTTGCCTTTGTCCACCGGAAAGATCACCGACATTTCGCTTCAGCAAATCTTTATCCAAGCTTACCTTAGTAAGTAAATCGGCAGCTTCATCTTCGGTCAACGTTTCCCCGGCAAGCGACCGAGGGAGTTGTAAATTTTTATAAACGGTGCCTTGAAGCATGGTCGCATTTTGCAAGGCTAGTCCAACATTTCTCCTTAGCTTTGTCGGCTCATATTCTTGGATATTTTTTGAGTAAATGGAAATCGTGCCGTGAGTTGGCGAGATTAGTCCATTGCAAAGTCGGAAAAGGGTTGTTTTCCCAGCGCCGGACGGGCCGACAAGGGAAGTGATTTTACCTTTCCGGAACGATCCGCTGACATTTTTAATAATTTTTAGCGGACCGTCAGAGTAAGAGACATTCTCCAATTCAATGGCGTATTCTGTATTCATATCTACGTACCTCTTTTCTAATCCGGTAATAAAACCGGAGTAACTATGTATCAGTTTACCCTATTTTGCTGAAAGAATTGGGACAGGGGGTCAGAGCAACTGTCCCAGTTGGGAGCGGGAATTTGTTTGTCGGTGACTTGGAATGCAGGAAATTCATTGGGGATGGAACGGATAAGCTTTATCATGTATTAACGGTCTGTAATATCCCCTATACATGAGGGAAGCCCACATGTTAGGGGGGATATACAGTCCGTAAATCTTTGATTCGGTCCAACTAACACCACCGCTTCACCACAAATACTCCAATATCTCTTCAGAAAATAAATTCGTATCAATCGCGCACGCTTCTGCTTCAATCGCGTATTGCCAGCCGAGTACCGGTGCAGCTTCTGGCCCTTTTGGATTAAACTCGGGAGCATTTTCTGCTGTCGTAATTTCCTGTTGCGGATAGGCAGTCCAAACAATTGTACCTTTCTGGATATCCGCATCCAGCGCTTCAAATGCAAGCATTAAGTCACTGTCCTCATTAAATACTCCGTAAATTCCAGGTGCATAATCCGATGCAGTCAACGTATTGTACCATCCTTCGATAAAGGCCTGATCGACCGGGTAGTCCGGTTCAATATCACCAAAGATGGCTACTCCTTCAGGCACCCCGACATTCTCTGCAAACTGTATCGCTTGATTTGCATGCGTTACTCCTTGCTCATACCCGCGGGCATCATTGACATGATTATAAATAACGAGGATCTGAATATTATTTTCATGCAAAAAGTCAATTTCTGCAGCGTCAAGTCCAACAGACACACCATCCCGGTCGCCGAGGTATCGTCCCCAGACTTCCGGCTTTCCAAATTGACCTGCGACACATTGAAATAACTCCTCGTCCGTATAACTCGCCGAATCTACTCCCCAATAATACTGTTTTTCCTCGTCCTTATCATCCCCATTTCCATTCGTTTCTTCCTCATCCTCGGACGGGTCACTCGGTAACCCTGGAATGGGAATCTTTTGATCAAGGAAAAAATGCAATACAAAAGGTATTGCCACAATGAATACGACAAGCCCAATGATCAGCAACCATTCATCCCTTCTCAATCGGCATCCCCCATTTCTCCTTTGCAGTATATGAAAAGGGGGGATGCTTCGGTATAGGTGTGCTGTGCTAAGTTTTCGTCACATGCACATGCGCTTGTTCCTATTCATCAAGTATTTTTCTTTTCTCTTTTAACAGCGCTTGAAATTCTTCTTCTAGTTCGTCAGTCGGTTCCAAACTCAGTCTGCTCAAAACTTCCGAGATTCTTGTCTCGATGACGAGTAACTTTTGTTCCTTTGTATCAACTTCAACTTCCATGTTGCGATGTTTAAATTGTTCATAGCTCCCGTGAAAGTCGATGATCTCATTTTTCTCAATCGCCAGAATCCGTTCGGCAATTCGGCTGGTAAACATTCGGTCATGGGAAACGAAAACGATCGTGCCCTCATATTCTTTCAACAGTGCCTCGAGCTCCTCCATCGCGTAAATATCCAGGAAATTCGTCGGCTCATCTAAAATAAGGGTGTTACAATCACTCACCATCAGTTTCGCAAGTGTGACCTTAACCCGTTCACCGCCGCTTAGCACATCCATTCGTTTATAGACAGCATCGCGGAAAAAATGCAGTCGCGCGAGCACGGTTCGGACGGTTGATTCTTCTTGTATAGCTGTTTCCATGACGTTCTCTAGAATTGATTTTTGTGGATCTAAAACATCCAGATTCTGACTAAAATAGCCGAGTTTTACCGCCGGGGAAATCGAAATGCCGGATTCTTCGTTTATTAACTTTTTGATTAAAGTCGTTTTCCCTGTTCCATTTTCTCCAATAATCGCTATTTTATCTCCACCTTTAATCTGAAAACTCGCCTCATTCCAAAGGACGCGCTCCCCGAAAGATTGTGCGATATGTTCAGCCCGAATGATGATTCTACCTTGCAGCGATTCCTGATTTGGGATTGACATTTTAATTGGCGGAAGCTCTTTTACTTTCTCCACCTTTTCCAATTTTTCAATCCGTGTTTCAATCGATTTCGCTACTTGTTGCAGCTTTTTCTGCTTTTTGGCGAAATAAGGTTTTGCACCTTTTAATCTCGCTTCTGAACTACTTAAATTTTTTGGCTTTTTTGTTGCCCGGTCTGCTTTTTTCTCCTTGAGCATAAGGGCATCTTCAAGTTGCTGTCTCTTCTGAACATAATTTTCATAAGCTTTCTCTTGCTCTTGGATTTTTTGCTCTTTCTGCTCGGTAAAGTCGGAATAGTTCCCTTTGTACACTTCAACTTTCCCATCCGCAATCTCCCAGATTGTTTCACATGTCGCATCAAGAAATGCACGGTCGTGGGAGACAATAATGATTGCGCCTTGGAGACGTGCGAACGTTTTTTCCAGTTTTTCAATTCTAACTGTATCGAGATTGGTTGTAGGTTCGTCCGCTAAAAGCAATTCAGTTTTGCGGGCTAAGGCTTTGTCGATATACTGCTGGGTTACTTCTCCGCCACTTTTCACCGTACTGGTTCGTTTTAATTGGGGGAGAAGGGTGGCAGTACCATTTCCGGAAATAGTTCCGGATTGGATGCTCCTTTTTCCCGCAATGATTTCAAGCAAGGTTGTTTTGCCCGAACCATTTCTGCCGACAAGTCCAATCCGTTCCTTGTCACGTATTTGTAGATGCTCAATGTCAAAGAGTTTCCGGCCTCCGATTTCATAAGTTACATCCGTTAATTCCTTTATAATCATAAAAACAACTCCTATTTTCGGGCATAAAAAAGCCCCTATAATCGTGTTTGAAATAGGAGTTAGAAAGCATGGGAAAATGAAAGGTCCCCGAATATAGTATGGTCAGCCATTCTAATCCTATTTCGAAACAAAAGTGCATGAGAAAGAAGCAGGTCTTCTGCTTGAACACTACATATCTCATCTGTTTCGCTTTTTAAAAATAGGATTAGTTTTTCATTGTCTCTTGGCTCACCCTTTCGATTCATGTTACTTTTATTATACTATATTTAATGAAGATTGAAAGGGGAAACTTTTAAACACAGAAAAAGCCAGCTTCTACCCTTGAAGCTGGCTTTTTCCCCGTCGTGGTGACCGGTTGCGCGGAAAATTCTGTTTCCTTGTTCTGTGATGACGGAATTGATTTACCCGTCTCGATTCTTAATATTTACTTCGTGCTGTTTTTACTTCAAACAGCTATTTGTTGCAGTTGCACTTTCACAAAAAATCACTTTCTTCAAACATGCAAGAGAATTGGAATCTCATGTTGTTGCTGACGGGATGATTCCGTCGTAAAGCAAATTTTCCGCCAAGGCTGTGCATTTCTCTATTAGAATCCGCTTCTTGATAAGTTGTTTGCTATGAAACACAAGTTATCGTTCGGCTTGAATTCCAATAGTAGTTCGCCTTGTACTTTACTATACCCGTTCTGCAATTCTTAAAACATAAAATAACATCTTTTTTAAAAGTTTTTTATAAAAGTGGAAAGTAGCGCTGCTGATAAAAAGAATCCGTGGTTTTTTATTTTCTTTTTTCGTATAGTAATCAATGAAAGATTGAGTCATCCTGTCGCTTTATTTCCGATACTTGAGCTCGCCTTGTTGGAATGGGAAAACAACCAAGTTTATTCTCCTATTATTGCGCTCATCTTACTGGAATGGGAAAACAAACAAGATTTATTCTCCGCTTATAGCACTTGTCTTGTTGGAATGGGAAAACAAACGAGGTTTATTCTCCACTCCTAGCGCTCATCTTGCTGGAGTGGGAAAACAACCAGGTTTTATTTTCCGATTCTTGTGCTCATCTTGCCGGAATGGGAAAACAAACGAGTTTTATTCTCCAATCGTAGCGCTCATCTTGCTGGAGTGGGAAAACAACCAGGTTTTATTTTCCGATTCTTGTGCTCATCTTGCCGGAATGGGAAAACAAACGAGTTTTATTCTCCACTCGTAGCGCTCGTCTTACTGGAATGGGAAAACAACCAAGTTTTATTCTCCGCTCGTAGCGCTTATCTAGCCGGAATGGGAAAACAAACAATTTTATTCTCCCCTCGTTGCGTTTTTCTTGCTGGAATGGGAAAATAACCAAGTTTTATCCTCTCATCATTGCACTTACCCGCCCACACAGAGCATTCCAGACAAAAACTGCACTCATGCAGCATAAGTCAAGTTTTGAAGAAAAAATTAAAAAAACATCTTTACAACCAAAACCATTTCCCTTATAGTAAAGATACCTAATGATTCTAGGTAGGTGAAAAATATGTTTAATCGTGAACTCGTAAAAGGGAGTACGTCCATTCTTGTGCTGCAATTGCTGAATGAACGGGATATGTATGGCTATGAACTCGTGAAGGAAATGGCAAAAAGAAGTGATGATCAACTGCAAATGAAGGAAGGGACGCTTTACCCTGCGCTTCATAAAATGGAAAAACAAGCGTATGTTGAACATTACTGGAAGCAACAAGAAAAAGGGCCGGCCCGCAAATATTACCGGATTACCGAAGAAGGAAAAGAAATTCTAGCTGAACGGACTTCTGAATGGAAGCAGTATGTTCAGGTTATGAATAATCTTATTGGAAGAAATGAGACATGAACGTGGAGGCACAACGGTTTCTCCAAGAGCTTGAAAAAGCATTGGAAGAAGACCCGAACCGTGCAGAAATTATTGCAGAGTATCGCATGCATGTAGAAGAGATGCTGGCGGAAATAACAGAAAATAATGCGGACATTTATAGCCTGCTCGTTACCCGGCTAGGTTCTCCGGAAGAACTGGCAGAACTTTGGAAAGAAGAAAAGTCCGTTACGCCGAAAAAAATGCAGCGGCTATTCGTTTTCCTTAATATCGCAATATTTGTTGGTGGTGCGCTTTTTACAATTGGTTACAATGTCCTCGGCTGGAAATGGCTTGGGATTCTTTGGGAAAGTTTAACCGAATCGACGACAATCATTATTTTAGTCTATTTATTTTTCTGGGGTTTGCTTGGCTATGAAATCGGCAAAGCCTTGGGAGCGCGTGGAAAAAAGGTGCTTACCCGGACGTTTCTCATCGGGATCATTCCGAATCTGTTGCTTATGTATTTGATTGTTTTTCGACTGATTCCTTATGAATGGTTCGATCCACTACTCGATCGATCTTTTATCGTGCTCAGTATCCTTTGTACCGTGGCATTATATCCGATTAGTTTAATCGGTTACCACTGGGGAAGAAAAGCGTCTGTTTAGTCGGACTGGATACATTCGTTCAGTCCGAAAGAGTATGAATGATTTCTACCTATGTACATAGTTTATCTATATACATAGGAATTCTATGTATATAGGAGCGTTTACCATGCGGACAAAACAAAGAGAATGGCTATTTGTAGCAGCTTGTCTGTTGCTCGGATTCCTGGCTAATGTCAGCTTTTTATACGGGAAGATTGGAATATCCTATCTTATCTTCATCGCCGTCTTTTATGCCGTGTTATTTGTGCGGTTTGGTTTTACCTTTGAACACCGGCGAATCGGCTTGTTACTTATGGCGGGAATCTGGTTGCTTGCAGGAAGTTTCCTGTTCTTTGACAGTACGATATTTTACGTATTGAACCTACTCGTTATCCCGGCTGTTGTATTCTTCCATATCGTCTTAATTACTAGCCCGGCGAAATTGAACTGGGGTAAGTTATCCTTTATCAGACTCGTAACTGGGAAGCTTGCAGATGCCCTCCTTTATTTGACGAACTATTTACGTTATATCGGAAGAACCGTTGCCCGCAGTAGAAGACGGGTGAAAAACAGGACATTAAGGCAGATTCTTATAGGAATCTTGCTCGCTGTCCCAATCCTAGTCATTGTTGTGCCACTCTTAATGGCTGCGGATGCGGTCTTCCAAGAGCAAATCGAAAATCTATTCTTTTTCCGAATCGACGTGAATTTTGTTGAAATTGGGTTCCGTCTCGCCTTTACAGTCATTGCAGCAATTTTCTTCTTCTGTATTTTCCAAGTCATTGGGAAGAAGACGAAGCGCGAGATAGAAATTCGTGAGACACCAAATAAGAGGAATTGGCCGGGGATTGTGGCGGCAACGATTCTACTTATATTAAATGTGGTATATATGCTGTTTATCGCTGTACAGTTTCAATATTTCTTTCATGAAGGGCTGCTTGATGGGTTTACGTATGCCGATTATGCAAGACGAGGTTTCTTTGAATTAATTCTCGTAACATTGATTAACTGGACGATTTTACTCGTATTCATGAAACGGGTGAAAGAGGAGGGCGGCAAGCAGAAACGAATCTTGCAATCCTTATATTCTACTCTGATTGTCGCTAGTGGCATCTTGCTTATATCTGCCTGGCAGCGACTAACGCTTTATGAAACGGCGTACGGTTTTACAATCGACCGGTTGCTCGCCCATTATTTCATGGCATTTTTACTTGTGATTTTTGCTTATACACTCATTCGTGTTTGGCTAGAGAATCTGCCCATTTTACATTTTTATCTGATTTGTGCATTTCTTTTTTATGCCATGTTAAATGCTGTCAACTTGGAAGAAACGATCGTGGAAAACAATATGGAACGCTACAAGGTAACGGGGAAAATTGATATTCATTATTTCTATACCCTAGGTGCTGAGGGAGTGAAAGGACTTGTTCAGTTGTATGAACAGGAACCGGAAATCCCAGAACTAAAGAGTTTACTAATAGATAAAAAGATACAGCTTGAAAATGGAGAAGATGAATCCTGGCAAGCATTTAACTTTGCGAGGAATGAAGCGAAAGAATTACTGGAAGAGCTTGAGCTCTAAATTTAATGGAGGTGGATCGTCGTGGTCGATATACCGAAACATGTCGGGATCATAATGGATGGTAATGGAAGATGGGGAAAATCCCGGGGACTCACGAGAAGTGAAGGGCACTATGCTGGAGTTCAAGCGATGGAAAAAGCGATTGATGCAAGTATTGCTCTTGGTGTCGAAGCGCTCACTTTATACGCCTTTTCTTCAGAGAACTGGGCGCGGGCCAAGGAAGAAGTCAATTATCTGATGCGGCTGCCGATTCGTTTTTTTAAATCGAAACTTCCTGAATTTATGCGACGTAATGTGAAAATCACCATATCAGGAAATATGGATGAGCTGCCAAAAGCAACGCGGAAAACATTGCAACAGTCGATTGATCGGACAAAGAATAATACTGGTCTAATCGTTAACTTCGCCTTTAATTACGGTGGAAGAGGAGAGATTGTGCAGGCTGTGCAGCACGTGATCCGTGACATGCAGGAAAAAAATATAGAACTGGATGAAGAAACAATTGAAGACTATCTTTATACTGGTGGATTGCCGGCGCTTGATTTAGTTATCCGGACGGGTGGCGAAGAGCGGCTAAGTAATTTCCTTTTATGGCAAGCTGCCCATGCCGAGCTTTATTTTACGGATATTTATTTCCCGGATTTTGATGAGGCGGACATGCAAGCAGCAATTTATGAATATCAGGAGCGCAGAGCGGTTTATGATTTTGCGGAAATGTATCGTAAGGCAAAATAAAAAATGGTACAGAGCTTGTTAATCCAGGCTTTGTACCATTTTTCTATTTTTCCAAAACACGGATAAATCGCTCTCGGAATTTCTCTCTGTCTTCGTTCGTAAAGGATTTCGGCCCTTTTGTGCGCTGCCCGGCCTTCCTCGCTTGAGCACTCAGGTAACGGGTTTGCAGCAGCTCATCGATATTCTTATTCGTATACATAAAACCTTTATGATGCATGACAAGACAGCCCTTCGGAAGAGCGAGGGAGGCGAGGCCGTAATCTTGTGTAATGACAAGATCCCCCTTTTTGGCAAGCTTCATAATCCGGTAATCCGCCGCGTCTCTGGCATTATCAACATAAATTGTCTCGACACCTGGCGGGTTTTCTTGCAAGGAAAAATGAGAAATGCTCGTTACGAGAAAAACATTCAAATCCCTTCGCACTGCTTCATCGATAATAATTTCCTTCACTGGGCACGCATCCGCGTCAACATAAATATTCATCCTTCACACTCCTTAAATCATCTCCTCTTAGCATACCAAAATTCAGTTGCATTCTATACAAAAATATTGTATAGTACATTACATGAGTAATGCACTATATCAGAGGAGGTGCAGGCTTAATGATCGATCCAAGTGGCGGGAGACCAATTTATATCCAAATAGCCGAATGGATAGAAACCGAAATATTGAATGATAATTTCAAGGCCGATGATAAGGTCTACTCCCAATATCAGCTGGCGGAAATGTTTACGATCAATCCGGCAACAGCGGCTAAGGGTTTGAACGTCTTGACGGATGAAAATATTTTATACGGGAAGCGGGGACTTGGGAAGTTTGTGACAACAGAAGCAAAAGCAATTATTACCGATAAAAGGAAAAATGAAAAGCTAAAAGGATTATTAACGGAAGTTGCTCTTGAAGCAAAGCGATTGCAAGTAGGCGAGGGAGAGCTGACCGAAATGTTGCAACAAGCGATTACAGATGTGAAGGGAGATTAACATGAAGGTGATTGAATGCAGGGATCTAACGAAAAGAATGATTGGAAGAAACGCATTGAACCAGCTAAGTTTCACATTGGAAGGCGATAAAATTACCGGATTAATCGGCCGTAACGGGGCGGGGAAAACAACGCTCATGAAGATCCTTGCCGGGTATTGGCACGAGACTTCGGGTAAGGTCGAAGTATTTTCCGAGCGGCCATTTCAAAATTTAAACGTATCAGTGAACGCGATTTATGTGGATGATCAAATGAAGTTCAGCCATACATTGACACTGGAAGATATATTAAAAGAAGCAGCACGTTTTTATCCGAACTGGGATACTGTTCTTGCGGAGCGTCTCTTTGACTATTTTTCCTTTCACCCGAAAGAGAAGCATGATTATTTATCGAAGGGGAAGAAAAGCACGTTCAATATGATTATTGGGCTTGCGTCAAGGTGTAAGCTGACGATGTTTGATGAGCCGACAACGGGAATGGACGCATCTGTAAGAAAAGACTTTTATCGGGCCTTGTTGAAAGATTATCTGGCACATCCAAGAACAATTCTTTTATCGAGTCATCATTTGGAAGAAATGGAGGACTTGCTGGAGGAAATCATTTTAATCGATGAGGGGCAAGTCGTCTTGCATGAGTCGATGGATGAATTGAAGGAATATGCGCTAGGAATCACGGGAAGAGCGGAAATATTGGAGCCGTTGCTTGCAGATGAAGAAGTAATCTATGAAACGCGAGTAGGCGATTATTCCACTTATGCCGCTGTAAAATCAGACAGTCCCGTTATACAGAAGGCGAAACAACATGGGATGGCTACAGGGCCTGTGCCGCCAAATGATTTATGTATTTACCTGACTGCAAAGCAAAAGGGAGGGATAGATGATGTCTTTAAATAAGATGGATCTTTCTGCTGCTGTGAAAAAACAATTAAATTATAAGATGAAAGTATATGTTGGCATGATTAGCTCACTTGTCATTGTTCAAGTTATTGGAATCTTTTTCTCCGTCGTTAGTCCGCTACAGGGATATTCTACGATGGACTACGTGGAGATTGAGTACATGAATTATAATACGCTTAATATTATTACATTGACTTCACTCTGGGCACTTATTCATGCGATTATCATGACGACAAAGAATGAATGGGAGAACGCCTTTCCTTTTGTGGGAAATACGCTTAGTAATCATCTGGCGAACATGATCTTCCTCGTTGGAGCAAGCATCGTTGCCGGGATTGTAACAATACTTGCATCATTTACGGTTCGAGTGTATCTCTATTATTTTACAGATGAACTGTTCTTTATGTCACCGGGATTCGTCTTAAACGGTGGAGATTTGCTAGCTGGGACAGTAACGGTAATTCTCCATTTTCTATTACTCTGTGCGATCGGCTATTTCCTGGGTACGGTGACGAGGCTGCATCGTTTACTTCCCGTACTGTTGCCGATTGTGGTTATTGGACTATTGATTACGATAAATTATATCAACCATGATTGGATGATGAATACCGTTGAATTCTATTACGGGGAAACAAGTATGGCTGTATTCCTTATGAAAATAGTTGTTACAGCTGGGATACTATTTGCTTGTTCCATTGCTATTTCAAGCAGAACGGAGGTTAGAAAATGAGTTTATTTTTCACGATACTGATTCTCCTTGTTATAATCGGATTTCCGTTCTTGTTGAGAAGGTTGCAGCTAAGTAGATTCGGTTACTGGCTACTTGGCGGGTATTTCATTCTATTAATTGCTTCCGTTGTTGCATATACATTTATCCCAACAGAGGAATTTGCGGATGAGGAAGAGCTGCCAACGGAGATGACAAATCGGATTTACCTTGTCCATGAAATATTGGATCAAGGAGTGCCACTGGAGGAATTTGAACAATATAAGAAAAAGGAATGGGAGTTCCCCGTAGGTACAGAGGAAAGTTTTTCATTATATGCCGGTCCAGATTACCAGTTTCCGGTCATCATAATAAAAAGGGTGGAGGATCAGGAGGCCATTCATGTTGATTATTATGAGGTAACGCCTGAGATTGATGTGGAACCAGTCCATGAAGAAGGCGAAGTCACGGTCTACAATCATAGTGGAGAGCTAACGATTGAAGTACTTGGGTATAAACTTTATCGTTTCAATAGTATGGAGAAAGGATTTCCATTTAACCAATTTGAAGAAGAAGAGGATCATTCTTGGATTTATTATGATGTATTCGATGATGAGAGAATGTTTTATATTACAATTCCAGCAGACATCGAATTAAATGTTGATCCGGATATGGATGTCCACTGGTTAAATTAAGAAAAAGTCGGCTACTATTAGCCGGCTTTTTTCTGCTTATTCAATATGAATATGGTAAGTATCACTGCACTAATTCCATCTAATAGTTTACTAATCATCATCCTTATCCTGATGTATTTGGACTAACTTTTCTAAAAACACTAATGATAAATAGTAAGATAAACTTGCAGCCGCCATCAGAAAAAACGTACCATCCAAGTCTTGTAGATTGCTATTCATAAAGTATAAGAATAGTCCTCCAGCCATTCCACCTAAGCAATAGTTTATCCATCGTATACGAGACTCCTTAACTCCTCGTCACACAATGAATTTTATTGTTTTTTTAGTAAACAAAGAAATATGGTAAAACAATAAGGATGGCAAAAAACTAACTCTAAAAATACTTGCAATAAATAATTTATTAACATTCCCGTCAGCTATTAATGTAAAAAAAATCCGACGATAAATAAACCACCTACTAAATATACGAGAATTCCAGTAATATATTGTAAAAAAGCATTATGAAAATGTATCTTACCTAAAAATATGTCTGCAAAGAAAGAATAAAGCCCTCCGCAAATTAAAAATAGAGGTAACGAGTACATGAAGAAAATTATAAATAGGCCTTCAAATGAGTTATAGCCTATACCTGCTTGCTGTTCTTCAACTGGTGTATATCCCGTAACAGCTAAATACAAAGAAAATACCAATGTAGAAAGTATCGCTGTCATTGCCTTCTCTAAGAGAGCAGCACCCTTGTTTTTGACTTTACTATTTAATATCAAAAAATAACCCGCTACTGAAATAGCAATGAAAATAATTCCGATCATGATAATCCCTCCATGAAAATAGTTCAACTTGAACGTGTAAAGTGATTTTGATCCTTTTTTTGGTATAGTTGTATTTAGAATAACTATATCAGAAAAGTTCTACTTTTATTAGTTCTCTAGTCTATAAATTTTTTCTGACAAACAAAAGAACGGAACGTGGAGCATGCTAGGAAAGGCAATACTATATTTAATTATATATAATGGTTGTTCGTGGTTAACCCTTTTCGTAGCCCTCCAACAGCTTTTTTAAAAATGTTAAATAAGAGGTGGATTAGTTGGAATTTATAGGCAACTGTTATTGGTCTGATCATTCTGTTGTTCGTAGTAGAAAAAATAACGATTAAAATGCTTTCTATTGAAAGGAAAAAACTGTCGGAAACAGCTGGTAGACGTATAAATCGGTGGGGGAAATCGATTTTATTGATGGTCTTTTTAGGCTTCCTATGGTTTATAATGGAAAGTTCGGACACTGTTCTATTGTTTTATCTTTTAATCAATTTGGTGTTATTATTTGGATATCAGGCAGTTATGGAATTTATCTTTATTAGAAATTCAAGGCAATATATTGCCACAACTATATTGCTTATTGTTATTATCTCAAGTATAGCGTTCCTCTATTTTATTAAATGCTAGAGTGCTTCTGCATTTAGTATTTAGTTAAATCAAAAAGGACTATACTCTAAAAGGGAAAGCTCTCTCTGTATTAATGTAGAGAGATCTTTCCCTTTCGTATTATCCAATTCCATTTCAGTGAGTCCTAAATTTAGAGAACATTAACTTATGCCAATTTCCCATCAAACTTCTTAAACAAATCATTCAACCCTTCACTCATCGTCGGGTGGGTGAAAATATTATCCCGTAAAAAGGTATACGGCAAGTCCGCTTCCATCGCTACCCGAACGGTATTAATCATCTCGCTCGATTCCGCCGAGAATAATGTACATCCGAGAATCCTTTTTGTTTCAGGATCAACTAATGCTTTTAGCAAACCGTTCGGCTGATTATTGATTTTCGTACGTGGGATATTCGCTGCCGGCATGGTTGCGACGACATAATTTATATTTTGTTCCTGCGCCATTTTTTCATTTAGCCCGACATGGGAAAGGACAGGTTCGATAAACACACTATATGGCACATTTTTACGTTTCGCTAAAGAGTAGGAGCCGCCGGTTAAAATCTGATCCCGGACAATCCGGTAATCATCAAGTGAGATATACGTGAATTGCGGACCGCCATTCACATCACCGAGTGCCCAAATTTGTCTGTTTGAAGTCCGTAAATAGTCATCGACAATGATTGCACCGTTATCATCAACTTCTACACCTGCTTTAGCAAGCTCAAGTCCTTCTGTATAAGGTTTCCTGCCAGTCGCAAGCAGGAGAGCGGAGGCTGTCTCTGTCAATTCTTTCCCCTTATCAAATTCAAGAGTCACTTCTATTCCACCAGATTCATGATTGGAAACCGCCGTCGCTTTACTTCCATGGACAACGGAAATACCTTTATCCTGCATGACTTTTAGTACTTCTTCTGCAATATCTCTGTCATCGTTTTCCATGAAGTCTGACGCGCTATCGATTACAATGATTTCCGACCCGAAATTTGCATACATGACAGCAAATTCAAGCCCGATATACCCGCCACCGACAATGATTAATTTTTCCGGAAGCTCGGCTACTTGTTGCAGCTCTGTGGATGTATAAACATGATCTGCTTCTTTTAATCCATCGATTGGGGGAATGACTGGCTCTGAACCGGTATTAATAATGAAATAATCTGCGGTGAGGTCTAGTGTTTCTTCTGTTGATTTGAGACGGACTTGGTTTGTTCCGACAAAGCTTGCCTCTGCGGTATAAACCATGACCGTATCTTGATCCGCTAGGGTTTTGTAGTTCTTTTCCCGTAATGCGGCGATTGTTTTATTTTTATCCTCAATCGCACTCCGGTAATATTCACTTTTTTCATTTTTTAATTGGCTATCCTTCTTTGCGTGGTGGATGAGTAATTTTGTTGGGATACAGGCGATGTTAATGCATGTCCCGCCATACATTTCATTGGACTTCTCTATCATCGCAACGGTTTTACCTCGAGCGGCAAGATCTGCTGCAAGTGTCTTTCCGCCTTTTCCAAATCCGATAATAATATATTCATAATGTTTCATTCAATCGCTTCCTTTCATAAAGACTATTGCCGTTTTTAGGGTTTATTAAACAGGGGGGAAATGAGCAAAGCGCGTAAATTAGTTAGGAGGAAATGATCGTTATCTTGTTTACGTTTGAAACCAATTTCGTTTCGGATGCATAGAGGTGTTCTTATCTCCTGAAAAATTCGTTGTCTGTTTTATTCGTCTGAATAGAGGCACTCTAATCACTTGAAAGATTCATTTTCTGATTTGTTCACCTGAATAGAGGCTCCCTAATTGCTTGAAAGATTCACTTTCTTTTTTGTTCGTCTTAATAGAGGCGCTCTAATCTCCTAAAAATTCCTTTTCTATTTTATTCGCCTAAATAAGAGGCACTCTCACCGTCCGTTCAAGCGGGATTCCTGTAAGATTGGGCAGTGAACTTTCGATATCATTAGGAATACGCTGAATTAAACAAACAGCTGCCCGCTTATTATCTGAGGCTGCTCAATTGTGTTATTTCCCCCTTTGTATTGTGATGTTAATCATTTTGTTGATTATGTCCAAAAGTTGCCTACTTTTACCATAAGGTTTAAATTGTTTAAAAAAACTATTGCATATTTATGAATAATAGTGCATAATAATACATAACTTAAATTTCTGGGAGGAGTATCATCATGATTTCGTTAGCGAAAGATTTGCAGATTGATAGCGAAGAATTTTTTGGAAGAGACTTACTTAGCCTTGAGGATTATACACCAGAGCAAATTCATCATTTATTGGAGCTTGCTTCTTATATAAAAGATCAGCGTAAGAAGGGGTTTGCCTTTGAACCGTTAAAAGGGAAAGTGCTCGGTATGATCTTTGAAAAATCATCGACGAGAACGCGTGTCTCTTTTGAAGCGGGTATGATTCAGCTTGGTGGGCAGGCGATCTATCTAAATTCAAAAGATATCCAGCTTGGCCGTGGAGAGACGATTGCAGATACGGCGCGTGTGTTATCTGGCTATTTGGACGGAATTATGATTCGAACTTACTCCCATGAAGATGTGGAGGAGCTTGCTGAATATGCATCTATTCCGGTTATCAATGGATTAACGGATTTGCATCATCCATGCCAAGTGCTGGCAGATTTACAAACAATGTTAGAAATCAAAGGGACGCTGAAAAGTCAGAAGCTTGTATATATTGGAGACGGAAATAATATGGCGAATTCACTTCTGATTGGAGCTGCGAAGATGGGAATAAATGTGGTTGTCGCAGCACCTAAAGGCTATTTCCCAGACGCAGAAGTCGTAAAACAAGCAGAGAAAATAGCTTCGGAAACTGGTGGAAAAATTTCAATCATGACAGATCCGATTAAAGCCGTAAAAGATGCAGATTTTATTTATACAGATGTTTGGGCAAGTATGGGCCAGGAAGCGGAGCAAGAGGAAAGAAAAGCAACTTTTGCAAACTACCAAGTGAATGACGAACTGTTGGCAAAGGCTAAACCAGATGTTACGTTCCTTCATTGTCTGCCAGCGCACCGCGAGGAAGAAGTGACAGCAAGTGTGCTGGAAGGGAAGCAATCTGCTGTATTTCAGCAGGCTGAGAACCGTCTTCACGCGCAAAAAGCGTTGTTGACTGCCTTGATGAGCTATTAGTAGTTATAGAAATAAGGGTGCGAGCGAATATAGTTATTCGCCGACACCCTTATTTTTGTTCTACTGTTAATCCACCAACATCCATTTTTAAACTTTCCAAGCGATAATCAGGCAATACCTCTTCTAATGCTGCGATGATCTTATCCCTGCGGTCACTTGGTACAAAGGACATCATCGTCGGTCCGGCACCACTGATGACTGTTCCGTATGCCCCGTGCTCCTTCGCTGTACGTTGGATCAAATCATAATTTGGGATAAGCGGCTTGCGGTGGGGTTCATGGAAAATATCTTTTTCCATCATTTTCCCAGCAAGTTCATAATCTCCACTTACGAGCGCTGCAACGGTCACATTGCCGATGCCGCTCCCAAGGGCAGCATCGGCAATTGAAAACTGTTCCGGTAACACGTCCCTTGCCGCTTTCGTTTTCAATTCGACTTCCGGGATAAGCGCAATAAGTTCGAGGTGAAGTTGGTCGATTTTCAACCAGTCCACTTCTCCGTCGATATACGTAGAAACAATGAGACCGCCAAGGAGGGCAGGCGCAACATTATCTGGATGCCCTTCAATTTCTGTTGCATCCGTTAATTTTTCCTCAGCGGTTAAGTCGAGCCCGCCGAGCTGGTTGGCAAGCTCAATTCCTGCTACAATCGCTGCCGCGCTGCTTCCTAAGCCACGGGCAAGCGGGATGCTCGTCGTTTCTTCTACGCGAGCGGGGCGTAAGCTTTTCCCGTGTTTTTCGGCGGTTTGTTTTGCAATTAGATAAATGAAATTCTCTTCAAAAGGGACGTCACCAGCAGACGGGGAAATGAATTCCCAATCCGCCTGTTCTGTCACTTCCAATGTTAAGTATAAATCAACTGCTAAACCAATGGAGTCGAATCCGGGTCCGATGTTCGCGGAGCTTGCTGGAACCCGTATCATAAAACTACTCATGGCTCGTCAACTCTTCAATATATTGCTTGATTGCTGCAGCGTCATTCGGAAGGGAGACCGGTTCGATTTCCTGATTCTCCTGAACGGTCTGCGGATCCTTTAATCCATTTCCAGTTAGGACGGCAACGACTTTACTTCCTTGTGGGATATTACCTGCTTTACACTGCTGGATGACGCCGGCAATCGATGCATTGGATCCTGGCTCGGCAAATACGCCTTCCGTTTTAGGAAGATGCTTGAATGCATATAAAATTTCCTCGTCTCGGACAGAAGTGATGATTCCGTTTGATTCATCGCGGGCAGCTGTTGCAAGGTCCCAGCTTGCCGGGTTCCCGATTCGGATTGCGGTCGCAACGGTTTCTGGCTGAGCGATTGGTTCATTTTTCGTAATCGCCGCCGCTCCCTCTGCTTCAAATCCGTAAATTTGCGGTAAACCAGTTTGTTTTTCTTCGTGGTATTCTTTGAAGCCTTTCCAGTATGCACTGATATTACCGGCATTACCTACTGGGATTGCTAAAATATCTGGTGCGGATCCGAGGGAATCGCAAATTTCAAAAGCAGCTGTTTTCTGTCCTTCAATCCGGTAAGGGTTTACCGAGTTTACAAGAGTTACTGGAGATGTTTCACTAATCTCACGTACCATCTGCAATGCCTCGTCAAAGTTGCCATCGATTTCAATAATTTCCGCACCATAAATGACCGCTTGGGCCAATTTTCCAAGGGCGACTTTGCCTTTAGGAATGACAATGATCGCGCGCATCCCAGCCCGAGCTGCATAGGCTGCAGCTGCTGCGGAAGTATTCCCTGTAGATGCACAGATAACTGATTTGCTTCCTTCTTCTTTCGCTTTTGCAATTGCCATAACCATTCCCCGGTCTTTAAACGAACCAGTTGGGTTTGCGCCTTCGATTTTTCCGTAAAGCTCGATACCGAGTTCTTCCGATAGGGAAGGGAAATGGAGGAGTGGTGTGTTTCCTTCATTTAGTGTAAGTTTCGGTGTGTTTTCCGTTACCGGTAAATAATTCTCGTAATGTTGAATCAGTCCTTGCCAAGTCATTCGTTTCCATCTCCTTCAACGCGGTAGTAACTTGAGATTTCTTTTAATACGTCTAATTTCTGGATTTTCTCTAGTAAGTTCGTAAAGTTTTCTTCAGATGTCTGGTGAGAAATAACAATGATTTCAGCAGTTTTCTTCTCATCATTTGGACGTTGAATAATGCGCTTTAAGCTAATTTCATGTTCATGGAAGAGATTGGACAGTTTAGAAAATACGCCTGTCTCATCTTCTACATTTACACGTAAGTAATACTGGGAGAAGCGCTCACTCTCGTCTTTCAGTGCTTTCTTGTAATAACTGTTTACAACCTGTTCTCCTGTAACACCAAGGCGGATATTTTTCACGACTGCTACAAGGTCACTCACGATAGCTGTTGCAGTAGGAAGGCTTCCTGCACCAGGTCCGTAGAACATTGTTTCTCCAACCGCTTTTCCGTGTACATATACGGCATTGTATTCATTCTTCACCGCTGCAAGTGGGTGTTCATTAGATAAGAACGTCGGCAGTACATGGGTTTCAAGTTCGCCGTTTTTAAAATCCGCATAACCAATCAGCTTCATCGTATATCCAAGTTCGTTTCCATTCTGGATATCTTCAGCTGTAATGTTGGAAATACCTGATACTTTTACATCATCCAGGTCAACCGGTGCTGAAAATGCAAGGCGGGCAAGAATAGCCATTTTACGAGCGGCGTCAAGTCCTTCCACATCCGCAGTCGGATCGGCTTCTGCAAATCCAAGCTCTTGCGCTTGTTTTAAAGCAGCTTCATATGTGGCTCCTTCTTCTGCCATTTTTGTTAATATGTAATTTGTCGTTCCATTGACAATTCCCATGACACGTTCAATCCGGTCAGATGATAGTCCATCTGTAATTCCCCGAAGAATTGGAATACCGCCAGCAACGCTCGCTTCATAGAAAAAGTCACATTTATTTTTCTCCGCTTCGGCATGCAGTTCTGGGCCATGTAGGGCGACTAAGTCTTTGTTCGCTGAAATGACGTGCTTTTTCGCAGCAAATGCTTGGAGGATATAATCTTTCGCCGTATCGATTCCACCCATGACTTCAATGACAACATCTATCTCTGAATCATTTAATACATCATCCGGATTAACGGTAAGGAGGGAGGGGTCGACATCTACTTCTCTCGCCTTTTCCAGGTTGCGGACGAGGATACGCTTTACTTCAACAGTTACACCAAGCTGATGCTTTAACTTTTCCTGGTGTTCGTTAATAATTTGAACAACCCCTGATCCAACGACACCGAGACCTAATAAACCAACTGATACTTTGTTCTCCATTTCATCACCTCATCACTGCAGTAGAATGCAGTATAATTTTCTATATTTAATCAATTTAACCATGAAAAGTGCAGGATATCAATACGGAAGCAAAGAGTTTTTTATTTAAAGCGCTTACTTTTTGGAGGGGATGAATAACAATTATGTTTTATCTTAATATCTTATAGTAGCCCGTTACAAGAGGGAGGAAGTGCAATTGCGTTATGAAATAATTGGAAGTTTATTTTTTATCCTACTG
This sequence comes from Oceanobacillus indicireducens, assembly GCF_014647195.1. Lineage (GTDB taxonomy): Bacteria > Bacillota > Bacilli > Bacillales > Amphibacillaceae > Oceanobacillus > Oceanobacillus indicireducens. The sequence goes on along the minus strand of NZ_BMOS01000008.1, from coordinate 59,474 downwards.
TTTCTTGGAGTGTTCGTTGGAATCATCTTTAACAAAGTCGAACTATTCGGCTTCTTAGGTCTACTGCTTGGACTAGGAGTAGTTTTCTTATTTCGGAAAAGGAAAAAATGAGCGGGACAGGGGGTCAGAGCGATTGTCCCCGGGACAATTGCTCTAACCCCTGTCCCGCTAGGCTTACGCTCCTTCGAGTTGGAGGAGGGATTTCTTCAGGGTGAGGCCGGCGCGGAAGCCTCCAAGGGTGCCGTTCTTCTGGATGACACGGTGGCAGGGTACAGCAATGAGGACAGGATTTCTTCCAATTGCTGTTCCCACAGCTCGAATGCTTTTCGGATTTCCAATTGCCTCCGCAATCTCAGAATAGGTTCTCGTCTCCCCATAAGGAATGTGCTGTAAAGCTTCCCAAACGGCAAGCTGGAACGCGGTGCCCTTAAGATCAAGAGGGACATCAAGCATTTTTTTCTCCCCTGAAAAGTAGTTTTCGAATGCGCGCTTATAAAATTGTAGCTTCTCCTCATTCCGCTCAAATGATTGATCCGGGTTCTGCTTCAGTAGCCAAGTCTTCATATCTTCTTCTGTTTCATTGAATCCACCGGCCCAGCACAACCCTTTCTCCGTAGCAGCCAAAATCATACACTCCCCATTCGATTTTAGCGAGCTGAAATAGATGACGTCCACATTCCTATCCATCTGGAACAACTCCTAACTGTTTTTTGTTTCATCCTCATTAATCGGATACGTTCCGTGCACTTCACCAAAGAACTTATTATATCGTTGTTTAAATTTATCAAATAGATATTGGACAAGAACTTTCAAAATTGCATATCCTGGGATCCCTAGGATAACACCAACAATGCCGAAGAGATTTCCGGCTACAAGCAAGACGACGATAATCGTAAGCGGGTGGATCTGCATCGTGCGCCCCATCACATTCGGGGAAATAAAGTTCCCTTCTAAGAACTGCACAGCCGCCCAAACAATCGCAAGCTTCAGCAGCATAAACGGGGAGTCGACAATCGAAATAATGATTGCTGGAAGAATCGCGATAGTCGGCCCAAGATATGGTACAACAGACGTCACTGCAGCAATGATTGCGAGTGTCAACGCGTAAGGCATACCAATAATTAAGTAACCGATATATAAAAGAATTCCGATGCAAGTCGCAACGATAATCTGACCTTGGATATAAGAACCGACCTGTGTATCCATATTATGAAGAATCCGGCTCACATCTTTTCTGAAAGCTGGTGGCAGCAAGGTCAAGAAATAATTTTTAAATCGTCCTCCATCCTTTAACAAGAAGAAAAGAATAATAGGAAATGTCACAATCGCGACAACAATATTTGTCACCGCAGAAGCGAACGTCTGCACACTTTCAAAGGCGTTAATCAGGTATCCGCCAACGATACCCGGCAGATCACTTAAATTATCCGCCACCCAGTTATATCCTTCCTCATAATAAGGTGCGAGGAAGGAGCTTTGCACCCAATTCGTAATGGTTTCACCAAGTTGGGTCAGATAATTAGGGAAGTTCCGGATTAAATCGTTAATTTGCGTTTCGATCAGTGGGGCTGTAAGCAGCACAACACCTGTTAAAATACCGGCAATCGCAAGTATCAGAATAATGATTCCCCAAATCCGTTTAATTCGGAACCGCTCGAGTAAATTCACAATCGGATTTAATAGATAAAAGGCAATGAATGCCAATATCAGTGGCGGCGTTATGGTCGAAACAATAACGAGCACTGGATAGAACACAAAAGAAATCCGTTCAAAAATAAAAATGGTAAGCCCAATCAGCGATAATAAAGCAAAGAGAAAGAATAAATTTTTACCGCCGAGAAATGTAATAAATCTGCTTGTTTGCTTCATCTTTTACCTCTTTTCCCCGAAGACAGATGTTCGTTTTAGTTTAATGAAATAACTTATCTTCAGTATAAGATAAATAGTGATTAAAAAACAGCATCAATTCGTTGCCAATTCTTTATTTTTCTCCTTTTGTCTGTTAGAAAGAAGCATCGTGAGAAAAGCAACGACAACAAATAGGCCACCGATGTATGGATTGATTTCTACTCCTACTCGGTCAATTGAAATTCCGCCGATGAAGGAACCAAAGGCAATACCGAAGTGGAGGGCGGAGTTGCTGATGCTGATTTGCATATCCGCTGTTTCCGGAGCAGAATCGATTAAATAACTTTGCATCGGGGGTGTGACTGACCAACTCATTAATCCCCACAAGGCGAGCACGACAATAAATAATGGCATGATTGATGTCGTATGGGAGATGGCGAATAGCATCGCAGCATAAATCGTAATGAAGAGCAAGATTACTCGCGTATTACCAAATTTATCTCCCAATGTTCCACCGAAAGCTCCTCCACTTACCGCAGCAAGCCCGAACAGGAGATACACGATGCTAATGCTATTTTCCTCAAGCCCCATCGTTACTTGTACAAATGGTGTCAAATAGGCATATAACACTGCGTGTCCCGTGAGCATGAGAAAGATGGTTAAATGGGCGAAGAAAACTTTCTGGTCTTTCAGTGAAAGGAATTGTTCTCTAATTGTACTGACTGGACGCGGAGCAACACGCTCCATGAAGAAATAGACCCCAACCATACTAATGACAGTGAGAATAACAATCATGAGAAAAGGAGCACGCCAGCCGAATAGATTGCCAAGACTTAGCCCAATTGGAACACCTAACACAAGCGAAGCACTAACACCCATACTTACAATCCCAATCGCACGTCCGCGATATTTCGGTTCGACAATGTTCGCTGCGAGCACAACACAGAGGATGATTAAGATTGAACTGCTCGCAGCAGAAATAATTCTTCCGATAAAGAGAATACTATAAGACGGACTAATTAGTGCAAGTATATTCCCGAATAAGAAGATGGTTAAGGAAATCAATGCGAGTCGTTTCCGCTCGACTTTCGCAGTGAGAACAAGTAGAATCGGAGCAGCAATAGCGAATGTGAGAGAGAAGATTGTAATCAGCATTCCCGCAGATCCGAGACTCACATTCAAATCTTCCGCAATCAGATCAAGAATTCCCCCGATAATGAGCTCCACCATTCCGACGACAAAGGATACCGTCATTAAAAAATAGACACGTTTATTCATGATGTAACGACCTTTCTATTATTAGTACATGTAAATCTCTGATTCTGTTCAACTAACATTCAGTGGGGCTGGAAAGAACCCCACTGAATGAAGTTTCACTTTATTATTCTACGTGTTAACCGTTAATTTCACAAGAGCCGAGCATAAGGAGGAAAAAGCTCGTGAAGTTTGTTATAATTGAATTACCTCAAGTTTTAAAGGGAGGACAACGTGTTGAGCACAGAAGTGAAATTACAAAAAGAAGCAATGCACATGTTAAAGCTGACAAGTAGAACTTTTTATATACCAATTAAATTATTAAAATCGAAGCTACGAAAAACAGTTGGCGCAGCTTATTTATGCATGCGTGCGATTGATGAGATTGAAGATCATGAAACAATGCAGAAAGAAACGAAAACACATTTACTGCGAAAGACAGCAAAACTGTTGCGGTCTGAAAAAGGTTTTGACCGTGAAGCATATGAAGCACTAATCAAGCCTTACGAAGAATTACCGGAAGTAACCCAGCGCCTCGCAGATTGGATCGACGTCTGCCCAGCGGAAATTACTAGGAAAGTGATGGAAGCAACAAGCATTATGGCGGACGGAATGGCGAAATGGGTCGAAAAAGACTTCATCGTAACGACAAAGGAAGAACTTGATGAGTATACGTACTTTGTAGCTGGGCTCGTTGGTGTCATGCTATCCGATATTTGGAAGTGGTATGACGGTACGGAAACCGATTATGACCTAGCAATCGGCTATGGCCGCGGTCTGCAAGCGGTGAACATGTTAAGAAATCAGGACGAAGATGCGGATCGTGGTGTCCGTTTCATCCCGGATGGTTGGACGCGTGCTGATATGTTCGATTATGCTCGAGATAACCTGGCCAAGGCGGATAAATATATGGAAGATCTTGAGACGAAGAATATTGTCCTCTTCTGCCGAATTCCGCTTGCCCTTGCGAAGAAGACGCTAAAAGCAATGGATGACGGACACGAGAAGATGACCCGGACCGAAGTAGAAAATACCGTGGACGAGATTTTAAAAGAAGAAGCATAAGAAAAAAGCTGCCATTTTGACCTGGGCAGCTTTTTTATACTTCAATTAATTTCCAGATTGCAAGTACGATAAAGATACTTTCAGGTTCGCGTTCTTTTCCCGAATTCGGTCGAGTAGTATTTTATCGTTCGTATCATTCTTCATCCGGATTGCGTATGTGTACATAATCATCGTTCCAAGGTTTGTCGTTTCTACCTGGCGCAGGTGACTTGAGAGTGTGAACTCTTCGAATACGTCTTCAAGCAGGTTCTCATGGTTCAAATTCTCCGGCACGGTCACTTTAAGAATCTGGGTGTCCTTGCCTTTTCCATAATTGACTTTATGGAGGATATAAAATAAAATACCTGCGAAAAATGTCAAGATGATGGCTAACTGGAATTGATATAATCCACTAGTCATCCCAACCGAAAGCCCGAAAAATATATAGGCAATATCTTTTGCATCTGTTACCGCACTACGGAAGCGGATTAGGGAGAAGACCGCAAATAAACCAAAGGCAACTCCGGCATTCCCGCTCACCACATTCATAATAACAGACACGACAACACTCATGATAATGATCGTATGCACGAAATTCTGAGAATAACGCTCACCTGAAAAAGTCATTTGATAAACAAGCGTAATAATAATGCTTAAAATCGTTGTAAGTGCCATTGCGGCTAAACTGAGCACCAATGTCGTTTCCCCACCATCTACTGTAAAAAGTTGATTGATCATATCCATCTTACATTCCTCCTATATGAACCGTTTCCCGCGCTGTTCCTGCGGGTGATGCGATCCCATGCAATAATTCCATACTTGTGCAAAACTTCGAAGCACTTCGCTGTTCACAACCCAGCTCCTGCAAAATACGCGCAAGCCATAATGGGACACTATCATTCACCTTCACCTCAAGAACAACGAGATCTTCATCAATGAATAAGTCCCCATAAGAACCGTTTGCCAACTGTAAATCATCATCCCTACAGCGTAAATTAAAGTCGAATGTCATTCTTAAGTCTGCATCTTCTTTATGATGCAATGCATGCCGGTCATAACTGACGACCATTTCCGGTTCCAAATGATATAAATTTCTAAAGTAGTCGATTTCCCGTAATACTTGCAGATTGGAAGTCTCGAATTCTTCCAAACTCCGATTCGGGAAATAAATATAACGGTAGGCTTCAGATAAAGGAAGACGCATCCGTCGTTTATTCACAACCTTCTTATGTTTCTGTTTCACTTCGAAAAAAGCCGTACTATCCAAAGCTGCATCATCATACACGCGTAATCTCAGCTTTTGCCGATACTTTAATTTGTTCTTCGTTTCATAATAAATTTTCCGGTCGTTACTTTCGAAATAGAGACTCGTCACCGTGTACTTGCCATTGTTACCGAACTTATCCGGCCGCATGTAGGGAGAAATCCTGTCAACAAGTTCTTCATATTGTTTCGTTGTAATTAAATATTTCTGTTCTCTTCTCCTAAAAATTTCAATTGCCATGCCCTTTCTCCTCCTTGCAATGTAATATTATCCGCCAGAGGTAAAAGCGCGCTGTGAGGAAAATGAGAAATTGGTAAGAATTTGTTGATGAATTGTTAATATAAATTTACATTTGAGTTCAGGTCTAGAGTTCTATTGGATAAGTCTCATAGATTTCCCTTCCTATTTGTCCGATAGCCCAATCTTACAAGTCACCATTACGGAAACAATATCGTACTTAATGGTCTGTCCAATTTATATCATTTAAAAAAACAGGACATCCAAGAATTTTTCTTGAATGCCCCGCCTGTGTTAAAAGCATTGGAAAGATTGGATTCGATCGAGGTCGATTCCAAAATATACCCAACGGTTCCCTCGCCAGCGGAAACCTGCAATCGAATTTCTTCCGACAAAGGTCGGGTAGAACCAGAATTGATCTCTTCTTAACCAAATATAAGTGAAGCGGAATAAACAGCCGCGAATGCCGCCCGGATCAACGGCAAAGGTTTGAAACTGACTTTGCTGTGGGGTGAAATTCGGTGGTGGAGCGGAAGGTGGTCCCACTTGCTGCTGCCCTTGCCCTGGAAATCCGCCCGGTCCTCCTCCAGGTCCTACGCCAGGTCCACCCGGTGGCCAACCGCCTCCTGATCCAGGTCCGCCAGGTGGTGACCAGCCACCACCTCCAGAACCAGGCCCCCACTGTCCACCTGGAAATCCTGGTGGTCCAAACGGCGGAGGTTCCTGCTGTCCGCCACCAACGAATGGTAAATTACCTGGGTAATTGAATAGTCTTTCCTCATCATACTCTTCGTACCCATCATGTGGGTATTGATGCGAATTATATGGATTATGATTCATCTGTTCAACCTCCTAAACATACTCTTCCATTCACTATATGGTGAAAACGTCTAGAAGGAGATTAAATTACCCAAGAATGGGCGAATAAAATAAAAATAAGTTTAAAGGACTTGGTGAGATGTATGTCGCAGATGAACGCATTACGAAAAACTTTGACCAGTTTGGGGAAGGCTTGGCAATGTTTATGCGGGGGGCGATGGCTGTGTATACTGAAGGAAAATAATTAAGAACAAAAAAGAGCGATCTGTCGCTCTTTTTTGTAGAGGCGAATATTAGTGTAAATGGCTCACGCTGATCATTTCATCAGCACGTTGCCGGAAGCTTATGGTACCGTCTTAAATGAAGAAGCATCAAATATCTCCCAAGGGCAGAAAAAACTCTTAACGATTGCGCGCACCATACTAGCGGATCCGCCCATTATGATTTTAGACGAAGCAACATCAAGTGTAGATACACGAACAGAGATGTATATCCAAGAAGCCATGGATCATTTGATGAAAGGGCGAACGAGCTTTGTTATTGCCCACAGATCATCGACAATAAAAATGCTGACCTCATATTGGTAATGGATAAAGGAAATATTATGGAGCAAGGCACACATGATGAATTATTGGAGAAAAAGGGGTTTTATGCAGACCTATATAACAGCCAATTCTCGAACAAGCCAGCGATATATGAGGCATTGGTTGGCTATATGTTTGATAAATCATGCGCCAAGTAATAAAAATATGGATATATTAAAAGCAAAAAAGCCGAATGCACCGTATCATTCGGCTTTTTGCTATCAAGAGTGAATCTATTATTTACACTGAAAATCGATGTTAGACTTTATTAATTTTTAAGATAAGTGGTATGATAGAAAGAATACAACTAAGGAGGGGACAAAAATGATAGAAAAAACAGCTCATAACACTCCATTGCAAAATGATGTGAATATGCTTGGAAATATACTAGGCGAAATATTAGTCCTCCATGGTGGTAAAGCGTTATTTGATAAAGTCGAAACGATTCGAAAAATGACGAAAAGTATCCGGAAAAAATTCGATAAAGATTTGTATGCGGAATTGAAACAAGAAATCAGCAACTTACAACCACCAATGAGGCAACAAGTAATTCGGGCATTTTCTGTTTATTTCCATCTCGTGAACGTAGCAGAGCAGAATCACCGGATTAGGCGTAGACGCCAATATTTACTTGAGGAAGGGACAAGTCAAGCCTTCTCACTCGAGAAAGCGGTCACCAAAGTAAAGGAATATAATTTGAATGAAGAAGAGATACAGGATGTTCTCAATGACTTATCGATTGAACTGATTATGACGGCTCACCCAACCGAGGCGACAAAACGAACAGTGCTTGAAAGTCAAAAACGGATATCAGAGAACCTTCGTAAAATAGATAACCCGCTTATCACCGAGTGGGAGAGGGAAGCAATTGAGGACAGTCTGTTCAACGAAGTAATGGCATTATGGCATACCGATGAATTAAGACACAGGAAGCCGGAAGTGTTGGATGAAGTGAAAAATGGCCTCTATTACTTTAATCAAGTCCTCTTCGATACATTGCCTGATGTTTTCTGGGAATTGGAACTACAGCTCCGGGATCAGGTAGCAGAGAAGGAGTGGCAAGTGCCAAACTTTATCCGTTTCGGTTCCTGGATCGGTGGAGATAGGGACGGGAATCCGAATGTGACTCCCGAAATAACTTGGACGACACTTGAAATGCAGCAGCGACTTATTTTACAGAAATATGAAGCTTCCATCACGAATTTAATGAGAAGATTCAGCCAATCTACTGAACGCTTAGCTATCGAACAAGAATTCATAGAAAAGGTAGAAGCTGAGGAGAAAGAATACTTAGAAAAAGAAGAGAAATGGCGAGTGAAATCTGAAGTCTACAGGCGTAAATTTGCGATTATTTTAAAACGTGTCAGGGAAAAGGGGAAGTCAGATTTAGGCTATACGCGTGCAGAGGAATTGGCAGCCGATCTGAAGGAAATTAAAGCAAGTGTAGAAAAACATTTACCAGTTAATAAGAAACTGAAAGCGATTCGGAAACTGATCCGCCAAGTAGAGATGTTCGGCTTCCATTTGGCAACACTCGATATCCGGAATCACAGCGGAGAACATGAAGCGGCAATCGCTGAGATTTTAAAAATTGTCAAGCTTGCTGACGATTATTCCACCCTTACGGAAACCGAGAAACAAGCAATCTTGTACAAAATTCTGGAAGACCCAAGACCGTTACTGCTTACAGATGACAGATATTCCAAAGCGACGCAGGATATGCTGCGAGTATTCAGAATGATTAAGCAGGCACATGATGAATTTGGCAAACGTGCGATTGAGGTTTATATAATTAGTATGACAGAATCTCCAAGTGACTTACTGGAGGTCCTTGTGCTTGCTAAAGAAGTTGGACTATACCGGATCAATCAAGACGGAACAGTAGAAAGTGACTTAGATGTCGCACCACTGCTCGAGACGATTGATGATTTGAAAGCAGGACCAAAAATTATGCAGACCTTATTTGAGGCAGACGTTTACCGCAAACAACTGGAAGCGCGACACAATCATCAAGAAATTATGCTTGGCTATTCCGATGGAAGTAAAGACGGTGGAACGCTAAGTGCAAATTGGGAACTGTTTAAAGCACAGAAAGATATTCACCGGATGGCAAGAAATTATGATATTCATTTAAAATATTTCCATGGACGTGGCGGCTCATTAGGACGCGGGGGTGGTTCACTCCATACTAGCATTCTCTCACAGCCAGTGGAAACACTTGGAGATGGTGTGAAAATTACGGAGCAAGGTGAAGTACTGTCCTCGAGATATTTACTGGAAGATATCGCCTACCGAAACTTGGAGCAAGCAGCTTCGGCTTTATTTGAAGCGAGTGCCAAAGTTGCGAGCGCACCTGACCAGATGGAACTTCGTAAAGAAGAATGGGAAACAGCAATGGAAGTCATTTCAGAAAAATCATTGGAAAAATATCAATCCCTTGTTTTCGGTGATCCCGATTTCCTAACCTATTTCAACGAAGCGACACCACTCGCGGAACTTGATGCATTAAATATCGGCTCCCGTCCGATGAGCAGAAAAAACAGCCAGCAATTCGAGGACTTGCGTGCAATTCCATGGGTATTCGCCTGGACACAGTCGAGACACTTGCTCCCGGCTTGGTATGCAGCAGGTACAGGCTTACAAACATTCATTGACCAGGATGAAAGCAACTTGGAGATCCTGCAGACGATGTATAACGATTGGGCTTTCTTCCATGCAACGATCAACAACTTGCAAATGGCTTTATTGACGGCAGATATGGGAAGTGCGAGAGAGTACTTGGAATTAGTGGAAGATCCAGAAGTGGCCAAACGGATCTTTAACAATATCAAGGACGAATATAAACGAACAAGAGCGGCATTATTGCAAATTACTGGCAATGAAGTGCTCCTAAGCCACTCACCAAATATTCGAGAATCCGTCCATCTCCGTAATCCGTATGTTGACCCGTTAAACATTTTGCAGGTCGATTCCATCCGTAGATTAAGAGCGACGGAAAATCCTTCTGAAGAATTGAAGACGGATGTGTTATTGACGATTAATGGTGTTGCGGCGGGGTTAGTTAATACGGGTTGATTAGCAAATTACAAACAGAGTAAAAATAGACTTAGATCTACTGATGTAGCATCTAAGTCTATTTTTTTGAATTATTATACCCTGCCGTGAATAGCTTTTCTTGCGTGATGAGAATTAGACTTAAATTTTATTACAAATAAAAAACTACATCAATGAAAGGTTCATGTGGCCGGACATCCCGTGATATCGCTGTTAATGCAGCTGGAAGGCAAACAGCTCATAAATACATAAATGAGCATATGAGTAATAAAAAATATTTCAGATTAATCCGATATTTAGTTTGGCTTCTATATCGGTTAGTGATATAGTATATATAAATATATCACTAACCGATATATTTAGGAGGATGCTCATGTCAAAAAATCACACCTTAGAAATTGAGGAACTTACGGATATCACTTTCTATATACTGTTGTTCCTGGTACAACCAAAACATGGATATTTAATAATGAAAACAATTGATTCAATGACAAACGGTAAATTCTTAATTGGACCTGCTTCTTTATATTCAAATATCCAAAAGCTTTTAGTATCGGGGCTAATAGAATTAGTAAGTAGTGAAAATAAGCAAAGGAAAACATATCAAACAACAGAAAAAGGTATTCAATTGTTAAAAAAAGAAGTACAACGCAGGAGAGAAATGATTACTCTTGCTGAAGATATATTTAATGAGAAGGGAGAACAAGTATGAAGACAACAAAATATATTAGAAATAATGGGCTTGGACGTTTTGAGGAAAGAGAAATGGCGAAGCTGGAAAGGTACTCACAGCAAGGGTGGCATTTAGAAGGTTTTTATGGATTTTTTAAGTTCAAGCTAAGAAAGGGAGAGCCGAGGAATCTAAAGTACTCACTTGATTATGAAAAATATCCTGACAAAGAATATTTTTCATACTTTGAAGACGCGGGATGGATGCATGTATGTTCTGCCGATGAAATTCATATATTTTGTGCTCCACAGAATGCAAGACCGATATATACCGATATTACAAGTAGAATAGAAATGTATGAAGAGGAAAAGAAACTCATGGGTAAAAGAGCTGTTCCATTTTTAATTGCGTTAGTCTTGTTCTTGTTGTTTGGGCTCCTTGGGTATTACCTTGGTATCAATGAGAGAATGAATGCCTTTGCTATCATGCTGGCTGGAATATCAGCATTAGGACTTATGGTCCCTGGAATAGCCTATTATGAATTTAGCGTGCGATTAAAAAATCTTAGAAAAAACAAATACACTTAATCGAATCAATTTCATAATTGCTCTTAAAAATACACGGACAAACAGAATTTGTAAATTGTATTTTTGAAAACAGAAGTCATGCAGTTTGTTACTGATTTAATTGCGCATTGATCCGATCTAAAGCGAGTTTTGATGCATTATAAACAGGTGTAACCAGGTCACCAAGAAAAAGGCCTCTAACCTGTTAAGAGCTTTCCAGACTCTAACATTAACAGAAGAGGACCTCATAGGCCTAGAGAAACCCATTCAAGTGAGGTTTACCTAGTAATTAAATTGTAGCAGAGGTTGTGATAAAGTGAAAAATGAGTTATCCACAAAAAACAGCTAAACATTAGAAATTAGGTTTGTTTAGCTTTAAAAAAACAAAAATAACATGGTGAAATTTAACAAGTGTGGATAAGTTGATTTTCCTCTTTACCTCAGGTGATTGATAAATTTACTCTTCATAGCTGGTTGTATATACTGATGATATACGAATTGGGGATGTTATAATGAAAAATGAGAATGAAAATAGAGGAGTGCTTAAAATGCCTGCAACAGTTCAAAAGTGGGGCAACAGTTTAGGTATTCGTATTCCAAAAAAAGTAGCAGAAGAACTCGGAATTGTAAACGGGTCTCAAATGGAGATTATTGTAAAAGAAGGACAAATAATATTGAAGCCCGCAAAAATAGAATTGACATTAGAAGAATTAATGGTGCAAATTACTCGCGAAAATCAACATGAAGAAATAGATTTTGGAAAGCAGGAGGGGAATGAATTACTGTAATGAATATACTGAACAGAGGCGATTTGGTTTTTCTTAATTTCACTCCCCAATCGGGTTATGAACAGGCTAGTCATAGACCTGCAATTATTCAATAGCGGAAAGCTTGCAGTTGTTTGTCCGATTACCAGCCAAATTAAAAATTATCCTTTTGAGGTTAAAATTCCTGATGATTTAAAAATAAATGGAGTTATCCTGACTGACCAATTAAGAAGTTTGGATTGGCGTTTAAGAAATTTGAAAATAGTTGATAAAGTTCCAGAAGTTGTTGTTGTGGAATGTCTAGAAAAGATTAACACCTTTATAAATTAATTAGTTGCACTTATGCAGTAAGAAAGGATTTATACTTATCTTTCTGCCAAAAAGTAAAACCACTCCTTCTATACATGCATAATAGGATGAAGTGGTTTTTTGATTGTAAAAATCTATATATGCTTTAAATTAGATTATGATGGTAGAGATTTTTCATTGATAGACAGACATTTACCGTAATTAATAATTTCTAATCTAATACTCTTCATACACCGTCCCATCTGTATCCACAATAATCAATTCATCCTGCAGTCGATTAAGTCCGATGAAAATCATAGGATTCTCCTCCCTCGACTGATTATAAAATGTTCTTATTTTAATTTCTGTTATTCCGTAATTTTCCTCACATTTAAGACTTCTATATTATTCATGGTTTCTGAAATAAAAAATTAAGTAATCTGTAGAAAAATTGTAAAAAGATAGTACCTCCTGATAAATGGTGAGGTACTATCTAAAATGTTAGAAATACGTTGTCCTAATTATGCAAGTGGAATAGAAAACCGAATAACCGTCCCTTTCCCAAGTTCACTTCTTACATCAAGCCCCTCACCATACAATTTAACCAATCGGTGATGTGTATTTGCTAAGCCAACACCTCTGCGGTTTCCTTGTTTCCCATCTAGGATATGCGACATTTTATCTTCCGCAATCCCAACTCCATCATCTGCAATCATTACTTCATAACCCTCTTTAATTTTTGTAATCTGTATGGTTACGGTACCACCTTCCATTTGTTTCAACACCCCGTGATTAATGGCATTTTCAACAAGTGGCTGGATAGAAAGGGGAGGGAGTGCAAAGTCTAAATCGGTATCCACTTTCCACACCACATCAAGTCTATCGCTGAATCTTTCCTGTTCGATATATACATAAGAGCGGACTAAATCAAGTTCGTGTTTTACTGATACGACGGATTCTGTGTTGCTGCCATCAAAACTATTCCGTAAATAGTTTCCAAAATGATCGAGTAGGTCAACCATCCGATCCGTGTCGATTTCACTTAAAGATGCAATCGTATTTAGCGTATTAAACAAGAAATGCGGTTGAATTTGTGCTTGGAGCCAGGCCGCTTCCATTCGAAGCTGTTCTCTCACGGATTGCTTTAGTCGAGTCAGCACTTCTACTCGAGAATTGAACTCCAAGGCGACTACGGGCTTTGCCACATAATCATTCGCACCTGAAAGGAATCCAGCCTGAATATCCTCGGGGTTGTTGCGAGCTGTCAATAATAAAACAGGCAATTCCGATAGAGAAAACAACGAGCGGATCTTTCTTGTTAATTCATATCCTGATATATTCGGCATCATGATGTCGGAAATGACTAAATCGAAGTCCTGTTCACTAACAATGCGTAACGCTTCTGGTCCGTTGGTGACAGTATGCACATCGTATGCTGAATCAAGCATCTCACGCAAAATTTTTAAATTTACCGGATCGTCATCGACAAGAAGGATACGTGCACTGTTATCATTCTTATTTTCGGATAGACTAGCTGTTTGTGATTGGCCCTCCACCCTTTTCTGGTCGATGAAAAAATCATTGGCTTCAAAAATCGCTGCAGCTTCTTTTTCTGACGGGTCTGCAATAGGTAGCGTAAATGCAAAAGTAGACCCTTTCCCCGGCTCTGAGGCTGCAGAAATAGTCCCTCCGTGAAGTTCAACGAGCTGCTTACAAATGCTTAGTCCAAGTCCGACACCACTTCCAGTCGAAGTCATACTTGCATCTTCCTGTTCATAAGGTTGAAAAATGGTTTCCTTTGTTTCCTGATTCATGCCCATGCCGGTATCGACTACGGAAATCCTAGCCATATTGCCATCAATTGCTGCAACAATCGCAATACTTCCCTCGTTTGTATACTTTATCGCATTGTGAACGAGGTTGAATATAATCTGAATCAAGCGGTTCGGATCTGCATTGACATAGGGGAAGGACTCAGGGATATTTATCTTAAACTGTATATCTTTTCCTCGCGTCATGAAACGGAGCATATCGAGTACAACCGTTGCCGCTGAATAGATATTAACCGCTTCTTTTTGTAATCGTATTTGTCTTTCCTGCAATCGGGCGAAATCCTGCAGGTCATTCAACGTATATGCCATCCGATGACCGACGCTGACAAGAAGTTCCAGATTCTCTCTGTTTTTGTCCGTTAAATCTTCTTCCTTATCATCAAGAATCGTTTGCGCAATATTAATGAGTCCGTGCAGCGGGTTGCGCAGTTCATGGGATGTATTCGCCAAAAATTCATCCTTTTTCTTATCTTCCCGCTCTAACTTATCTACCAGTTCAATTACTTGTTGGTTCTGCCGGTAAAAGCGTCTGAACCAAAATACTGCAAAGCCGAGAAATGCACAGATGTAATCGAACGGATAAAAAGGAATTTCAATTGCTGAGAGAGCTTTAATCAATCCCCAAATAATCCCGGAAGTGATCCCGACTACGACGATTGCAATAAAGATCGATTCATCCCTAAACAGGAAATACTCCTTCAATGCTAACGGCACAACGGTGATAAAGGAGATGAAATATAGGGCGAAAAATGTAATATTTACGTGAATAAGGATATTTAATGGAAGTACCACAATCAAAAGTGCGCTAATACCATATAGGATTGACAGCCAACGAAAACGCTTATATTGCGAGGCCGTTCGTAACAAATATCTCATGATTTGTACAAAGAAGAAGGCTGCTCCGAGATAAATCAATTCTTTAAATTTGAAGGACCATCTATAGTTGAAATTCATCCATTCCATTGCAGCACTGTTGTAAGTGAGCAGCTCATCAATCGCTGGGAACAGAAAGCCCAGTGCAAAGAAAAGAAAAATTTTATTCCTTGAAATAAAAATAAAGATAAGGAGACTATACAGGCTATGCAGAACAAGGATGACCACCATGGCAATCAACAGCACATCCTGAAAGCCTATATCCTGCTGGACTCCCTTTTCTGTACCAAATTGAATCGGACTGCCGACTGAAATTCCTGCTGTTGTATCGAAATTGGAAATTTGCAGCATCACTTCGATTTCATGACTGTCAGGAGAGAAAGAAACAAGATACGGATTTCCCTGACCGACATGACTGCTTTCTTCCGGAGAAGCCGTACCCGATCGTTCTTTTAAATGACCATTCACATATAATGCAGATGCTGTTTTTGTTGATGGCATCCGGATGGAGAGTAAGGAATCGAGATCAGTCGTTTCATCAAGGATTATTTTCAAATAATAAGTCCCATAGGTATGATTATCATTCTTTGCGCCCCCTGTAAAATTAGTTGGTATGTTCTCCATGGAGGCATTTAGCTGGCGGGGACTCTCTAATAATTTGTCTGGCAGAAAAATCCACTCACCGTTCAAGGTAAGAGATTGATTTTCATGTAATGGATAATCACTTAAGTCTAATACACCATCTCGGGCAATCGGCTGATCTGTCGGTGCATGATAGAAGAGCCATAGCAAACGAAAAGCAGTTAAAGCGGCGAAAATGGCAAGTAGAATAAGAATGTTTTTTGTGAGTTTTTTAGACATGGTTATTTCCTTTCGGGATACTGATGTCTTGATTATAGCAGGATTTGGAAGGGAAATGTATGGGGTTTCAGTGTAGGACCATAAACATAGAAAAAGAACTCATTCACAGGATATAGATAAAGAAACAATTAAAAATCCGCAGAGAGAGCTGTCATAGGTGAGAAATATTTCCCGGGAAATGTTGAAAAATGAAAAAATATGCTTACAAGTATTAAACCATATTTTGTTTATAAAAAACGCAAAACAAGGTTAGGAAAGGACGGCAAAAGCCAATACCCTGTTTCGCTCATAAGTTTGGGAGGAGGTAAGAGTCAGTGAATTCCAAGAAAATGGCTAACTACACCAGTCAAGCAAAAGCCCAAGAACTCTGGAAAACATTATACCTCTGTGCCAAGGAAAGTCCGTAAAGCCAAAGGATGAAGAACGTCGGAAAGCCGTATGAGGGAAATCCTCACGTACGTTTTGATGAGGGGAACGGGAAGAGGAATTGCCCTCTTCTGGCTTAGTAAGGTGGAAAGCCCTGAACCCTAAGGATAAAGAAGGCAATATCTAATTCCTGTTTTCTACTTTACATGTATATTCAACTGTTTAAAGAAGTTCCCCTATATCCATAGAAATTTGATTTCTTACTAAAATTACCCAAGAAAAAGACGGCCAATTGCAGCCGCCTTTGTATATCAACAGAGCAATTATTTAATTGTCGTTTCGTTTATTTGCCCTAGCTCTTCCGCCTTTACGTCCAGCTTCTTCTTGACTCATTTTATTGGAATTGTTAGTGGACTGATTTGCTCTTGCCTCTCCACCTTTGTGACCAATTTCTTCATAGAAATCCTCGTCATGATTTCTTGCAGTGGTTTCTCCACCTTTTTGACCGATCTCTTGATAAAACTCTTTGTCATGATTTCTTGAAGTAGCTTCTCCGCCTTTACGACCAGCTTCCTCAACCGTCATCTTCTTATTGTTCTGATTTTCTTTACGTGCCACTTTAAATACCTCCTTGGTAGTATTTTTACGTGCAGTAACTGCCGTAAAGTAGGGAAATTCATTTCCCATCAGCAATATTTTCTTGCTTACAGGATGCATTCCCGTTCAAGTCTATACTAAACATAGGATTGAGATTGTTATATTTTTGTAAAGAAAAGACATCAGACTTTAATAAGTGGAATAAAGTAAGATGCACTTGAGACGAACTCTATAGAAAAAATTTCGAAAGGGGATGAAGGAAACCATCATTAATAATGTTTCAGAAAAATAGAGTCTATAGAGTTAAAAAGATGCAGCGGTGTACATAATAAGCCACGTTAAAGTGAAAGAAACTTGTGAGAAATGGACTTAAACTAATCCGAGGGTTAGTATAAAGGAGACTAAACAAGTATTTTTGAGGTAGAGGAGATTTAAATTAATGAAAAAGCGAAAAGTCGGAATTTTACTATTTGATTATGTGGATGTTTTAGATTTTGCGGGTCCCGCTGAGGTTTTATCATTAACTTCAAACAATAAAGCTGAACAAACATTAAATCTCTATAAAAAGCATTTATTACCAACAAGACCATTTGATGTATTCACTATTTCAGAAACAGGAATGAAGGTAAAAACTCATTCAGGGATAAAAGTAGAACCTGATTTTAGTTTTGAAGATAGTCCCAAGTTAGATATTTTAATAGTTCCTGGTGGTCCTTTAAGGGCAGTGCAATCTATAGTTAAAAACCAAAAGATAATTGACTGGATTATTAAGCATAATAGTATTGAATATATATGCTCTGTTTGTACTGGAGCGTACATATTAGGTGAAACTGGTTTGTTAGATGGAAAAAAAGCAACAACCCACCATTTAGCATTGAAGTTGCTACAAGAAAAGTATTCTGAAGTTCAAGTTTTATCTGATAGGAAAGTTGTACAGGACGGCAATATCATATCTTCTGGTGGAGTTTCTTCAGGAATAAATATGGCACTATACATTGTCGAGAAAATTGTAGGAGAATCTGCGGCAGAAAGGACCGCCAAAACTATAGAATTTAATTAGTATTCTCGTTAACTTGTGTTTAGTAAATGAAAGTTTAAAAAGCTGGTTTCTTAAACGTAGATCTAAGAACTCAACTTAGAAATCAAGAAAGCTTAGAAGAAAGATAATTAAGAAATGAGAGGTTAGAGCATAGCTGTATCTAATATTAGGTATTGTGTTTGCTGCTTTGGATTGTATAAGAATTTTAAGCACAGAACGGCATATTTCGGACGTTTATTAGGAATAAGTTTAGCGTCCAATCTTGCAAACCAGCCATTTGATGGAACAATCTTATAGAAATAGCAAAGGATCGGAACAATTTCAAGAAAAGAAATTATGAAGGGAAGATAAAATGAACATTGAACAAAAACTTTATAATGCAGCAATAGATTTGGTAAAAAACAGATATCCTTCTGGTTGGGGTGGTGCAGCAGCAATGTATACAGAGGATGGTCAGGTACTAACGAGTGTAGCGCCGGATGTAATCAACGCTTCAACTGAACTATGTATTGAAACAGGTGCAATTCTCGAAGCACATAAGTTAAATAAAAGGATAACGCATTCTTTGTGTGTAGTACGGGATGATGAGGATTCTACGTTTAAAGTTTTAACTCCTTGTGGAGTCTGTCAAGAAAGACTGTTTTATTGGGGATCAGAGGTCAAAGCAGCGATTACCTCTGAAGATGAGAATTTAACATTTAAAACTTTAAAGGAAATACAACCATTTCATTGGATACAGGCTTATGATGACAAAGATTTATATGATGGATAAGTTCAGCAATCGGGCATTGTTGTTGGATAAACGTATCCAGGAATAGCCATTTTATTAGGGGGAAAATGAATTGGACCATGATTTTTATCGCTCATCATTTCCTATATTAGCTACTCACACACACCTAGCTAGTTGTTCCCAAGGTGCATTAGCAAAGTCTGTTTCAAAAGCAATTGAGGAATATCATAATAGCCTTTTAATGTCTGGAAGTAATTGGGAGGAAGCAATAAGTAAATTAGAGGAGACTAGATTGAAATTTGCTGAACTTATTGGAGCCGAGACTGATGAGGTTGCAGTATTATGTTCCGTTTCAGATGCTATTTCTGCTATTGCAACTTCCCTTTCTTATCAGCAAAAGAAAAATAAGGTTGTGTTTACAGATTTAGATTTTCCAACTGTCGGTCATATATGGTTTGCACAAGAACCTTTTAAGGATAATATCACTGTAATTCGTTCTTCCAATGGTGAAATACCTTTAGAACAATATGAGAAAAAAATAACAACTGATACGCTTATTACGTGTATTCCTCATGTGAATTATTACAATGGATATAAGCAAAACGTTAAGGAAATCGCTAGTATTGCGCATAGAAAAGGATCTCTATTGTTCGTGGATGCTTACCAATCAGCAGGACATATTCCGATTGATGTGAAAGAGATGGATATTGATATTTTAGCAACGGGAACTCGTAAATACATGTTAGGAATTCCCGGCGTAGCGTTTTTGTATATAAAAAAAGAACTAGTAGAACAATTACAACCAAGAGTTACTGGGTGGATGGTGACAAGAGCATACATCTTCATTTGACATTTATAATCCTGTTTTTGCAAAGGGAGCACGGCGATTTGAAACGGGTACGCCTTCTTTTATAAGTATTTATGCAGCTTGTGAGGCATTAAAATTGCTACTTGAGGTTGGGATAAGTAATATTGAAACCCAATTAAAAGATCTAACCCAATTTACCATACATTATGGACAAGAAAAAGGATTACATCTCCTTGGACCATTATCTACTAAAAATAGGACAAGCCTTGTATCTTTTCGGATTGAAAATGCATCAAAAGTGGAAGCGATGTTAAGAGACAAAAAAATTATTGTTGCTGCAAGAAAAGATGTGATAAGGATTGCCCCGCATTTCTATAACATTAAAGATGATATAAAACGCGCAATAGATGAGATTGTAATCTTAATAAATTGAGTTTAAGCAAATATTTTATTCAATACAACCTAACTTGAGGATTACTTAGTTATTCAGTTAAAGGGGAGGTTGCCGCATAACGAATTGTCGCAAACCGGCCATATTGCTTAACAAACTCTTTTAGTAAATGGGGAATAGCCTTGATTAAAAAGATAGATATAACCAATCCTGAGGTTTCACAAGAAGTATTAAACATTCAAATACCTTCATACAACGTGGAGGCAAAAATAATTGACTTTTATGATATACCGCCATTAAAGGACACCGTGCAGTCGTTACAACAATGTGGGGAGACTTTCTTTGGTCATTACTTAAATAAAGAGTTATGCGGAGTTTTTTCTATAAAAACAGACGGTAGGATAATCGATATACACCGATTAATGGTGCATCCTAAACATTTCAGGTAGGGAATTGCTAAGAAGTTATTAAATTTTATCGAGGTCGAATTGGAAAAATTTGAAACAATAGTAGTATCAACTGGAACCCAAAATGCACCGGCAGTAGCCTTCTATTTGAAAAATGGATTCTTAAAGACAGGAGAAACACAGATAACGGAGTTCCTATCTCTAACTACCTTCAAAAAACAAAAATAATTAATAAAATGAGGCTCTACAACGCTTTTTAAATTTAAAAAACACTCTTCCATTCTGTAATTAGAATAAGTATGAGTGTTTTTATGTAGTGGAGCTGACGGGATTTGAACCCGTGACCCCTTGTCTGCCAGACAAGTATTCTCCCGCTGAACTACAGCCCCATATTAAAAATTTAAATAGATGAAATTCGCAAAGCAATATTATTATATAACATTGATAGGGTAAAAGCAAGTTTTTAAAGAAAATAGAGAAGATATTTGAAATAATAGACCCTTATTAAAGCGTTTTATTTTCTTGGTTATTCCTATTATCCCTGGATTAAAAATTCGTTTCCTTAATGTACATATGAAATGTATTAACGAAATAGGGAACCCCATCATATTCCACAAATTAAATCCCGAGTTCACATCCACCGAAATATGGTTATGGAAGTAGTCACTTTTGGTTTATTTATCGCTTATGATGCTTTAAACCCAACTTTTATTAGAGAACATAAAACCCACACTTAGTAAACCCACTCATTGACCCCTTAGAATATATCGGTTATTCTGAAGGTAGAATATGGTTAGGCGAAGGAAATCTCTCGCCTTAGGATTTTGGGATTCTTACTTTGCCGAGTGAGAGTCTTTTAGTGTCTTGAGCGCATTTTTAAAAGTTATTGCCTAGTTTAGGTCTAAATGCAATAGGATTATTGGTGATATTTCTGACCATATTTTTGGTTGCCAAAGTTAAATTGCTTATCTATTAATTAAGAAATCAGGTGATTATGATAGAAGAAAATAAATTATTATCTGCCCTGTGTTATTGGAGTATCTTTTTTGCGCCGATCTTATTTCCAATTATTGTTTGGATTCTCGGAAATGAAACAACTAAACTACATGCGAAAAAAGCACTTTGGACACATATAATTCCAGCGATTGCATCACTTATTGCTATTCTTGTTCTTGCTGCCTTAGGATTTGGTTTATCAGAACCTACTGGGGCATTTTATATTGCAACCATCATCGCCGTAGTCATATGCTTCCTTATTGATGTATACTATTTTATTTGGAATATTATTAAAGGGATAAAAGTAATTACTAATTAGGACTTCAATATTAAGGAGTATACAACCTAAACGGGCAGTGAGACTCCCGCTTCAAGCTTCTGTGGAAACGAAGAAGGTAGGTGGATGTCAACTGCCCGTAAAAGTCCAATAAGTGCGACTGACCATCAGTGGAGGATGAAGGCTCTCCACTGAAATCGTCTTTATGAAGAACACTTTTGCTTATTCTATAGTTGAATTAGCAAGAGTGTTCTTTTGTTTGGTTAAGAATGAGGCCCAGGGGCTCGAACCCCTTCACAGCCAGTGAATCACTTTCCCAAACTGGATGTATTCTTTTCACTTCCATAATAATTATGAGACTCTACAACGCTTTAATGGACCTTGCGAAGGCATTTGGAATATATGGTAAAATGAAAAAAAATATTGTGAAAAAAGGTACTTAAACTAACGGTGGCAGGAGAGTTTAAGAAGGAACATTTATTAGAATGCTATTGTCTTATAAAAAAGGGGGAAAGTAATTGAAGTCATTACTAATGCTTGTTGCTTGCTTATTTTTGCTGGGGGCGTGTAGTTCCAATCTAGGAGGGAGTAATCTCCCTAAAGAAATACCTGAAGACTTTAACTTTGTTTTAAATTATGGCTACGAGGCAAGAGACATTATAAACACATATGAAAATACCTATACCAAAAACATGATTTCGAATGATGATAAAACGGTAGAAATGAAATTTTCAGATGAGGAAATGCAAACAATTTACGAGGAAATGAAAGAGGCTGACATATTGAATTCAGCAGAAAGTGCTTCTAAATCTCAATGTGCGGATCCTCACGAAATAAACAAACTTAAAATTACAATGAATGGCGAAATTTATCAAAGAGAATGGATTACATCCGATTGTGACAAAGTACCTGATAATAAATTAAAAAACTTCGTAGAATTTGTACACCGAGAGATTATTATGATAAAAGAAGAGTACAATGAATTACCGGAACCTTCAGGTGGTTATGATTGAACCTTAATTGCTTTGTAAATATAACTGATTTTTAGAACTCTTAAACTTAAAACGATTGGGTGCTTTACTTCAACAGAATTAATGCCTTTTTTAATCAGCAAGTAATCAAAATTCGAGGTTGGATCCAAAAGTGGTCCAGTCTTTTTGTTTGGTCCAATTCCCTCCAATATGCAGGTTTTTTTGTTTCGCAATCGGGCCAAATTGTGGAGTATAGACATATTAAATACCGGGTAAATTAATTTAATGCCAAGGTCAATTTGATTATAATGAGTGGCTTCCGATGAGTAGGTACAAATAAAAAAGTACTAGCACATTTTTAAACCACTTAGGTAAATAGGATTTTTTAGGGGTTTTTTACAGAAGCTGCCTGTATGAACGGTAGCTTCTGTACCTAAACGATTTTATTCGACGTAGTTAGCAAGTAAAATGTCGTCCTTTGCTAGTTACAAGGCGACATTGAACAGGTAATATAATATCTGTCCCGTCAACTAGACAGAACGCAAACACACTCAAAACTAGTGAATGTGTAGATAGCTAAAGGAGGGCCTGTTATGAAGTCTCATACTCGTATTAAAATCCCGGCAGGATTTTGGGCAGGCATACATCAATTAGGGATTGCTCCTCACGACGTCGCTCGAAAGGCACAACTGCCGCTCACCATTATTAATGAGCCAGTTGTCACCACCGATCAATATTTCGCGATTTGGCAGGCTTATTCAGATCTCATTGATGACACTGCCGAAGGAATCATCAAGCTTACGACAGTCTTTGAAACAGCGCATTACCCACCCGCCGTCTTAGCGACTTACCATGCTCGTAACTACCGTGACGCTCTAAAACGAATGGCACGGTACAAACGAATGTGTCCCCCTGAAAGCTTACGTATCACCGAGGAAGGTGAGAACTGTACAATTGAACTAGATTGGTTATATACCGAGCAACCAGGTCCACCGCTGCTCGTTGGAATTACTCTGGCATTTCTTTTGGAGCTTGGACGTCGGGGCACAGGTCAACCGTTGATGGCGAGATTTGTCGAATTTACGCACTCGATGGGCGACATACAGGCACTTGAAGCTTACTTCGGCTGTCATATCCGGATTGGTGCAGATTGTAACAGGTTGACGCTACATCGAGGAGATCTGGACCTCCCTTTTGTCTCGTACAACGAAGAGTTGCTGGAAATTCTGACTCCCGTACTGGATAAATCGTTGGGTGAGCAGCAACACAGTCATTCAATCACCGAAATGGTCAAGTGGATCATGAAACGTAACCTTGCAGGAGGGCGCCCTGATATTCAGACTGTCGCAAGCGAGTTGGGGATGAGCAATCGTACCTTGCAGCGCCGGCTTACTGACGAAGGCACCAGCTTCAAGCATCTTTTGACACAAGTCCGACATAACTTGGCTCGAGAATACTTGGCAGACCCCACGTTCGATATTAAAGAAGTAGCCTTCATGATTGGATATGAAGATCAGAACTCGTTCTACCGCGCCTTCCGCATTTGGGAAGGTGATACTCCCGCAAATTGGCGTACTGAACATTTAGGTGCAGACTCGATACATTAACTTTGTATTAAAAGTGAATTTTTTAACACTATATTAAAAGAAGGAGAACCTAATATTAACTACAAAAGAATAGGAACTTTTTTTATATTAACTTTTTATAATCATAAGGATAAATTAGGAGGAGAAATGTGTTATGGATATGGGGTTAAACAATAAAACGGCTTTAGTTACTGGATCAACGAAAGGTATAGGTAAAGCGATTGCCATTGAACTTGCCAAAGAAGGTGTCAATGTACTAATTAATGGACGAAATTATGAAGAGGTAGAACGAATTGTAAATGAAATTAAATCGGATTTCCCGGCTACCTCTCCTCAAAATGCTACTGCTGATATTGTCGATATGGGGCAAAGAGAAGCTTTATTTAAAAAATACCCCACTATTGATATTTTAGTTAACAATATGGGTATTTATGAAATTATGCAATATGAGGACATTGATGATGAAGTATGGGAGAAATACTTCCGCACTAATGTTCTTGCTGCAAATGGATTATCTAAATTTTATTTACCTAAAATGTTAAAAAATGATTATGGTCGCATTATCTTTATTGCAAGTGAAGAAGCAATTATGCCTTCAGGACAAATGCCTCAGTATTGTATGACAAAATCAATGCTATTATCGTTGTCAAAAAGCTTATCTAAATTAACAATAGGAAGAGAAGTTACAGTTAATACGATCATGCCAGGACCAACACTCTCTGAAAATGTGCATCAAATAATTGAGAGTATATACTCTAATGATGATATGACTTTTTCAGAAAAAGAGAAAGAATTTATGACTACAAACCTACCTCAATCTGAAATACAGCGATTTATCAAGCCAACTGAAATAGGTAGACTAACTACATTTGTATGTAGTCCTTATGCATCCGCATTTAAAGGTTCTCCAATCCGTATGGATGGGGGGATGGTACCGACTATTTTTTAACATTTTTCTATTTCAATATTGTATATAAGTTTAACAAACGTATAACAATAGGATGCTCCAATACTATAGAATTGGGGCATCCTATTTTCTTTCTTATTCCACGATCGGGCCAGATTAAATAATTCGCAATACCGTTTCATTTTTTATAAAAAAACATAAAAAAATCTCCTTCCTATTACATTAACAGGAAAGAGACTTTTTTGTTTTCAATAATAAATTCATAAATAGTACGATTGTTTTTCATTGCTTCATTTAAATCTTCACCTCGTTTTTTAATTTAAATCTGAAAGCAACATTCCATACTTAATGCTATCTGTCCATTCACCTTTATTCCAAAAATCCTGAATGAAATGAGCTTCTTTTCTCATACCAATACGCTCACATAATTTTTGTGATGCCTTATTTCTTGCATCAAGGTTAGCTTGTACACGATGTACACCAAATTCATAAAATAGTTTCTTAACTAAACTACTCACGGCTTCAGTTGCATAACCCATTCCAGAAACTTCGTTAGAAAAACAGAAGCCAATTTCAACAGTATCTTTAATATCTGTATACCATACAGATAAATCGCCAATTACTTTAATTTGGTTTACTACTGCTAAACTTAACATTGATTCCTTTGTGAGTGAACTATTCCCAAGCTTTTTATTAAATTCTTCCTGTAAATTTTCATGAGTCCACTTATCATGCAAGAGATATTTACATGTATCTTCATTATTATAAATGTTAAATACATCAAGATAAAAAAAGTTTGATTAGGTTTTGTGACTATTTAGAATTTGATTTCCATATTGAGAGCTCCACCTCCAATTTGATTGTGCTCCCCGCAATCTCCGTCCCCAGTCGGACAATCTTTCAACCGCTAGCATGTTGGGATAATATTCATTTCTAGTAAACTAAGGCTAACAAAATGAAATATACGAGGTGATAGCGATGGCTGATTTTTTCAGTTCGATGGGAGATCCAATTGTTCAAGAAAACATAGTGGAAGTGGAGCGGGTGAAAGAGCTTGCTGTAAATTCTGATGTTACGAGCGTCCATTTTTCAGTTCATGATAAGAAACGAGTTGATATTGTGCTGGAAACGTTTGAAAAAGGAGAAGATCTTGCTGTTCGGCTTATAAATGAAAGATTGGAAATTAATGTGGGGATACCAAGAAAATGGGGGATCTTTCAGATGAAAAAGCGGTTTGGTAAGCTCACGATATATTTACCGGAACAATTTGCCGAACGATACGAGGTGAAATGTTCCATTGGCAATGTGCGAATGGCTGATATGATTTTCAAGCAGCTTGAGATGAAGACAGGTGCAGGAGAAGTTGAGATTTGTGCCATCAGTGCTAAATATCTAATGCTCGAGTCAGGTGCGGGGAATATGAAGTTGCGAGAAATCAATGCAGGTCATTTAGTTGCCACAACCGGAGCGGGAAATATTAAAGGGACTGCATGTCACGGAGAGCTGACGATTCATTCAGGAGCGGGAAATATTGAATTTCATGTGGATGGAGAAGATGATCTCTTGATGAAGTCAGGGGCTGGAAATATTCACGTTCATTTTCCAAATCCTGAACAGTTAAATGCAACAATCGAAGCAACGGCTGGACTTGGTAGTGTGCGGACGGATTTACCTGTAGGGTTTGAGAAATCAGGGGAATTTTCAAGTGTATTGGGAAACGGTGAGAGAGATTTGAAATTTACCGCGGGGGTTGGCAGTATTAAACTTTCCAAGGTGTGAAGATGTGAGCGAAAAGAACCCATCATTTGATACTGTACTGGGACATCAGGGTCTGACCCCGTGTCCCAGTTTGACTAGATAATAGGATAATTCTCTTCATATCGTGGATTATAATAATAGGGTGGTCTTGGTCCGATCAAGGGCATGGTAAATGTTTGTGGATTATCATCATATAACAATTGCACTGTTTTATCGGAATGATTGATTAGTAATAACTTTACTTCTGGATTATAGTAATGCAAACGATACCCTCCTTCCATAGGTCACTCTTTCACTTTATTCAACCTAGGTAATGATTGAGCCCGTACAAGAGCGATAATTTGAATATCACCAACAATGACCATGCACTTTAATAGTATCAGCAACATAACCTAGGGCAAATGACTATTTCAGGGAGGTCACTATGTCTCTAAATCAGCAGAAAAACAAAAACACGGACGGACGCGATTATCCAATGTATCCCAATTACGGGAAAATAACGAGATACGAAGAAATCCCGATTACAGTTCCTGAACAGCGGCAGTTACGTCAACCAGGTGTAGAGAAACTGATGGTTCCGCGGCCAATTATCGAAAATCCAAATTATAAAGGCAGCGATAAATTAAAAGGAAAAGTAGCTCTTATCACAGGCGGTGATAGTGGAATGGGGGCAGCAGCCGCTATCGCTTTTGCAAAAGAAGGGGCGAATATTGCGATTGCTTATTTAGATGAGCATGAGGATGCGAATCGGACAAAGAGAAGAATTGAGGAGCTTGGACAAAGTTGTTTATTGCTGCCTGGTGACTTGCGAGAAAAAGAGCAGTGTATCGACATTGTAGAAAAAACGATTCAAAAATGGGGACAGCTTGATATTTTATGTAACCATGTCGGAATTCAATTTCAACAATTGAGCTTGCTTGATATTTCCGATGAACAATTTGATGATACGTTTAAAGTAAATATTTACTCGCATTTCTTCACCACTCGTGCAGCACTTCCTTACTTAAAAGCAGGCAGCTCCATCATTAATACATCCTCTGTTGTGACATACGATGGGAATGATCAATTAATCGATTATACAGCAACGAAGGGAGCTATTATTGGGTTTACCCGTGCGCTTGCAAATAGTTTGATCGATCAGGGGATCCGGGTAAATGCTATTGCGCCAGGACGGATTTGGACGCCACTCATCCCGGCGAGCTTCTCTGCAGATGAAGTGACATTAGTTGGGAACCCGATGCAACGTCAAGGACAGCCCTTTGAAGTTGCACCAACCTTTGTCTATCTCGCATCAGATGATTCACGCTTTGTGACAGGGCAAACACTTCATGTAAATGGTGGGCAATGGATTTCATCTTGAAATAAAAAAAGATACCGCATTAAACAAGAAGCCCTTGACGAGGAGGCTTCTTGTTTTTATAGAGCTTAGATCATAAGAAATTCAACTTTCGCAGTCTGAAACAGTGAGCTATCCTTCCTCTGGTATAATCAGTGCAACTAGTAATTCATTGTAGCTTTGGGCACGATTCCAAGAATCAAGAGAGTAGAGACGTTTTAACTTTTAATTGCTCATTTGAACAAATTCTGAATTCGTTCAGGCGATAAGAGGTGCTCTAATCCCCCGGATGAGCAAGATTAGAATTTGTTCAGGCAATAAGAGATGCTCTAATCCCCCGAATAAACAAAAATCGGGTTTGTCCGGGCATATAGAGATCTTAACCAACATCTGAAACACTTACCTTATTCAATTTCGCGCAGTTAAGCTGTCCGTTTAGCGAATATTATCCAGTGGAAGAGAAAGTGATTTTAAAATAATTATTTTTTCTAAAGTAAATAGGTCATTCAATATAGTTGGGTTATACCATAATTAGGAAGAGAGACGACGCATGCAATTACAGCAAAAGAATTGGAAAAAATATGACCATTGGGGCTGGAAAGAATTCGTATTACTAATGCTAGTTGAATTTGGATTGATACTTGGAGTGGTCAAGCCTTTTATTCAACCAATTGGCGAGTTTGTGAGTTGTCTAAGGTTGAGGGTTGCCACATCTACTAATTTTGACCGAAGAGTGAAACTTTACATTGACGGAAACGTAATAATTAGAAAGGAAGCGTACATCAAGGAAAGTTTATCATCTGAATGAAATAATAAAAAGGAGCTCTTGGTCGTGAAAAAATTTTTAATGGTCTTATTTTTGTTAATTCTAGCTATAGCTGCGATTTTAATCGCGGCGAGACATCCGACGGGCCCTAATACTGTTTCGTATGATGAACCACTTGGTTTGTGGTTGTCCATTGGAATGGCTGTTATTCTTTTTTTACCGGGGCTGATTCTAGCTTTATTCAAAAATCGGACTGCAAACATTATATTTATCGTATTTCAAGCAATTGTAGCAATTGCATTTCTAGGGATGGTACCAATTGGGTTTATTATCCAGAAAAGTATTGGAGTAAGTGTCGTTGCAATTCTAGGTGTGCTAATCAGTATTGCGTGCATTGTAATAACAGCAAGAAGCAGTTTGAAAAGAGAAGTTAAGCTCTAAATATAAACTAGGGAAAAATATACAAGGGGAACTCTTAATGCAAAAGAAACTGATATTTATTAGTCTCATTACCGTTGTCGTGATAATTGCAGCTATTCCAGCTGGTTTTCTTTATGTACTAAATAATGGAAACCCATATACGAAATATATTGCGAATAAGCACGTGCCAGCTTACCTTGGGGAGCAAGGCTATACTGATGGAGAAATCGCTGACGCACATTATGTAGAGCCGAAGCATTTGATTAATAGAGATTTTTATCACGGGCATTATATGGTTGTTTTCAAGGATGAACGAGATATAACTTATTATTATGGGGTAACGAAAAAGGGGAAAGAGGTAAAGCAGTTTTGCGAGAAAGATATTCTTCTTCCAAATGGTGTTACTGATATTTTTGAAGAAGCTACCAAATATAGTGAAAAAGAATGCCACCATTCACTTGATAATAGATAAGGATAGAACATATTTCACATGCCAAGTTAATTGAAATAGAGAATTGTGGTATTAGACTAGTGAGGAAAACCAGATGTTATGAATAAACTAGCTTCTGGATTCTTTGAACTAATTTACGAAACAATGGAAGGGGAGAATCAGTTGGAACTTGGAAAGGAATATTTGAAAATCGTAATTGATAGGTTTCAAAGCGTAAAAATCCTAGGGGACAAAACGATAAATCAGTTATCAGAACAGGAATTACATTGGAGTTATAATAGCGAGTCGAATAGCATTGCTGTTATTGTTAAGCATGTAAGTGGAAATATGGTTTCAAGATGGAGCGACTTTCTAACGACAGACGGTGAAAAAGCTGACAGAAACCGTGAGCAAGAATTCATAGATGACATTTCGGGGAAATCAGACATCATTACTTACTGGGAAAAGGGCTGGAAAGTTTTATTCGATACCCTTCATGGCTTAGACGAGTTGGATTTAATGAAGAATATATCTATTCGGGGAGAAAATCATTTGGTTATGGAAGCGATCGAAAGACAAGTAGCACATTATGCATATCATGTTGGCCAAATTGTCTATATCGGTAAGCAATTGAAAGGGGAAAACTGGAAAAGTTTAAGCATTCCTAGAGGAAAGTCAGAGGAATATTTAAAGGAAATGCTTAAAAAGCAAAAAAGAAGTTAACCTCTATAACTTTTAATTATCTCTTTATATAATAATTATATATTTTATTTATTTACCAATTTTTAGTAAAGTTAAACTAGCGGTTGATAATGAAAAATACGGAGGAATTCACATGATTATTGGTCTGCATCATGTTCAAATTAGGGCATGGAAACGGAAGCGAAAAAATTTTATTGCAATGTCTTAGGATTACCTGAAATTGAAAAGCCGGAATCTCTGCAAGGGCGCGGGGGATTTTGGCTAAAAGTAGGGGACAAAGAGATACATGTTGGAACAGAAGAGGACTTCGATCGAACAAAAACAAAAGCTCATGTAGCTTACCAAGTGAAGGATATCACATATTGGAGAAGGGTTTTAGAAGAGAATGGTGTCGAAATTATAGAATCCATACCAATCCCCAATTATGAGCGGTTTGAATTTAGAGATCCTTTCGGTAATAGGGTGGAGATGCTGCAGGAAATTTCGCATGAAGGAGAGTTAAATTATTGAAGAATCCATCCATTTAATTGAGAATTGTTATCATTTAGTGTATATTAAATGGTAACAATCCAGATTATGGAGTGAGGAGAATAAGTCATGCAAATATATTGGACTAAAATAAATAATATTATAGAAGAAACACCAGAGGTTAAAACCTACCATGTCGATTGCCCGGAAGGTCTAACATGGGAAGAAGGAGCCCATATTCACTTGGCACTGGAAGGATTTAATGCGGGAGATAAGCCAAACCGCAGTTTAATTCGCCACATGTCCATATCCACTTTACCTCATGAAGCTTCTATCGGTATTACTACACGCATTAGAGAGCAGTGTTCGGAGTTTAAAGCGAATTTAAGAGCGCTTGAAGTCGGCGATGAAGTTGCCATTTTTAAAATCCATTCGAATGTACCGCTAAAAAGAGAAGACAAAAATGTTTACCTGTTGTCATCAGGTGTCGGGTTGGCAACTTTCAGACCGCTTGTACTTGATTATTTCGACCGTTCTGACAACGTTAAACAAATCCATTCCTTAAACATCGATTCATCAAGAAATTTCCTATTCCCAGATATTTTTGCATCCGCCCCTGACAAGAAGTTCACATCACAGTTTGTCGATAACCGTGAAGATTACTATGGAGAGGTGAAAAATCTTGCTGAAGATAGGGATGGCCTTTTCTATGTTGTTGGCAGTGACGAATTCCTCAAGCAGAACATTGCAGTATTGCAAGAGCGGGGCATCAAGCCAGAACAGATTATGCTCGACAAACGTGAACAACAATTGCCTGAGTTTTTATCACGTATTAACGGTCTGTAATTCCCCCACCTCTAAACATGGAAGGAAGCCCAAGATGTGAAGATTGGGGCTATACAGTCCGTAAATACCTGATTCTGTTCAACTAACATTCAGTGGGGAGGTAAGGAATTCCCCACTGAATGAAGTTTCACTTTATCAGTTGATTTGCCAGTTTAGGAAGTTCATTCATTCACTATGCGTGAGTTCCCTTGGCTAGGATAGTTGGTGATTAGCATTAAAAAACAGGGCTTGGGGATTTTATCTCCAAGTCCTGTTTCCAGCTCTATTACAATTCTTTCGCAAACTCCAAAAAGTAATCCAGCGCTTGCTGATTGCCTAGCGAACCTTTATTTACAACGCTTTCCACTGGTTGACCCATCAGAATCTTCTTTACAGGTACTTCTAGCTTTTTACCATTTAATGTTTTCGGCAAGTCTGGTGCTGCATAGATACCTGTTGGAACATGACGCGGTGAGCAATAATCCCGAATCTGTTTCTTAATACTTGTCTTTAACTCATCCGTGAGCTCGTATCCTTCTTTTAAGACGATAAATAATGGGGTATGGGAATCCCCGGAAGGTGACGGGATATCGACGATTAAGCTGTCTTCAATTTCTGGGATCTTATCAACAGCACGATAAATTTCACTCGTACCAATCCGGATGCCCCCCCGATTGATTGTTGCATCCGAGCGTCCATAAATGACACAAGTTCCCCGGTCTGTCACTTTGATATAATCTCCGTGACTCCAGATTCCATCATACAAGTCAAAATAACTTTCATAGAGACGCGTTCCATCTGTATCATCCCAGAAGAAAATAGGCATCGCTGGGAAAGGTTCGGTTAGCACAAGTTCCCCGACTTCATCAATATGGGCATGGCCAGCTTCATCAAAACTTTCCACTTTTGCACCGAGACCACGGCATTGCAATTCCCCGGCATAGACTGGTAAAACAGGTGCTCCAATAACGAAGGCTGTACAAACATCGGTGCCGCCACTGACGGAAGCAATCCAGAGATCCTCTTTCACGTTATCATAGGACCATTTGAAACCTTCAGGCTGAAGAGGGGAGCCAGTCGAGCTAATATTCTGTAATGCGCTTAGGTCAAATTTCTCTTTCGGCTTAAGATCTTCTTTCATGCATGCTGTGATGTAGCTTGCACTTGTTCCGAAGAGGTTCATATTCGTATCTTGTGCAAGCTTCCAAAGCGTATCGGTGGATGGATATGCAGGATTTCCGTCATAAAGTATGATCGTTGTTCCCGTCAGCAAGCCGCCGATTAGGAAATTCCACATCATCCAGCCTGTTGTTGTGAACCAGAAGAAGCGATCATCCTCACCTAAGTCACAATGGAAGGTGAGCGCCTTCAAATGTTCGATTAACATACCGCCTTGACTATGTACGATTGGTTTGGGCTTTCCAGTCGTGCCGGAAGAGAATAAGATCCAAAGCGGTTCATTGAATTCGACGTGTTCAAACGTTAAGCCTTTTGTTTCTGTATTTTCTGTAGCCTTTTCCCAGCTAATTGGTTTTTTCAGCTTGCTAAAGTCAGCATCGGTTTGTAAATAAGGTATCGTGATGGTTGCTTCAAGAGAAGGGATTTCCGATTGAATCGATTGGACAGTCTCCAGTCGGTCGAACTCTTTCCCGCCATAACGGTAGCCATCTACGGTGAACATAACTTTTGGTTCGATTTGTTTAAAGCGGTCTATGACACTTTGCGTTCCGAAGTCAGGTGACGCGCTGGACCAGATTGCTCCTATGCTTGCGGTTGCAAGGAAGGCGA
Organism: Oceanobacillus indicireducens; assembly: GCF_014647195.1. Lineage (GTDB taxonomy): Bacteria > Bacillota > Bacilli > Bacillales > Amphibacillaceae > Oceanobacillus > Oceanobacillus indicireducens. The sequence continues at coordinate 25,945 of NZ_BMOS01000008.1, read as the reverse complement.
CAACGGTTTCATAGTTATTGGCGCTGTAGCTAACGACTCGATCCCCTTTTTGCACACCGAGTTTCTTCAATGTTTGTTGGATGGCTAAGGTGTCCTCGTACAACTTCCCCCAGCTCACTTCTCTAAGTTCAGGTCGTACTTCGGATGTATGGATAATTGCCGTTTTCTCTGAATCTCTATTTCTAAAAACATGTTCCGTATAATTGATTTTAGCACCTTCAAACCATTTCGCACCGGGCATTTTCCGTGCAGAGAGGACGGATCGATAAGGGGTGCTTGATTCGATATCAAAGTATTCCCACATCGCTTCCCAGAATGCTTCCAGTTCGGATACGGACCAATCCCATAGTTTGTCATAGCTATCAAATGAAAGGTTGCGATTTTGTTGCAGCCAGACCATGAAGTGGTTCAGATTGCTGTTTTCTTTTCTCTCTTGTGTTGGTTCCCATAATAATGTGCCTTCTTGAATGCGCTCCATCTGACGACCTCCTTATAGTTGTGTGAATTACTAATATTATATGAAAACGCTTGCCTCGTGTAAAGGAAACCTTCTATATAGGATAAGAAGGGGATGATTGCCCCTTAAATACAATCTGTCACGTGAGAAGTTGATTTAATGCAGTAATATTTTCCATTAAAAATCTTTTGTTTTTTTCCAATCCTCGTCGTCTGCACCAGCCGATACTGTTAAAAGCATCGGTGAAGCGATAAAATGGCAGTACGATTTCTAAATTAACTAAGGGCCTTACACTGTTATATCCATATGTATATGCTTGCAATAATTTCTCATCATAGCTTAAATAATCCCGGTACAATTTAGTAAAATCCACTTCTGTAGCTCCAAATCTCACACTTTCAAAATCTATTATTCCAGAAACGTTTCCATTATTGATTATTATATTTGCCGGTCGAAAATCCATATGAATAAAACTCGGGCCGTCGGGTTTCGGCAGCTGATCTTTCATGAACTCAAATTTGTTTAGAGCTTTTCTAAATAAATGATCATCTATTATTTCTTTTACATCCTCTGCAAAACTGTAAAATTGTTTTTCAATAAACATGGGCCAATTAGCAAATTCGTTTTGAATCGTATGTAATGGATGTGGTGGCTCGATGCCATGCATGGATGCATGTACAACACCAACTTGATAGGCTGTTGCTTGGGAATCGTTTTCAGACAGGGGGTGTCCCTTTAATGCAGATAACAAAAGAGCTCCCGGTATTTCCTCATTACCGGACCAAGAATCCAATAATTCTGGGATGGGGATGATTCCTTTTAAAATATGATACGCTTCCAATTCTCTTTGGAATTTTAAGTTTGAATAAGGAATTTTTAAGAAAACATACTCATTATTTGATAATTGACATCGATAGACAGTAGAACTATGTGAATCATCTACCTCATGAATCGTTTCTAATTGTAAGCCAAATTGTTGAATGATACGCTGTAACACAATATTTCCCTCGCTCCCTACTTTCAGATTAGTTATTGATTAACTCCTTAACCCACTGAATACCCTCCTCGACAAAAGCTCTGGTAGGTTTGGAATGTGGGGTATGCTCGAAAATAAAAAATACATCGGGGCTTTTGGCTAGCTGTTTAATGAGTCCTTTTATCTGAAAATGAGAATCGATAACTTCGTATGATTGGTGGACTGGTACCCATATATATTTCTCACCATGGAACTCCACATGATGTAAGTGAACGACTTTAATATGATCTCGCCATTTCTTTACATAGTTTAAAGCATCACTGTCAGTAGCGAGTAAGTAATCGCCAACGTCAATACATAGTTTAATCCCATATTTGTTCCAAGTCTCGAGAGGGAACCGGTCCAATGCTTGAATGCCAAAGGGGGAGCGGTTATGCCCCAGTTTCGGTTCACAGACGATCGGGATGGCATACCTTTCCTGAAGCTGATGAAACTTTTTCAGTCCGCTTTCAATAATATCTACTGTATCTGTATCCTTTTCTTCTTTAAAATATGGGAAGTGGACTAAAATATACGCTGCACCTAATCGGGCCATAGCCTCGACCTCGGATTCAAACTGTTCCCAGGCTTCCTCTGGTTCGAATTGGACCTTCTCCAATAGGTCATATTTGCTCATGTTTCTAAGCAATGGCGAATGGATTCCATATGTTACGTTTTCTTTTCTTTTAAGATGTAAGAACTGATGAAAAGCTGCTTCATCTGGAAATTCCCCGATTTCAATATGGTTAATCATTTCATAGGTGAACAAGTCTGGTAGTTTATTAGGGTCAGATAAAATAACACTTCCAGAAAGCCCGAGGGAATGAGCCATCACGCGAATACCTCCTTTTAGGGATTAAATACACCAAAGAAATCTTAATAATCATTCTAACTTCTGATCAGCCAATTGTACAAATTCAAATCCTGCTGCTTGTAAAAGGGGAACTGCAGCCTGCACACCATCGGCTGTTCCGCTATTTGGCTGGTTCATATGCAACAACGCAATCGATCCTGCCTCTGCACCTAGTAAAGCACGTTCCACTTCTGCAGCAGAGTATGTCGCGCCCGCATCTCCTAAAATATCAAAATTCACGATTTCATATCCTAAGTCGTTGGCAAGTTCCACAGCAACCTCGTCATAAAAGGCTGTCCCGGAGCGGAAGAGCTTCATGTCACGTCCGGTTAACTCCTTTATGGTATCGTGATTGTCCATGATTTCAGCAAAAACCTCTTCCGCTGAATTCGTGCCCGGAATTCCACAGGCCTCAGCTCCATCAACAGAAAGTGGAGCGTGGGTCGTTCCGTGGTTTTCGATTTGGAAAAGCCGATCGTTTGCGAGCTCCAGGAAAGTCTCTTCGTTGTCTAGAATCCATCGTTCATTTACAAATAACGTAGCGGGAATCCCTTCTTCACGTAGAAATGTAATCAATGTTTCGTCATAGCCGTTCCCGAAGTCACCACCACACGCATCAAACGTAAGGGCAATTTCTTTTTCATCTGTAACGAAGCGTGTTTTCACTCCTGTGACGATTTCTCCCCATTCGTTAGGTTCACGTTCGTATAACGTTAAATCAATCTCTGATTCTAGTTGTTCTTTAAATTTCACTTTGTGCACGATCCCTGCCACTTTTTCGGGTTCAGAAATAGTAGGCTCATTGCAACCCACGAGAAAAATTACGCTTATAAATAATATGATATATCTCATTCCATTAACCTCACATTTTCGTTTTTTATTTTGACAAAATTGAGGGAGTTCATTATGTTTTATCTAAAGTATAATGAACGTCTACCAGTATAACAAGGAGGGGATGGAATGAAAAAAGTATATGGTTTTACAGTGGACGATGAAACGCGTTGCACTCACTATCAAACGAAAAAAGACATTATCGCTATCAAATTCAAGTGCTGCGATAAATACTATCCTTGCTACAAATGCCATGCGGAGGCGGAAGATCACAAGCCGATATTATGGGAAAGGATGGAATATGATGAAAAAGCTGTGCTATGCGGTGTCTGTCGTAAGGAGCATACGATTGATGAATATTTGCACACGGATCGCTGCTTAAGGTGCGCCTCTTTATTTAATGAAGCTTGCGAATATCATTATCATTTGTATTGGAAACAGTAGTAGAATAAATGCCAGTCTTTAATATCGGACAAAGGAGGTTGAACAATAGCTATAAGTAATGAAGAATTAGTTGAAATGGTAAAGAACCTACCACAATCCGCTAAGAAATCAGCATATGATTATTTAAAATATTTAACGATAAGCCATGTCCGACCAAATTGGGAAGAAATTATGGAATTAGAACCGGACGAAACTCCTTTGAGTGAAGAGGAAAAACGACAACTAAAGAATAACTCTGAGTTTGTGTCATGGGAGGAAGCAATGGATGAGCTTAACTTACCAACTGACACTGAGTCGTGAATCGATTGAATTTTTAAGGAAAAGAGAAATCTGTACAAGTTAGAATAAAAAAAGCTTTACAAGGGCTTACAATACAACCTCCAATTGGTGATATATACTAATTGATAACCGTGGCGATATACATAAATAATTTGAAGAATTATAATGAAGAACGTGTACTTTTTCAAGGACTACTTTATATTGTGATACTAGTTTCATGAAGTTCACTAACACTATACTACTTTTCCAATTAAAAAACTCCTAAAGCTTTCCACATACCAGCTTTAGGAGTTCATTTTAATCTTTTTTCGAAACAGCCTGTGTCATCTGATGCCACACAGATCCTTTCGCTTCCTCGCCGCCTTTAATTCGCTCCAGGGCGAGCTGTACTTGCATCCGGACCTCAAATTCTGGATCATTGACCTTTGCTTCAAGGGCAGGAATGGCTCGCTCGTCCCCGACTTCATAAAGGAACATGGCACCTCTCCAGCGAACGATCTGACTTTTATCATCCAATGTTTTAATCATTTCTGGGATTGCTTCTGTAAACCCAAGGTCGGATAGGCAATCTCCTGCCGTTCGCCTTACGTTCACTGCCTTGTCTTTTAGTGCTTTATACAGCGATGGCAGTACTTCCGGTTCTTCAATCATGCCAAGGTAAGCGGTTGCGAGTCTCCGGACAGATGCCTTTGCATCATCCAACGCTTTATCTAACAGCGGAAGATGCTTAAGCGTTGGTTCGATGATTTTATCGAGTGCCGCATAACGCACTTTCCAATCGGGATCATCCAGTACCTCTAATGGTATGTCCTCATCTGAGTCACGTTCCAGTTCCGAAGCGTCGCGATCCTCAATAGCAAGTTCAACAAGCTGATTGAGCTTTTCCTTATCATGGGTAGCAATCAGTTCTTCCACTACTTCTTTACCAATTTCATCACTTTTTCCGTAACGCGGATCCTGTTCGACCCATTTGCGTTCGAAAATAAAACTATCCGACGCCGCGGTTGCCTTCATGATTGCTTCTTGGAATTCTTCCGGAAGGCCGAAACGTTTCTCGTCATCGCCTTCTTCTAACTTTACTTGGATTGGAATACCTCGGAAAAATTGGACAAACACGTTTATTTCCCCGAAATCTTGTGTCGGTTCGCTTGCTTCTTCCATATGTAAGTCCTCGACAGTTTCTTCCGACCCAAGCACTTCACGCACTTGAGGAAGGAGTTCTTCCCAAGGAACTTTCGGAGCTCGTGCTAGTGCAATGAAATCAACGACACGATAAATATTTTTAACACCTTCAATCTGAAAGAGCTCTTTCACATATTCAGGAGCATTTGTTAAGTCATCACTAGCTTTATAATTATAATTCTCACCAGCTGGCAGTTCCTCACTCACATTGATTTTCATGGAGTGGGGGCTTGGCGTAGGTTCAATTGACGTAATTCTCACCGTAAAAACCTCCTAAGACTTCTCGTAACATTATTTCCCCGTTTACCGGAACCAGTTTTTAATTTTTGAACGCAGGGTTTTTTCTTTTTTTTCTTCCTCGTTTTCTTCTTCTGCTTCTTCTTCTTTAATGAAGATTTCTTCTTTATCGATGGCGTGATCATACGTTAAAACAGCGCCAATATCGGTATTATTTTCTTCGTTGGTGATCGTAGTATAAGGGATGTTGTACTTTGTGGCGAGTGCTTTTTCCTCTGTTAGAAATCGGTAGGCAACATGTCCATTCATAATGAGCCTTGTACCGGGATGCTGCTGCATCGCTTCTTCTAATTTTTCGAGTCCGGAGTCACTCATCACCTGACCGATTGTAAGGGCAATGACGACCCGTTCGCGCAAAGTACCGAGAAACCGGATTCTTTCATCTTCTTTTGGAAGACGGACGCCGTGTATCCCTTCTGTTATATAGTCATCTACATTTTTTCTGCTCATTGTTAATCATCCTTTAGGAGATGTCTTCTTACTCTAAATGTACGTGAAACATGGCTAAAAATCAACTAAGGCAGTTCTACCTGTGATCTTTTCCAAATGAAAAATCAGGCCTCCACCATGTGAAGACCTGACGCTTGTCATTTATTCTTAATTCTTCGGATGGCTGCTCGATCCCTTGCTTGAGCTTCCCAGTCGTCCGCGTCGGCAAACTCATCGGAAAATTCGACATCGATTCCATCGCTATATTTTAATTGGTGCTTCGGTGTTTGGCCTAATGCAGCATTCTTCCTTCTCTTGTGTTCATCTCTACCCATGATAAGTCTCCTTTACGTTTAATGAGGCATTTGCCCTTGGACTTTACCAAAGCTGTTTATATAATTTTGCATGTCTTCTTGTTTCAATTGCGGTACCTGATAATATTTATTTTTGTTTTGGTAAAGGAAAATTTCATATGCCATTTCAATGAGATTCGGGATACTGTCAGCAAATACACGGCGCAGGACTGGGTTTGTCGCTTCCAGTGCTGTCGTTGTGAAGTGGGACGCACAGCCCTTTAAATGTCCCATCATAAAGCTGGAGTAACAGGCGTCATTGATTTCATTCATCGATTGGGCAGGAGTCTTCGGTTGGCTTGGTTCCATGCCATAGGTTGTATCATTCCCATATGGCATATTATACGTTTGTGTTTTTACAGCTGGCTCCTGACCGGTTTGCAGGGCATCGATAATCGTATTGTACATTTGAGTCAAATACGATTTCTGTCTGGAAAGAAGTTGCTTTAATTCCGGGTCTTGAATATGCTGTTCGTATATAACAGAATGTTCAAGCGCGCCGACTAAACCATCAATCGCCTCATGAGAATCAAAAAGCTCATGTCCTCCATGACTTACTTGGGCCGGCATTTGGGATGATTCGTTAAAATTTTGATTTTGTTGTTGATTGAACAATTGGATGACCTCCTTCATATGATCGGTATTATTTTCTTCTGATTGAGGAATGTTATGCATAATAATTTTGTCCAAGCGATTTGTGTTCGACTTTTCACGGGTAATCATTTGTAATTCCCCTGCCTAAAAAAGAAAGTAATCTTTTTTTAAGCGGGAGCTAACGGACGTTCCCCCTTGATTGATCCAACTAACATTCCGTGAGAAAAGTACAAAGCTCCAATTAAATGAGTTTCGTTTTATACAGGTTACTTGAAATTTTGTTATGATGGGGATAGTTGAAGAATAAGGGGGAAGATGTACCGTGAAGGAAAAGCAGCCGATCCAGTTGGATGAACGAATTTCGTTGATTGATGGGTTTGATATGGACATACCAAGCAGAACAGGTACATATGTCATTCAGGAAGAGGAATTGACATTGATTGAGGTGGGGCCGAGTCCGTCGGTGAAATATATTAAGCGCGGGCTTGAAAGCTTAAGTAGATCCCTTGCGGAAGTGAGGTATATTATCGTTACCCATGTTCACCTCGATCATGCGGGTGGCGCAGGCTTTCTACTCCAGCAATGTCCAAATGCGACGTTGATTGTCCATCCGCGCGGCGGGAGACATTTGATCGATCCGACGAAGCTTGCGGCAGGTGCGCGGGCGATTTATGGTGAAAGTTTCTCGGAAATTTATGATCCGATTGTTCCGGTTCCGGCGGATAGAGTAGTTGAGAAATCTGAAGGTGACACGCTTGATATTGGACCGAATTGCACATTGGAATTTTGGGACACACCGGGACATGCGAAACACCACTTCAGCATTTTTGATCCGGTAAGTAATGGAATGTTCACAGGGGATACAGCGGGAGTCCGTTATGAATTATTACTGCAAGATGGGGTGGAGTTATACTTACCAACGACATCACCAAACCATTTCAATCCGAATGATATGCATGCTTCAATTAATCGCTTTGCGGAAAAAGATGTCGACCGAATTTACTTCGGTCATTTCGGTATGACGGAAAATCCAAAGGAAGCGTTGAAGCAAGTGGCACAGTGGCTGGATATTTATGTGGAAATCGCGGAAGAAGTTGTAGATGAAGGCGGCGACTATAATGAAATCGCTCGCAGAATTATGAAAAGGGTAAAGGAACATTTAAGAGGTCTAGGCATCCAGGATGACCATGAGGTGTACATTATTATTAACTTGGATGTACAGATTAGTGCGCTAGGGATGATTGATTATTTTCAGAAGATAAAGCAGTAAGGATAAATAAGGAAAGCGGGTGGATTGGGACAAGTTCCTGGTTCACCCTTTTTGAGCGGATGCTCCTAAATTAAAAGTGATCACGGGAGCTCGAATACTCCGTGATGAATTAGCAAAGAATAATCTTTAAAGAGAAGGAGATTATTCTTTATGCTTGGACTTATTATTGCCATCATTGTGTTAAACATGGGTGCATTTTTATGGGTGAAGCGACTCGCTAAAAGTCATATCGTTCACATCTGTGTTTTTATTATCCTTTTTCACTTATCAGTTGATCTCTTTTTGAGTGTGAAATACGGGGCATATTGGTATTTCGACAGGGGACTTCAATGGTTGGATGTTCTTCCGGTTGCTCTGTTATCCCCGCCAGCTGCTCTTCTATTTTTAAATGGATATCCAACTCAAAGCTCTCGATTCAAGCGCGTACTATATATTCTGCTCTGGTCCCTAATCATTACGGTTTTTGAAGCTTTAACCATGCTGCCTGGACCATGGGGATTCTTTCATCATGGTTGGTGGAAATTGACATATTCCGCTCTCGTTTATCCCATATTATTCTGCATAATATTGCTTTATTATAAATGGATCCGTGGAATCGACGAGAGCAAGGGGTTTGATCATTTCCCTAAGGAGCCACGAAAATGAACAATTATAATAATGATAATACAGCGAGACGTTATAAAGCGCATGTTAGTTTATATAGCACTACGCAACTTCATCTGAGAAATCCTTATATTAATGCCTGGTGGTCTGCTGCGTTCCCAGGGTGTGGCCATTTACTCTTATCCAAGTACCTGAGAGGGTATTCCTTTTTCTTTTGGGAGATTATCGTGAATAATATGTCTCATTTGAACCTGGCTATTGTGTATTCTTTTACCGGTAACTTTCAGATGGCAAGGGAGGTTCTCGAGCCAAGAGTACTTCTTTTATACTTACCGGTCTATATTTTCGCTATATGGGATAGTTACCGAACAACAGTAGATCTGAATAAGATTTTCATATTAGCTGAACGTGAAAATGCCAGCTTTAATTCTTATGCCATTGGCTCTGTAGGAATTAATTATTTGGATAAAAGAAGTCCATTGATGGCGGTATTATGGTCTATTTTCACCCCGGGATTGGGGCAATTATATATACACCGGGGGTTAACAGCTGCTCTTATGCTAATTTTTTCTATCATTTTTGTTTATTATTCGAATGCACTTATTGCTGTCCATTTCCTTTTCCTAGGAGAAATTAAACAGGCGACAGCATCACTTAACCCGCAATGGTTTTTATTTATTCCTTCGTATTTCTCGTTTGCCGTGTATGATGCTTATGTGAATACAGTGGAAAATAACAAGTTGTTTGAAAGCGAACAACGAAAATTTCTCCAGCAAAATTATCAACAATCTCCGTTTAAAATTCCAGATCTTACGAGGTGAAATAGATTGCAAATTTTTTCTACATTTGAGCATTCAATATATCTTGAACTAGTGATCACCGCAATCGAGGAAATGGGAATACGTAGTGAAAATATTCTTGCGGTACCACTGATAAACCGGATGCAAGAAAGAAAACTACTCGATACACTTCACCGAGCAGATGGTATTAGTTTATTTGATAAGGCGGCTGGATTCGAATTCGTTTGAGTGAATAAAAGTGCTCTAATCGCCTGTTTATTCCGCTCTAGTTCGTTCGGGATTTATGAAGTCTATCAGTGAAAAAATTGTGTGAAATAACAAATAAAATTTAAGGTATTATGATATTATTTATGAATAGAGTGCAACTAAGAAAGGAACTAGCTCTCCCTACAGAATTTAGATGTTAGGGGATATGTATGAAAGGGGGGACAAGAATACTTATTTTTAGGAAGTTAACTACGACTTTTGTTACGACTTCGCTTCTTTCCATTTTTTTCGCTCTTTTCACGATCAATTTTGGCTCTGAAATGGAATATAATCAAGGAAATCAGTTCCTCGGTTGGTTCTATGTTTATACAATGTATATCGGATTAATCATCCTTTTATATGGAAATATTGTATCCGTGGTGATTGAACTTTTACAGAGAAAGTGGTTTCAACAGTATGATTGGTTGTATGTAATGCTTCTTGGCTTATTTGGATTAGCCAATGGTATCCTGTTTCATAATCTATTGGCCGCTTTGTATGGAATGATGGCTGCGATTCTCTATGGGATTATCGATAAATGGTTACAGGGCAGAAGGAAAAAGGCAAAAGGTATGAAAGCCGCCTTCCTTATACCAATCGCTACTATTGTTATTTGCTGGGGTTATTTACAGATTATCTCACCTCCCCTGCCACCATTTACAGAGGAAGATGCCATTCTCGAGGCAACTTCTGATGAAGATTCAATTACGGAAGGCTTCCCTAAGTTTGTTGGAAAGTGGGAAGAAAGAATTGAGGATTATCGCGTTATAAAAGAAACGAGTGTAGAAGAAATTGGCAAAGAAACGTATCTCGTTACCTTCACGGAAACGTGGGAGAAAGGAGAGGAAAGGGATACGTGGTCGTTTGCTTATAAAGTGGATAGGAACAGTTTAAGTGCTCAAGGTCTGCAGGGTGGTTTTAAAGAGGATTTGTGAGAAGATTGACGTAAATTCATAAACGTCTATGCACCATTTATGAATGTTTCTCATTGCCCTACTTGTTATCCCTGAAATTCGCATAACGAACATTAAAACGAATATTTATTAAAAAAGCCATTTTGACCGATAAATCAAAATGGCTTTTTCCTTTAGAAATGAATGATGATAGACATGATATCGTTTGTTAACTGTTTAACAATTCCGCGTCCAACTCCAGCATGATCGGACAATGGTCACTCCCCATCACATCCGGATGTGCCACAGACTGAACAAGAGCGTTTTTTAGCCGCTCCGAAACGATGAAGTAATCGATCCGCCAACCAATATTCCGCTCCCGAACCGTCTTCATGTACGACCACCAGGTATAAATCCCTTCCGTATCCGGGTGGAAGTACCGCAATGTATCAATGAAACCATTGGACAGGATTCGCGTCATTTTACTCCGTTCCTCTACTGTAAAGCCGGAGTTACCTTTATTCGTCTTAAAGTTTCTAATATCGATATCTTCATGCGCAACGTTTAAATCGCCGCAATAGATGACTGGTTTTGAAGCATCAAGTTCACGCAGGTATTCAAATAGTTTATCTTCCCATTCAAGGCGCTCCTCAAGCCGTGTTAAATCACGCTTTGCATTTGGCGTGTACACATTAACGAGATAGAAATCTTCGTATTCGAGCGTGAGGATGCGACCTTCGATTTCCGAATCCTCACTACCAACTCCGTAACGGACGTTTATTGGTTTAACCTTCGTAAAAACAGCCGTCCCAGAATAGCCTTTCCGCTCGGCATAGTTCCAAAATTGATGATAGCCTTTTAAGTCCAAATCTATTTGACCAGCTTGTACTTTCGATTCCTGAATACAGAAGATGTCTGCATCTATCTCCTCGAAGTAATCCAGGAATCCTTTCCGGACACAAGCACGTATTCCATTCACATTCCATGAGACCAACTTCATTTTATATTAACTCCCTTTAATTCTAATCGTTTCATCTTGCATAAAGTTTATTGTAACATAAACCTCCGCGGCCGAGGGTTTAGGAGAAAGGGAAATATATTTTAAAAAAGAGATTGACAGTTACGTGTATTAAGCATATAATACAGCATATCGGATGTATTGCGTGCTTAATACGCTCTGTTTACACCTAGTGTACTAACTTCTTAATACACAATTATACCCTCAGTGTATTAAGTGTTTAATACATAAAAGGACATAAAAGATATTAACTTCAGGAAATGAGGAGGGTTATATTGAAGATTACGTTTAATAAACGGGATCCCGTTTACGTACAGGTCGTACAGCATTTCAAAGAGCAAATTGTGAGTGGCAAGTATGAGTTGGGACAAGAAATTCCATCCCGTCGCGAGCTGGCGAATCAGTTGAAAATTAATCCGAATACGGCACAACGAGCATATAAGGAAATGGAGGAAGCGGGCTTGATTTTTACAGAGGGAAATAATCCGAGTCGCATTACGAAGGATGAGCAAGTATTACGTGATCTTCGTACAGAGCTAATAGAAGGTGCAGTGGATCGCTTGATTGCGGCTGTTGAACCGGTTAATATTCCGATCGATGAATTGATTGGGCTAATTCAAGAGAAATATGAAGAACAGAGGAGGGGACAGGTTTGATCGAAGTGAAGAATGTGACGAAGAAATTTGGCAGGAAAAAAGTACTTCAAGGAGTCTCTTTCACAGCGAATAAGGGGGAGATCACTTGCCTGATTGGTGTGAATGGGGTCGGGAAAACAACGATTTTAAATGGTATTGTAAACCTCACACCTATGTCGAGTGGTGAAATTTTAATTGATGGCGAGAAGCTTACAAAGGAAACATATGAAAAAGTGGCTTTCATTCCAGATGCGATCACGATGCTCCCTCATATGCGAATCGAGGAAGCGATGCAATTTATGCAGGACTTTTACAATAGCTGGAACAATGAACGGGCGGAGGAATTATTACAGTTTTTTAAATTGAAAAAGGAAGATCGCATTTCAAGTCTATCGAAAGGGAATGTGGCAAAAGCGAATCTATTGTTAGGGCTTGCTCTTGATGTAGATTATTTATTAATGGATGAGCCTTTTTCCGGAATCGATATCTTCAGCCGGGAGCAAATTGCCGATGTATTCACGAGTCACTTAGTCGAGGACCGCGGTGTTATCATTACGACACATGAAATAAACGATATCGAACATATTATCGATAAAGTTGTACTCCTTGATGACGGGATTGTGTTTAAGGAATTCGAAACGGAAGAGATGCGGGAAGTGGAAGGAAAATCGGTAGTTGACGTGATGAGGGAGGTTTATCGCGGATGAATAATTATCTGAAGTTAGTGAATTTCGAGCTTGGCCGATTTATTAAGATTTATTTCATTCTTGCAGGAATTACGATTGCTTCTCAGCTAATCGCTACGGTGCTCGTTGCAAATAATTATATGAAGCTATTTAACGAAGAAATATATACGAACGGTATGACGACAGAGCAGTTCGTTGAGACTCACGGGGAGTTTAGTTTACTTCATGTGCAGTATTCTCAATTGTTTGATTTTCCCATCATTTTTGCTGCGGCAACCTTAATCATTTATTCCTTCTTCATCTGGTATCGGGATTGGTTGGGGAAGAATACGTTCATCTATCGGCTGCTCATGCTGCCGACAGCAAGAATCAATATATATTTAGCGAAGGCGAGTGCTATTTTTCTGATGGTGCTTGGGCTTGTCGCTTTGCAGGTTATTTTATTAAATGTAGAGTCTAATATTTTGAAATGGATGGTTCCCGCTAATTTGCGAGTGGATCTAGGAATTATGGAGTTTATCGGTAATGCAGTCGGTGGGTTTTCAGTGGGATTAATTATTCCGACGAGCTTCATTGAATTTTTAATCCATTATGGGGTTGGCTTTATGGTTGTGTTTATTTTGTTCACGGCAATTCTTTTTGAAAGAAGTTACCGGTTTAAAGGAATTGCGTATGGGATTGGTTATGCAATTATAGCGTTCGTTGTTTTTTTTGCGCCGTTTGTCGTGGAGATGATTTTAGGAAAAAGCTATTTATATCCAATCGAATTATTTATTCTTGAGGTTTTATTGTGGGTTGTTGTTACAGGGGTGAGCATTTGGGTCAGCAATTATTTATTGAATAAAAAGGTCACGGTATAGGAGGGGAGCTTTGTGAAGAGGTATTGGAAAATCGTAATTCTGCCACTTTTTATTGTTATAACATTTGGCGTTTTATATGTGCATCACGCAATTGCTAAGGAAAGTTTGCCGCAGATTGAGCTGGTGAATGTTTCAGGTAATGAAGAGAACAGGGAAGATATCATCGTTTACGGTGATTATGTGACATATGAGGGTTCCGTTTGGGAATCGTTTAGACTTAGTACAGATGGGGTTAAATATTCTAGGGATCAAAATTTCTTAGAACAATTTAATGCATTCTTCCAACCACAGGAAATGGAGCAGTTGATGAATGAAGAACGGAGTTTTATGAGAGGGAAGGAAGAAGATCCAGCTCGATTTGTTGATGATGGGGAGCGGATAGCATATGCCGGACCATCAAATATTTACTTTGAGTCAAACGAACTTGAGGTGGATGTACTGGATAGAGAAAGTCGGGAAAGAAAATCGTTTAAGGTGGATATACCGGATAGTGAAAGAACGGATCACTCGTATGTAGAACAAGTACAGCTCCTTAATGATACACTTTATGTGGCAACTGTTAACTTTATTATGGAGGATAAGGAATTACATGTCTATGAAATTTCGCTGAGTGATGAAACAATTGAGGACCAGGGTGCCATTGTAAGTGATTCAGTTCATAGTTATTTTAATGTATTAAATGATGGTTTGGGGATTCAACAACAAGGATATCTCGTTGTTAGAGTGGAGGATATCGAATGGGATGAAGGTATGTATACTTCAGAGTTAGTTGGGGAAGAATACTTTATTTATGATTTAGAGACAAAAGAGAAGCAGGTCATTGAAGTTCCGGAAGAGTTTGCAACTGCAGAGGAAGAATACAGGACGACAGGGCAAGACTACATGGAGGAAGAGCAAGAATTGGATGAAGAAGTGATCTATCCGATGAACTATACGAGTATCGGAAAGGAAGAACTTTACTTTATAACTTTCACGTCTGATGGGCTGAAATACTATCCATATCATTTGAAAGAAAATAAGCCTGGTGAGGAAAAGGAAATCAGCTTTGACGAGAACATTTTAAGCGGGCTTTCCGGAGTTTACCCTAAAGGAGATCATCTGTATTTCCATAGTAATACAGGAGAAGATGGGAACCAGAAAAAATTGTTTAAGGTTGACCTCGAAAGTGGTGAAACCGTCTATGAGGGAGAAATCAAGCTTACCGATGTGCCGAAAGAGACGCATGCTTATAATGTAGAAATCTATTCAATCGAAGAAAAACGGTAAAGAGAAACGTGGCTTTAGCATTAGTCTAGAGCCACGTTTTTATATATTTTATCAAGCTTTTCCTCGAGTAAATCCATATGGACGATTCTTGCTTCCCGAATATATTCTTTCCCTTCCACAAACAATAAGAGAACGGGAATGGTGAAGATGGAAAAGCGCCCAGCCACTGCTTCCACATCATCTGCATTAATGTGAGCGGGATGAATCTGGGGATAGTTCTCCAGCAAGCTTTGCACCTTCGGGAGTAAGGCATGACAGACACTGCAGTTGGTCCGTGAAATATATAGGAAAGATAAGGGGTGGCAATTGATGAAGTCGTCAATTTCTCGAATGGAATGAAGCTCTTGGAATACGCGCATGCTATGACCTCCAAATGTAAGATTTATTTTATTATTATAACAGGGAAGTGTGCTTAAACCATGTTTAATGTTTATGTGGACTTAAAGCGGGAAAATGATTAGAAAAAAGAATCTGAGGTGAACGTAATGAATGATAAAGATAAAAGTTTTGAAAAAGTCCCAGAAAAGAAGCCGAAATGGAATGAAGAGCGCCGCAATGAGCTTGATGAATTCAAACAACAGCAGCATGTTGATGACATCCCTCTCGAAGATTTGAAAATCGAACAAGAAGATGAAAAAGACAAACACAAAACAAAAGACAACTCCCAAAGCGAACAAAAATATAAATAGCGGGACATGGGGTCAGAGCATTTGTCCCAGTTTGGGTCATCCGAGTTAAGGCGTAAATTCACATAACCAGTTCCAGTTGGTGCTAGTATTTGTTGAAGAGGGCAGTGATAGTCTGGATCAGTCCCCACAAGCAATAAGCTATTTTCGGAAAAGTTATTGACAAGCTCGCTCACTGCCCTTCAACGAAAAGAACTGATAACAGTCATCACTTCCCCGAATATTAAACACAAAAACGACCACTGACATATGAATATACATGTACTATTCACCGCTCCATTAGTACCCGAACAAGTACACCTAGGTCCTATTGAAACAGGAGGTATACGATTATGCCCGAAGCTATGATTATCCGATTGATTGTTACTGCGGTTGTGCTCGTAATCATTGTTGTTATTCTCATCCGCTTTCGAAACGGTAATTCAACGGAGGCGGGTCCTTCTGATTCGCTCGACATCATGAAAAGGCGTTACGAAGAAGGTGAGATTACGAAAGAAGATTATGAAGAAGCAAAAAGGCGTCGAGGGAAAAAATAAACTGGGACAGGGTCTCTGACCCCATGTCCCAGTTTCATTTACGCTTTGAAGCGGGTGAATTTTTCTTCGAGTGGTGTTCGTTCTTTTGGTGTTGGTTTTTCGTCAAAGTACCCGAGGTGGATAAAGCCGACAATTTTTTCATTATCTTTAACATCAAGAATCTCTTTTACTTTCGGATCGTATATATGCGGATTTGTTTTCCAAACGACGCCAAGCTGTTTCTCCCAAGCGAGCAGCCAGAAGTTTTGAATCAGCGTTGCAATCGCTCCGAAGTTTTCATCCCACTGTTTTTCCATTTCCGGAACATCCATCACAGCGACTAATATTGCATTCGGTTCGTTCAAATAGTTCTCCCGGTTCTCCTGTCTTGCTTCTGGATATGTTGCTGCTACTCGCTTTGCAAATACCGGCAGCTCTTCCTCTCCAACGAAAATAAAGCGCCACGGTTCGCGCATCCCATGAGTCGGTGCCCAGCGCGCATCCTGCAATAATTCCCGCACGATTTCTTCTGTGACCGTTTTATCGTTATACCCTTTCTTAATCGCCCGTCGCTCCCGAATAATATTCGCTAAATATGTCTTCTCCATTTTTTCAGGTCCCCTATTTGTTTAATATATTCTCTCATTGATTGTAGTTCAGGATGAATGATAAAGCAATTCACATGGAAATCAAATAGTTTGTGAGGTTCATCACTGACTTTTCCTAGAAATGCAGATAAAATAGAAGGTAGGTAAAAGAATTGGAGGCTACATAAATGACGCTTTACGACGCACTAGTGTTTATACATATTTTCTCAGCTATTCTCGGGATGGGGCCGGGCATGGTAATGACTGCTGTCGTCACGCTATCGAAACCAGCTACGATGACGGAGTTAAGGCATTCTTTTAAAGTAAGAAATTCGTTACATATATTTACAATGGTAGGCGGAACGTTACTACTTGTCACCGGATTATGGATGGGCGCTCTGAATCCGTTTTGGTTCAGACAAGGCTGGTATATTGTTAGTCTCGTACTCTTCCTTGTTGCGCTTGTGATGGGACCGGTCGTGCTCAGTCCACGTTCGAAGCCGATCAAGCAATTGTTTGTCGATGTAGAGGGAGACGAGATCCCTCAGGTGTATTATGATTTATCGAAGGAATTATTCTTTTATGAACGGATTATTAATGTGATTTTCCTTATCATTATAGCGTTGATGATTTTAAAGCCGTTTTAGGAAATATAAAACGGCTTTCCTTATTGTGGGAAATATTTGAAAATAACTATCTCGCACCGATGAAATATGTTACCCTTTACTAAAAGGGAATGAGTGTAATGAGCGTTTCAAGACCCCGATTGATTTTAATATGCTTGCTGCTTCATTATTGACCCTCATTTTATTTACTTACACTAAGTCTTCTTATCTTATTATAATTTTGATTGTCGGTATATTTCATACTTAATAGATAAAATAATTACCTTAAGGGAATGGATAACATAAAAAATCTAAAAAGCTGGAAACATCCTGCATTGCTACTAATAACAATCGGAATATCAAATATCGGAGACTTTATTCATCTTGTTGCGATAAACATCATGGTGTACCAGCTCACTGGTTCCGCAGCGGCAGTGGCTGGTCTCTGGATCATCAGCCCCTTAACAAACATCGTTACGAAATTCTGGACCGGGAGTTTCATTGATTACCGGAGCAAAAGAAGCGTGATGGGAGCCACGTTTATTTTGCGAGGATTGTTCATTTGTTTAATCCCATATGCTCCAAACATGGTAGTAATTTATGGCATTCTCGTAATTTTAAGTGTCGGGAAAGCTTTCTATAATCCTGCATCCATGACGTATGTTGCTATTCTTATCCCGACAGAAAAAAGGAAGCGCTTTAACTCTGTTCGGTCATTTGTCGATTCTGGAGCTTTTATTATCGGGCCGGCCATTGGAGGGGCATTGATCTTATCCACCTCAGTTGAAGCTACCTTGTGGATAAATGCAGTATCTTTTATCTTCGCAGCAATCTTATTATTATTCTTACCGGAAAAAGAAGAGATTGATAAAGAAGCTATCCCCGCATTAACTATTTCCCAAGTCGTCCGTGACTTTACGGTTGTGCAAAAGTTCATGAGAGAAAATAAGTATGTAACTTTTATTTATCTCGGATCCATTATCATTATGATCTTTTCCTTTGCGATGGATGCTCAGGAGGTTGTTTTTACGCAGCAGGTCATCGGTCTTTCGGAATTGGAATATAGTTTATTGATTAGTATTACAGGCATTGGATCGCTCGTAGGGGCAATGCTTTTAACGATTTTTTCGAATAAAATGTCATTGCGCCATATGATAGTGATCGGATTGATTATGTGGACGGTCGGTTACGTGATTTATGCATTTTCCTGGTCGTTCGCTTCCATAATTGTTGGCTTTGTCATCTTAGGGTTCTTCAATGTTTTCCTTAATGCAGGAATCATGACCTTTTATCAAAATAACGTTCCGATCGAGGTGATGGGCAGAATTACAAGTATTTATCAGCTTATTCAAAGTGCGATCCAAGTAATATTTATTTTAGCAATTGGTGTTGTGGCAGATCTTGTTTCCTTACGAATGACGATTGTTACATTGGCTCTCGTGATGTTAGTTGCTTCGATAATTTTTTCCGTTTCTGTATTGAAACCTGACAAGCAAGGGTTTTATCGGGAGGATGACGGGGAGTCGAATTTGGAAGTTAAATAAAGATAAGGAGTTGTTTAAAAGAACCATTAGGAATAGTAATTTTAATCATAGTATCTAAATTGGTTAGGGGGATAGCTGTGCTCAAATTTATCGGAATTGATATAAAAAAACACCATAAAGAAGTAGTTGAATTTCGCAAAGACTCATTTAGAGTCAGCTTCGGTGATGCCTCAAACTTTGTTGCAACGGACTATTTAAGATGGCTGGAAGAAAAAATAGCTGAATTTCCAGAGGGCTTTGTTCTAATTGAAGAAGACAAAGAATATATCGGACAGCTTGAACTATCGATTCGTGAATACGAAGGCAAAAATATAGGATATATACATTTGTATTATTTAATACCTGAAAAACGTGGGCATGGCATAGGGGAAAAGTTATATCAATACGCACTACAGTTTTTTGAAAAAAATAAAGTTAATGAATACCATCTAAGAGTTTCTCCAACAAATACCGGTGCAATTAGATTTTATCGCAATGTAGGAATGGAGGAAACGGGTTCTGAAGTTGGTGGGAAGGTGATCAGAATGAGAGGGTATTTATGAGTATAGGTTAGTTTTATAATGGTTACAATTTATTACGCATTAATAGTCTGTAATACCCACCTCTAAACAGGAGGGAAGCCCAGCATGTGGAGGTGGGGAATATACAGTCCGTAAATCCCTGACTCTGTTCAACTAACATTTTAAACAAACAGGTGCGTTTCTTCAAGAAGTAGATCGCACTCTTTTGTTGAAGTATAGGGCATTTTAGTGCAAGAAGGATAAAGTGTTCTTATGGTAAAATACAGGTAGAAAATTGTTTAGGTTTTGTTCAACAAACGATTGAGACTGGAGAGAGCAGGTGGTTTAATTGTTTAAGGGATGAATGGTCTTATTTATTCCTGCACGTTTGGAAATCCGCTTGATGAATCGAACGGTACTCAATGTTAGAATTAAGCTAAGTTATTGTGCTAATGGGGCAGGATAGCTAATTATAAAATGTTGATTTTTATTTAGTTGAAATGATTCTTAAATATGATGAAAAACCATACTAAGTTTGGGAAGGTAATTGGTTGGTTAGGTTTTCTATTATTTATGCTTGGATTTATGTTTAATGAAAGGATAGGTGTGTTGGCAGAAGATATTCCAGAAGAATTCTATCCATTACCTTACCATCAATAATAACAGGGATAATTCTACTCCTTCTTTCTAATTTTTAGAAAGAAGAATATTTAGTTTTTTTATCTAATTTTGATTCAATTATCAGGTGCTTATCTTTAATAAAGAAATTGATGTGAATGAATAAAATTTTTGACAAAATGATAATAAGAAATTTCTATTTCATACGAGGGGGAGTATATATGTTATGGGAAGAAGTTCGAAAAGCATATCCTGATAAATGGGTTGTATTTGAAGCAATCGAAGCTCACTCAGATAGTAATTATCGCATAGTAGATGACATAGCCGTAATAGATACTTTTGACGACTCGATGGACGCATTCCGTCGCCACAATGAATTACACAAGCAAAAGCCTAATCGGGAACTATACTTCTTTCGTACATCTAGAGAGGATCTCGATATACATGAGAAAAAATGGACTGGACTTAGAAAAATATGATTAAGATAAAGGAAATATCAGAATTACCATTTATAGAGGTTACAGTTACTTTTCGAGGACGAAGCTTAAAATTAGAAAATGCTTTAATTGTTTGAGTACTATTGTCTTTTCTAACAAATGGGGTAGCTTCATTCAACAAGAGTTTTTGCAATTTAAAAATAAAAAGTGACTAAAAGGGTGGGGCTGCATGAAGAATAGCTTTATTGAACACATTCAAAAGGTTTATCCTAACCTCCCAATTGAACAGTTTTATCTTAATGAAATTGGCCAAAATAACGACGTGTTCATTGTAAACGAATCTTTGGTTTTTAGATTTCCGAAATATAAAAATGGAATCCTTCAATTAAAAAGAGAGACGGAAATTTTGAATTACATTAAAGATATCATCTCGACCCCTATTCCGAATCCAATTTATCATTCCTTTGAAGGGTTAGAACCAGGTAAGGTCTTTACTGGTTATAATCTAATAGCTGGTGTTCCTTTGTGGAAGGAAAGTTTAAAAGGTATTAAGAATTATGAATTGGTTAAAGGAGTAGCAAAGCAATTTGTTTCTTTTCTTATAGAATTACATGCGATTTCAGAAGAAAAAGTAAGTCGAGATTTGAAACTAAAGGTTCGTAATCCTCGTATAGAAATGTATAACTTGTATGATAGGATTCAAAAAAAGCTATTTCCTTATTTTGGAAAAGACGCTCAAGAAGAAATAACATACACATTTGAAACGTTCCTAAAAGGGGAAGCGTTCTCAAAAGTAGATATCACACTGATACACGGAGATTTTGGTGCATCTAATATCTTATGGAATCCGGAAACAAGTAGAATTTCGGGGATAATAGATTTTGGTGGTTCTGGATTAGGAGACCCAGCTTATGATTTTGCGGGAATACTCTCCAGCTATGGTAGAGACTTTTTTGATATGTGTATAAGCCTATATCCTAACGGTGACCAGCTATCAGAACGGGTTAAATTCTATAAGCGTACGTTTCCTTTGCAAGAAGCATTGCACGGGATTGAGAATGACGATAAAGAGGCATTTGAAAGTGGAATTAAAGATTTTAGATAGATTCCTGTAAGCTATCTGGTGCATGGTTTGGTTATCGTATTAACAGGACAGGATTGTTTAACAACAGAGAAGTTGTTCTTAGTGATATTTAACAAATAGTTGCTGTGATTTTCTGCTAATACTATCAGTGAATAGAGAAATTTATAAAAGCAATTGCAGGAGGAGAAAATATGTTTGAATATAAGATTGATAATGATGTTTCTTTGAGAATGTTTACGGAGGATGATGCAGAGGAGTATTATCATTTAATAGTTGACTCAAAGCAACATTTAAAACAATGGATCACTTGGGTAGAAGCTGTCGAAAGTCAAAACGATACAAATGAGAGCTTAAAACAAAGAATCGAAGGATTAGTGGAGAACGGTGGATATCCTAAGTGGTTTGCAATTATATATAAAGGAAGAATAGCAGGTACGATTGGATTTAATGAAGTTGATAAATTTAATAATGTAGGGGAATTAGGTTATTGGCTAGGTAGGGGCTTTCAAGGCAAGGGCGTAATATCTAGGGCCTACAAAACGGTGATAGATTATGGATTCAAAGAACTTTCACTCAATCGGATTGAAGTTTATATAGCTGCTGGAAATGAGCGAAGCAGAGCTATACCCGAAAAATTTGGTTTTATTGAAGAAGGTAGAATAAGAAAAACAGAATGGTTAAATGACCATTATGAAGATCAAATAATTTACGGGATTTTGGCGGAAGAGTGGAAGTGAAAGTTCACTAACGGGTGCAATCCTGAAAAAGGAGAAGCACCTTTTTTGTCGAATATATTTAATAGGGCATGTTTGTTAAAAAAGGAATAAATTTAACCGAAATCGGATTGAAGGGAGTGAAATACTTTAGAATGGATATTAGGAGACCAAATGGTTCTGAACTTGAAAAGATTATTCAACTATCTCCGCAAGCCTTATTCGATGGTACATTAGGTGAAGTAAGACCCACAAATGAAAAAATTAAAAGTCTTATTGAACCATTATTGGAAAAAGGAAGCTATTATTTAATAGCAATTGAGGAAGGTAAACTAATGGGTTGGATCCTTATAGGAGAAAGTAGAGACCAATTCACTGATAAGATGAATGGTTTTATTTATGAATTATTCGTTTTGGAAGAATTTAGAGGAAATGGAGTTTCTAAACAATTATTGAGAACTGCTATTGATGAACTAAGAGAAAATGGATACCCTGAAGTTCGTCTAAGTGCATTTGCGGGTAATCAAGCCATTAAACTATATGAGAAATTGGGCTTTAACCTTAGAACAGTCACTATGACTTTCCCCTTATAGATATGGATTTGCACTAATGGATGGTTACTTCAATATGAAATAATATATCTTTTATTATTCCGCCATCTCAGACGTATATCTAAACACAAAACCGTACTGTAACAAAGTTATTAAATATTAGATTTTTTGTATACTGGAGGAGAAATTCAGGCAGCAATTTTTGTGAAGTTTGTCAGTGCGAAGATTGGGTTGATAGAGCCTAGGAAAATGTCTAAAACGGGGGTAAAAGTAAAATGAGAAACAAGCGTTTTAAAATAACCCTTTCCACCATCTCCATTTTACTTTTCGGTTATCATATATTCAATTTATTTTATCTCTGGTCAGATATCCCAAGTCAGAACGCCATCCATTTCACTGGTAAGACTCCAGATAATTGGGGTTCCAAATACATTTTATTCGTAATGCCAGTTTTAAGCATCCTCATTTGGTTCCTCATTGGCTTATTAGTCAAAAACCCGGAAAAAATGAACTATGCTAATTTAACGGAAGCGAATAAAGAAATCCAGTTTGCCAGAGTTGGAAAAGTGATGTTGCTTATTCAAAACCTGGGCTTTATAGCCTTTGTTATGGCTAACGAAGCGTTATTAAGAAATGCAGCAGGACTTGAGTCTGCCTTTCCTTTTGCAGTTTCACTCTTTCTTTTAGCGATTTGCCTTATAGCACCTTTTTATCTTTTGTTCTGGGCATTTTTGTTGAAGTACTGAGGAAGTAAAAGTTCTTATTGAATATTTTGTATTTAACCGACTTTCCAAATGAATAAATCACTTATTTTAGTTTCAGAAAATCCAATAATAAGGCGTATCCATAATGAGAATGCTTTTTAATAGATTTATTTCTCCATTAAAAGTATTAAAAATTATGCTTAAAAAAGAGAGAGGAGAGGGGGATTTAAGGAGTGATGACTACGGTACGTTTAGGTTCTTTAATTGTTAAATAATAAATCGTCTCTTATAAACCTTCCACTCTGCTTGTTTTTATCTACTTTTTCCGTTTTAACCCCCACACCTGAAACCCCTAAAATGATTTCGTCAGCCATATTTAAATTTAGTTTATTTTCTAGCATATCTTCTCTTGTAGCAGCTGTAAAAAAACACCCCAAGTCCATTGCTGATGATGTTAAATATAAAGTTTGACTTAAGTGTCCTAAATCCATGAATATTATTTTATAAGACTTTGAAACTGAGTATTTCCAAATAACACGCTTAATTTGAGAGGTGTAAATAAATACTACGCTTGGTAAACCGACATGTGGTTGATCTGCACACATTTCAATCATTTCATCTCTTATACCTTTGGACTCTTCTAATAATACTAATTCGTGATTTAGTACGGAGTAATGATAGTATCCTTGTGGAAGATTATCGACATTCATAATTGCTAAATAAACTTCAATTGAATGTCTAGAACCACCAGATGGACTAGTTTTTAATAAAGCTTCACCAAATCCTTTAGATAACCAGCATGATTGTGCACCCCAAACTGCAAATAAAAGATCGCTTAATTGCTGCAAATTTAAGCTATCCTCTTGACAAAAGGTGCGAATGGTCTGCCTTTCTGTTAATGCAGTAAAAAAAGACTTATTATATTTCATAACTGGTGTAGGTAAAGTAAATCTTTCAATAAATTCATTTTCCTCTTTATAGATACTTGGCATTTTTTCTTTTTTGTATTTTTCCGTTAATCTAACTGCATCCTTTTCCACTGAGATAAAGTTATCTTTTTCAAGTCCTTTTGATGAAAAATGGTAATACTTTGGAGCCATTCCCCATTCATCCCAAATCATTAACTCATTCTCCAATTTGTTTCTTTTTGAATCTTTTTCAACAAGTACATTCATACTTAATAATGTTTGAATTAAACTTATTAATTCATCATCACTAATTGACTCTTGATTTTTTATATATTGTAATATTTCTTTATAACTTCTCCATTCTCCTAACCAAGTAAGAAAAGGCATAAGATCTGGTGACAAAGATATTTGTTTGTGATCTAAAAAAAGATCACATATTAAATTACACTTCTCTATATAAAATACTACGTTTTTTGATGTCTTTAGTTTAGGTGTTTTCATAAATTCCCTTCTTTGTCATTTAATGTTTTATTAATAAAATAATCTACAATTTCTTTAGTTATATTTTGCCCAGTATCTAATTCTACCCAACGCCAATCACCTAAAGGATTGACTTCTAAGAAATACCACTCATCTTCTTGTGTAATCATAAAATCAAATGCTCCATAATCAAGTTGCGCTTCTTTTAAAAAGTTAACACATTTATTTTGAATGTCTTTTGGGACTTCTAACGTACTTGATTTTATGTGTTTTACACCCTCATGGTGCCAATCGCCTTCATTGGAATCTTTATGAATCAATGCACCCATTACTTTATCTCCTATAACAGTTACGCGGGCCTCTTTAGAAAATCTAATCAATTCTTGAATTATCGTAGGTACCACGGCAAGTTCTTCGATATCTAAGTTATTTTCATAAATAACTTTCCCGAATACTTCGTATAATTTTCCGTTATATTCCGTATAGTGCGAGTTCATTGTTTTGATTATCAGACCATTTTGAACGTGCTTTTCCAAAAAATCTTCTATATCATTTTTATTATTGCTTATAATAGTTTTAGGAATTAAAAATTTACATTTTTGAGCTAATTGGATTTGCTCTATCTTGTCAATTTTTCGGATTAAATCTGGATGATAAAAAAAGTAAAAATCAGATCCTAAAAATATGGTGGGTACAAATCTAAAGTGTAGAGTTGTAAACAATGGCAGAAAGAACATGGTGAAAGAAAACTGAGTCTGCCTTTATATGAAAAGAAAATCGAAGCACAATTAGACGTTCGTTAGCAGAGTTATAAGATCAAGTTTCTTAAAAACTCAAATAGGGGGTGAAAAAAGAACTTATGAGGAAAAATGTCTTGTTTTGAATACAAAGCACATATGACTGTTGGTTTGTACTTACAGCCAATAACATTTTAGATTGCCTATAATAAGTGATGTTCGCAGCCACGCATAATGTCGTATGAATAGCCAGTGGCACTGGCGT
>NZ_BMOS01000007.1:90755-146146 GCF_014647195.1 Oceanobacillus indicireducens | reverse complement strand
CAGAAATACTGGAGTGGAAAGGGTACCGAGAAAATCTTGACACAAACTTGTTCCAGTAAAGAGTTGACGTTTTTAAGTGAAGTGTATACAATATAAGGTAATTAAAATATAATGATGCAAATGATTGGGAAGAGTACAGGATGAACGCCTACAGGAAGGGAAATGATTTGCTGAGAATTTCCTAGGAAGGTTGTGCTGGAAGGTCGCCCTTGATGCAGCTGCTTCGAATTACAGTAGAGGCACGCCGGCTATGCGCCGATATCTGTCGATGAGTGTACAAATATTTATTTGTAAACAAAGGTGGTACCACGGAAGTTAACTCTTTTCGTCCTTTTTTGAAGGATGGAAAGGGTTTTTTTAATTGTTAAAACTAAAGGAGGGTGATCGGTGATGTCGGATAAAAAAGTAACATTGCCATCAAAATATAATCCAAATGAAGTAGAAGCAGGTCGTTATCAATTTTGGCTGGAGGGGAAATTCTTTGAAGCCCCGAATGATCCGAAGAAAGAACCTTATTCTATCGTTATTCCACCGCCAAACGTAACGGGCAGGCTCCACCTAGGGCACGCTTGGGATACGACAATGCAAGACACGATTATCCGCATGAAGCGAATGCAAGGATATGATGTTCTCTGGCTTCCAGGGATGGACCATGCAGGAATTGCAACCCAGGCAAAAGTTGAAGGTGAATTGAAAAAGATGGGAACGAACCGTTATGAGCTTGGACGGGAAAAGTTCCTTGAGAAGTCTTGGGAATGGAAGGAAGAGTATGCTTCTTTCATTCGTTCACAATGGGAAAAGCTCGGCTTAAGTGTTGATTACTCGAGAGAACGATTTACGCTCGATGAAGGATTGTCCGATGCGGTTAAAGAGGTTTTCGTCAAGCTTTATGAGAAAGGACTCATTTACCGTGGCGAATACATTATCAACTGGGATCCGCAAACAAAAACAGCTCTTTCCGATATTGAAGTAATTCATGAAGAGGTCGAAGGGAAATTTTATCACTTTAAATATCCCATCAAAGATAGTGATGAGTTTATCGAGATTGCTACAACACGTCCGGAAACGATGCTTGGAGATACGGCGGTAGCTGTCCATCCGGATGATGAAAGGTACCAACATCTTATTGGGAAAACGGTAATTTTGCCACTTGTCGGTAGAGAAATCGAAATCGTTGCAGATGATTATGTTGATATGGAACTAGGTTCTGGCGCGGTAAAAATAACACCAGCCCATGATCCGAATGACTTTGAGATTGGTAATCGTCATAACTTGGAAAGAGTTCTTGTTATGAATGAAGACGGTACAATGAACGAAAATGCTGGTAAATATGAGGGGATGGACCGGTTTGAATGCCGTGAACAGATTGTAAAAGATCTAGAGGAAATCGGTGCCCTCCTGAAGATTGAGGAAAGGGTCCACCAGGTTGGCCACTCGGAACGAAGCGGTGCAGTTGTGGAACCGTACTTATCGACCCAATGGTTTGTAAAAATGAAGCCACTTGCTGATGCTGCAGTTGCGCTACAAGAGAGTGATGATAAAGTCAATTTCTTCCCAGAAAGGTTCGAACGGACGTACCTCCACTGGATGGAAAACATTCGTGATTGGGTAATTTCACGACAGTTATGGTGGGGCCACCGGATACCGGCCTGGTACCATAAAGAAACAGGAGAAATCTATGTAGGAAGAGAAGCCCCTCGTGACCATGAGAATTGGGAACAGGATGAAGATGTACTTGATACATGGTTCTCCTCCGCCCTTTGGCCGTTCTCTACGATGGGCTGGCCGGATACGGAAGCGGCTGATTTCAAACGTTACTTCCCGACTAAAGCACTCGTAACTGGCTACGACATCATCTTTTTCTGGGTAGCGCGGATGATTTTCCAGTCGAAGGAATTTACAGGGGAAAAGCCATTTGAAGATGTGCTCATTCATGGATTAATCCGTGATGCAGAGGGAAGGAAAATGAGTAAATCTCTTGGAAATGGTGTTGACCCGATGGATGTTATCGATAAATACGGGGCAGACTCCCTTCGTTACTTCTTGTTAACTGGCTCAACGCCTGGACAGGATTTACGATTCCACTGGGAAAAGGTTGAATCAACTTGGAATTTCGCGAATAAAATCTGGAACGCTTCCCGATTTGTCTTAATGAACTTAGAGGATTTCAACTATGATGATATTGATTTGTCTGGAGATCTTTCAGTTGCTGATAAATGGATCTTGACAAGATTGAACGAGACGATTGATCAAGTAACGAAGAATACGGATAAATATGAATTTGGGGAAGCGGGTCGTCAGTTATATAACTTTATTTGGGATGAGTTCTGTGACTGGTATATTGAAATGGCGAAACTGCCACTTTATAGTGATGATGCCGCCAAGAAGAAAACGACGCAATCTGTATTAGCTTATGTGCTTGACCAGACGATGCGTTTGTTGCACCCGTTTATGCCGTTTATTACAGAAGAAATTTGGCAGCAACTGCCACATGCTGGAGAATCCATTACCATTGCCAGCTGGCCACAAGTGAAACAGGAATTACATGATGAACTGGCTGTTAAAGAAATGTCTCGTCTTATGGCCATCATCAAGTCAGTTCGTAATATCAGAGCTGAAGTTGATACACCAATGTCGAAGAAGATCAATATGCTAATTGAGGCGGAGAACGAACAAATTGTCTCTGAACTTGAGCGAAATCGAGCATATGTGGAGCGTTTCTGTAATACGGAAAAATTAGAAATTGCCGCTAAGCTACAAGTTCCAGATAAAGCAATGACAGCCGTTGTGACAGGAGCAGAGATTTTCCTGCCGCTGGAAGGTCTAATCGATATTGATAAAGAATTGGAACGTCTGGAAAAGGAATTGGAAAAATGGACTCAAGAAGTAGATAGAGTTAAGAAGAAATTATCTAATGAAGGCTTTGTGAGTAAAGCTCCAGAAGCTCTAGTTGAATCGGAAAGACAGAAGGAAAGAGATTACTTGGAAAAACAGGCAAAAGTAAAAGCAAGACTGGAAGAATTAAAAGGTTAGGAAAAAAAGAAGCAGCTGGAGGCTCAACTCATTGAACCCCAGCTGTTTTTTTGTTCCCCTTTATAATTTATTTAAAATATATTCCATCATGTAATCTGCAGCATTGATGCCAGTACATTCATATAAATTCCGGATATGTGCGTTGGAGTTTATTTCACATACGATTGGCTGATTTCTATCACCATTCAATAAATCAACTCCGGCAAAATCAGCATCGATTGCTTTCGCCGCCTTCACTGCTAGTTCTTCTTCTTCTTGAGATGGTGTATAAGCTTCCATTCGGCCTCCCGCCGTAATATTAGCCCGGAAATCGTCTGCAGACCTCCTTTTCATTCCAGCAACGACTTTGTCACCTACAACTTGCAAACGAATATCCACTCCATAACTCGTGTGGACAAATTCCTGGAAGACAAATGGCTTATTGCCGATTAACTGAAGTTTTTTATCGAGTTCCTGTTTATTTTTAACAAGATATACTTGCTCACCGAAGGAACCGAATGCTTCTTTCATTACGAGAGGAAATCCGAGTTCCTTAATTGCCTTATCTATAATCCGTTCGTCAAAACTCCCTGTGTGGAAGATTTTTGGAGCGATAATTGTTTTCGGAATTGGCAGCTGTAATTTGGAAAGTTTTTGATACGTTGCAATTTTATCATCACTCACAGCAATCGCTTTTGCCTGATTAAATACAGGAACACCAAGGTATTCCAATTGCTTCGCTAAATAAATATCCTTATCTGTAAATACTACATAATCAGGGAGGGAGGTTTCCGATAATAAACCAAGGCTTGAGGTTGTAAGCAGACTTAGTAAATCATTATTTTTAATAATTTCAGCCTTACTATTTAATGTCCTTGCAGCTGTTTGAATCATTTCCGCGAAATCAAGAAATTTATTTCCTGGCAAGTTGCCGTTATAGATGATCCATCCGGTTCGTTTCAACTTTCATTTTCCTTTCTGCTATAATTAACTTACGATCAATCGAGGAAAGCGGTGTTATCATGTTTTCTACTATACAAGAGGTGGAAGTGTTTTTCAATGAACGAAAAAAATTGGGGATGAAACCAGGTCTTGAGCGGATTACTGGATTGCTCAATCGTTTAAATAACCCAGAAAAACATTTCAAAGCGATTCACATTGCCGGTACGAACGGTAAAGGATCGACATTGCATTTTATTAAAGCCGCCCTGATGGCAAACGGCTATGAGGTTGGGGTTTTTACATCACCGAGCTTCACGGGCTTAGGAGGCCACATTTTTTTAAACGATCAACAACTATCTGAACAAGCATTACTTGAATGGATGAATCGCCTTTTCCCGCATATTAGGGAAATGGATAAGGCGAATCTTGCACCGACAGAGTTTGAAATACTTACTGCTCTGGCGTTTTCTTTTTTTGCGGAAAATGGAGAAATTGTTCTCATTGAGACGGGAATGGGTGGGCGATTCGACACAACGAACGTCTTGCAGCCGATTCTGTCGATTATTACATCGATTGCTCTTGACCACACGGATTATTTAGGGGGAAGTGAGGAGGAAATTGCTTGGCACAAGGCTGGAATTATTAAAAAGGCGATACCGGTTATCATTGGTAATGTGAGTGAGGAAGCTTTTGCTGTAATTAAAGAAGAGGCCCGGCATAAACATGCTCCCTATTATAGGCTTGGGATCGATTTTAATCGCAGCCAGCTTAATCTGCAAATGAAAGGTGAACACCAGCTTGATAATGTCAGTCTTGCGATTCAAGCGGTACTTATTTTAAAGGGAAATGGCTTTGAAATGGATGTAGAAAAAGGGATCCACCAGATGGAAAAGACGATGCTTCCTGGCCGGTTTGAACAGATTCAAAGTAACCCAACGATTATCCTTGACGCCGCTCATAATCCGGACGGGATAAAGGCTTTTGTTCAGACTGCCAATGAATTATTCCCAGATGCGGAGAGACATGTGATTGTTGCCATGTTTCGTGATAAGGCAACGGAAGAGATGCTGGACTTACTAACAGAACAATTTGATCATGTCACCCTTACTTCCTTCGATCATCCGCGGGCATGGAACCTTGATGAATTCCAAGGAAATACCTCGGTCGATCAAATAGATTCTGACTATCAAGCAGTTCTCGAACGTACTTTACAAAGTGATAGCGTATATTTTATTACCGGCTCTCTTCATTTTATAACAGAGATACGTCACTATTTATTGAATCAACGTAAAAAGTTGTAGAAAACTTTTACAATTCACCTGACAAATTTCTTCTAGTTTTTCATTCTGGATATGGTAGAGTAATGCAAAGGAATTCTAGCAGGGAGTGACGAGATGTCAGATAATAAATATACGGATGATCGGTTTATTGAGGATGGCAGCGCAGTAAAGAAGAAAGTGGAAAATGAGTTTACACCTGTCCATTATCATCCAAAAAAAGTAAAGGATAATAGTTGGCTTGCACCTGTTTTCCTGACCATTCTATCAGCCGGTGTGATTGGTACAGTGTTAGGAATATTTATTATCAATTTATTTACCGGTATCGAAAACGAGCAGACGGGTGAGGATCCGAGTCCCTCTACAGCAGTCACCGCTCAAGGAACGGACAATCAAGTAAAAGCGGAGCAACAATTGCCGACACTTGCTGCATACGTTCTCCAAGCTGGTTTATTTGAGGAAAAAGCAAATGCAGAGGAATGGCAGCAATCCTATATGTCAGCAGGAGAACCAGCATTCATTTGGGAACGAGACGGTCAATACTTTTTATTGATTGGGATTTCCCATACAGAGGAACAAGCTAAACAAAGGGCGATGGAGTTACAAGGTGAAGGATTCGATGTGTTCGTCAAAGAGTGGCAAACAAATGAAAAAGAGCTGAAACTAACAGAAGGTGCGTCTGAATGGGTTGAACAGCTTGGGCAAGTATGGGAGGAAGCATTAACTGCCAAAGAAAACACTCCCCTCGTGAACCATTTGGAACAAGCACCGAAAGCAGATGAATTAGGGAATCTCGTTGAAATTTTGAGTGAACAGACAGAAAATATTGAAGTTTACCTTCTGCAAGTCATGCAAGCTTATGATAATTTATAACTTGTCTGTTTTAGAATTATCAACAGATAAAACCACCTGATAAGGAGAATATCCTCGGGTGGTTTTTGTATTTTCACTTAGAAAACAGTCTATAAAAAAGGGATACGGGAAGTTGAGTTTTCCTTGCGAAGTTCGTAAAGTAAGAGCAAGAAAGGAGGTTGTAGGAATGCAAATCATGATTAAAGATGTACCGAAAGAGGATAGACCGAGGGAACGTGCTATTAGACTTGGAGCAAGTCATCTGACCAATCAGGAAATCTTAGCAATCCTGCTTGGTAGCGGTACGAAAGTAGAGTCCGTCATGATGCTTGCCAATCGGGTGCTTATGCATTTTGAAGGGTTAAAACTATTACACGATGCCACATTTGAAGAATTGACAGCGATTAATGGAATCGGTCATGCAAAAGGAGTGCAGATCCTTGCTGCAATCGAACTTGGCAAAAGAATGAGTCAGTATAAACCGGATGATAAATACGTGATCCGCTCACCCGACGACGGAGCAAATTATGTCATGGAAGAGATGCGCTTATTGAAGCAGGAACATTTCGTCGTTTTGTTCCTGGACACCAAGAACCACGTTATGCACCGGCAAACCATTTTTGTTGGAAGCCTCAATGCTTCGATCGTTCACCCGCGCGAGGTCTTCCGTGAAGCTGCAAAGCGTTCAGCTGCTTCGATAATTCTGACACATAATCATCCTTCCGGCGTGCGCCTGCAAGATGCGTAATTTTAGCGATTAATTAGTAATCTGGAACTCCTTACAACGTTCCATGGTCAGCATCTTACCTTGAGGAGAAATCCATAGAGGGAACAGAGCATGATGTGAAAAGGAGAAGAGACGACAAAACTATCTAACGTCGAGTCAGTTCTTCAGACCAAGTGATGTATGGTAAAAGCTAAACTGCTTGAATCCTAGACGAATGAGCGATGGGTGCGCCGTTGCCTACGATAGTTAACAGGCGATGAGGACAAAATGGGAGATATATCGCCAGAGTGTCTACTGGGTATTCTCCGGAGCCCTGTCCATAGTAAGGTTTGTCCTTCAATCCTCCGTATGAGGAAACCGTCGAAAGGGATACCTAACCATCACGCATCTAAAATTATGTCATAATGCAGGGATTACCTACGTGCAAGTGCCGATTGGCTATTAGACAAGGGTCTATGAAAATTGCATATGGTAACGGAGTCTCCATAGTACTCAACGTTTGCTTGTAATGAGTTTAGCAGGGGGAAGGGAGATAGGTTGATGTTAACGTCAACGAGAAAGGAGTCATGAATATGGCAACAAATCCATTTCATCAGTTGGACGTTATAAGGAAAGCTTCTCAAAAAGGAAACATTATCACGGATTGTTATCGTCTCATGTATAACAAAGAGTTGTGGATTAAAGCATATGCAAAACTATATCCGAATCCAGGGAACCTAACAAAGGGAACATCTAATGAAACAATAGATGGTTTCAGTTTACATAAAATTGATAACATCATAGAGCAATTAAAAGCTGGAACATTCCGCTTTGCACCTGTACGCAGGGTTTATATCCCAAAATCCAATGGTAAAAAGAGACCTTTAGGAGTTCCAAAATTTAAAGATAAGATGGTACAGGAAGTTATGAGAATGATACTGGAAAATGTATTTGAGCCAGTGTTCTCGGATAATTCTCATGGGTTTAGAGAAGGGAGAAGCTGCCATACAGCTCTATCTCAAATCAAAAACACGTGGAAAGGACTAACTTGGTGTATTGAAGGAGACATTAAAGGCTTCTTCGACCATATTGACCACACTGTACTACTAAAACTTATCTCAAAGAAAATAAATGATCATCGTTTCCTTCTTCTACTTCATAATGCGCTTACCAGTGGTGTAATGAAAAATTGGACATACAATAAAACTTATAGTGGTACACCACAAGGAGGTATCATTTCTCCTATTCTAGCCAATATCTTGCTTCATGAGTTTGACCTCTTTATGGAAAGACAAATGAAGGCATTTGATAAAGGTAAGAATAGGGCAAGAAATGAGGAGTACATCAAGGTTCGATCAAAAATCAGCACACTAACACGAAAGATTACAAGACTCGATGAAAGAAACGGGCATAGTCATTGGCAAGGTAGGGAGGAGTTAGTCCTCAATATTCAGGAACTTAAAGCTAAACAATTAGAAGTTCCCTC
Organism: Oceanobacillus indicireducens; assembly: GCF_014647195.1. Lineage (GTDB taxonomy): Bacteria > Bacillota > Bacilli > Bacillales > Amphibacillaceae > Oceanobacillus > Oceanobacillus indicireducens. Next base: position 137,871 of record NZ_BMOS01000007.1, on the reverse strand, counting down.
TATTGACCCAATGGATCAAAACTATCAAAGAATGAAATATGTCCGCTATGCTGATGATTTCGTGATTGGAATTGCCGGCTCAAAACAAAGTGCTTTGAAAATGAAAGAAACGATTAGAAGTTTTCTAGAACAGGAACTCCATCTTGAACTCAGCGACGAAAAAACACTGATTACCCATCTTGAAAATCCAATTCCCTTTATTGGATATGAATTTCGTAGATGGAATGAGGTTAAGGTAAAAAGGGTCTTATATAAAAACCAAAAGCATCCCTTGAAAAAAAGAACTCTATCAGGTGCAATAAAGTTAGAAATTCCTGAAAAGAAAATCAAAGAATTTGCAATTGAAAATGGATATGGTAATTTAGATACCTTTAAAATTATACACAGAGCAAAACTAATAAACAATTCGGAAATGGAAATTCTCCATACCTATAACGCTGAATTGAGAGGAATCGCAAATTTCTACAAGTTAGCTAATAATTATCATCATCTAGATAAACTATTTTATTTAGCTGAAAGTAGTTTTATAAAAACGATTGCTAATAAAAGAAGAAGTACCTCCAGGAAGGTTGCTTATAGTATGCGGACCCACAAACAAGGTGTCTTATGCCTTGTAAGGAAAGATAAACATGGAAATGAAAAATTACACCAGTTCGTAAAGCTTAAAGACCTACCTAAGCATAAAGGTGCAATCAAAGCAGACACACCCGATATTGATATATTAGTTAATACAATGAAATATTCGGGCAGAACTGAATTTGAACAGCGTTTATTAGCAAACAAATGTGAAGCGTGTGGTACAACAGAAGGTCAGATGGAGGTTCATCATGTCCGTAAGTTAAAGGACCTGAAGAAAAAGAAACACTTAACATATTTGGACAAAAAAATGATTGAACGCAATAGAAAAACCATTGTTCTATGTTATAAGTGCCATCATGATCACCATGAGCAGCAAATTCCGATTAGTCAACTGGCGAGCCGTATACGCTGAAAGGTGTACGTACGGTTCTGAGGGAGGAATTGTGAAACCTGCCTTGGGAACAAAGTAAGGCGCATGATTCCTACCCTACGATCCCTCACCTTCCCAAGAAGATATCCATGTCACGAGACGCTTAGTCGAGGCTGGGAAAATAATGGGAATAGAAGTACTCGATCATTTAATCATTGGAAATCGTAAATTTGTGTCATTGAAGGAAAAAGGGTATCTGTAACAATATAAGACTATCTATTTTATCATTTATTTCGTATAATATTATAGGAATTGTTTTATCAAGCGCCATTTTTCTGCTAACAATTGAAAGTGGCGCTTCTTAATCTTGAAAAAGGATAAAATGAATGTTTGCAACAGGTTTAAGAAATAGATATAGTTAACTACATATAAGAAATTCGTGAACGGAGAGGGAGATTGGATTGGCAAAGTTTAGTTTTTCGCAGGATTTTGGTATCGATTTAGGTACTGCAAATACATTGGTGTTCGTTAAAGGTAAAGGAGTAGTTGTGCGGGAGCCGTCCGTTGTTGCCAAAAATTTGGAAACAGGTAATATCGAAGCGGTTGGAAGTCATGCAAGAAATATGATTGGTCGTACGCCAGGAAACATAACAGTTATTCGTCCGATGAAAGATGGGGTTATTGCGGATTATGACACGACGGCAGCGATGATGAATTATTATATTAAGAAGGCAATGCGTGGTCGTTCCATTTTTGCAAAGAAACCGAACGTAATGATTTGTGTTCCTTCCGGGATTACAATGGTGGAAGAACGTGCGGTAATTGATGCGACTAAACAAGCTGGCGCCCGCGAGGCGTTTGCAATCTCTGAACCATTTGCTGCTGCTATCGGTGCTGGTCTTCCTGTTTGGGAGCCTACAGGCAGTATGATAGTCGATATTGGCGGGGGAACAACAGAAGTTGCGGTAATCTCCCTTGGCGGTGTTGTTACAAGCCGTTCAATCCGTGTAGCTGGTGATAATATGGATGATGCGATTATTAATTATATCCGCAAAGAATATAGCTTGTTAATTGGAGAACGTTCAGCGGAATCGATGAAATTAGATATTGGAACGGCAGGAGAAGTAACCGAAGACAGCGAATTGGATATCAGAGGAAGAGATTTGCTGACCGGCTTGCCGAAAACAATTTCAGTAACCGCGAAAGAAGTATCCTCTGCTTTAAATGAAACAGTGGATGCAATTGTTGAAGCTGTGAAGAATACACTTGAAAAAACGCCGCCAGAACTTGCTGCAGATATTATGGATCGTGGTATTGTACTGACAGGCGGTGGCGCGATGCTCAAAAATATTGACCAAGTAATAAGTGATGAAACGAAAATACCGGTTTTCATTGCGGAAGAGCCACTAGAAAGCGTGGCAGTAGGAACAGGGAAGTCAATTGACTATATCCAGCATTTCCGAAATACAAATGTATCAACTCTATCTTCAAATAATTAAGTAGGTGTTTTCATGCGTTTTTTTAGAAATAAACGACTTTTTATCTTTCTGATTGGCTTTATCTTACTCGTCGTGCTTGTTGGTTACACCTTCAAAGACCGGATAAAAGTTACCTTTGCAGAAGAATTTATAAACGATGCGATTGGCTGGGTGCAATATGTGATCCACACACCAGTCAATTTTACAACAGATGTCTTTACAAATATTAAAGATTTCCGCAACACATATGAAGAAAATCAGGTACTGAAAGAACAACTTAGCCAGTACCGCTCACTCATTTACGAAGTTCAGGAAGTTAATAAAGAGAATGAAGAATTACGTGATGTGCTCGATTTGATGGAATCTGATTCAATTCGCAGTCATGAGGCAATTCAGGCAATCGTTATTGCCCGCTCTCCCGAAAGATGGCTTGAACAGGTAACAATCAATAAAGGTAAAAATCACGGTGTCAAAGCAAATATGTTAGTTATGACGGCAGATGGGATGATTGGAAAGGTCCAGTCAGCCAATGAGCATACTGCTAGAGTAAAATTGTTAACCGGCTTTGATCAATTTAATCGGATATCTGCTATGGTTTCCCGTGATAAGGGACGCAATATATTCGGTATGATCGAAGGGTTTGATGAAGAGACGAATTCATTGCTCTTCCGTATCATTGAAGAATCGGAGCAAGACATAGCGGAAGATGACCTTGTCGTATCTTCTGGTATGGGGGGCGTATTTCCAGCGGGAGTTCCGATTGGTACAGTAAAGGAAGTGACATCAGATCAATACGGTTTAACTCAGATTGCTCTTGTTGAGCCGTCTTCCGATATGTATGATATTAATCATGTCATCGTACTTGACCGTGCAGTTGACCAAGTTGATGAATCTAGTGAGGCAGATGATGGAGAAGAGGAGGACAATGAAGAATGAAAAAGGCCTACTTACCACTCATTCTACTTGTTCTTGTAATTTTTGAGGGTTTGGCAATCAACCTTCTACCAAAAGAAATAGCATTAAGTGATTATTTAATTATCGCTCACTGGGTTCTTGCCTTTCTTGTTTACATTGCTGTTTACTACGATCTGGAAGATACATATTATTCCATTGTATATGCCTTTATGTTTGGGCTATTAATTGATGTTGTCTATGCAGGTGTTCTTGGTGTTTATATGTTTTCCTATGGGATCGCAATCTACGCTGTACATGGGCTCCGGAAAATATTGCACCGTAATTTTTACGTCTTGCTTCTACTATGTGTTACGGCAATTACGCTTGCTGATGGCTTAATTTACTTGATGTATACCGTTATTGGTGTGACAGATATGATTTGGTCGGATTATTTACTTAGAAGATTACTGCCGACAATACTTGCTAATCTGTTATTTTTACTACTTCTCTTTCCTTTACTTAAAAAACGAATTGTTCGCTGGAGTGAGGAACAATTGGATCACGGAAATTAAAAAGTGGAGGATATTTAGGGCTTTTTTGGAAGAGGTGACGAAATTTGCATGAAAAGAAACCAATAATCACGATAAAAGGGAACAGGGAAGGCCTTACATTAATGATTGATGATGAAGTGCCTTTTGAAGAAGCCCTTGTCGAATTAAAAGATAAATTACAATCGACTCAACAAAATAAAAATGAACCGGTTGTTTCTGTGAAAGTACAATCTGGCAATCGTTTTGTAGACGAAGAAAAGCAGTATAAGTTACGGGATATGATTGAAGGGGAAAATCATTTTAAAGTAACAGCAATTGAAACAAATGTTGTTCACCGTGATGAAGCGCTGCGCTGGAAAGAGGAGAGTGAAATTAAGACGATCCACCGGATTATTCGTTCTGGACAAGTCTTAAAAGTAACTGGCGATCTCTTGCTTATTGGTGATGTAAATCCGGGTGGTAAGGTTATGGCCACTGGTAATATTTATGTTTTAGGTAATTTATTCGGGATTGCCCATGCTGGTTATAAAGGTGATCGCAGTGCATTTATTGCAGCATCTTATATGAAGCCGACTCAGTTGCGGATTGCTGACTATATTAGCCGCGCACCAGACTATGAAGCAGATGGTGTCTATATGGAGTGTGGCATAATTGATGAAAATGAAGATAAAATCATCATTGATTCGTTAAAGCTTCTTTCACGGAAACGAAATGAAATAAGCGGATTCGAAAGGAGAATGCAAAATGGGTGAAGCTATTGTAATTACTTCTGGTAAAGGTGGCGTAGGAAAAACAACAACGACCGCTAATATAGGTACAGCATTAGCTTTAATGGAGAAAAAAGTCTGTCTGGTGGATACAGATATAGGCTTAAGAAATCTTGATGTGATTATGGGACTTGAAAATCGGATTATCTATGACATTGTGGATGTCGTTGAGGAACGCTGCCGGTTAAATCAAGCATTGATTCGCGATAAACGCTTCGACTCTTTGGTTCTTCTCCCAGCTGCACAAACCAGTGATAAATCTGCGGTTACCGTTGAAGGTATGAAAAAAATCGTTGCTGAATTGAAGCAAGAATATGATTATATAATTATTGATTGCCCTGCAGGAATTGAGCAGGGATTTCAAAATGCTATTGCGGGAGCGGATCGGGCTATTGTCGTAACGAATCCCGAGAAATCAAGCGTGCGTGATGCTGATCGCATCATAGGCCTCTTGGAACAGGAAGAAATGACGGAATCTCCTCGTCTTATTATCAACCGGATCCGGAATCATATGATGCAAAGTGGCGACATTATGGAAGTGGATGAGATCGTCCAGTTATTGGCGATTGATTTAATAGGTATTGTGATCGATGATGAGGAAGTCATTAAAGCTTCTAATAATGGCGAGCCTGTTGCTTTAAACCCCAACTCTAAAGCTTCCATTGCTTATCGAAATATCGCAAGAAGAATCCTTGGAGAAAATGTTCCGCTACAATCTTTAGAAGAAGATAAAGGCATCTTCCAACGCTTCAAAAAATTCATCGGCATGCGCTCATAAAACTATAATAATATTAATCAAAACCGATACTTTTAAAAGTGTCGGTTTTTTGGCTTCCTAATTTTAATCCGCAACTTCTATACATCGGAGGTTATCCTGTCGCACCAGGAAAGCGAAGGCGCATGGGGGCCGTGAACCCTTAGGAGAGAAGTTATTCTATCTTCATTCATCAACTATAAATCATTCATAACTCCGGACGAGCTTTCATATATTGATAAGGAAATAGCAGGAAAGACGGTGAATGGAATGAGTAGGGATATAAGAAAAGTTCGAAAAGCAATAGAACAACGTAAAAGAGAACGGAACGTATCAAAAAAAGGAATGGAACAAGACAGCGGAATCTTTCACCAACCAGAAGAAAAACACGGATATCCACCAGAAATTAACAACTATGTTTTTAAAAAGAAAGCAGGTAAAGACCTTGTAACCGGTCTGATGATGAAAGGTATTCTTTCGGGAATTCTATTCTTTTCTGTCGCTCTCTTAATGACTACCAACCACACCTTACTTACAAAACCTCAGGAAATAGCCAATCAATTATTACGTAATGACTTCCCATTCGCTAAAGTAAACAGTTGGTACCGGGATGTATTCGGCAGTCCATTAGCATTCTCCCCGCAACCTGTGGATCTGCCAGAGGAACACCAGGAAGCGGTCATGCCGGTAACGGGAGATATAATTGAAACCTTCCAAACGAATGGAACAGGTGTAAAGATATCTCCAGGTAAAGAAACGGATATCGTTGCTCATCACGAAGGAGTTGTTGTATTTGCAGGGAAATATCCGGACACAGGTCGAACAATTGTCGTCCAACATGCTGATGGGACGAATTCTAGTTATGGTAATTTAACGGATATTGATGTGCATCTATATCAATACGTAACGGCAAACGAGCGAATTGGTACATTCGCACCTACGGAAAGTGCTGATGCAGTTTATTTTTCTCTGGAAAAAGATAATACATTTCTAGATCCGGTCAAGGTAATAGTGGTTGATGATGGCTCGTAACCTACTTCCCCCCCTTCACATTCATCCAGTTCTAATATTATTTATCGGCATTTCTTTACTGACTGGTACTTTCATGGAAATGATGATTATCTTTGCAATTGTGTTTATTCATGAAATGGGGCATTATTTAGCGGCGAAATTTTTCAAATGGCGGGTAAAAAGAGTGATGCTCTGGGTGTTTGGTGGAGTAATGGAGACGGAGGAACATGGAAATCGTCGGGTGAAAGAAGAATTAATCGTTACGTTGGCAGGACCAATTCAGCATATTCCAATCTACCTTGTCCTTCATGCGCTGTTTTATCTCGAGTTGATTTCAGAACCGCTATTCCAAACAGCGATATGGTATAATACGGTTATACTTTTATTTAATTTATTGCCAATTTGGCCACTTGACGGCGGAAAAATTCTTTTTTATTTATTGTCGGTCATCCTTCCTTTTCGGAAAGCATTGGATGCCATTTTTTTATTATCTTTGAGTTTGTGTGCTTTTCTTTCGATAGGTTATATAATTTTTTACCCATTTACGTTGACCTTTACCGCAATCATGATTTTTCTATTTCTTGAAAACAGATTAGAATGGAAACGCCGATTCTATGTATTCATGCGTTTTCTTATGGTAAGATACAGAGGGAACGAGACTGTTAAAAAAATTGAACCGTTATATTTGCCGGGTAATTTAACATTGATGGACGTATTTAATCATTTCAAAAGAGAAAGAAGACATTTGATCATTATTCCAGCTAATGAAAGATCCGTTAAGCGAATCGATGAAACAGACTGTTTACATGCCTATTTCCGTGAAAAACAATATACGAAACGAATAAAAGATTTATTCTAAATGGAAACTTGACATAACTGCTTTAAATATGGTAATATCAATACGTTATACAACGTAGCACCAGTGCTACAACCGCTCAGAACAGGTTTTAAACTTTTATGAGTGAGAGTACCTGTATGGCGAGTCTTAGTGATCAAGGAGGTGCGGATTCATGTACGCAATTATCGAAACAGGTGGTAAGCAAGTTAAAGTTCAAGAAGGTCAAGAAATTTATGTTGAAAAAATTTCTGCAGAGCCAAACGAAACGGTAACATTTGACAAAGTACTCTTCGTTGGTGGAGATGACGTAAAGGTCGGAGCTCCATATGTTGACGGTGCGAACGTAACAGCTAAAGTTGAAAAGCAAGGCCGTCAAAAGAAAATTAGAGTATTCAAATACAAACGTAGAAAGAACTACCATCGTACACAAGGGCATAGACAGCCTTACACAAAAGTAGTAATTGAAAAAATCAATGCTTAAAGGTCGGTTCAAGTGATTCAAATAACTGTTGAACGTAAGAAAGATTTATTGCACTCCATTGAACTTTCTGGACATGCTGAAAGTGGACCATATGGCTATGACCTCGTCTGCGCGGCTGTTTCCGGAGTGTCGATTGGGGCAGTAAACGCAGTCTTCGAATTAACTGATACGGATATTGACGTTAAGCAGGGAGGAGAAGGTGGTTATTTAAAAATCACTTTCCCTTCCCTCTATATTGAAAACGAATTGGAAAAAGCACAACTTCTTCTTGAAGGAATGCTTGTTTCCTTAAAATCCATTGAAATGGAATACGGTGAATTTATACAAATTCAGGAAACATAAGGAGGTGCACGATATGCTACGTTTAGATTTACAGTTCTTTGCTCAGAAAAAAGGTGCAGGTAGTACTCGTAACGGACGTGATTCACATTCAAAACGTCTTGGCGCAAAACGTGCGGATGGCCAGTTTGTAACAGGTGGTTCCATTCTATACCGTCAACGCGGTACAAAAGTTTACCCGGGTGATAACGTTGGCCTTGGTTCAGATGATACACTATTTGCAAAAGTGGATGGTGTTGTTAAGTTCGAACGCTATGGTCGCGACCGTAAGAAAGTAAGTGTTTATCCGGAAGCTCAAGAAGCATAAAAGATAAATAGCGAACTCCAGCCAAATTTCGGCTGGAGTTTTTTGCTACTCACATAGGAGCCTATAAATTAAAATTCCAACCTCCACATATTGGGTTTCCCTCATGTTTAGAGGAGGGGGTATTACAGACCGTTAATGCGAGATAAAGCGCCCTCCAGTTAGTACGTTGCTGTGACACTACTGAAAGTGCTAGTGCGATCATTTCGGTGGGGCGAGTAATCCCAGCTTCAAGTGTTGCAACAAGAAAGACCTCGTGCTTTTATCCTTTCCCGTCTTTATTAAATTTGATGAAGTATTCATTCGTTTCTGCTATACTTTCTATATCAATGGGAGGTACACTTATGGAAGCAAAAGAGGTAGTAAGTATCATTCAATCGTATCGTCATGATTTGCTGAACGATCTGCAGATTATTCAGGGATATGTTAAATTAGGTAAGATGGAAAAAGTGGACGACAATCTGAATAAACTCTTCGCATTTTTCCATAAGGAAAGGAAATTACTGAATCTGAATATCCCTCATGTTGTTATCTGGTTTTTGGAATTCAGGATGAAGTACAATCAATTTAAGCTTGATTATTCGATCCGAGTTGATGATATAAAATTAACAGATGCAGATCTGTATATTAAAGAGAAATTGGATCAAATTATTCAAGATATAGAACAAAGAGCCGATGACGTAAACGTTTATACCATTCACGTGGATTTTACAGAAAATGAAAATGGCTGTACTATAAATGTTTCCATCGATTTGAAAGAGAGAAGTGCGGAAGATAATATTCCCCCTTCAGAAGATATTTACATAAAACAAACACCGGAAAAACGGATCTATAGCTTTGACGTGTTTGCAAGTTAAGAGGTGATAGTATGTTCGTCGATCAGGCTAAAGTATATGTGAAAGCAGGAGACGGTGGAAATGGTCTCGTTGCCTTCCGCAGGGAAAAATTTGTTCCAATGGGAGGACCAGCCGGCGGTGATGGCGGTAATGGAGCAGATGTAATTTTTGAAGTTGATGAAGGTTTGAACACACTGATGGATTTCCGTTATAATCGTCACTTTAAAGCAAAGCGCGGCGAAAACGGAATGAGTAAATCAATGCATGGTAAAAATGCTGAAGCCCTTGTCTTAAGTGTGCCGCCTGGAACGGTTGTTATTGATGAAGAAACAGAGGAAGTAATTGCAGATTTAACCGAACATAAACAACGGGCCGTCATTGCCAAGGGTGGAAGAGGCGGACGAGGGAATGTTCGCTTTGCGAGTCCTAAAAACCCCGCACCGGAAATTGCGGAAAACGGGGAACCTGGTGAGGAGAAAAATATCCGTATTGAACTTAAAGTAATCGCGGATGTTGGACTAGTTGGTTTCCCAAGTGTAGGTAAATCAACATTGCTATCTGTCGTAAGTGCAGCAAAACCTAAAATTGCTGATTACCATTTTACCACTTTGGCCCCGAATTTAGGAGTAGTCGATACAGGAGATGGTCGCAGTTTTGTCATGGCAGATTTGCCAGGTTTAATTGAAGGAGCGAGTGAAGGAGTAGGTCTCGGTTTTCAATTCCTCCGTCATGTCGAGCGGACAAGGCTCATCGTTCATGTCATTGATATGGCTGCATTAGACGGGCGTGATCCTTATGAGGATTATGTTACGATTAATGAAGAGCTTGCGTCTTATAACGAACGGCTTAAGAATTTGCCGCAGATAATTGTAGCGAATAAAATGGAGATGCCGGAAGCACAGGAAAATCTTGTCGACTTCAAGGAGAAGCTAGGGGAAGACATACGTATTTTCGAGGTGTCAGCAATCACAAAACAAGGCTTGAAAGAGCTAATTTATGAAATTGCTGACGAACTGGATACAATTCCGAAGAGAGAACCTGATATGACTGAGAGAGATGAAACGGTTGTCTATCGTCATCATAAAAAAGAGGATGATTTTCATATTACACGTAACCCGGATGGTTCTTTTGTTCTTCACGGGGAAAAATTGGAACGATTATTTAAAATGACTGATTTCACCCGCGAGGAATCGCAGCAGCGCTTCGCCCGTCAGTTGCGGGGAATGGGTGTAGATAATGCGCTTAGAGAGCGGGGAGCAAAGGATGGAGACACGATCCACTTGCTTGATTTGGAATTTGAATTTATAGAATAGATTTGTTTTGGGGGGAACATTTTGACGACGATTGGATATTTAGGACCAAAGGGAACATTTACGAAATTAGCGGTGGATACAACATTCAATAATGAGGACAAAGTCAGTTATTCAACGATCCCTGAATGTATTGATGCAGTAGCAAATGATGAGATTGACATAGCGGTAGTACCGATAGAGAATGCGATTGAAGGAACTGTGCAGTTGACTGTAGATTATTTAATTCATGAAGTCACTTTACCGGTTGTGGCAGAAGTTGTTGTGCCAATTCAACAACATTTACTCGTAAGGCCGGATTTTGGTGGAGACTTATCGCAAATTACGGAAATTCATTCCCATAGTCATGCGATCGCTCAGTGCCATCGTTATCTTCATAAAAACTTAACTACAGCAAAGTTTTCGTATACGACCTCTACAGGTCGAGCGGCAGAAATTGTCGCTGAAAGTACAGAACCAATTGCTGCGATTGGAAACAGTTTGGCAGCAGAAGAATATGGTTTACAGATTTTCGCGGAAAATATTCATGATTATGCTAATAACCATACGCGATTTATTGTATTGGCAAAAAATAAAGCATTAGTAAATGTGAAGCATCCGGTTCAATTGGAGAAAACGACGTTGAAGATTACGTTACCTAGTGATCAACCAGGTGCCCTGCATCAGATTCTCTCCGCTTTTGCTTGGAGGAAGATGAACTTATCAAAAATTGAATCCCGTCCGACAAAAACAGGATTAGGAAATTACTTTTTTATCATTGACGTCAACCAAGCTTATGATGATGCACTGTTCCCTGGTGTGAAAGGAGAACTCGAAGCGCTTGGCTGTGAGGTGAATGTATTAGGTACCTATCCGGTATATCACATGAATCTATAATAACGCAGAGGCTAGGAAGATAAATTTTCTCCTAGCTTCTTTTTTGTGTTCCTTCCGGGTTAACTTTTGAGATTACATTGCATATGTTGATATAGAGTAATTAGCCTAGATTGTTAACTAGAAAGGAAGGATCTTTTTGAAAATACACATTGTCCAAAAAGGAGACACGTTATGGGAGATTGCGAAGAAGTATCATGTGGATTTTGAAGAGCTAAAAGAACTGAATTCACATTTAGCAACCCCAGATATGATCATGCCCGGGATGAAAATAAGGATACCGACCCATTCCAAAAAGGTGACTCATGGAGATAAAACAAAAACGTTACCAAAAGCTGAAAAGAAACATGTTCCTGCTCCGAAAAAAGAAGTTAAGAAAGAAAAACCAATGACAGAGCTACCAAAAATGCCAACATTTCCATTTGAACCGCAGAAAATGTTACCAACTCTCGAGAAAAAGCACAAAGAGCATCCAGCAGAAATTCATCCAGAACTTCCGAAAACTAGTAAAAAGAAAGAAAAACCAAAAGCTAAAGAACATGTAAAACCGAAACAAGAAAAACAAGTAATGCCAAAAACACAGCCCGCGCACCCACCAATGCAGCCGCCTATGCACCAGCCAATAATGCCGCCGATGGAACAACCATGTTTCGTGCAACCACAAATGATGCCAATGTTTACTTATCCTTGTCCAGGATATATGCCAATGCCCCATGTGCCGAGTGGTTGTGGATGTGGCTGTGGCGGGGGACATGGACATCAGTCATTCCATCATGGCGGGCATGACCCGATGTTTATGCCAATGCCGATGCAAATGCCTATGCAAATGCAGATGCAGCACCAACCTCAAGCATTTCCTGGTATGATGCATCAACAGCAGTTCCAAGCACCTCCAGAAGAAATGTATCAAGGAGTAAACACAAATAACATGCAGATGTTTCCAGAACCAGCTTCAGGGTTAAGGAATGAAGAATTAGAATTATACCCGACACCTGATGGGAATGAAGCAGGTGCCTCAAATGATGAGAAAGAAGAATAATCATAAATCATTCAGAGACGAGACGTTACGTCTCTTTTTTTTGGGGTAAAAGAGAAATAGAAGAAATGGATACTTGTTTAATTTTAAAATAATGGTTTTCATGCTAAAATCGTACAAGACAGCGTTCTTAAAGTGAAACTCATTCAGTGGGATATCCTTACCACCCCACTGCATGTTAGCTGAACAGAATCAGGGATTTACGAACTGTAATACGTGATAAAGGAGTGTACCAATTTGGAACAACATATTGAATCGATTGTAAAATGGTTAAGAGAACGAACAGAAGCTGCAAAAGCAGACGGTTTGCTTGTTGGTGTAAGTGGCGGACTGGATTCTGCCGTTGTAGCTAATTTGATTAAACTTGCCTATCCTGATAATTCTTTAGGGGTTATCCTGCCTATCCAGACAAGTGAAAAGAATATTCAAGATGCACGCGACGTCACGACAGCTTGCGGGATAGAGGAAATGACAATCGACTTAACAGAAACACATAAAATGATGTATCAAGCCATTTCGGAAAAGATGATTGAAAATAAAAGTTTTGCTCAAGCGCAGGATCAATTAGCCGATGCTAATTTACGTGCTCGTTTACGAATGAGCACATTATACACAATCGCGGCGCATCGTAATCATTTGGTTGTCGGGACGGATAATGCGTCAGAATGGTATACCGGCTACTTTACAAAGTATGGCGATGGAGGAGTCGATATTCTCCCACTTGTTGATTTTACAAAGGGTGAAGTACGTGAAATGGCTCAAGCCTTAAATGTACCGCAAGCTGTGATTGAAAAAGTTCCAAGCGCTGATTTATGGGAAGAGCAGACAGACGAAATGGAAATGGGTATCTCATATGCTGTAATCGATGCATACTTGAAGGGGAAACAAATCTCCGAGGCTGATCGAGTGTTGATTGAAAGTATGCATGAACGCACGCAGCATAAAAGGAAAAGTCTGCCAATGTTTCGCAGAAAATAAAATAGATGTGTAAAACAACCTTTCTTATACAAACTATAGATAAGGAGGTTGTTTTATTATGTTGAAAAAATCAATATTCTTTCTCTCGCTTTTGTTTATCGCAGGCTGTGTAATGTCACCTGGAAATAATTCGCAACAAGAGGGATATGGGAGTCCAAGGGCACCGAGTTATAGGGGCAGCGGGCATGATGAGGGTAATGTCAATGATTACGGTAGAATGTTGCAACAGGAAGAGCTCTCAACGAATGATTTCAATTCCTACACTGATCCAACGATTACGGATAGAAGTGAACAGATTTCACAAAAATTACTGGAAAACCGCGATATTATCATGGCAGAAGTCCACGAAAGGGATGATCAGATTTATGTTGCGGTTCGGCTTAGGGAAAATATTGCAGATACTTCCCATGAAGAAAATGTCATTCCTGAAATTGAAAAACAGGTGAGGGATGTTATGGGAACGGATGAAAAGCAGATTGTTATATGGACAGACCATATCGAATGGAATCAATTCAAAAACGAAGGAGCAGAGCTCGATTTCATGGACAACTTCAACAATTTTTTTGAAAGAGAATAAGTTGAAATAATTTTAAAGTGGTGTAAAACGTTTCCAGTGGAGGTCCACAGTCCCCTACCTCCCCCTTTCCTCAGAAATCCCTAGGTATCGGGACTGTTCCCTGGGTACACCCTAATGCATACTCATGTTATTTTTATTCGATAATATTTTAATATTCAGTAAGCCTAGCAATCAGTTTCTCGCGGAACAGTCCCAATACAAGGCGCCAGTAAAATTGCTCTGTGGAGGCTATACTTTTCACTAGGGTCATTTTTTGGTATAGTTATTAAAGATATTGCTAGAGAGGAGAATGTCCAATGGCTGGCCATTCCAAGTGGAAGAATATACAAAGAAGAAAAGGTGCACAAGACGCAAAACGGGGCAAAATCTTCATGCGCCATGCAAAAGATATTTATACCGCAGCGAAACAAGGTGGCGGAGACGAAACAATGAACCCGGCACTCCGTTTAGCAATCGAAAAAGCTAAAGCGGATAATATGCCGAATGATAACATAGAAAGAAACATTAAAAAAGCAACAGGAACTTTAGATGGGAGAAACTTTGAAGAAATTACTTATGAAGGTTACGGTCCCGCTGGAACAGCAATAATCGTCAATGCGCTTACTGACAATAAAAACAGAACAGCAGGAGAAATAAGACACGCTTTTAGTAAAAACGGCGGAAACCTTGGAGAAAGCGGAAGTGTCGCATTCATGTTTGACAGGAAAGGTATTATTATCATCAATAATGAACAAGGTGAGATTGATGAAGATGAAATCACACTTGAAGCACTAGAAGCAGGAGCTGACGATATCCATACACACGAAGGCGTATATGAAATTGTTACGAGCCCGGAAAATTTCTCTGATGTAGTTGCATATTTTATGGAAAAAGACTTTGACATAACAGATAGCGAGTTAACGTTAATTCCACAAAATTATACCGCAGTATCGGGAGAAGATGCAGAAAAAGTACAGCAACTGATCGATGCTTTAGAAGATAATGAAGATGTTCAAGAGGTTTACCATAACATTGATGAAACAAATGAATGATTATCTCTAAAACTTCTATTCCAAACTGGGATAGAAGTTTCATCATTTCTATCCTTTTATCACGTATTAACGGTCTGTAATACCCCACTTCTAAACATGAGGGAAGCCCAATATGTGAAGGGCGGGGATAAACAGCCCGTAAATGCCTGATTCTGTTCAACTAACATTCAGTGGGGAGGGAAGGAATTCCCCATTGAATGAAGTTTCACTTTATCACGTATTAACGGTCTGTAATATCCCCACTTCTAAACATGAGGGAAGCCCAATATGTGAAGGGCGGGGATAAACAGTCCGTAAATGCCTGATTCTGTTCAACTAACATTCAGTGGGGAGGTAAGGAATCCCCACTGAATGAAGTTTCACTTTAACATGGTGCAACCGTCTGGAAACCCCTCCATTGCCAATCGGAGGACGAATTAATTTAAGCGGGCTGACGTACGCTGACACCTTGATTAACTGGACTAATCTTTAGCGGGAATCCCTAACTGAATGAAGTCTTGTTTTATGTTAGTATAAATCTATGAGGAAACAAAAGGAGAAGGTCATTAGATGATTGCTTATATAAAAGGCAAGTTGATGGCGATACAAGATGAAGCTATCATTGTTGAAACAACAGGTGGAATTGGTTATGAACTGCTTTGTCCGAACCCGTTTTATTACCAGCATCAACTCGAAGAAGAAGTAATGATCCAGACATATCATCATGTCCGGGAAGATGCGCAGCTTTTATACGGGTTTAAAAATGAAGATGAGAAATATTTATTCACTAAGCTAATTTCTGTTTCAGGCATTGGACCTAAAGGTGCACTTGGAATTATGAGTGCGGTTGATATCCCTTCCTTTGTTACTGCGGTAGAAAATGAGGATGAGAAATTCCTGACGCAGTTCCCCGGGGTAGGTAAAAAAACTGCCAGACAAATTATTTTAGACTTGAAAGGGAAGCTCACTTCCTCGTTCAGTATTACACCAACGGAAGCTGAGGATATACAAAGAACAGATGAAGCTGCCTTAACAGAAGCGAAAGAAGCACTGAGAGCTTTAGGCTATACAGAAAAAGAACTGACAAGCATCATGCCTGCATTGAGAAAAGAAAACTTGACGAATTCGGATGAAATTGTCCGCAAAGGGTTAGCATTATTATTACAAAGCTAAGAGAGGAGGAAGAGTTTGATGGAAGAAAGAATGGTAGCCGGGGACGTGCAGGAAGAAGATCTTGGACTCGAACAAAGTTTACGGCCAGAAACCCTTAAGCAATATATTGGACAAGATAAAGTGAAGGAGAACTTACAAATCTTTATTCAAGCAGCTAAAATGCGGAATGAGCCGCTAGATCATGTTTTACTATCAGGACCACCTGGTCTTGGGAAAACAACGCTTGCTGCTATTATCGCCAATGAAATGGGAGTCGATTTCCGGACTACTTCAGGACCAGCGATTGAACGTGCTGGTGATTTGGCTGCAATTCTCTCCTCTCTTGAAGCAGGTGACGTCTTATTCATAGATGAGGTGCACCGATTACCAAGGGTTGTGGAAGAAGTCCTCTATCCGGCAATGGAGGATTATTTCCTCGATATCGTTATTGGCACTGGTCCAAGTGCCCGTTCTGTTCGAATTGATCTACCACCATTTACTTTAGTCGGTGCCACCACCCGATCAGGATTGCTGACTGCTCCGCTCCGTGACAGATTCGGTGTTTTGAGCCGGCTTGAATATTATGAACAGAAAGATTTAACATCAATTATCGAACGGACTGCTGAGATATTCGAAACATCGATTAAGAAAGAAGCAGCAGCAGAAATCGCCTTGCGAGCCAGGGGAACACCAAGGATCGCCAATCGTTTATTCAGAAGGATTCGTGATATTTCCCAAGTAAAAGGGGAAAAAACAATTAGTTTAGACATCACGAAGCAGGCACTTGCCATGCTGCAAGTTGATGACGCGGGCCTTGATCATATTGATCATAAATTACTAACAACGATCATCGAACGGTTTAATGGAGGTCCAGTGGGGCTGGATACGCTGGCTGCTACGATCGGAGAAGAGGCGCAAACGATTGAGGATGTGTATGAACCGTATTTGATGCAGCAAGGCTTTATCCAGCGGACACCTCGTGGAAGAATGGCTACCGCTCAAGCTTATGTACATTTTGGAATGGAAGGGCCGGAAAAGAGATGAATATAAGTAAATTACTGATTATAGCGGGGATCGTTTTAATCATACTCGGACTCATCTGGCGTTTTATTGGCAGACTTCCCGGTGATATTCAGTTCAAGACTGGAAATGTGACAGTTTATTTTCCGATCGTCACTTCTATTTTAATCAGTATTATTCTGACGCTGATTTTTTATGTTATCGGCAAGTTCAGATAACGAATTCGAATAATTTGAAACCGAAACAGAATGAAGGAGACACCTATGAATATAGAAGATTTTGATTTTCATTTACCAGAGCGCCTTATTGCGCAAACGCCGCTAAAAGATAGAACCCAATCGAAGTTACTCGTCTTAGATCGAGGTAAGGATAATCCAGAACATCGAAATTTTAAAGATATCAAGGATTATTTAAAGCCAGGTGACTGCCTTGTATTAAATGATACGAAAGTTCTGCCAGCAAGATTGTTCGGTATAAAAAAAGATACAGGTGCAAAGATTGAAGTATTGCTGCTTCATCAAGACAAAGAGGATACGTGGGAAGTATTAACGAAGCCTGCGAAAAAAGTGAAAATCGGTACAGAACTGATATTTGGAAATAATGAGTTACGTGCAGTTTGTACAGGGATTAAAGATCATGGTGGAAGAATTTTTGAGTTTTATTATAAGGGCATATTCTATGAAGTGCTTGATAAGTTAGGGGAAATGCCTTTACCTCCATATATTAAGGAACAGTTACCGGAAAAAGATCGTTACCAGACTGTTTATGCGAGAGAAGAAGGATCTGCTGCCGCCCCTACAGCGGGGTTACATTTCACAACTGAATTGTTAGAAGAACTTAAGCAGTCGGGAATAAAGCTTGCCTTCATCACGTTGCATGTTGGACTGGGCACCTTCCGACCAGTCAGTGTTGATAATATTAAGGAACATGAAATGCATGCAGAGTTTTATCATATGTCCGAGGATACGGCGGCTACATTAAATGAAGTCAAACAATCAAGCGGCCGGATCATCTCCGTTGGTACAACATCGACACGTACATTAGAAACGATTGCAAGAGATAATAATGGGGAGTTTATTGCAACAAGCGGTTGGACGAATATTTTCATTTATCCGCCTTACACTTTCCAAGCGATCGATGGATTGATTACAAACTTTCATTTACCAAAATCTACCCTTATCATGTTGATCAGTGCTTTTGCTGGAAGAGATAAAGTGTTGGATGCTTACAGAGAAGCAGTTGAGAAAGAATATCGTTTCTTCAGCTTTGGTGATGCAATGCTAATTATATAGACAAAGGAAGAATAATATGGTACCTATAACATATGAATTAATTAAAACAGATAAGCAAACAGGTGCAAGGTTGGGAAGAGTTCATACTCCTCATGGTTCCTTCGATACACCGACATTCATGCCGGTCGGAACACTTGCAACTGTGAAGACAATGAGTCCGGAAGAGTTACAAGAGATGAACGCAAATATCATTCTCTCCAATACGTATCATCTTTGGCTACGACCAGGAGAAGATATTATCCGTGAAGCAGGCGGGCTGCATAAGTTCATGAATTGGGACGGAGCTATCCTCACCGATTCTGGAGGTTTCCAAGTGTTCAGTCTGAGCGATATGCGGGAAATTGTGGAGGAGGGTGTCCATTTTCGTAACCATTTAAACGGGGACAAGCTTTTCCTTTCTCCTGAAAAAGCGATGCAGATTCAAAATGATCTCGGGGCCGATATTATGATGGCCTTTGATGAGTGCCCGCCATTTCCTGCTACTCATGAGTATATGAAGTCTTCCGTCGAACGGACGGCGCGTTGGGCAGAGAGATGCCTCGAAGCGCATGGCAGACCGGATGAGCAAGGATTATTCGGTATTGTCCAAGGTGGGGAGTATGAAGATCTACGGAAGCAGAGTGCCAATGATTTAATCTCGCTTGATTTCCCAGGATATGCAATTGGTGGTCTTTCTGTCGGGGAACCAAAGGATGTGATGAACCGGGTACTTGAATTAACAACTCCATTATTACCGACAGATAAACCGAGATATTTAATGGGGGTTGGTTCACCTGACTCCCTTATCGATGGTGCAATACGTGGAGTTGATATGTTTGACTGTGTTTTGCCAACCCGGATAGCGAGAAATGGGACATGTATGACGTCAACAGGGAGACTTGTTGTGAGAAATGCGAAATTCGCACGCGATTTCCGTCCAATTGATGAAAATTGTGATTGCTATGCATGTAGAAATTATTCTCGTGCATATATTCGTCACCTTGTTAAAAGTAATGAAACATTCGGATTTAGACTTACCACTTATCATAATCTTCATTTTCTGTTAAAATTAATGGAGCAAGTACGAGCTGCTATACGCGAAGATCGTCTTGGTGATTTTAAAGAGGAGTTTTTTGAACAATACGGGTTTAACAAACCAGACGCAAAAAACTTTTAACTTGAATATGTTCTCTTAAAGAGATAATAAGGAAGGAGGATGAACGTTGGATTTAATGGCATTGTTACCGATAATTTTAATGTTTGTAATTTTTTACTTCTTACTAATCCGTCCACAGCAAAAGAGGCAGAAACAAGTAAGAGAAATGCAAAATGATCTGCAAAAAGGCGATAAGGTTATTACAATCGGCGGTTTCCATGGAATTATCCATGCGCTTGATGAAGGTACAGTAGTTATTCAAGCAGGAGACGGTACGAAACTTACGTACGACCGATCCGCAATCCGCGAGAAGGTAGCTGAGTAAGCCCAAATGTGATTCAACTACATAGAATTGCAAAAAACAAAGGCGGAAGCGCCCGTTTAGCAACGTACAAACTGGAGCACTCCGTAATGAGATAAAGGAAACACAACGAGCGCAGTGAGTTGATGTTGACTTATCGATTGGAGGAGTGTGAAGTTTGCTAGTTGCTGGGCGCTGGAGCCGGACGTGGCTAGCCCTGGATATCTAAGTTACCCACAGCATTTTTATTTTATAGTTTCTTATACTACAAAAAAATGGTCCTATTAAAGGGCCATTTTTGTAATCTCAAGTAGATGATTGTCCATTGATGTACGAAATCTTGATAACTTTTTAAACCATGAATATAGCTTCCTGCACTTCGCTTTCCATCAGGAGTCTCCAGGTGTTTTTTTGTTAAGATATAATTCAAAATAAGATAATATAATAGGAGCCACAAGTTAGAGAATCTTCCGGAGCTGTCTCAAGGTATCGGGACTATTGACTTTAAGTAGAGAAGAAGGGATCTGTTAGCTCATTCTGCATCTTTTTGAAAGAGGTTAACGCCGATCATGCCGCCGAAGATTGCGGCTAGTATGAAGCCTGTGTGGTGAAGCATCTGCTGCATGGAAAAGCCATTTTGATAGCCGAGATATTGAACGAGAAAAATAAATAACGTAAACCCGAGTCCCGTTAACCCGCCAACGACCCATCCCTTTGATTTCCCCTTAATCCCAGTGATCATCCCACCAATAAACAACCCAACCAACCCGACTGAAAATGCTACCCAAGAAAGCATCCATTGACTAATTGTTGTAAACTGTAAAACTAATGCCAACACAAAACTAGAAACTACAATGAACAAAAGAATGAAAATCCAGCCATATAATAAAGCGATCAATTGACGTTGCAACGTAATCTCCCCCTATGGTCGTCCTTTTTATTACTTTATTCAACCATGCGCCCTAATAGAAGTGAATTTTCACAGAATCTCCAATTTTCCCGATTAGCTTAACCATTTATCAAAAATAGGGATTGCTCGCAGTTCTTCCTTTGTAATAAACTGGAGTAGAAACAATACACTGAGATAAATCGCAATCAATAGAAGGAAGATCAACCCAAGCATCATTATTCCCCCCGAACTTAAGATATAAATTTCTCTTAACATCCAACCGACGAAAAAAGGCAAGAGGAAAAGAGCGATCATTTTCAGCATATCTTTGAGGGGAATATGATATTTGATTTTTTTATTCAGCACCGTTAAGTGTAATAAAGTAACAAGTATGACGGAGGTTGAATGAGCTATGGCTACACCATTTATCCCGAATGCTGGTTGCTGTGCCAATACAAAAATTATTAATAATTTCATGAAAGTGCCAATCAATGTATTCCACATCGATTCCTTTGCATAATCAAGTGCTTGCAGTGCCGATTGTAATGGTGCTTGAATGTAAAGTAGAATATAAAAGGGGGCCATTAGAACGAGCAGCTGATTGGCACTCGAACTCCCGTACATGAATAATAAAATTTGTTCAGAGAAGAGTAACAATACAATAGTCGCAATCGCTCCTGAGGCAAATGAAATCCGGATTGCTTGATGAATCCGATAATGTATAAGTTTTTGATTGTTTTTTGCTCCTGCTTCGGAAATGGATGGAATCAGCGCGATTGCAAGAGAATGTGTAATAAACGTTGGTAAGAATAGTAATGGGATGACGTAGCCTGTCAGTTCACCGTACTGCTTCGTAACTAGTGTTGCAGTCACTCCTGCAATAGCAAGAGCTTGAGAAACGAGAATCGGCTCAAGGAAATTAGAGATAGATCCAATCAGTCTGCTGCCAGTGCTCGGCAAGGCTATTGAGAATAATTCACGCATTGTTTCTCTTGTATTCTTGAAATAAGAACGGATCGGTCTTCGATTTTTACCTGATTTTCGTAATTTAAATTGATATAGCATGTACATAAGAGAAGCAAACTCGCCCAGGATTACACTGAACATTGCTCCTGCTGCAGCGAACTCAACACCGTACGGAAGAAGCAGCTTAATGAAAATATAAACAAACACTATCCGGACGATCTGTTCGAACACTTGTGCATAGCTTTGCGGCTTCATATTATGCTTACCCTGGAAGTATCCCCGAAGAACGGATGAGATGGCGACAATCGGAACAATCGGACTAATTGCGAGCAAAGGATAAATTGTGCGCTCATCTGTAAGTAGCGTCGAGGCGATATAGGGAGAACCGAGTATCATAGCGATTGTTAAAATAATACTTGTGACTGAAGTAATGAGCAGGGAGACGACAAGAATGCTTCTGATTTTCTCATGATTACCTACTGCATCGGCTTCAGCAACACGCTTAGCAATAGCAACAGGCAGCCCAATTTGGGTCAATGTAATGACTAAAAACAAGGTCGGAAGGGCGAGCATATACAGGCCTACACCTTCTTCACCAATTAAACGCGCAACTACAATTCGGTTGATGAAGCCGAGGAAACGCGTAATCATTCCAGCTAGCATAAGGATTAAAGCACCTTGTAAAAATGTTTGCCTTGTCATTTTATCGTCCTGCCTTCTCAAAAAATACAAATTCATATACAATAATATATATGCAAATGTGTTGGCCAAGCATGACAAGATTCTATAAATACTCCATTTAGGAGGGGTAGATAATGGAAACAATTCAAAGCGTTAAAAAATGGAAACTAACCGTTACACCTTTTTTACACAGTAAAGCTGAAGAATTGCATCTAATGGGTTATGAGCAGGCAACTAGTGAAGATGTCTGGAAATGCCTTGTAGATAAAGTATGGAAAGGGTATCCGGATAAGCGGATTTATGAGACGGTAGCTGATATTATGCAATTAAACTCATCCATTTACTTAAGCTACCTTACCGTCAGTTCGTTTCAAGATGATGATCTTGCCGGTTCCATTGCTGCTTTATTAGATACATAAAGGAATTTTAACCCGAGAGATTAAGGGAGGAACAAGGAACATGAAAAAGAGAGGCAGACTCGTTGCCTTTTTTCTAATCGTGCTTATTTTTGGTACACTGATTGGAACAACGACAACTGGAGTTACAAAAAACATAAGTTTAGGATTGGATTTACAAGGTGGCTTCGAAGTCTTATACGAAGTCGAACCGATTGATGAAGAACAGGAGATTACCCGTGGCCTAATGGAGGGTACTGTTCAAACACTGAACGACCGGGTGAACCGTCTAGGGATTAGTGAGTCGGTCATTAACATTGAAGGAGAGAACCGCATACGTGTACAGCTTGCCGGTGTAGAGAATCAGCAAGAAGCGAGGGATATGCTTGCAACATCCGCGCAACTCTCTTTCCGTGACGTAAATGATGTCGAGCTGTTAGATGGTTCCGACGTCAAGCCGGGGAGTGCGAAACAAGACTTCGACCAAACCACGAATCAACCGATTGTTTCCCTCAAGCTGAATGATGCAAATAAATTCGGTGAAGTCACTACAGAGATTAAAGATATGGGACCACCTGATAATTTATTGGTTATTTGGATGGACTTCCAGGAAGGGGATTCCTTTAAAGAGGAAATACTAAAGGAAGAGCCGAAATTCGTGTCCGCACCAAGTGTTGATCAGACATTGCATACGACAGATGTCATGATAACCGGTGATTTCACGGTGGAGTCAGCGAAGGCATTGGCTGATATTATCAACTCCGGTTCCTTACCGGTCCATATGAACGAAATATTCTCTACTTCTGTTGGAGCTCAGTTTGGAGAACAGGCACTGAATGATACAGTCTTTGCAGGTATCGTTGGAATTGGCCTTGTCGTTCTATTTCTGATTGCCGTTTACCGCTTTACTGGATTCATTGCTTCCATCAATTTGATTATTTATACGTATCTTGTCCTCGTTGTCTTTATGGCGATGAACGGTGTATTAACACTTTCAGGTATTGCCGCACTGATTCTTGGTGTAGGTATGGCAGTAGATGCGAACGTTATTACGTTTGAACGCTATAAGGAAGAACTCCGGTCCGGTAAATCGGTGAAAGCTGCCTTCCAAGCAGGAAGCAAGAACTCCTTCCGTACGATATTAGATGCGAACATCACGACAATGATTGCAGCGGTTGTCCTTTTCATTTTTGGTACAAGCTCCGTCAAGGGATTTGCAACGATGTTAATTATCAGTATTCTCGTAAGTTTCATCACGGCAGTATTTGGAACGAGACTATTCCTAAGCTTCTGGGTGAAAAGTGGATTCTTGAAAAATAGAAAGACATGGTTTGGCGTTAAGAATAAAGAAATTAAAGATATTGCGGAACCAGAAAGGGAACCGAAACTATTTAACCGAGAAGTTAATATTGTAAAACACAGGAAAAAGTTTTTTGTATTTACGGGGATTCTTTTAGTGGCTGGGTTTGCAGCGCTAGCAATCTTTAAGATTAATCCCGGCATTGATTTTACAAGTGGATCACGAATAGAGGTAATCGCGGATGAACCGATTGATATCGAAGAGGTAGAACAGACATTTTCAGACCTTGGAGTGGAAGCGAGCAGTCTCGTGCCTTCTGGTGAAAATAATGAACTTGCTGTTGCTCGCTTTGATACGGTACTTTCCGATACAGAAATTACCGAAATCCAACAAACCTTTAATGAAAAATATGGCTTTGATCCAGGGATAAGTATTGTCTCCCCGATCGTTGGAGAAGAACTCGTGAAGAATGCGGTCTATGCGGTTGCAATTGCAGCGGTATTCATCATTATTTATGTTGCATTCCGGTTCGAATTGATATTCGGGGTTACAGCAGTCCTTGCACTTCTACATGATGTATTGATCATGTTGTTCGCTTTCAGTATTACGCAAATTGAGTTTGATATAACGATTGTTTCGGCAATCCTGACGATTATCGGTTACTCTATTAATAATACGATTGTAATCTTTGACCGAGTTCGGGAGAATATTCAATTTGAAAAACGGGTAACGTCTAATAAAGTACTTGCTAGGATTATTAATAAGAGTATTATTCAGTCGTTTACTCGTACAATGAATACGACAATATCAACATTAATTGCGATTCTTGCATTTCTTGTACTCGGAACGTCGTCCATCTTTACGTTTACTCTTGCATTAGTAATTGGGTTAGTTGCAGGTACGTATTCTTCCCTCTTCCTTGCAGCTCAAGTATGGCTCGTCTGGCGAGGGAAAAATCTCAAAGAAAAACCACTCGATTTCAGAAAGAAAAAACGAGTGGAAGGACCCCAAGTATAAGCTCTTAGGAGGAGATGGAAATGAAAGGTCAGGGTTACGTTATTCTGGCAATTGTACTAACGATTTTAATATCAATATTTGCCGTTATCAATATTGAGCCTGTCCAAGTGAACTATTTCTTTTGGAGTGCGACATCTCCTCTCATTCTCGTTATTTTGTTTTCCGTTTTAATGGGAGGACTCATTACAGCTGGTGCAGGCATGTTTAAAATCTTTCAAATGCGGAAGCAAATGATGAAGCTTGAGAAGGAACATAAGCTTTACCGGGAACGTTTGGAGAAAGCGGGCATCACACCACCTGTAATTAAAGAAGAAACAAAGGAGAAAAACGTTAAAACCGTTCCTAAAAAGAATAATTAAATTGCTACCCCTGCCGGTCTTTTGTATAATAGATTGGTCAGGGGTGAATTTATGTTACATAGCAAGGCAAACTGGAAAACATTAACAATTGAATCTGATGCAAAATTAATAAATGATATACCTTTTAAACTTTCTCCTGTTGTTGAAAAACTATTGCTGCAACGGGGGATTCGCTCGTCTAGGGAAGCGGAAAAGTTTTTATTCCCATCTTTGGACGATGTTCATCCACCTGAAAAGATCCAATGGATGGATAAGGCAGCCACGCGTGTAAGAGAAGCAATTGAACAAAATGAAAAGATTTTAGTTTACGGTGACTATGATGCAGATGGTGTCACTTCTACAGCTGTTCTCATTAAGGCTTTGGAAGAGCTTGGAGCAAATTGTTCCTATTACATACCAAATCGATTTACAGAAGGCTATGGACCGAATGAAGAAGCTTTCCGCCAAGCTTATGCTAACGGGTTTACAGTGATCATTACGGTGGATAATGGAATTACAGCTGTTCACGAAGCGAATGTGGCAAAAGCTCTTGGCGTTGACCTTATTATTACCGATCACCACGAGGCACAGAATGAACTCCCTGATGCTTATGCAATTATTCATCCCGCTCTCTCTGAGAATTATCCATTTAAAGAATTGGCTGGAGTAGGGGTTGCATTCAAGTTCGCTCAGTACTTACTTGGGTTTTTTCCGAAACATCTGCTCGGGTTTGTAGCGATTGGAACGATTGCCGATCTAGTTTCGTTAACGGATGAAAACCGAGTACTATCCTATTACGGACTGAAAGAATTAACAATAAGCAATACACCGGGAATTTCAGCATTAAAACAGATCTGCAAAATCGAAGGAAATGTGACAGAAGAAGATGTTGGTTTTAAAATGGGACCACGCTTGAACGCAGTTGGAAGGCTGCAGGATGCCGGTCTTGCCGTTGAACTTCTACTGACGGAGTTCCAAGAGGAAGCCCAAGAACTCGCTGAAGAAATAGATCAGTTGAATCAGGAAAGACAGCGGATTGTAGAAGTGATAAGAAAAGAAGCAGAGAAAATGGTAGACCCAAGCAAGTTCGGTGTTATGATTGTATATAAGGAAAATTGGAATGAAGGTGTATTGGGAATTGTTGCTTCTAGACTTGTGAAGCAATTTGATCGCCCAGCAATTGTATTGAACTTTAATCCAGAAACGAATGAATTAAAAGGTTCCGCAAGAAGTATTCCAGCTTTTGATCTATTCACGAATTGCATGAAAGTTCGCCATCTATTTTCAAAGTTCGGTGGGCATGCTCAGGCAGCGGGGATGACAATCCCTCTTGAGAATGTTGAAAAAATTCAGGAAGCACTTGACGGATATATGAAAGAGCAACTGACGGAAGAGGACTGCAAAGAAGAAATTATAATTAGTGGAGAAGTGGAAATCGCTGAGATAAACGAAGGGTTAATCGATGAAATCAATCGTTTGGCACCATATGGTATGGGGAATCCGAAACCTGTTTTCAAGATCGAACATATTCCTGCTGAAGGAAGGCAGATTGGAAGCAAGAAAAACCATTTAAAATTGCAATTCCGCGAAGATGGAAAGCTTTTGGATGGAATCGGGTTTGGATTTGGAAATCTTTATTATGCAATTTCGCCGAACACCCCTCTACAAGTAGTCGGGGAGTTAGGAATCAATGAATGGAATGGCAACCGTAAACCCCAGATTATGATTCAAGACATGCGAATAGAGGAATGGCAGCTATTCGATTATCGTGGCAGAAAAAATGTTGATTTCAGCTTTTTGGCAAATGAAGAAGTTATCGCTGTTTCGGAAAATCCGCTGGAATATAGCTTTATTCCCACAATCAGCTATGAAGCGAAAGACCAGGAATTACAGAAAGTTCCCCACCTGATTTTGTGTACACTGCCAGCTCGATTGAATGACTTAATTCAACTCATCCAGAAGATACAACCAGTTAATATTTATGCTTGTTTCCAATTAAATGACAGTGCCTATTTAAAGACATTTCCAACAAGAGAAGACTTTGTCTGGTTATATGCACTGTTTCATAAGCGTAAAACAATCGACATGAAGCGGGAAATCCAGTCCATCATGAAAGTAAAGTCTTGGTCTAAAGAACATATTGTTTTCATGCTGCGTGTTTTTTCCGAGCTTGAATTTGTTAGGATGGATAATGGAGTAGTTCATGTCAATCCAACCCCGGAGAAAAAGGATTTGGAAGCTGCTGATGTGTATCAGGAAAGGTTACGACAGTTAGAGATTGAACAGCAATTGTATTACTCCAATTATGAGGAGTTTAAAAACTGGTTTACACCATATATAAATTACCTTGAAACGGAAAAGTCCAAGGAGGAAATGATAAATGGATTATAATAAATATATTGAAATTGTAGATGACTGGCCGAAAGAAGGGATTTCTTTTAAGGATATTACCCCGCTCATGTCTGATGGTGATGCATTCCGCGCAGCAGTAGATGATATTGTTGAGTTTGCCAAAGAAAAAGAAGTAGACGTTATCGTCGGTCCGGAAGCAAGAGGATTTATTATAGGCTGCCCTGTTTCTTACGCGCTAGGCCGCGGATTTGTACCTGTTCGAAAAAAAGGCAAGTTGCCTCGTGAAGTGATTCAAGTAAACTACGGTCTGGAATACGGTGAGAATGTTCTAGCTATCCATAAAGATGCGATTAAATCAGGCCAGCGGGTTCTTATTACAGATGACTTACTTGCGACAGGTGGAACAATCGAAGCAACAATTAAACTTGTCGAAGAGCTCGGCGGAGTAGTAGCAGGCTGCGCATTCCTTATTGAGTTGAGCTATTTGAATGGCATTGATAAATTAGAAGGATATGAAGTTCTATCTTTGATAACGTACTAATATACACATCAGGTCTGGCTATATATTGGTCAGACCTCTTCTAATATATCCCCAAATTCGATCTTGTTCTTGTTTTTTCACCGTAATTATAGACAGTGGACGAATAAACGCATATAATGGAAGTTATTTAAAAGGATAATTATTAAGGAAACTTCCTTATCTACAGATAAGTCAAACAATTTTAGATAGTTGATAAAGGTGATTAAATGGCAAAAGATGAAGTTATAACAATTGAACAATTAATGGACAGGGCAAGTGAATATTTATCAACGGACGATCTAACCTTTATTAAACGCGCCTATGAATATGCAAAAAAATCCCATGAAGGCCAATTTAGAAAGTCAGGAGAACCGTATATCGTCCACCCTGTCCAGGTTGCTTGGATACTTGTTGATCTGCAAATGGATGCGGAGACCATTGCAGGTGGATTTTTACATGATGTCGTTGAGGATACTGAGACGACGCTGGAAGAAATTGAAGGAGAGTTTAATGAGGAAGTTGCTTTGCTTGTCGATGGTGTAACGAAACTTGGGAAAATCAAGTACGAGTCCAAAGAAGAATTACAAGCGGAGAACCACCGCAAAATGTTTGTTGCAATGGCAAAAGACATTCGGGTCATTCTCATTAAGCTTGCGGACCGTCTGCATAATATGCGGACATTGAAGCATTTACCACCACATAAACAACGGCAAAAAGCGAATGAAACAATCGAAATATTTGCCCCGCTTGCTCACCGTCTCGGAATTTCAACGATTAAATGGGAATTGGAAGACACCGCGCTACGGTATCTAAACCCGCAGCAATATTACCGCATCGTACAATTAATGAAACAGAAGCGAGAACAGCGTGAAACATATATTGAGGAAGTCATCAAGCAATTATCGATTCAACTGGATGAAGTCCATATTGAAGCGGAAATGTCCGGTCGTCCGAAGCATCTATATAGTATTTATCAAAAAATGGTGAAGCAAAACAAGCAATTTAATGAAATCTATGATCTGCTCGCTGTGCGGATTATTGTAGACAGTATTAAAGATTGTTATGCTGTGCTTGGTATTATCCATACAAACTGGAAGCCGATGCCTGGAAGATTTAAAGATTATATTGCGATGCCAAAACAGAACCTTTATCAATCCTTGCATACGACTGTTATCGGTCCGAAGGGTGATCCGCTTGAGGTGCAGATCCGGACAAAGGAAATGCATGAAATTGCAGAGTACGGGATTGCTGCACATTGGGCATATAAAGAAGGTAAACAGGCGAAGAGTGGTTCAGGCAGTTCATTTGAAGAGAAATTATCTCTGTTTCGGGAAATACTAGATTGGCAAAGCGAAACCCATGATGCGGAAGAGTTTATTGAGTCATTAAAAATCGACTTATTCTCTGATATGGTCTATGTTTTCACACCTAAAGGCGATGTGGTTGAACTCCCTTCAGGGTCTGTGCCAATCGACTTTGCCTATAAAATCCATACGGAAATTGGTAATAAAACGATTGGGGCCAAAATTAACGGAAAAATGGAACCCCTTGAATATAAATTGAAAAATGGCGATATTGTTGAAGTGATGACCTCGAAACATTCTTATGGTCCATCGCAGGATTGGTTGAAAATCGCAAAAACTTCACAAGCGAAAAGCCGAATCAAACAGTTTTTCAAGAAACAACGCCGGGAAGAAAATATTATCAAAGGGAAGGAAGCTGTCGAACGGGAAATCCGTGCGCTCGACATTCTTCCAAAAGAAGTATTAACCGAAGAGAATTTGAAACGAGTTTGTGAGAAATTCAGCTTTACGAATGAAGAAGATCTTTATGCAGCGGTCGGCTATCAAGGAATTACAGCAGCACTTGTAGCTACAAGGTTAACAGATACGATACGGAAAGATAGAGAAAAAGAAGAAAGTGTTAAAAAGATACTTTCCGAGGAATCGGCTGAAAAGACGAAAAAGAGAGCGCATCGTAAAGATTCAGGTGTTCGGGTAGAAGGAGTAGAAAACTTATTAGTACGTTTAGCGAAATGTTGTAACCCTGTACCAGGTGACGAAATCAGAGGTTATATTACGAAAGGACGGGGTGTGTCCGTGCACCGAGCCGACTGTCCGAATATCGATACGGAAGAAGCGAAGGAACGATTTATAGACGTATCTTGGGAAGACGATTATACAGACACGAAGCATTACTATGTCGATTTGCAAATTTCAGGATATGATCGTCAAGGAATGCTTAATGAAGTGCTTCACGCTGTAAGTGAAATGAAGACAAATATTACCCATGTGAATGGCCAAACGGATAAGAATAAAATGGCTGTCATTCAGTTGACAATTCTTATTCAAAATACGGGTCATTTAAGAAAAATTGTTGGCAGATTAAAGAAAATCCCAGATGTATACTCTGTAACAAGAACGATCAACTAGTTGTAAAGTAAGGAGAAATAGTGAAATGAAAGCAGTAATTCAACGCACAACCAATGCATCCGTAACCATAGATGGTTCCGTCGTAGGTGAAATCGATCACGGTCTCGTCGTATTGCTTGGGGTGACACATGAGGATACCGAGCAAGATGTTAATTATTTAGTGAATAAAATCATCAATTTGCGTATATTTGAAGATGAAAATGAAAAAATGAATTTGTCTTTAAAAGATGCGGAAGGAAGCATTTTGTCAATTTCGCAGTTTACGTTATATGCGGACACGAGAAAGGGAAGAAGACCAAGTTTCGTTCATGCGGCAAAGCCTGACGTGGCTAATCGTCTATACGAAAGTTTTAATGAAGCACTGCGGCAGGAAGGTATCCATGTAGAAACCGGTGAATTTGGTGCTATGATGGACGTTAACCTAACCAACAACGGTCCAGTCACTATCCTAATCGACAGCAAAGATAAATAAAAAAGAAGCAGGGATATGTAATAATTGCATCCCTGCTTCTTTTTTTGGTTATTCGGTGTCTGCGAAATAACGCTGCAGACCGTTGATAATACCGGTCACCATTTTCTTTTGATATCCCGTGCTATGTAATAGCTCATCGCTCTCTTCATTGGATATAAACCCGAGTTCAAGCAATATACCAGGATTAAACGTTAGGCGGGTGACATATAAATCTTGATTAGAAATTCCTCTATCTTTTTCATTTGTTTCCTTAATAATTTCATCATGGACATAAGTTGCAAGCGATTCATATTGATCATGATAATAGAAAGACTCAATACCTGAAACACTTGGAACTTCAGGGAAACTATTGTAATGGATACTTAAGAAAGCATCCGTATTGATAACGTTAGCTAAGCTGGAACGGCTTTCTAGAGGGATGAATTCATCATTCTGTCGAGTCATAACGACTTCTGCTCCAAGTGCCGTCAATTCCCTTTCCAACTCTCTAGCCGTCAAGTAGGTAATGTCCTTCTCGTAGGATCCGCTAATACCAATTGCTCCGACATCTCTACCGCCGTGTCCCGCATCAATTATAATGGTTTTACCCCGCAGACTAGTGTTCCGGTTACCGGTTTGTTCAATATAATCTCGTAGAACAAAACCTGATACCTTATCATTTGTAATCTCCAGCCAATTTTCCGTTTCCGAGACAACTTCAAATTCTTCATCCTTATCGGTAAATGCAACAATATCAGAACCGGGAGAAGCTTCTTCTCTTAGATGGGTTCCATCTTGCTGAATCGTCACAGTAGACAAGGAAGGTTCTTCTAATTTTTCCTCCTCTTCTTTTGTTTCCTTAACTGGATCGTCCTCTTCATTTATCGTCACAAACTCTTTTGTAATCCAACCTTCCGAATCGGCATATTGAATTTTTATCCACTCGTCCGTTTCTTCAAGGATTTCATATTCATCCCCGCTGTTAACTTGTCCGATACGATCGAAATCTGTACCAGGTCCAGTTCGGACATTCAATTTATCTTCTTCGATCATTGCATTTTTTGCAAAAGCCGTTGAAGTAAGTAATAAAAGAAATGTGAAAGAGAGGATGATAATCTTTCTGAAAGACAAATTTGTTCCTCCAATCTATAAGTACAGTCAATAGTAGTATTCTAAAGTATAATAAATTTTTGTGCTAGTGGCAAAGCTAACGGTGCAGCTCGGAGTCTCGTTTTCAGGTTTTTTGAGGATAAGATATTTCTTGTGTTTAGATAAAACTTGAAGGGTCTCTTCTTTTGAATAAAGGTGATTGGAATGAATAAAATTTCCTATTTCACCCTAAGTTATGAGAAAGAGCAATATGAAGCTGTTTTTATGCAAGCTGCATTGACAGATGTTTTAAATGAATTAAATCTAATTTCGTCGTTAAGGAATATGTGAATGGAGAACTTAAATTAGAACAAACTGCAGAGGTATTAGCTGATGTCTATACGGATTATGTAAAGACTTCAGAAGTAGCGGAGGAACACGAAGAAATCTTAGCAGAGATTACGTATGCCCCCTGAGCTGTGTTGCATCTAGTTCTTGTTGTTACTTTGAGGGGCAACGCTATGAGCATTGCGGAGCCACATGTGTCTATTATAATTACGCTGTTGGCGGTTCACCAATCAATGCGTTTGACTGGTGTTGTGTAACGCATGACAGAGAGCTTCAAGGCCCGCCACCGCGTCCGAGTAGATGTGACGCTCATAAGAATTTATTAGTTGCTCGAAGGGTATGAAAGGACCTGGTACTACTACGATTTGTAATGGAATTCGACTAGCCGGTGTATTGACGGTTGCGGATACATTGGTTAAAAATAAATTATTCTAGAAAGAGTAAAATATGTCTGTCAAAAATGGTACGACAACGCCCAAGAGAAGTAGAGCAATGACAACGTACAGGATGGTCCCGGCTATCAGCACAATCCATTTTCTATTCTTATATTGGTACCAGTAATTAACACCCCAGAGCAGAATCGTGATAATATCATAACCGATTAGGAGGCCGTATGGTCTTGGAGCTGGGCTGATATTTACGATGGAGAAAAAAGCGATAAAACCGATAAAGCCGAGTAAGAGCCAATTGACAACATGCACAACAATTTCATAAAAAGTAACATTTTTTTCATTAAACCACCACCTCGGTTTATATGCCATGAATTTTTTTATCATATCATCGTCTCACTTTAGAAACTTTTTATAAAGTACTAAGCTCCAGTTATAGTATTAAAGATTTGGCTATAAAGTAGCTTAGTACTATAAAAGGCTATTCTCTTTCACGCTATTCTGCAGATGAAGCAGATTAACAGTAAATATTTTTACAATAGATATAATGCGCTAAGTTTCTTTCCGCAGTTAAGCCCTTCATTTATTATTCAAAACTAATCCTTTCCTGCACGAATCCATTCCTCCACACGTCTTTCCAACCGATGCTGGTTTCCGTAAAGATGAATCATCTCTTCTATCAGTTCTTTTTCAGACATAACCGTCATTAAGTGATCCTGAGCGTGTACAAGAAGGATGGATAATCCGCCTAAGTTTTCTTTTGCTTCTTCTTGAATAAAACGTGTTTGTATTTTGTGTGCTTGCAGTAATTCTTTGGAAGCTTCTTCTAAACGATTCTGTGTGTGCGAGAAATCTCCAATTCTTGCTTGTTGCAGAGCTTCATGCAGGGCATTTTTAGCATTTCCAGCGTATAAAATGATTTGCATGGATAAATTATCTATATTCATGGTGTATCCCTCCAAAATGAACCAGCTCCATTGTTTGGTCTTCGATGATTTCTTTTAATCGATGGTCTATTAAGATTTCTAATTCCTTCATTCTTGTTTCTGTATAGCTGCTTGCTGCAAGGAGCCATGGATCTAGAAAAGCCGGATGGCACATGACTTCACTTACACCATTTTCTATATTTTTCAAGATTGATTCGAGATAAGGAATGGTTACATTCTCTGTACCGTAAAAGTCATAATATAACTTGTCCGTACTATCCACAGTACGCCAGTGATTTTCTGTGAAGGAGCGGACCGGCAGTTTATATGCTTCAGCTACTTCTAAGACCGCTTCCAATGCTTCTGGTAGATGTAAATGCATATGATGGTGGCTGTCAATATGCGTAACATTGGGATACCATTGTAACAATAATTCCAGCTGTGCAAGCAATTCGTCTTTTATATCTGATTTCTTGGCGGATTTCATTAGGGAATGACCAGTTAAAAATTGTCCTGAATGATCAATTAAACTTGGTACATTCTTAGAAATTGGCTTTCCGGCATCTAGTGCAAAATGTAAACCAATGCCAAGATTGGGGCAGTTTTTTGCCAATACTAGGCTTTCTTTTGCGAAAGGACTATTTACCATTGCTGTGGTACTAGTGACGATACCAAACTGATGCGCATAGAGAATTCCTGCTGTAACACCTGGAGTCATCCCGAAATCGTCCGCATTAATAATTACTTTCTTTTTGGTTCGCATATCAGTCATCCTCATCATCAGCCAATGTATCTTCTTTATTTTCTTCTTCCTCTTTTAACAGCTGTTTGTCGTACATTTTAAAGAATGGGAAGTAGATAAGCATCGCTACGAAAATATTTACAATCATTAGTATGCCGCCACGGAAATCACCTGTTGTTAATATACCGGAAAATGGAGGTGGTGTTGTCCATGGAACAATGGCATAAGGTTTGCCGACCAAGCCAATAGACATGGCAAAATAAGTGATGATCCCAACTGCCAGAGGAGCTAGAATAAATGGAACAATTAACAATGGATTCATGACGATAGGTGCACCGAAAATGACGGGTTCACTAATGTTGAAAAAAGCTGCTCCTGCTGAACCTCTTCCAAGTCCTTTTAAATGTTTAGATTTTGCCATAAAGAGAAACAATAGAGTAAGCGCCAGCGCCATACCTGATCCACCTACTGCCCACCAGATTGCCATATAAGGCTGACCAACAATATGCGGGAGTTCTTCTCCAGCTTGCTGTGCAGCTACGTTTTGTTCTGTTAGACTATACCAAATTGGAGCCATGACACTGGCTACAACAGAAATGCCGTGAATTCCAAAAGACCAGAGCAGGTGAATTAATATAATCGCAACCATTGCGCCCCAAAAGCTTGAGCCGAGCATTTGCAGAGGCTCTCTTAATACCGCTCCAACAATTTCATGTAAAGATAGGTTCCACACACCGCTAAGTAGGAGATCTATTCCCCATACTACTGCGACAATAACGGCTCCAGGAATAAGTGCAGTAAATGCTCTCCAAACGGAAGGAGGCACACTTTCAGGCATACGAATGACAATATGTCGCTGTTCAAAGAAGCGGAATATTTCTACAGTAAGAATAGACAAAAGGATAGCGATAAAGAGTCCTTCGCTTCCTAGTAAGTTAAGTGGGATGTTTCCATCTTCCGTCAAAGGTGTTGCAACAAAAAATGCTGCGATACTTAAAACTCCGGCTGAAAGTCCGTCCATTTTATAGCTTTTTGCCAAGCTGTAAGCGATAGAAAATGCTGCAATTAATCCGAGTAATCCAAAAGTGGCATCTACAGGAATGCTTAATTTAGCAGCATATGGAGCCATAAATTCTGCCCATGACTCAACGGGTGGGGAGGAAATAATTAAAAATACACTTCCTATGATCAACAACGGCATTACAGCAATAATGCCATCTCGTACCGCTTTTAAATGACGTTGTTCCGCAAGTCTTCCCGCGACAGGCATGAAATAACGTTCCATAAAACCTTGAAACCCATTCATTAACCTTCTCTCCTTTGTTTATTTTTTAAATCTAGAGCTTGTTTTAGCACCTTTTTTCCGTCTAGCATTCCATAGGCTTTCATATCGATAACAGCTATTGGTACACCAGCTTCTTCTGCTTTCTTGAATATTTCTCTTTTTTTGTAACGAATTTGCGGTCCAAGTAGGATAATATCTGCGATCTTCAGCTGTTCTTCTAAATCATCCACGGAATAAGCCTCAATCGTAGCATCAATTGATTGATTAGCAGCTTCATTATTCATTTTTTTTACAAGTAAACTGGTGCTCATTCCAAGTGCGCATAGCAGTACAATTTTCATTTTCCAAAACCTCCCGAATGTATTTTGCATAAAGTAAATGTTTAATCAGTAGGGCGTTCTAGTTAGTTAACCCATGATAAACACAGTTTGTACAAGATATAGTGCTAACTCCAACCTAAATAAGATTTATTTACTGCCAGCATGTCGTCGAGAACCTCTTTAGCCTTGTTTGCGGAAGGAATCAGTGGATGAAGCGTTAAAGCTTGCAAAGCAATTCCTTTATCTCCAGTTATAGCTGCTTCAACAGTGAGTTCTTCATAAGCTTTGACAACCTGCATAAGCCCACGAATTTGTGGTGAGGCTTCTGATGTTTGTAATGGTGTAATTTGATGCTTTTCAACAACACAATTGATTTCTACACAAACATTGTCCGGTAAACTAGAGATTGCTCCATTATTTCTGACATTCAATGTATGAATTTGCTGTGTATCCAAATGAATGGATTTAATCAGCTGTACAGCCGCTTCAGAATAATAAGCACCTCCCCGTTGTTCCAATGCTTTCGGCTTTATGTCTAACTCTGGATTTTGATAAAGTTCGAACAGTTCTTTTTCTACTTTCTGCACGTGATCTGCTCGTGTTTCTTTTTTTTCGTACTCTGCTCTTTGTTTTTTTAATATCTCATCGGTCTGATAATAGTATCTATGATATCCACAGGGGATAGCACCAAGTGATTGGAGAAAATCTGTATCCCAATCAAAATTTGGTATATTAGCAGCTTCATAACTATCTGATTTTCCTGTGAGAATATCTTGGATACGTGATTGACCATTAATATACAGTCCGGTTATCCAAATTAAATGGTTAATTCCGATAAAGTGAATTCGTACATCCTCTACTGGTACATCGTAAACTGCAGCGAATTTTTTATAGAAATTAATAGGGTTATTACAAAGCCCGACTGCTTTAATTTTGGAATGCTTCAGTACCGCTTCTGTTACTACACCAGCAGGATTGGTGAAATTTA
This sequence comes from Oceanobacillus indicireducens, assembly GCF_014647195.1. GTDB lineage: Bacteria > Bacillota > Bacilli > Bacillales > Amphibacillaceae > Oceanobacillus > Oceanobacillus indicireducens. Next base: position 100,557 of record NZ_BMOS01000007.1, on the reverse strand, counting down.
ATAACCACGCATCTGGGGCTAACCTTTCCATCTCCTTACAAATTTCTAAAATAACCGGAATGGTTCGAAGCGCTTTCATAAATCCTCCAGCACCGGTTGTTTCTTGACCAATAACGCCATGCTTCATAGAAATATATTCATCATTTCTTCGCATTTCCAATTGCCCGACTCGAATTTGTGTGATTACATAATCTGCACCTTTAATCGCTTTTTCTCGATCCATGGTTGCAATGATACGAATAGGGAGACCTGATTTTTTAACCATTCTATTTGCGAGTGCTTCGATGATTTGAAGCTTTTCTTGTCCTGTTGGTATATCGACAAGCCATACTTCTTTTATCGGAAGGTGGTCTGCTTCTGCAATAATGCCCTCCAAAAGCTCTGGAGTATAAGAGGACCCACCGCCGATAATTGTTATTTTGATAGACTGCATGTGCTCTTCACCTCTCCTTTCTTACTTTTATTGTATTTTAAACCATCGAACTTTTGCACCGAGTCTTTTTCCATTTGCAAAGGAAAAAAGTCAAGTGGATAATACTGGATTTTTATTAAAGAAGATTTTATCACGGAGAAGCGCCCGTAAAACTCCCGCCTCCAAATAAAGAGTGAGAATAAATTTATTTAGGCGGGAAATAACGGGCGCTAACTCGGAGTAGCCGTCAAGGCAAGAATCTAATGGAGTGAAAGTCTCCTGTCATCAATTGATCGGTTCAGATGACTAGTATATCCAATGCGTGGGGAGGTAACAAACCACGTTCTGCTTGGAAGTAAAAGTCACTGCGGTTTAACTCTACACAGAGAGAGTAAGAGTCGGAATAGTTAGAGTGGCGAGCAAGTCTGGAGGCCAAAAGGCTTTAACGAATACTGCAGACCCGAAAACCCGTACCTTTAAAACTGTTTATAAGGAAGAATGCGAAGCGCCGACCTGAGTTAGTGGGGAAGGCCGATGTTCTATGGGAAGAAACGGTCAAGTGCACCATAGAAGCTGCTGGGGTAGGGGGTTGGCATCCAGAGAAAGATTTTCAGAGATAACGACGGGAAGGTCCTACTTCCAGCTGGGATAAAACAACCAGCAAAGACAACCATATAAGCTATCAGCGAAAGTGGTATGGATGATTTAGGATTGGCGCATGAGGTTGTAGTAGCGAGGAGGAAAGGGTAATGCCTTTCTAAGTTTATGGAAATAAACTTCTATAACAGTAACACCAAAATAGAGCAAAGAACCCTGGGCATCTGGGACGCCATCGAGAAACAATAGAACACCAAGTCTATAAAAGTTAAAATCTTTTCCGATGGCTAGCGCATAAGTAAACTTGCAAAATAACGGGTGAATATGTGTGTTGACATGTAAACCTGTATTATGTGAGATAGACTTATGTAGCGACAGTAATCCAGAGTCAGAACCGGACTCGGGAAATCCGACCGTCCGGGATCGTAGGGGGCTAAAGGAAATGTGGTTCAATGTTTGAATGCGCGCGCCAGTTTTTTACCCGACCCTGAATCACTTAGGCTAATTCAGTGGGAGAAAAGAAGCATACTAAGTTCGCGACGTCTTGGGGTTGGGATTGCGATTACTCACCCCAGCGTAAAGAGCTGTGCATCGAAAACTCCAACTGAATGAAGTTTCGTTTTATTCATGGTTTGAATGAAGAAAAATCGGGAATGGAGGGTAACCAAATAAGGCCTTTAAATCCAGAAGTATCCATTCGGATTTAAAGGCCTTTCCATTGCTGTAAAGTATGTTTAAATTGTTTAAATGTCGTACAGGCGATTAACCTTTGAATCAAATCCTTGTCCTCTAACAAATCGCCTAACTCTTCAAACATACTTTTGATCTCTTTTTGTTTTCCTTTTTGTATACTTAATAGAAAAATTAGCTGCACAGGCTTGTTCCCCCATTTAATAGGCTTAACTAACGTCATCACAGACCAGAATGTATGTGTATTTTCTGGATCAAGTGGATGAGGAATTGCGACGAGATTACCAAAGCTGGTGGGTGCATAGTTTTCTCGTTTTAAAACGGAATCAAGATAATTATCATTGGAAAATCCTGCCTTGTAAATTTCATTGCACATAAAATGAAGAATGGAATCTGGATGTTTGAAATCTTGCTGCAAGTAGGTAAATGATTCATAAAGATAATGATCTGTCATATCTTTTCCTTTGCTTAGGAGATCCTTTATTTTAGAAAGATCTGTTTTTCCTAAAATCGTACTTACTTGAATAACCGGTTTTTCAGTATCCCAGGGAATCGGAATGGTTGTGATGATTAGATCAATATAATCCAATGAATGATATTTTAAGTTATGCATTTCTGTTGTTCCGACAATAACTAAGTCTTCTGATAACATGTTTTTAAGTTTATATTTTAAGAGATGTGCACTGCCCATTCCAGAAGCGCAAACGATAAGGCAACGTTTTTTGTTGGAAAGAAGCTGCTTTCTTCGCTCTTGAGCTACTTCAATATGCAATGCGAGATAAGCAATTTCATCTTCATTGATTTTGATGGATTTCTCTTCAATCAATACTTCGCTTCCAGCTACTGCTGCTTCAAACGATAAAGGATAATTCATCTTTATCTCATCCAACATTGGATTTCGCATATTCATTTGATATTGATAACGATTCATTGCCGGCTTTAAATGTAACGCTAATGCAAGCTTCAATTCTTCGTCTTCTTGTAAATGAAACTCATATTGCTGGTCGATTCTTTTTATTATTTGTTCTGATAGTCGAAGTATTTCCGCATCAATAACTTGATGAGTTTCTGTCGTACTGTCTTCGGGAGAAAGGAGTTTTGTTCCCATTAGATGTATCGTTAAATAAGCGACTTCATTATATGGGAAAGTGATAAATAAATCTTCTTCAATCTCACGTAATATTTTTTGGGCAACTTGGTATTCCATCGTGTCTTGTAAACTGGCATCATCTATTTCTGTTTGGATTGTGTTGTTTTCTCTGAGGCGTCTAATGGAAATAGCCAAATGTGTGATTAAGTTATGAAGGTTTATATCTGAAATAATGATCTTACTTTGTCGCAAGTTGGATAAAATCGTGTTGCTAATCATGTTCAAATCTTTTTTATTTAAGATAGGTAAATCCATATCATGACGTAGTAGGGAGATACTTTGCTGAAAGAGCCATTCAGCAATACAAAAACGAATTTGCATTTCGTCGCCTTCTACTTTTATTCCGTAGTTTGGTTTCTGCTTCAGTGTAAGTTGATAGTCTGCTAAAATTTTACGAACCTGACGTAAATCATTTTGTAACGTTGAACGGCTGACATAAATCTTTTCCATTATTTCATCTATCTTGATATAGTCCGTTTGCAGTAATAATGTTTCCATCAAAAAATGGACCCTATCTTCTGGTTCAACAGGGATATCCTGTTCCATATGATGTTGTAAAAAAACAGCCATTTTTTTCTGGTCATTATCTGTTAAGGCATACCCTTTCCCGCGTACAGAAACAATTTCTAGACCGTAATCAGATAAAAGTGGTTGTAGATTTTTAATGTCATTTCGAATCGTCTTGGAACTAACATGGAGCTCTGCAGCTAATTCTTGACTGGTTAAAGATTTCTCGGAAGTGAGAAGTAGATGTAAAATCTGTTTCCATCGTACATTCATATAGCAACCCTCTTTAGTTCTTTATTCTAATCACAATATATCATGATAACCTTTATTCGACTAATCACTAACTTTAATAATTAAGGTATTTCAATATTGATTGGATTCTCACGGTTGGAAATTCAGAGAGCTAAAAGAAGTATTTATTTGCAAAAAAGAAAGACGATGGAAACGTCTTTCTATATAGCTCTATATTGATGGTTGGAAGGGTCGAACGGTGTGAAATAGGATACAGTATAATCAAGGCTAACCATTTCACTATATTCAAATACTCTCCCGTCATGGAGGATACCTCGATTGATGATCTTCATTGCCGCAGTTCCCTTTTTGCAATTTAAATTGTTCTTATACAATCGTTCTTGACAATTTTCTTGGAACAGCTTATGATTATAATCATTCAAATAAGCTACGAATAAATAGACAATACCGTTGATGGAAAAAGTAATTGGAAACTAGGTAAAGCAGAGAAGAGATGTCACTGGCTGAGAGCATTTCTATACGATAGTCCAATGAAAGACATTCCAGAGGATATAGACCGAAAATTAGAGTAGGGATATACGTAGACAGGCGTTAACTGTGTGTAGAGCGGATGTATTTACATCAACTAGGGTGGCAACGCGGGCAAAAATCCCGTCCCTTATTTTTATAAGGGACGGGATTTTTATATATTTTTTCGAGGAAATAAATTTGTAGAAAGTAAAGGAGGAGATGGTGTTGAGTATGAATGCACCACGAGGAACGGTTGATATTTTACCGAAAGATGTCAAAGCTTGGCAATATGTTGAAGAACAAATTAAGGAAATCTGTAAGAGATATCATTATAAAGAAATCCGTACTCCTGTCTTTGAGCATACAGAAGTGTTCCAGCGCGGAGTTGGTGATACGACGGATATTGTCCAGAAAGAAATGTACACGTTTGAGGACCGCGGCGGGAGAAGTTTAACGCTAAGACCTGAAGGAACAGCTGGCGTCGCCCGGGCCTATGTGCAAAATAAGCTGTATGGAGATGTGAATCAGCCAGTTAAACTTTATTATTTTGCAGAAATGTTCCGTTATGAGCGCCCGCAAAAGGGTAGAATGCGTCAATTGAATCAGTTCGGTATCGAAGCGCTAGGCAGTGCGGATCCCGCTATTGATGCGGAAGTGATTGATTTAGCAATGACGGTTTATCAATCATTAGGATTAACTTCCTTGAAGCTTGTCATTAATTCCCTAGGTGATAAAGAAAGCAGAGAGAAGCACCGTCAAGCATTGATCGACCACTTCACTCCGCATAAAGAAGAGCTATGTGCCGACTGTCAAGTCCGCCTCGAGCAAAATCCGTTACGTGTCCTCGATTGTAAAAAGGACCGGGACCACCCGGCAATGGGAACAGCACCATCGATTCTTGACTTTTTGAACGAAGAATCGAAAACGTATTTTGAGGAAGTAAAAGGGTACTTAGATGCGATGGGAATTGACTATGTCATAGATCCTACCTTAGTTCGCGGGCTGGATTATTATAACCATACGGCTTTTGAAATCATGAGTGATGCAAAAGGATTTGGAGCGATAACAACACTTGCTGGTGGTGGAAGGTACAACGGAATGATCGAGGAGTTCGGTGGGCCAACTACACCTGCTATCGGTTTTGGAATGGGCTTGGAGCGTCTTCTGATGGCCCTTGAAGCTGAAGGGGTTGAAATACCGGACACGGACAAATTAGATTGTTACGTCGTTGCTGTTGGTAAGGAAGCGGAACAAGCAGCTGTTCGCCTAGTTCATGACCTGCGTGCAAATGGTGTGCAAGTTGATAAAGACTATCAAATGCGGAAGATGAAAGGCCAATTGAAAGCAGCGGACCGTTACGAAGCTAAATATGTCCTAATCCTTGGTGAAGAAGAGGTAAGCAACAATACGGTAACAGTAAAGGAAATGGCTACGGGTGAACAACAAGTTCTACCGATGGAAAATATAGTTGATACGCTGACAGGGAAATTAACAGGAGGTAGTAAGTAAGATGACAAGAATTTATGCCGGAACAATAAATGAAGAGCATATCGGTCAAACAATTCTGCTCAAAGGTTGGGTGCAAAAGCGCCGCGACCTTGGTGGATTAATTTTTATTGATTTACGTGACCGATCAGGTGTTGTGCAAGTAGTATTCAATCCAGATGAATCAGCAGAAGCACTCCAGATCGCTGATACAATTCGTTCAGAATATGTGGTGGAGATTTCAGGGAAAGTTGTCGCACGTGAAGCAAGTACCGTCAATTCATTGATGAAAACCGGGAAAATAGAAGTCGTTGCTTCTTCTGTAGAAATTTTAAATAAATCCAAGAATCCACCATTTATGATCAAAGATGATACGGACGTTGCGGAGGATTTACGGTTGAAATATCGCTATCTTGATCTTAGACGTCCGGGCTTGCAGGAAACGATTAAATTACGTCACCAAACAACACAGGCAATCCGGAACTTTTTAAACAATGACGGATTCCTTGAAATGGAGACACCGATTTTAACGAAAAGTACTCCAGAAGGTGCTCGAGACTATCTCGTGCCAAGCAGGGTCCATCCAGGGGAGTTTTACGCCTTGCCACAATCTCCGCAGCTGTTTAAACAATTAATTATGATGAGTGGTTTTGAGAAGTATTACCAAATTGCCCGCTGTTTCCGTGACGAGGACTTACGTGCAGATCGTCAGCCTGAATTCACTCAGATTGATATTGAGACTTCTTTCCAGACAAGCGATGATATTATGGCGATGACCGAAAAAATGATGCAATATGTTATGAAAGAAGTTAAAGGAATTGATATTACGTTACCGTTTCCGCGCATGTCGTACGATGATGCGATGAATCGCTTTGGTTCGGATAAACCTGATACGAGATTCGGTATGGAAATTATCGATGCTTCACCTATTTTCAAAACATCCGAATTCAAAGTGTTTAAAGGGGCGATTGAAAATGGAGGAAGTGTGAGACTGTTGAATGTGAAAGGTGAAGCAGCTAATTTCTCCAGAAAAGATATTGATAAGCTGGCTGAATATGTTGATGTATACGGTGCTAAAGGACTTGCATGGTTGAAAGCGGAAGGAGCAGAGCTAAAAGGACCAATTGCCAAATTCCTAACTGAAGAGGAAAAGGCACAGTTGATAATAGAGGTTGAAGTTACAGATGGAGACTTATTATTATTCGTTGCGGACAAGAACCAGGTTGTTTTTGACAGTTTAGGTGCATTGCGTCTAAAACTTGGAAAAGAGTTGGATTTAATCGATCAGTCGATTTACAATTTCCTATGGGTAACAGACTGGCCATTGCTTGAGTATGACGAAGAACTTGACCGTTTCTTCGCAGCACACCACCCATTCACTTCTCCGGTAGAAGGTGAGCTCGATAAATTATTGACAGAACCTGAGAATGTGCGTGCGAACGCGTACGACCTTGTCTTGAACGGATATGAATTAGGAGGAGGCTCCATCCGTATTTATCAAAAAGAAACTCAGGAAAAAATGTTCCAAGTTCTTGGTTTTTCAGAAGAAGAAGCACAAGAACAATTCGGATTCTTAATGGAAGCTCTTGAATACGGTGCACCTCCACATGGGGGTATTGCTTTAGGGCTTGACCGGATTATCATGCTGCTTGCCGGCCGTTCAAACTTACGTGATACAATCCTGTTTCCTAAAACGGCCTCGGCTTCAGATCTATTAACGGAAGCACCAGGCGGAGTAGCGGAAGAACAGCTGAAAGAATTATCGATTCAACTTAGAAAACAAAAAGATTAATCAAAACGATTTGGTTATCATTTGATAATTCTAAAAAGCTATGTTAATATAAATTTACAATCAAAAGAATATCAAAAAATCCTGATGTGTGCGTCCATACGAAGTATTTTGACCGAACACCAATTGATAGGGAGCCTGGAAGTTTCCATCCTGCCATACCGTCTACTGCAGACAATATCAGCAGTTTGGAACAGGGCACCCACCTGCTAAAAGCGGGATCAAAACTTTTAAATGGACGGCACGATCGGGATCTCGTACATAATAAAAAGCGTAACGGCCATAGCCGTTACGCTTTTGGTTTTAGTTTGATGAAGGGTTAGCTAGTTGTTCAAGGTTTCCATTCTTATCCATTCGGAAACTCGGGGAGGTGAAGGATCGTTCATCTTTTAAAACGGTCATTCTTCTCGCCCGGTCCATGATCTGAATAAACGTCTGGTAATCATCCTGGATTGTTTCCAGTTGTTTTTCCGTCTGTTTCAATTGCTTCTCAAGCTTCGTAATTTCATCTTTTAATTGTTCGTTTTCTGTTAATGCTGCTTCTGTTGTCGCTTTTGACTGGTTAGAAACATAGTAGTCCTGTTTTACTTCATTCAAGAATGTGAGAACCATATCAAATGTAATGTCTTCCGTAACTTTTCTGTCAGCTACTATTTCCCTGCTTTGATTTGGTTGTTTCGGAGCAGGTGAGAAATTTTGTTTTGCTTGCTTTCGTTTTAGTTCTTTCCGTTGCCGTTTTGCTAAATCAATCGCATTGATATATTTATTACGAACTTCAGCATTCCATCTGAATCCACAGGCAGCAGAAGTCCGGTTTAATTTATCCCCAACTTCTTCAAACGCATTCAGTTGTGTACTTCCTTCCCTAATATGCCGCAACACGGTTTCTGCCAGCAATAGATCATCCTCATGGGACCAGGCGTCTTGTCTCACTTTGGCCATTTTATCCAACTCCTTTTTCTAGGCAAAACAATAGATTATCATGTTGCTAGTTATTATTGCCTCAAGAAAAAAGATTTATACGTCATTCTTTGGAAAACTCATTTCACGTTCGATTTTTTCATAGACATGTTTCATTGCTTTCTCAAATTTACCAGTATCTTTAGGCTCATAATATCTCTTGTTTTTAATCCGGTCCGGTAAATATTGTTGCGCGACCCATGCCCCGTCATAATTATGCGGATACTTATATTCGATTCCTCTGCCTAAATCTTTTGCACCTTTATAATGACTATCTTTTAGGTGTGAGGGAATGTCACCGCTTTTCCCACTACGCACGTCAGCGAGAGCGCCGTCGAGAGCTTTGTAGGCTGTATTGGATTTAGGAGAGAGGGCAAGTTCTACAATTGCAACAGCTAATGGAATCCTTGCTTCCGGAAACCCGATTCTTTCCGCGGCCTGTACAGCGGCAAGTGCACGTGGTCCTGCTTGTGGATTAGCTAACCCAATGTCTTCATACGCGATAACAAGCATTCTTCTTGTGATACTATCCAAGTCGCCTGCTTCAATTAATCTAGCTAAATAATGAAGAGAAGCGTTCACATCGCTCCCGCGGATCGATTTCTGGAATGCTGAGAGCACATCATAATGCGCATCCCCTCCCTTATCATGGGAAAAACTTTTCTTCTGCATACATTCTTCCGCAGCTTCCAGTTCAATGACAATTACATCATCCGCATTTGGTGGAGTTGACATTGCCGCAAGTTCTAGACCATTCAAGGCTGCGCGCATATCCCCGTTGGAGCTTTGAGCAAAATGATCGAGCGCTTCCGGAGTCATTTCAATGTCCATCTCACCTAATCCACGTTCTTTGTCCTCGATTGCCCGAAGTAATGCTGTTTTTACATGTTCAGGTTCCAGGGATTCGAGTTCGAATAAATGACATCTACTTCGGATAGCCGGGTTGATGGAATGATAGGGATTGCTTGTTGTACAACCAATCATCGTAATGAGATTTGTTTCAAGGTGAGGGAGGAGAAAGTCCTGTTTCGCTTTATCTAAACGGTGGACTTCATCCAAAATAAGTACAAGATTTCCACTTAACTTTGCCTCTTCAACAACGATTTCCATATCTTTCTTTTTATGTGTCACTGCATTCAATAATCTCACTTGAAGGCCTGCTGTTTTGGCGATGGCAAACGCAGTAGAAGTTTTCCCAGTACCTGGTGGGCCGAACAGAATCATGGATGCAAGCATATTCGCTGTTACCATACGTTGGATTAACTTCCCTTCTCCAACTAGATGTTCCTGGCCAATAACTTCATTGATATGAGTTGGTCGCATTCGTAGTGCTAATGGTTGTTGTTTCATAACTACCGTCCTTTATTAGTCGTTATTCTTTTTATGATATATCAATTTGTTAGCTATCCTAATAATTCTCCCTTAAAAGTAACCGAAAGAAACTACTGAT
>NZ_BMOS01000007.1:39943-90366 GCF_014647195.1 Oceanobacillus indicireducens | reverse complement strand
TCTGGACTGCGAACCTCCAGGTAAGAGTTGCACTTACGCTGTATGAAAGTGATTACTAGTCATTTTGAAAAAATTTATTTAAATGATGTGTCTAGGTATATACTTTAAAGTCACTGAGCACTGGATAAGGCTGATTTTGTTTTCTGTTTTTAAGTATAGAAGTTGCACTATATATAAAGCTTAGACTTGAAATTAGAGAAATGCAAGAGAGAGACGGTTCATGTTATAATAGCAAATAGTATAATATGTATGACTTGAATTCAAGCTAATTGATAGACAATAGAAAATTTATTACGTATAGTAATGATTTAATGTAAAGAGGTGCAAAGTTAAAATGAAAGTAACAACAAAAGGAAGATATGGACTTACAATTATGATAGAACTTGCAAAGGAATATGGGCAAGGTCCCAAATCATTGAAATCGATCGCTCATGAAAATAATTTATCTGAGCATTATTTGGAGCAGTTGGCTGCACCTCTTCGAAATGCAGGATTAGTTAGAAGTGTAAGAGGAGCCTACGGAGGCTACAAACTTGCAAAAGAACCGACAGAAATCACTGCGGGAGACGTAATTCGGGTGCTTGAAGGTCCAATCACACTCGTTGAAGGAATAGAAGAAGAGAAGCCTGCCCAACAAGCATTATGGCTGAGAATCCGTGATGCCATCCGTGGGGTGCTAGATCATACAACTCTAAAAGATTTAGCAGATTCTGGTGATAATAATAAAGAAGAAGCCTATATGTTTTACATCTAACAGGAAGGAAGGGTATTCACACCATGGAAGCAATATATTTAGACCATGCCGCAACTACACCGATGGATAAGAAGGTTGCAGAAGTAATGACAGCCATCTATCAAGAAACTTATGGGAACCCTTCAAGTGTTCACTCACAAGGAAGAAAAGCAAGGAAGCAATTAGATGAAGCAAGACGACTCACAGCTTCTAGTATCGGTGCCAATGAAAAGGAGATTTACTTTACAAGTGGTGGCACAGAAGCGGATAATCTAGCATTGATTGGAACAGCCCTTGCCAACCGGGAAAAAGGCAACCATATTATAACAACAGCGCAAGAACATCATGCCGTTCTTCATACCGCAGAATATTTGGAAACCCTCGGATTTGAGATAACCTATCTACCGACAGATGAGTCTGGCCGTATTTCTCCTGAAGTAGTGGAAGCAGCATTGCGAGAAGATACAATACTTGTTTCCATTATGTTTGTAAACAATGAAACTGGAGTGATTCAGCCGATTAAGGAAATTGGTGCAGTGTTACAAGGACATCACACTTATTTCCATACGGATGCTGTTCAGGCGTATGGCTTATTAGAACTTGATGTGGATGAGTTAGGTATCGATTTACTAACCACTTCCGCTCATAAGATTAATGGTCCAAAAGGAATTGGTTTTCTCTATGCACGTGATTCGGTTATGATGCAAAACTTGATGTTCGGCGGGGAACAGGAGAGAAAACGTCGGGCAGGTACAGAAAACGTTGCTGCCATCGTCGGCTTTAAAGAAGCTGTTCAACTGAACATTGATGAGCGAGAAGCAAGAAACCTTGCCTACGAGCAGTATAAAGCACAATTTATTGAACAGCTTAAATCTGAAGGAATTGATTTCTCCTTGAATGGGGATCAGGAACATGCAATCAGCACGATTGTCAATATTAGTTTCCCTGGTACAAACGTGGAACAAGTACTGACAAATTTAGATTTGGAAGGAATTGCTGCCTCAAGCGGAAGTGCTTGTACAGCTGGAAGCGTGGAACCATCCCACGTATTGAGTGCAATGTTTGGTGATGATAATCCATGCACGACAAACTCGATCCGTTTCAGTTTCGGAAGTGCGAATACAGAGGAAAATGTAATCGAAGCGGCAAAGCGAGTTGCGAAAATAATTAAACGGTTAACAAAACAAGGAAAGTGATTAAAATGAATGAAAATAAAAACACACGTGTCGTAATCGGTATGAGTGGTGGTGTTGATTCATCGGTTGCCGCTCTGCTTCTGAAAGAGCAAGGCTATGACGTTGTCGGGATTTTTATGAAAAATTGGGATGATACCGATGAATTTGGTGTCTGCACAGCAACTGAAGATTTCGATGATGTCGTTCGCGTATGTAATCAGTTAGATATTCCTTACTATTCGGTCAACTTTGAGAAGGAATATTGGGATAAGGTATTCACCTATTTCCTTGATGAATACAAAGCAGGACGTACCCCAAACCCCGATGTCATGTGTAACAAAGAAATTAAGTTTAAAGCATTCCTCGATCATGCAGTGTCTCTAGGTGCAGACTATCTTGCAACTGGACATTACGCACAAGTAAGACGCGATAATGGAAAAGTTGAGTTGCTACGTGGAGTGGATGAGAATAAAGATCAGACGTATTTCCTGAACCAGCTATCTAGTGACGTTTTAGCGAAAGTAATGTTCCCATTAGGGCATTTACAGAAGTCAAAAGTACGCGAGATTGCTCTTCAGCATAATCTCGCAACAGCTACGAAGAAGGATTCTACCGGAATTTGCTTTATTGGGGAGCGTAACTTCAAAGAATTCTTAAGTGAATATTTACCAGCACAACCTGGTGAAATGCAAACTCTTACTGGTGAAGTGATGGGTACACATGATGGATTGATGTACTATACGATCGGACAACGGCAAGGACTTGGAATCGGTGGGCCAGGGGAGCCGTGGTTTGTTGTCGGCAAAAACTTGGAAGAAAATGTTTTATATGTAGAACAAAGCTATGGAAATGATTATTTATATTCGGATTCATTAATCGCAACCGATCTGAATTGGATCAATCCGGAAGAAATTAAGAGTTCGTTTTCCTGTACTGCCAAGTTTAGATATCGTCAAAAAGATAGCAAGGTTAATGTCACCATACTTGAGGACGGAAAAGTCCATGTTGAATTTGCGGAACCACAGCGAGCAATTACACCAGGCCAGGCAGTTGTATTTTATGACGGTGAAGTATGTCTTGGTGGAGGAACGATTGATAAAGTAATTAAAAATGAACAACATCTTGATTATGTAGGTTGAGTTAGGGGATTATTCATGGATAAGAATAGAGAAGCAATCCAGATGATGCAGGAAGGAAAATATGAAGAAGCAGCAAAGTTATTTAATGAATTGATTGAGGAGAACCCAAATGAACCATTGGGCTATATCAATTTTGGAAACCTCTTAGTAGAACTTCAGGAAGCGGAACGGGCGGAGCGGTTCTTTTTGAAAGCAATCAGTTTGGATGACACAGCTGCCACTGCTTATTATGGACTTGGCAATCTATATTTTGAACAGGAACAATTTGAGAAAGCGAACAACTATTTTCAGCAGGCATTGGATAAAGGACTCGAGGATGCTCATTTATATTATTTAATCGGTCTTTCTTTACAGTACCAGGAACAATTTAAATTAGCATTACCTTATTTATTACGAGCGACGGAGCTGGCTGAGGATGAAATTAATTACCGCTTCCAATACGGTCTTTCGCTCGCCCAAGCGGAACTCGTCGATGAGGCGAAGACAGTCTTCCAAGAAGTGATTAAAATGGATGAGGCACATAGCGATGCCCATTATAATTTAGGTGTCATCGCCGTATTCAACGAAGATGCCGAACAAGCCCTCAAGCATTTCAATCAAGCGCTAGAAGAGCAACCGGACCATTATTTAGCTGCGAACGGAAAGAAACAAGTGGAACAATTTTTGGAAAATCAATAATCAACATTAGCACGTAAAAAATCAAAGCAGTTCAATCTTATCAAGCACGGATAGTCAGCGATGAATATGACTAGACATGATTTTTAACAGATAGATGAACTTCTGCATTCATTCAGCGTAAGTGTCTTTGTTCGTTCCTTTAGTTTAGAACTCTAATCGCCGTTCAGTTGCCCGGCGGACGGATGCTTTCCACGGGCGCGGCCTCAGCCTCCTCGGACTCGTGCTTTTCCCGTTGGAGTCACCGTCCGCCGGGCAACTGAACTGGTCTAAAGGATTATTTTAAAAAGAAATTATTCCGTTATAAGGATTATACTTCTGGAATATTAAACGGTAATCCAAATCACGCCTTTCCTCGGAGCAGTCCAGACACCTCGAGACTCCTGCGGGAGGATAGGCTTGGTGAGACCCCGCAGCAGGCTTGCCTGCGAGGAGGCTCACCAGCCGCCCGCGGAAAGCGAGAGGTGTCTGGACTGCGGACCTCCAGGAGAAAGCTGTACTTACGCTGAATGAAAGTAATATGCAGATTCTTGGTGAGTGGATTGCGGGTTTTCTTGAATTTTTAAGGTTTAGCTAACTGTTTCAGGCGGCGAAAGTTGAGTCAATAAAGAACGAAACGAGCGTGTTTAAGTATGGAAGATAAGCAACGAAATGAAAAAGGATATATTCGCGGCAGACTTCTTTATACAATTTTTCACAATGAAGATGAGAATTTTGCAATCATAAAAGTTAAAATAGAGGATACGAACGAAGATTATGAAGAGAAAGAGATTGTTGCTAAAGGTTACTTCTCTCATTTGACAGAAGAGCATTCTTATTATTTTCACGGTGTCTTTGAGCAACATCAAAAGTTCGGTATCCAGTACCGCGTCGAATCCTATCAAACCTATATCCCTGATACGAAGGAAGGCTTGATTTCTTATTTGTCCAGTGACTTGTTTTATGCAATTGGTGAAAAAACAGCTACTCGGATTGTTGATAAATTAGGAATGAATGCCATCTCCCATATTTTAGAAGACCCGGAATGCTTGGATGGAATTCCGGGTCTTAAAAAACAAACAAGAGAACAATTACATAAAAGTTTAGAAGAACATCAAGGCTTTGAACGAGTTGCAATCACACTTTCGAGCTACCAGATCAGTCTTAAAATGGCCCAGCGAATTTATCAGCGATATAAGGAAGAAGCTATTCATAAGTTATATGATGATCCATATCAATTTGTTTTTGACATTGAAGGCTTCGGTTTCCAGTCAGCTGACCAGATTGCACGAATGAACGGACTATCTATGGACCACCCGAACCGGATTGGTGCAGGCTGTATTTTTGTACTGCAAAAAAGTATTCAAGATGGTCATGTCTACTTACCATATGACCAATGCGTGCGAGAAATGATTCAAGTACTAGGCTTCGAACTGACTGAACAGATCATTCAGGAACGGTTGGAGCAATTGAATACCGAGAAAAAAATTATTATTAGTGAAGGAAATATTTATTTACCTTCTTTATACTATGCTGAGGACGGTTTTGCCGCCCATATTAGTAGAATTATGAATAAAAAAATTGAAAGTGAAACAACGTTAGCTGAATTAATGAAGATAACTGGGGAAATTGAAGAAGAAGAAATTCTAAGCTACGGGAAGGAACAATTTGATGCAATCGAAAAAGCGTTACAATCAAAGGTAATGATTCTTACTGGCGGGCCTGGCACAGGCAAAACAACGGTAATTAAAGGAATTGTAAAAGCTTATGCAACGATTCATGATCATTCCCTTGATATTGATGATTATGAGAAAAAGTCAGATTTTCCTTTTGTGCTTACAGCTCCAACTGGCCGGGCTGCTAAACGATTAAAAGAGTCTACAGGCCTGCCATCCTCGACCATCCACCGGTTGCTCGGTTGGGACGGAAAAGATGGCTTCGAAAAAAATGAACAAGAGCGTCTATCAGGGAAATTTCTAATTGTTGATGAATTTTCGATGGTCGATACTTGGCTTGCCAATCATTTATTTAAAGCAATTCCAGATGATATGCAAGTGCTGTTAGTTGGGGATGAAGATCAGCTACCATCTGTCGGTCCTGGCCAAGTACTTTCTGATTTGCTTTCAAGTGGTAAAATACCGATTGTGAGACTGCATGAAGTATACCGGCAAAAAGAAGGTTCTAAGATTATTGAACTTGCTCATGAAATAAAAAATAACGAGATAACAGATGCATCGCTTCAAAAAGCGAATGATTTCAGTTTCATCCCGGCGAGTAATCGACAAATTGTAGAAGCAATCACAATAATATTCAAGCATGCGCTGGAAAAAGGAATCGATACAAATGCTATTCAAGTGCTTGCCCCTATTTATAAAACGGAGGCTGGAATTAATCGCATCAATGAGGAAATCCAACAACTTCTAAACCCGAAGACAGATAAAACACGGGAAATGAAAGTAATGGATGTAAGTTACCGAGTAGGGGATAGGGTAATCCAATTAGTCAACCAACCGGAAGACGGTGTATTCAACGGAGATATAGGAGAGATTGTCGCGATCTTTTTCGCAAAAGAAAATAAAGAGAAGAAAGAACAAATTGTTATTGCTTTTGAAGAAAAAGAAATTGTTTATGAGCGGCAGGATTTCGGGAATTTCATGCATGCTTATTGTATCTCCATTCATAAATCCCAAGGCAGTGAGTTTCCGATTATCATTTTACCAGTCATTTCATCGTACCATCGGATGCTTCGGAAAAATTTATTATATACAGCGATAACAAGAAGTAAAGAATCCCTTATTATTTGTGGGGATATGTCAGCATTTTTGCGGGGTGTTACGACGATGGACACGAATCAGCGCTACACATCCTTAATTGAACGGCTAGAGAGCCGGCTAGAGGAAGAACAAGAACTGCCAAATTTTATCTCAGATGAGGAAAAAGAACTGAATCCTTATGATTTTATGTAAATAGAAGTATATTCATTTTCTCTTTCGGTTAGGCTATAAATAGAAATTATAGCTAGGAGATGATGAAATGATGCAATGTCCAAATTGTAAAGGGAAAAATCTTGGAAAAATAGGAATCCAATTATATTATTGCTGGTCTTGTTATTTGGAACTAGTAGTCAAAAAGGATAAATTCCATATTCACCAAATCGAAGTCGATGGTAGTGTAAGCCCGCTTAATGATTTGTTTTCAGAGGAAGAGAGAACAATCACGGAAGATAAGTTACTGTCGTGACGAGAGCAAACATAGCACGAGGTGTTGCAGTTGCTTGAATGGTGGAACAGAAAAAAACTATTATATTTCCTTTTAATAGGAATCCTGATTTTAATATTTTCATTTTTGTTATGGGTCACCTTACCCTATTTTAAAGAGGTTTTTTCCTTTTTGTGGAAACTATTTTTGCCGTTTATCATTGCGGGATTTATCGCTTATTTACTGTATCCGATTATAGAATTTCTAGACCGGCAACAGATTCATAAAGGGCTAGCCGTGATGATCATTTATATTCTGTTTTTCGGTGGGATTGCTTTTTTATTTTATCGCGTTTATCCGATCGTTATTCAGCAAATGAATGATTTAATTGAAAATATTCCGCAGTTTGTGAATATGTATGAATCATCGATTAATCATCTTTACACCTCTACATCGTTCCTGCCGGAGACCTTCCATGACAAGATTGATGAAGTCATTATTCGGCTGGAAAATCTGTCGGATCATCTCGTATCCCGCTTAGTCGACGGGTTTACCCATCTATTTGATATGATTCTTATTGTCACCGTTATTCCCGTCCTCGTCTTTTATTATATAAAGGATTATCATCTGCTGAAACAATTTCTAAAGAGGTTTATCCCGCATCGGCTCCATTCAAGGATGCAACAGATGGTCGAGAAAATCGATGAAGGTCTTGGTGGGTATTTGCGAGGCTTGTTTTTTGTCAGCTTGTTTGTGACATTGCTTACATTCCTTGCTTTTAAATTTATACAAGTGCCTTATGCGCTTTTACTTGCAATCGTAATCGGACTCACCAATATTATCCCTTATTTTGGTCCGATAATTGGTGCAGTACCAGCCGTGATGATTGCTTATACTACTTCACCGCTTCTTGCCCTTTATGTAATTATTGCAATATTTGTTGTCCAGATGATAGATGGGAATTTCCTTTCGCCATTTATTATGGGAAAGAATATTCGAATTCACCCGGTGATGATTATATTTGCATTATTGTTAGGCGGACAGTTATTTGGGATTATTGGAATGATTATCGCAGTGCCATTAGTTGCTATTTTAAAAGTAGTTGTTAAACACTTACCGTATCTTTTACCTGGTGATAACTGATTGACAAGCGGTTAATATTTATCTATACTAGCGCTAAAAGAAGATTTAAAAATGATGAAAGTGCCGAGTACATGAAGCTCGTGTGACAGAAAGGGATTTTTAAGCTGAGAAAATCCTCACATCGAATCATGGAATGCTACACTTGAGTGCGGCTAATCCCCGTCGGTATCAAACCGTTAACATGCATAAGAGGTGAATAGGCAACAATTCACAAATAGGGTGGTACCGCGAACAATCTCGTCCCTGCATAAGCAGAGAGGAGATTTTTTTATGTTGAAAAATGGGATACAGGGCCCCATCTTCAATTACAAGGAGGATAATAAAAGATGAAAAAATTTAATTCAGCCGAAGTTAGACAACTGTTTCTTGATTTCTTTAAAGAAAAAGGTCATACAGTAGAGCCAAGTGCATCGCTTGTTCCGAAAGACGATCCGAGTCTTTTATGGATCAACAGCGGGGTTGCCACATTAAAGAAATACTTTGATGGAAGAGTCATCCCGGATAATCCTCGAATCGTAAATGCACAGAAATCAATCCGAACGAACGATATTGAGAATGTCGGCTATACTGCTAGACACCACACATTCTTTGAAATGCTCGGTAATTTTTCCATCGGTGATTATTTCAAAAAAGAAGCAATCCACTGGGCATGGGAATTTTTAACGAGTGACAAATGGCTCGGATTCGACCCAGACGTCTTATCGGTTACGGTTCATCCGGAAGATGATGAGGCTTATGATATTTGGCTTAACGAAATTAAATTGCCGCCAGAACGAATCATTCGACTGGAAGAGAACTTCTGGGATATTGGGGAAGGTCCAAGTGGCCCGAATACGGAAATCTTTTATGACCGTGGCGAGAAGTACGGCAATGATCCGAATGATCCAGAGTTATTTCCAGGAGGAGAGAACAGCCGTTATCTTGAAATATGGAACCTGGTATTCTCCCAATTCAACCATAATGCGGACGATACGTACACTCCGCTACCAAAGAAGAATATTGATACTGGAATGGGTCTAGAACGTCTCATATCAATTATTCAGGACGTGCCGACAAACTTTGAAACGGACCTATTTATGCCAATAATTGAAAAGACAGAGCAAATCGCCCAAGTAAAATATGGAGCAAATGATAAACAAACAATTGCTTTTAAAGTCATCGCCGACCATATTCGTACGGTTAGCTTTGCGATAGCTGATGGTGCGCTTCCATCTAATGAAGGGCGGGGTTACGTCTTAAGAAGGCTGATTCGTCGAGCGATTCGCTTTTCCAAAGATATTGGCTTGGACAAACCATTTTTATATGAATTGGTCGATGTTGTCGGTGAAATTATGCAGGACTTTTATCCGCAAGTAATCGAACAGAAAGATCATATCGCAAAAATTATCCGTTCTGAAGAAGAACGATTTCATGAAACCTTAAACGACGGATTAGAGATATTATCTTCAATCATTAAAAGGGAAGAAAAGGCTGGAAATAAAGTATTTCCTGGAGAAGAAGTATTTAAATTATATGATACGTATGGTTTTCCAAAGGAACTTACAGCCGAGTATGTTGAAGAACATGGATTTACAATTGATGAGCACGGTTTTGAAACCGAAATGGAAAAACAGAAAGAAAGAGCAAGAAACGCAAGACAAAAGGTCGATTCGATGCAAGTACAAGACACGACATTAAGTGGCCTGGATTTGGAAGACACCTTTATCGGATATGACAAACTGGAAACGAAGACTACCGTTACAGCGATTATCCATGCCGGTGAAGAAGCACAAGTGGCAAAAGCAAATGATGAAGTATTCCTCTTCTTGAAAGAAACGCCATTTTACGCGGAGAGTGGTGGACAAGTTGGCGACAAAGGATGGATTTATACGGAGCATGCTTCAGCTTATGTAGAAGATGTTCAAAAATCACCACAAGGACTCCATATCCATAAAGTGATAGTGAAAAGCGGGGAAATTAGTAAAGGGGATGAAGTTCAGGCAATTGTCGAAAATGCCTTACGTAACGCAGTTATTAAAAACCATACGGCAACCCACATACTGCACCAAGCATTAAAGGATGTGCTAGGTAATCACGTCAATCAAGCAGGTTCACTCGTCACCCCAGATCGTTTGCGATTTGATTTCACTCATTTTTCCGCACTCAGTGAAGACGAACTTCGGAAAATCGAAGCGATTGTGAACGAAAAAATTTGGCAATCCATTGATCTTTCTATTGATTATCAGGAATTTGAAAAAGCGAAAGAAACAGGAGCAATGGCGTTATTCGGGGAAAAATATGGAGATATTGTCCGTGTCGTGCAAATCGGTGACTACAGTGTCGAGTTGTGTGGCGGCTGTCATGTACGTAACACTTCTGAAATCGGCCTGTTTAAACTCGTATCTGAAGGCGGGATCGGCGCGGGAACGAGAAGGATAGAAGCTGTCACAAGCAAGAAAGCTTATGAGTTTTTAAACGGGAAATTGAAGATTCTAAAGCAGGTATCTAATCTAGTGAAGGCAAATGATGATCAGCAAATAATAGAAAGAGTACAATCATTACAGCAAGAAGTAAGTAACCTGGAAAAGGAAAATGAATCTTTAAGTACAAAAATAGCAAACATTGAAGCATCTTCCATCTTGGAAAAAGTGGAAGATATCGCCGGTGTCCCGGTGCTAGCAGAGCATGTCAATGTAAAAGATATGAACCAGTTACGGAATATGGTCGATGATTTGAAACAAAAGCTGGATTCCGCAGTTATTTTACTTGCAACAGAAAATAACGGAAAAGTTCAGCTCGCGGCAGGAGTTTCCAAAGACTTTGTCGAAAAAGGTATACATGCAGGTAAATTAATAAAAGAAGCTGCTACCATTTGCGGTGGTGGCGGCGGAGGGCGACCGGACATGGCCCAGGCAGGGGGAAGTGATCCATCTAAAATTCAAGACGCCCTCATATCTGCACAAGCTTTTGTAAAGAAAACAATCAATCAGTAGTAATTTGTAACAATCCATGGAAAAGGTTATAATGAATTTTATAAAGATGGATCGTGCGCGAATACTTGGAATGAGGTGTCACAATGAGTTCAATTGATAAAACAATGAAGTTTAATTTTTCAGAGGAGCCGTATGATCGCGATATAAAAACAATCCTTTTTACTGTGCATGAAGCATTAAAGGAAAAAGGATACAATCCAATTAATCAGATTGTAGGTTATTTATTATCCGGTGACCCTGCTTATATCCCAAGGCATAAAGATGCGAGAAACCTAATTCGTAAAGTGGAACGCGATGAGGTAATTGAAGAATTAGTAAAATATTATTTAAAGGAAAATCAAAACAACTAAATGAAAATTATTGGACTAGATGTCGGATCGAAAACAATAGGAGTTGCTGTCAGTGATGCATTGGGCTGGACAGCACAAGGGCTAACAACGATTCATTGGAATGAGCTTGATCTCCATTCTGCAGACGATGAATTAAAAAAAATCATAGACGAACATGATATAGGGAAAGCTATCATTGGCTTACCAAAGAACATGAATGGTACAATCGGAGAGCGGGGAGAAGCTTCCCAGCGTTTTGCCGAACATTTTGGAGAAACGTTCCAATTGCCTTATGTTCTTTGGGACGAACGTTTAACGACTGCCGCTGCGGAACGAGTTTTATTGGAAGCAGATATGAGCAGAAAGAAACGGAAAAAAGTAATTGATAAGATGGCTGCAGTGTTTATATTACAGGGCTATCTGGATCAAAAATAAAAAGAGGTGACCTCATGAGTTTAGAAGAAAAAGAAAGAATTATCATCCCGGATGATAACGGAGAAGAGCATTTATTCGAGGTATTATTTACATTTGATGTCGATGATACAGACCAATCTTATATCGCCGTTGTACCCGTCGAACAAGCGGAAGACGAAGAAGTCGAAGTATATGCTTTCCGTTATGAGGAAAAAGAAAATGATGAGGAAGATCTCTCCCTGTTTCCGATTGAATCGGATGAGGAATGGGAAATTGTTGAAGAGATGCTCGCAACATTGGCGGAGGAAGACGAAGACGAAAAGTAAATTTTTTATTAAAGCTGATGTCTCCAAGAGACATCAGCTTTTCCCTGTGAAGTGAATTTTTATAGTGTTATGGATGAAATTAGGATTCACTTTATACTTTATTATTTTACATAATATAGTATAATATATCGAATAAGAGGGAGAGGAATACATGAGCAAAGGTAAATTCACCAAGCGCTTCAAAGAAAACCGTAATGCTCGTGGGGAAGAAGCGCGCACGGTCCGTAAGATAGTATCCATCGTCTTGCTAGTACTAATCATTATATTAGTCATAAGTGGACTGGCTGGTTATTTCTATGTGAAATCGGCTCTGGAACCGGTAGAAGCAGATAGTGAAGAAAAAGTCGAAGTTGAAATACCGATTGGTTCAACCAGTTCAACAATAGCGACGATATTAGAGGAAAATGGTATTATAAAAAATGGCCTTATTTTTCGTTTCTACATAAAATTGAAAAATGAATCAGATTTCCAAGCTGGTGTCTATACATTCAGCCCAGCGATGTCGATGGATGAAATCATCGAATCCCTAAAAAGCGGGAAAATTGTCCTGGAAACAGCCCATCGGGTTACGATTCCTGAAGGGCTCACCATCGAGCAGATTGCTGAAATCTATGCCGATCAATTCTCATTCACAAGCGAAGAGTTTTTGGAGAAAGTGAATGATGAAAAATATATCAAACAGTTAATAAAGGATTATCCACTTCTCCTTACCGACGATATATTAAATGAGGAGATTAGATATCCACTGGAAGGTTATTTATTTGCGATTACGTATGATTTCTATGAGGAAGATCCTTCGATTGAGACGATTGTCGAAATGATGCTGGATCAAACGCAGGCGATCGTATCCCAACACTTTGAGGAAATCGAAGAACTTGATTTGACGATGCATGAAGTTATTACATTTGCTTCCATTATTGAAAAAGAAACCGGACATATAGATCAGCGTAATGAAATAGCTGGCGTCTTCTATAACCGTTTAGAAGCAGATATGCCGCTTCAAACTGACCCGACAGTCCTCTATGCACAGGGAGAGCATAAAGACCGTGTATTATATGAGGATTTGGAAATTGAATCACCGTATAATACGTATTATGTGGAAGGGTTACCGGTCGGACCGATCAGTAATTTTGCCGAAAGCTCGCTAGAGGCAGTCCTGAATCCGGTAGAAAGTGATTATTATTATTTCCTTCATGACCACGAGGGGAATATTCACTTTGCAGAAACGTTAGAGGAGCATAATCAAAATAAAAAAAATATGAATGATGAGTAGAAATGTGAATACCATATTCACATTTCTACTTTTCACGAAAGAAAACTTTTTAGTAAAAAAGAGGTAGAAATGATGAATGAGGACATTCAGGGTTATTTACTAGAACTAATCAATCCTGCTACTGATCAGGTGAGAGAGCTTGAAGAGTATGCGCACTTTCACAACGTGCCAATTATGGAGAGCACAGCAATTGATTTTTTACTGAAACAAATCATGATCCACCAACCGAAAAGAATTCTAGAAATAGGAACAGCAATCGGTTATTCTGCTATCCGAATGCTTGAAGCAAGTCCAGAAGCCGAAATCATAACGATTGAAAGAGATAAACAACGTTACGAGGAAGCTGTTCGATTTATAAAAGAATCACAGAAAAGCGAACAAGTAGATGTCCGCTTTGGTGATGCGCTCGAGGTGTTAGAAGAATTACAGCAGGACAAGGAATCATTTGATTTCATTTTTATTGATGCAGCTAAAGGTAAGTATCGTGATTTCTTTGATTTAGCCCACCCACTCCTCCAAAAGGGGGGCTGGCTCGTTACGGATAATGTCTTATTCCGAGGCTATGTGAAAGACGAGGAGACAGCACCGAAAAGGTACCGGAATATGGTGAAGAAAATCCGTGCTTATAATCAATTCTTAAGTGCACATCCGGAATATATAACATCGATCTTGCCTATTGGAGACGGTGTAATGATAAGTTATAAAAAAGATTGAAAGGCGGCCAAATGGAATGTTGGATAAACCAATGGTCATCGGTGTTGCGGGAGGAAGTGGAAGCGGAAAAACATCTGTAACAAGAGCAATCTATGATCGCTTTACCGATAAATCAATTCTTGTCCTTGAACAAGATTATTACTATAAAAATCAAGCACATTTATCATTCGAAGAGAGATTAAATACGAATTACGATCATCCATTTGCGTTTGATAATGATTTATTGATTCAACATGTTAAAGACTTGACTGAGAAAAAGACGATTAAGAAGCCGGTTTATGATTATAAATTGCATACCCGCTCCGATAAAGTGATTCATGTAGAACCAAAAGATGTCATTATTGTGGAAGGGATTCTTATCCTGGAAGATGCTGAGCTCCGTGAATTGATGGATATTAAAGTATTTGTTGATACGGATGCAGATTTAAGGATCATACGCCGATTAATGCGGGATATCAAGGAAAGAGGTCGGAGTCTGGATTCAGTTATCGATCAATACTTGAGTAACGTACGACCATCCCATGAGCAGTTTATCGAACCGACAAAGCGCTATGCAGATATTATCATCCCGGAAGGTGGACAGAACCATGTAGCAATTGATATCATGGCATCTAAAATAGAAACAATGTTGTCACACAAAAACTAATTTCAATGTAAAAATATATTGATAAATTAGGAGAACTCTGCCATGATGGTGAATAGCATATTCTCATACATCTCATAAATGCGGTCAAAGCGCATACATTTAATGCAAGTGCAGGATTTATTCTTAATGAAAGTGGAAAAATATAAAGGAGTGTTTTACATGTCTACAGAGAAAAGTTATTATATGACAGCTGAGGGGAAAGAAAAATTAGAGAAAGAATTACATTATTTAAAAACGGATAGAAGACAAGAAGTCGTTGAAAGGATTAAAATAGCCCGTGATTTCGGTGACTTGTCTGAGAACTCCGAGTACGATTCTGCCAAAGAGGAACAAGCTTTTGTTGAACAACGTATTACCCAATTAGAAAAAATGATCCGTAATGCAGTGATCATTGAAAATACAGATACAAACTCAAACATCGTGTCCTTAGGGAAATCTGTTACTTTCCAAGAACTTCCAGACGGTGATGAGGAAACTTATACGATCGTGGGAAGCGCTGAAGCTGACCCATTTGAAGGTAAAATTTCTAATGACTCACCAATTGCCAAAAGCTTGCTCGGTCAAGAAGTTGGTACGGAAGTTACTGTTACGACTCCAGGAGGCGACTTCCAAGTTCGCATTACAAAAGTCGAATAATAAAATATTAAAGAACGAGCAGCGGGGGAGACTCTGCTGCTTTTTAAATCTTTCGTCATGGTACAATTCTGATATGTCCAGCTTATTTTCTCCCCATAAATCTTATGGTATGATACTATAAAGTCAAACTTCAATCATTGGGGGTTCGACGTACTGAATGTACGAGTCTGACGTTGCGATAAGCGTCTCGTACTTAGATGACATTTATCCTTTATGATTGTTAGTTGAACGAATCAGGTGTTAGCGTCCGTTATCCCTCGAAACTTTTTAGGTACACGCTCAAGTTTTCGGTGGGAGTTTTACTGACGATCGCATCGTGATAAACGGGAACGAGGAGGTAAAATAAAGATGACAAAAAATAACTCGCGTATGGACAAGTTTGAAAAACGTAGGAGAAACACCAAATTTATTAACTATTTTCTTACAATAGCTGCCGTCCTGGTGTTATTTTTAATCGGCGCTTGGATTTTCGGAGGCAATGATAAGAAAGCATCTGATGATAACGAGGGTTCGACAAGTGAAGAAGATTCATTTTTCCTGGAAACCGAAGATGAAAATGAAAAACCAGATGATGAAGAAGAAGCGAATGGAAAAGAAGATAGTGACGATAGTGAAGTAGATGAAGAAGATCGCAACAAAGATGATGAAGATGAATCTGTTGATGAAAAGGAATCAGAGGAAAATGATGATTATGACGAAATTGAGACGGTAGAAACAGAGCCATCAGATGATGATGTTGCAGAAGCGGTTATGGGTAACTGGCCACCAATTGGTACAGAGCAAACTGGTCCACACACAACTAATTATGAAGATGGCTCAGCTGACCGAATTGAGATTAAACGGGCGGCTTCAAAGGTAACTGGCATCCCGGAAGATGATTTAATTGAAGTTTGGATTGGAAATGGAGGAGATCAGAAAGTGGTCGCCACTGTTTCGAACCGTGCTCAAACTGAAAAATATCGTATTTTCATGTCTTGGATTGACGAAGAAGGTTGGCAACCAACCAAACTAGAAACATTGAAATGATGGAAATTTGAACTAAAAAGCTGGAGGTAACAACATGATTGGAATCATCGGAGCAATGGATGAAGAAATAGCTTATTTACTGAAGAACATGGATAACCGAACAGAAATCTCGGTTGCTGGTTGCCATTTTATCCAAGGGGAATTATCAGGAAAAGAGATTGTGTTATTAAAATCTGGAATCGGTAAAGTGAATGCAGCAATGGGAACGACAATTATGATGGAACGCTTCCACCCACAGTTCATTATCAATACCGGTTCTGCTGGAGGTTTTTCAGATAATCTTAATGTAGGGCATCTTGTAATTTCTAATGAAGTCGTACATCATGACGTAGACGTCACTGCGTTTGATTATGTTTATGGCCAAGTACCGGGTCTGCCTGCTACATTTAAAGCAGATGAACGTCTTGTCCAGTTGACCGCAGATGCGGTAAAAGGGTTAGGAATAAACTTTGAAATCGGTCTAATAGCTACAGGTGATTCATTTATGGAAGATGAAGTCAAAGTAAATACAGCACGATTTAATTTTCCAGAAATGATTGCCGCTGAAATGGAAGCAGCTGCTATAGCTCAAGTATGTGCTCAATATGAGACTCCCTTTGTCGTTATCCGTGCGCTTTCTGATATCGCAGGAAAGGATTCGTCTGTTTCCTTTGACGCATTCCTTAAAACGGCGGCAAAAAACGCTTCTGAATTAATTATGAAGGTTGTAAAAACTGTATAGATACAAACTCGGACAGAGGAATTCACTTTGAATTCCTCTGTCTTTATTTCAGTCGTTCTGTTTACTTCTTTCCTGTCGGTAATACTCATGGAAAACCTTCATTAAAGCACGTTTCTCAATGCGGGAAACGTAGCTTCTTGATATGTTTAATTTTTTTGCAATTTCTCGCTGGGTCATTTCATTTTTATCGTGAAGTCCATATCGGTAGATGATTACTTCTTTTTCCCGTTCATCGAGAACTTTGAAGAAATGTTGCATCTTATCGATCTCCATGTTCAATTGGATATATTCGATGATGTTTTCATTTTCAGCCTCTAAAATATCGATCAGACTGATTTCATTGCCTTCTTTATCCTGACCGATGGGGTCGTGGAGAGAGACGTCTTTCTTTACCTTTTTTAAGGCGCGGAGATGCATGAGGATTTCAATTGCTATGTCTATAGGGCAGTGCGCCTAAACATTGATTTATCAACGTTATTTTAAGTATATAACGTTTTGCTCTCCGCAACAAGCTGGGATTGGAACATTATATTTCTTTTTATATGGTCCATTCTCTTCTCACACAATTCTTCCGTTACTTTAAAATCGTTAGCCAAATTTTGAATCAATAAAGGATCTTCGAAATCATATTCCTTAACCATGTAGTAGGGAAGGGCAGCATACATTGTAAAAAGATTCGCATCCCATTCCTGCAGTTCACGAAATGCATTCGGCATCATGGACTGATGACCAACATGCCGGAGGATATGGCAGAGTTCATGGAAAAATTGTTCACGTTGTTCTTCAATAGTAGATCTTGAATCTAATACAATAGACCGATATCGTCCGAATATGTCGTATCTAGCGTCCATTGGCTTGTAATGTAGGTAAATGCTATAAATACGTGCAATGCGCTCTAAATCGATATCCTGTGGCGTTTTTAAGCCCATACGCCTATACCGTGTATTTACCCAATCTTCTAAAGCTGATTTCGTGTAGGACAATATTAATCATCCTTTCATTTTAATTAACAAGAATATATGTTCTGTTAATGGTATTATAAAAGGTGTACATCAAAATGTACACCATGAAATCATTTAATGTTAATAATAAAACTCTTGCTTCCATGTAACTCTTGATCACTTGCAGTTATTTCTAAGTTAATACTGTTATGTTCACTAATTAGCTTAATTGCTAAGTGACATTTCAGATATTTCCCCATCTTTTTATGTATATAATTATTTTTGATAAAATACAGATACTTACCAGCATGAAGTATACCTTTAATTTCATTAAATTCGGCTACTTTTAAATTGATTTCTTTGTCTGACTGAATTTGAATATCAAAGTTATTTCCAACTTCAATAGGAGTATTGATTACAAGAGTTAATTCAGTGTATTTATTTGTTGAAAATTCGGTTGATTTCTTTGGAAAGACTGTAATATCAACTGTATTTTCTCCCTTTAACTTTTTTGATAATATTTCCGAAGTAAATGTTTCTCTAGTTGATAACATCTCTTCTTTAATTTTAGTAATTTTATTTATTAGGTATGCAATTATGACAGCTTCTAAAATGATTACAGATATCATTATTACGAGATAGGTGTTTCCTTCTCCTAAGAATAAACCTAGTAGAGCTGTCCCAAATATTATTAAGAACTGTATTACAGCGTTAAGAAACTGCATTCGATACTTCCTCGATTATTTGTAGTAGTTCATCTTCATCATTAGAATTTATAGATATTTTTCCATTTCTATAAATTGAAATAAATGTGTTTTTATATAAAAAGTTAACGAATTCAAATTCATTTCCAGGAGTGTTTAATATTTTTATCAAAGTCTCATACTTTAAATTTTCTTCAAAAAAGTCATTGTCTTCATCGTTCACATATTCAAACTTTTTCAAGAATCCATTTGTTTGTTTTATAATTTCTAATAAGAGTTCATTGTCAATTTCCATTGAAATAGGATCTAATTTATGCTCAGTCTTTAGAAAATTTATTATTAAGGACAAATAATTTTTATTATTTGTTTCAATAAAAAAGTTATCCTCGATAAGAAAAGCATTAATATACTGAGAAAAAGGAAGAACTTTTTCATTTCCACCTTTTTTCGTCCTACTTATATATTCATCAGAGATATGGAAAACAATATGGAATTTATTTTTTTCTATTTCATTCCAATTAAACAAGGAAACATCTTCTTCCTTCTTAGAAAATAATTGCCAACTTTTTTTTATTATGCCTTTTTGTTTTGGAAAGCTTTCAGCTTTTAACTTATGTAAGGTAAAGTTCAAATTCTCCACCTCCCTATTTTTTTTGCAATTTGATTAAGATGTCTGTTAAGTGAATTATAAAAGTTTTCATATCTTCGTATTTAGGAAATTCACTTGCGTTAATTACAATCCTGTGGTCGTTCTTATATAGCTTTACTGTAATAAAATTCGGACCATCTTTTATTTTATTATAAGGCATTTCAAAGGATATTTGAACCATTTTTCCTTGGTCACGATAGATTTTGTCAATTAGGGAATCATTATCATTGTCAGCAGCATCAATTTCATAATAGACTTTTTTTGTACTATCACTTTCGTTATCGACTCTTTCTAATCTGACTTCAGTCCATGTATAGTCATTTCTTATATTCCTCATTATTGCATCTGATAAACGGAAGTTTGTAACTTCAAAGCCAACGGATTCAACAAGGTTTTTAATATTCCTCTTTATTTTCTCTTCAGTAGTATCATCGAATAGTATTATGAGAAAGTTATCTTCAGTAATGAACACTCTTGATTTACTATAAAAGGTTTGTTGCTTCCTATTTGAAGTTACTTCTTCATTAGAAATATACGCTTGATTGTAATATCCCAATGACCCCTGTCCTGTAGCAATTGATTCAATGATTTTCTTATCTTCTATTATCGTTGTATTAATGTTTAGGAATCCCTCACCATTAATCTCTCCATCTTCACTGGTTGCTATAAAGTCTTCCATTTTTTCTGAGACTTTTTTCAAATCTAAAGTGCCATCACTTTTAGAGAAGAAAAGGTCTAATTGATCAGCATTATTTAATTGATAAATATTAAATACAGGCATAAATATTCCCCCTAAAATTTCTATTTGACTGATAATAATACTGCTGTAATAAGTCCCTAAATCCATAAATTATATATAAATAATAAAAAATACCTAGTTGATGTCTATAAAAAACACACCAAAATAAAAGTTATCCCGGTGTGTTTTAGTCTTGCTGTTTATTCTTCTTCTCTGCCTCAGACACGATAAATTGGAAATAACTTTCCAATTGCTTAATTTCTTCAGGTCCCATCGATTTCCATTTCTCTATGTCGAAAAATCCAGATTGATCTATGTTGTATTTTTTAAGTAACTGGTTGATTTCGTACAGTGAATCATATTCTTCGCCGTGGTTACTATCTCTTCCTAGTAAATAATCAGTAGTGACATCTAGGACAGTTGCCAATTTATCAAGTTCATGGTCTTTTATTGGTCTATCCTCAGATTCAATTCGATTCATTACACTCACATTAAGATTAACTCTTCTCGCTAATTCACGCTGACTCCAATTTTTATTTTCACGTAATTCAATAATTCTTTTACCTATGCTCATTCGAACTCACTACTTTCTATAGTTCTATATTAAATTTTATCATGTTTCTAAAATGGAAACATGATTATTTTTAAAAAAGAAACAAATAACTGTTGACATTTCTAAAACAGCAATGTAACATATGAATTAAGAAGTTGCTGTTTTAGAAATTTAGCTAGGAGGTCAGAAATGAAGGAGTTTGATTTGGTCTATATCAAAAATAGGAGAACAACGCTTAATAAATCATTACAAAATGTAGCGACTTCTCTAGGTATGAAGAATGCTTCGACCTATATGAAGTATGAGAATGGCATTTATGCTTTCAAAGCAGAGCAGTTGCCTGTTCTCGCTAAAACTTTAGAATGCGAAGTTGTAGATTTTTTTAAAGATAACGTTGCTAAAATAGAAATTTAAGGAGGTGAATCAATGTCTAAAAAAGTAACAGTAAATGTTTATAAAGGTCCACATTTCGAGCATGTTGAAAAATTGGCTTATGGCTATTTAAATAAAGTTTTATCGGAAATGGCAATGGCTGATGACTCGGTTCGTAATGTGGGCATGGAAACGTCATTGCAAACCGAGGAATCTGGAAACCAATTAAATAATTGAACGAGGTCCAAACGACAAGCTCTAACTTAATTATAAGACCTGCCCTCATTAAATAACATTCCAAATTAGAATAAAGGGGGTGAGAAGGTGAAGTTTGGCGCGATATTGAAAGCGTGCCGGGATCGAGCTGGATTAAGTCAGGAAGAACTAGCGTATCAACTGCATATTAATCAATCAGACGTATCTAAATTTGAAAACGGCACAAAGGAACCGCCTATCTCCATATTTCAAGCCTGGATTAATAATACCCAAGCGCAAGAGGTTATGGTTGCTTATTTATGTGGACTCGATGGGATAGGTATTTTGCAAAACTTAATTGATGTCCTACCGGAATTAACGACAGTAGGCACATTTATTTTAAATCTTTTATAGGAGGTGTCGACTTGGTAAATAAACTGGAAATTGAAAAGGAGAAAGATTGCTATTTGTACTGCATCGATAATGCATTCGCGTTAGTTGATAGAAAAGAGTATGCAAAGGCAGCTTGCTATTACGAAAACGCTGCAAGATCGTTAAGAGAATTGGAAAAGTTGAAAACTAGTCAAGAAAGCATTGCAGAGATATTATCCATCGTTGGAAATTCGAATGTTAATGTCAGTATTCTGTTGTGAATTGAGGAAAATCTAGGAGGGGTTAAGTTGAAATTTAAAGCAAGTGAATGGTTAGCGATGAAGCCAGTTGATAGGTACTTAGAAATCAGACGAGCTTACGTAAGAACACAATTAAAAAATAAAAGGGTAGCTAGTTAGGAGGGATTACATGGATTGGGATAAGGCCACAGAAGGATTAACGGCGGAAGAACGAAGAAGCTTTTATATAAGTTACCACAAGTGGGTGGAGATGGCTGTAGATTCTGCTAAAAGGATTGGAGAAGATACTGTCTCAATTTCCGAAATTGAAAGGGGATTGGAAGTAGCCAGAGAAATAGCAAAAAAATAACCCACGTCTGCAAACGTGAGTTACTAACTAATATTGACGAATTAATTTAGTTAATTCCAGTTTACCACAACAGAATATTTTTTGGAAGGCTAGTCCTTCCTTTAGTGGGCAAGAACATCCCTTTTTTCACAAAATCCCCCAGTTCTTGCTCACTAAAGGGATGATTATCCCTCATTACATATTGAATTGGAAGGAGGATTAAATGTTGTATAAAATCGTCGGTCAAAACACCAAAAAGGTCTATGCAAGAGGTTCTTATCGTGGGGATGCATTACGTAAATTGCAGAATAAATACCCCTACACAAAAGATAATCATAGCAAGAGAACTTTAGGCGTACTTTTTCCGGAGCCTTTGCTGATCATGTGTAAGAAATAATCGTGGGTTTCTAACTAATACTGACGAATTGTAGGGGTTAATCATGATCGATACTTACAAGGTATTATTGCCCAAGAGGATATTTGAACAGGCGAAAAATGACAAAGACTTAAGGGGGTATATTCTAAATTATATGCAGCGTTACCCCCATTATGTATTTTTGTATGAAGAAAATGGATTTGCAATATGTGAAAGAAAAGGAGTGAAATCTTAGGTGACATGCAGAGCCCATATTCTTTTGAATCATATCAAATAAGCTCATGAGGAGGGACTATAGATTGTCTCAAACAAAAAATATTGATCTACCTTTATCGCAACTTGGCAATGGATCCATTCAAGAAAAACTAGACATCGAATTACAGAAAGTTTTTGACAACATCCATGACAAAAACACGGAAGCACAGCACAAGCGGACTATAACTATAAAACTAGAGTTTGTTCCAGATGAAAACCGCCATACAATTAAAGTAAACAGTGACTTTGCAACTAAACTAGCAAAAATCAAAGGAGTATCAACGACGGTTCTCACCGGAAAAGATATCAAATCCGGAAGAGTTGAAGCTAGAGAACTTAAGTCTGACGTTCCAGGACAAACATATTTTGATGATGATTTGCAACAGAAAACGGACGTCGGTGATCCAGTCGATGAAGAGGAAAAAACAAAAGAAAAGAAAGTTATTAACTTACGGGAGGGCAATTAATAATGATTAAAGAAGCACTTCAATATCTTATAAATGGTGGTATTAAGCCGCAAGAAAGATTTGTTGACATGGTGGACGGTGATGGAATAGAACGTAATTTTGTAGTGGACGAAAGTGGTCTGCATAGGGAAATTAAACCAAGGATTTACCGGGCAGAAGAGACGTTAAACATTAATACATTAACCGGATTATTAGATTATGTGCAAGCAAATATTGAAAGAATTGACCATGATCTATTCATACAAGTTTACGATGAAAAAACAGTACTTTTAAAGGGGTTACTGGACAGTGAAGGCGGACGAGAAACCCTAGTAACAGCTAGAGCGATTGTTCCCGATTTTAATTATGAACATTTTCAGGGTGTAGAAGAGTTAATCGTAGGATTACAATCTAATTTTGTATCGGATGAGGATTCCAGAGACAGGCCTAATGATCGCGGGCTTATTCTTAAAGTAATCGGTAACGTAAAAGAAGAAACTGTTCAGAACACAGGAGACGATGGCATTTCCCAAGCTGTAACGATCAGAAGTGGCTTGTCAAGTGAAAATGATGTGTTGGTTCCGAATCCGGTCACATTGATACCATACCGGACGTTCTTGGAGATTGAACAACCATCCAGTGAATTTATCTTCAGAATGAAGGGGGGTCCGCGTGCAGCAATCTTTGAGGCGGACGGTGGAGCTTGGAGGAATCAAGCGATTATTAATGTCCGTGATTATCTGTCGGAGCACCTTAAAGAAGAAATTGAGAATGGTAGAATCACTATTATTGCTTAATGTCATATAAAAAGGACCTTTAACCGGGTCCTTTAAACTCACCACTAGGAGGTACATAAATTGGCTAAATTTAGAATGGTTGAAACGGACTTCTGGAATGATCCAAAAGTTGTTGAAGAGATGACACCAGAAGATAAACTGTTCTTTTTATATCTTCTAACGAATCCGAACACTACCCAGGTTGGAATCTATCAAATTACCAAAAAGCAAATAGCTTTTGATATCGGTTATTCGATAGAAAGTGTCAACTCACTACTCGATCGCTTTATCCATCACCATAAAATTATTATTTACAATCAGGAAACAAGAGAAATAGCCATTAAAAATTGGGGCAGATACAACTTAAAGCGTGGTGGAAAACCAATGGAAGATTGTGTCCGGTCGGAATTGAGTGAAGTTAAAGATAAAGATTTAATACCATATGTTGCAGAACGTGTTGAGAACAGTAAACTCAAGGGTTTGTACGATACGTATGACGATACGTCCACGATAAGCCCACAAGAAGAAGAAAAAGAAAAAGAAGAAGAAGAATATACAGTCCGTGATTTGTTCAATCACTATTTGTCTAAAAATATAATTAAACATACAAAAATAACGAATCCCATTCGATCAGCAATAAAAGCTAGATTAAGAGATTATTCCCTTGAACAGCTTTATCAAGTAATCGACAACTATGCAACTGTTTATTCAAGTGATGCCTACTGGTTTACACATAAATACACATTAGCAGATTTAATGCGTGACAAGGATGTCAGGAAATTTATCGATGAGGCTGAGCCCTTAAATAATTTTGCCAAACGAACACCTCAAGGAGTTACAAATGCAAAAAGTAAAAGCAAGGAGGACTTTGATTTGTCATGAACAGAGAAAAAGTTTACGAAGTACTGAAATTAATAAGTGACGCTTATCCAAACTTTGACTTTGATCAGAGCAAGATTGATACCTGGGCAAGGTTGTTAAAAAACCAAAATCCAGCAGTAATCATGAATAATGCTGAGCGCTATGTTCTAGAAAACAAGTTTCCTCCAGCGCTGTCCGATCTAATCGTTAAACCGAATGAAGCACATAATACAAACTTTTTAAAAACCATTGTAGAGTGGGAGCGTGATGCAGTTGGACGCAACCCTGGAAGCTGAATACGGCTTGCTTGGCTGTGTTTTAAAGCAAGGCGAGCTAATTAAAGAAATTACTTTACAAGAAAAACACTTCAGCAATGCTAACAATCAAATTATATTTAAAACTTTACGGGAAATCGAGCAAGCAAACGAACCAATTGACCTGGTATCTGTCGTTGTCCGATTAGGTAACACTAATTTATCGCGTATTGGCGGCAGAAAGCATTTATCTGACTTGATTAATAGTGTAGCCAGAATAGAAAGCTATAAGGCCTATGAGAAATTCATATTGGAATCTTGGAAAATCCGTGAAGCTAGGAAAATCCAAGGAATTGAAATTCACAGCCTGGATGATTTGGCAGCTGTCGTTGAAAAATACGATGAAATTGAGCTTGAAAATAACGACGATGATTATGATCACATTGAGGCGATGAGCCAGTTATATCAGAGTATCGAAGAGCAAGAGCCAGGTCTTAGTGGCATTGACACGGGATTTCAAGATTTAAACAGAATGCTAGACGGGTTCCAGAAAGGGGATTTAATCATCTCTGCAGCACGTCCATCCGTAGGTAAAACGGCCAAGATGCTTAATCACGCTAAGGCTCACGGAGAAAATGGGGGAGTCTCTGCCATATTTTCGCTGGAAATGTTCAAGGATCAATTAAACAAGCGAATGCTGTCCACGATTGGGCGTATTGATGGGCATAAAATGAGAAATCCGAAGCAATATTTTAATGCGGACGATTGGAGCCGATTCACAAATGCGATGGGGATACTCAGCAACATGAACATGCATATCTATGACAAAGCTGGACAGACCGTTAATGAAATCCGGTCTAAAGTGAGTAAGTTGAGAAAAGATTATCCAGACAAAGATATTTTGGTGATGATTGACTATTTACAACTGATTCGCAGTGATCGCCGTTATGAAAATAAAAATATCGAAGTTGGGGAAATCACTCGAAGTCTGAAAGAGCTTGCTAGAGATATGGATGTACCAGTTTATCTTCTATCCCAGCTATCCCGTGGCGTAGAAAACAGACAAGATAAAAGACCAATGATGTCCGATATCCGCGATAGTGGTAGCGTAGAACAAGACGCTGATGTTATCGAATTTTTATATCGGGATGATTACTATGATTCCAGTTCAGAAAAACAAAATATTATCGAAGTGATTATTGCGAAGCAGCGTAATGGAAAAGTTGGGACTGTAGAGCTTGCATTCCTCAAAGAATACAACTTGTTTGCTGACTTGAGACATTGATTTAAAGAGGGTGAAGGAATGAATCTGAGGGAACTTTATACAGAGGCGATTGCAGAGAAATTCCACTCGCTCTGTTTATTAATCGAATTTCTCGTATTTGAAAAACAAGTGCTATCCTTTGAGTCCGATGCAAGAGAATTAGATTTATATTTTAAGCCGAACAACCGAAGAAGAATGAATTATTTACTCCTTGAATATCGACAAAAAGTCGGATAGGAGGGAGAACTTGGATACCGAGCAAATAAATGTGTATGAGCTACTTGGGAATGATACGGATCCAATTTATGAAAAAATATCGAAGCTAAAACAGGGAGAATCCAGCCAGATTAAAGATTTGACTGTGTATCTGAATCAATTCAACTTGTACGAGCTATCGAGCGATTTTCTTCATGAATGTTTTAGGGAAATGATGGACTGTTATCGGTATGTCTGTCAGTTGTTGAATGTGAAGTAAGTATATGAGGAGGGAATAGAATTTGAATAAAACCCCTTTAAACGATAGCTATCTGGGCATGAAGGCCATTAAGAAATATGGATATTTCTCCAGTTTGGTTGGAATTATTGAAAAAAGTAACGGAATGACTGATTACTGTTTAAGATTTAAGCACGGATATTCCACTAGTATAAGTTTCTTGGAAGATATTGAGTTGGTGGAGGTAGAAAGGAAATGAACTACGTTGAAACGGGCAAACAAATCGGAGAGCTTGTTCAAATAAAAAATGAAATGTATGGTGATGCATTCAATAAGTCCGGTGAGTTTCTTGAGATTTTATACCCCGACGGAATCAGACCAGATCAGTACAAGGACATGCTGGCAGTTGTGAGGATATTTGATAAGTTAATGCGAGTAGCAAATGGCAACCAAGGTAATGAAAATGCCTTCATGGATATCGCTGGCTATGGAATTTTGAAGAGCATAGAGGATAAATCGGAATGAGGAAGATAAATTTTAGATTATGGCACTTTCATATTACTTATTTGCAAGTAATCAACAAATGGAGATGTGAAGAAGTAAAATAAAAAAGCCGGAATTTCTTCCAGCCACCCAATTCAATTATAACATTGGAGGGGTTCCGGTGAAAGCAAATATAAAAAACACCGTAGCAATTGATTTAAATGAGGATGCAGTTTATCGGGTAAAAGAAGGTAAGCTTGAAAAACTTGATAAACCTGCCACAGGATTTGGTGAAGTCGTCTTAAAATGGCAGGACGGAAAGCTCGGGCGGTATGAAGTTAAGTATACGAAATAGAATTAAATAGCGATATAGCGAAAGGATGAATTTAATGCTATTTAGTTTAAAGTACAAAGAATTGCAAATTTTAAAGCATTCTTTGCAATATTATATCACTAGAACTAATTCAACTGTTAAGGACATTGAAGAAGAGAAACGGTTGTTGGCGAAAGTTACGGATGAAGTTGAAGAAATGAAAGGGATGTATGGAATTAGTTAATACACATTCCAATCAACAGTTGAAACAAACTGTGTAATAAAAAAGGAGAATGAAAATGGAACAAACTTTAGAAAAATGTGAGGGATATTTAAAACTAAGGAAATTAGCAGATGAAAATATAGAACACGGGTGGGAAGATTATCGAGTAAACCCTAAATTTGATTGGGTAATCGAAAGAGCTAAACACTATTCGGATAAGCTGAGCGTACCGATAAACGATATATTAAACAGTTGGGTAGATGGTTGCGATTACTCTTTTATGAATTACTTCCAAGATGCAAATCAACCTGAAATCAATGCTGATAAGGTGAGAGTTTTTGAAACAATTGAGGATATGTTGCAAGCGATAGGAGACAAAGAATTCCGTTGCCCATCTTGTGATGGTGTATCAACTAATCCATATTCTTGTAACAGTGGTGAAGAAATGTCAGAAGGTAAAATATGCGACTGGAAAGTATATGGACTATTTGGCGACTTAGGTAAAGGTGTCCATGTCTATATCAAAAATAAATTAAAGGGAGAAGACATTTTTATGCCATTGTCTTGGGAAGATTGATGCACAGTTCGAATAAACTAAATACCAGCTACTGGAACAACCAGGGCACAGATTAAGCGTAACAGCTTGATTTGTGTCCCTTTTTATATTATTAGGAGGGATTTTTATATGCAATTAACATTCAATTTACCTGAAATTGATAGAGACTTAACGCGACTAGCAGTAGAATCTTTACTGGGGAAATATCAGGTGTATCTGCTTATGGATCCGGAAGAATATGAGCCAAAAATAACATCTTCTTTCAAACTCGTATCAGTTGCACCAAGCAATCAATTCCATTCCACTACAGAAGAAACGGCAATTAAAAGAGTTGACATGGAAAGGAAAAGACGTGATCTCCTTAAGAGAGTTCAAAGGGCTGTCAATCGGTTGAATTATCAGGAACGTTCCGTGATCATTAATCGTTATATGGCCGGTGATGATGTATATGATTATGAAGTATATAATGAACTTGGATTCAGTGAAAGGAAGTACTACAGAATTAAAGCCAGGGCTTTCTATAAGCTTGCCTTCATCCTTCGTATAGAAGTTTATAAAAATAAGGATGGTGAGGCAGTATGAATTTTGTGCAGCCCATCCGAGACCCTGAATACATTAGGGTAATGAAAAGATATTTGAGGGGAAAAAGTGAAAGAAACTATATGATGTTTGTTACGGGGATAAATTCCGGGTTACGTATTTCCGATATTTTAAAGCTAAGGGTTAGAGATGTGAAGAAGCCGTATTTTAATATCGTTGAGCAAAAGACGGATAAAATTAAAAGAATTGCAATGACTCCTTCCTTGCAGCGTGAATTAAAAAAGTATATTGAAGGGATGGAAGATCATGAATACTTGTTTAAGAGTCGAGAGGGTATAAATAAGCCGATCGGCCGAAGCATGGCATATAAGATATTGAAAGAGGCAGCAGAGTATGTCAGCTTGGAAAGTGTCGGTACTCATACATTAAGGAAGACATTTGGATATCACTTTTACAAACAATATAAGGATCCGGCGCTGCTGCAAGAGATATTCAATCATTCCAGCGAAGATATCACGCTAAGATACATTGGAATCAACCAAGACATGATGGATAAAGCTATAAAAGACTTCAGAATATAGCACTTCTATTTAAATATAGAGGTGCTATTTTTATTTTGGTGTGGGAGTTTAAGGCTTTTTCACTTTGTCCATTGTTTGCTAGGGGTTTGTTCCTTTTTATCCGACTCTGTTAGTTCTCTTCAAATAATCAACGGTGAACTCATTTTCCCGGAAGTGTGGTAGAATGATGTGTAATAAGGGGTTTGCCTATATTGGGGAGTTACACACTCTATAAGATATGGGTAACTCAAATATTGAGATAGAGGTGAAAAATTTGAGAAGGGATATGGATAAGGTTAGAGAAATATTAGTCGACTTAGGTAAAGGCGTAGAGTCATTAGAATATAGTCAGATTGATGAAAATGAGAAAAATTATATTTACCATATGCAAATTTTAAAAGAAGCTGGCCTTATAACCTGGAAACACTTTAATGAGTATCAGACTCAAACTACATCTTTTGATGAGCCAAGGTTAACTTGGATTGGTAATGATTATCTAGATAACATTTCCAACGATACTATATGGAAAAAAACAAAGGATATTATCAGATCTAAAGGATTTGAATTGTCAGAGGTCCCGTTTTCTATAATAAAAGAGATAGCAAAAACGAAATTAAAGCAATCTATAGGAATTGACTAAGGAGGGTGTGTATGGCATCAGGTATTAAATTTGATCTAATAGAATTTTTGAAGCTGGCTCCGAAATATTTTTTACCCTTATTACTCTTTTCAGGATTTGTAATATTCATTCCCTCGAGTTGGTTGGGTTATTTATCATTAGACGAATTAGTTAACAAATATAGATGGATCTTTTCATTAGTTTTCTTACTGTCATTATCATTAATACTAAGTGGAACAGCTATAGGAATTGGGGGTAGGTTGAAAAGAGCTAGGGGAAAGCGTAACGTTAAAAAGAATGTAAAAGCAAAATTGGAAAATTTATCTGAAAGACAAAAATCTATATTAAGAGAATTAGCTTTCGGTGATAGAAATACTATTAGTCTCCCAGTTAATGATGGTGAAGTGAGAGAACTCGAGCTATACAAAATTATATATAGATCATCAAGTTTATCTACAATGCATGTATATTTTGATTATAATTTACAGCCTTTGGCTTTAGAAATTATTAATAAAAACAAAAACATATTAGATTAAATTAATGGCAGACAAATGGCAGAATATAAACAGAGAATGTTAATAGAAATAAGGTATTATGGTATTAGGTAAAAAAATATATGAGGAGGTGTGATTCCTCCTCAACAGTCTAAGAAAAGCACTTATCCAATTGGGGTAGGTGCTTTTTTAATGGAGTGATACTATGTCTTATTCACGTGCCGACAGGAAAGGTGCCCACCGTGCTAACTATGAACGAAACAAGAAGCGCATCTTTGCTACACAAAACACCTGTGGTATATGTGGACACCAGGTGGACTTCTCACTGAAGACCCCCCACCCAATGAGTGCTACCATTGACCACATCATTCCAGTCGCAAAGTATGGACATCCATCTGATATAGATAACCTACAGCTTGCTCACTGGACATGCAACAGACAGAAGTCTGACAAGATATTCAAGCAAGGTCATGAGACGAAGCAACAAGTAATTGGCAATAGAAATTTACCTCAAAGCATGAATTGGATGGAATATAACAGTAATCAAACGAACAAAAAACAAGAGAATAAAAAGACAGTGATTAGAATTAGACGGAAAATAAAATAGGGGGGCATACCACCCTCCCTCTCGTCTATTTCGCCCTTCACGCGGTCACTGTGCAAATTTTCTCGCGCGACTATTGATTATACCCTAGGAAGGAGTGAAAACGTGCAAGGAATCGATTATTTACGCAAGAAATTAGATGTCTATAGACGTGGTGCACTGTACCGTCAGAAGGTTTATGACATGAAAAATGTAGATATTAGTCCTGGTATCACAATACCCGATAGATTAAGACAACAATATAGAGCATTTTTAGGTTGGGGAGCAAAAGCAGTTGATAGCTTAGCAGACCGTTTAGTATTTCGAGAGTTTGCAAATGACAACTTTAATATCAATGAAATTTTTCAGATGAATAGTGCAGATATTTTATTTGATGATGCAAAGTTATCCGCACTCATTAATTCATGCAGTTTCATTTATATTTCAGAAGGTGAGGATAATTTACCTCGGTTACAAGTTATCCAAGGTTCAGAAGCAACTGGAATATTAGATCCAGTTACAAGGCTTTTGTCGGAAGGATATGCGGTACTGGAACGTGATGAATACGGAAAACCAAGCCAAGAATTGTATTTCGTAACTGGAAGAACTGACCTTTTCATTAATGGTGATTTAGCAGATTCGGTTGATAACAGTGCGCCTGCTCCATTGTTAGTGCCGATTATTCATCGTCCGGATTCGACTAAACCATTCGGGAGGTCGAGAATCACACCATCAGCTATTTATTATCAGAAATATGCTAAACGGACACTCGAACGTGCTGACATTACTGCTGAATTCTATTCGTGGCCACAGAAGTATGTTGTGGGTACGTCTCAAGATTCAGAAGCAATGGATAACTGGAAAGCGACTGTTGCATCATTCTTAGAGTTCACAAAAGACGATGATGGGGATATTCCGAAGCTAGGACAATTCAATGTACCTTCAATGTCACCGTTCGTGGAACAATTAAGAACTGCAGCATCTGGATTCGCGGGAGAAACAGGTTTAACTTTAGATGATTTAGGTTTTCCATCTGACAACCCATCAAGCGCTGAAGCTATTAAAGCAAGTCATGAAACATTGAGACTTGCAGCAGAAAAAGCACAACGAGATTTTAGTTCTGGTTTTTTAAATGTAGGTTATCTAGCTGCATCATTGAGAGATAATGTGCCATATAAACGCAATCAGTTATATAATACCAAAGCAAAATGGGAGCCTGTCTTTAAACCAGATGCATCAACCATTTCATTAATCGGTGATGGTGCAATTAAAATTAATCAAGCCGTTCCGGGTTATTTTAATAATAATAATTTACAAGATTTAACTGGCATTGAAGGTGATGAATAATGGCAACTGATATTGTCCCGGAATTGTTAGAAGCTATTGAACGTGATTTTAATAATGCAATCAGTAAAAGTAAAAGATTAAAGAGCATACGTGCAATGATCGAGAATGGAACAGCAACTTACCAGCAAGCAAATGAATATGCTGTTGAGATTGGTGAAATATTAGCACGTACTTTTGAAATGCACATAAAATCAGATGTACTACCAGATGGGAAAATGTACTACAACATTGCCGAAAGAATACTTGACCCGACATTGAAAAATAATCATGTCATTGTCGCTAAAGTATCAGCGGAAATACAAGAACAATTAAACAAATCTGTTGGCTTAGGTTTGAGAGGTATTGAACCACCAGTTAATCAATTGAGGATTGACAGTATTATAAATCGAGTTGTTGCAGAAGAAGTATTTGATGATGTTGCTTGGATATTACAAGAACCGATTGTTAATTTTACACAAACTACTGTAGATGACACGATAAAGGCAAATGTTGAATTTCAAGGTGAGTCAGGATTAAACCCACTAATAATGAGGTCGGCTCACGGTAGTCCTCCTTGTGAATGGTGCCGTTCGATGCAAGGGATTTACAAATATCCAGATGTACCTGATGATGTCTATCGCAGACATGATAGGTGTCGCTGTGTTGTTGAATATTATCCAGGAGACTCAGAAGAAATACGCAGGCAAAATGTCTGGTCAAAGGAATGGAGTGGTTGATTGAAAGGGTGTTAGTAGATGGCTGTAGAAGTAAGAATCGGAGAACAAACTCCTACAAAATCATTAATCTTACCTTATGACGATTCATTAGGCGATGAAGCCATTGAGTTATACGAAAAGTCAGGTCGTAAAGCTTTTGATTGGCAAAAGTTTATAGTTGATGCAATTATGGCTAGAAATAAAAACGGTCTTTGGGTGCATATGAACTTTGGTTATGCTGTACCCCGTCAAAATGGTAAAAATGAGATTGTTGCAATTAGAGAGTTGCACGGTTTAAAAAACGGTGAAAGAATTTTACACACAGCGCATCGAACTAACACTAGTAAAGCTGCTTTTGAAAGACTCGTAACAATACTTGAAGCAAGTGGCTATGAAAATCAAGTTGATTTCACAAGTATTAAGGCTAGGGGTAATGAGAGCATCGAGTTAATTGGCGGTGGTCGCATTGATTTCAGAACACGTACTTCTACTGGTGGTTTAGGAGAAAGTTTTGATTTATTAGTTGTGGACGAAGCCCAAGAATATACAGACGATCAACGATCAGCTTTAATGTACACAATCGCAGCAAGTCCTAACCCACAAACGATTTTCACAGGAACTCCACCAACTCCAATTTCTAGCGGTACTGTTTTTACTCGTCTAAGAGACAATGCTCTACAAGGTAGCACAGAAGATACTGGCTGGGCTGAATGGAGTGTAGATAAACAATCTGATGTAAGGGATAAAGATTTATGGTATCAAGCAAATCCTAGTTTAGGTTTAAGGGTATCTGAGCGTAACATCCAAGCCGAGGTTGGCGATGATGATATAGATTTTAATATACAGCGATTAGGTTTATGGATCCAGTACAACCAAAAGTCTGCCATCTCCGAAAACGAATGGAAAGAATTACACACTGATACTTTGCCTTGGCTTACAGGAAAAATATTTGCGGGTATTAAATATGGATATGACGGAACAAACGTTGCTTTAAGCATTGCTGTAAAAACTGTGGATGATAAAGTATTCGTTGAAACGATAGATTGTAAAAGTCTTAGAAGCGGTAATGGATGGATCATACATTTTTTGAGAAATGCCGATGTCCAACAAGTAGTAATTGATGGGGCAAACGGTCAAAACATCTTAGCGGAAGCAATGAAGCAAGCGGGATTAAAAGCGCCGGTATTACCGACTGTAAAAGAAATCATCCTGGCGAATGCAATGTTTGAGCAAGCGTTATTTCAACAAACGATACAACATAAGAGTCAACCATCATTATTTCAAGTAGTCACGAATTGTGATAAGAGAAATATTGGGACAAGTGGAGGTTTTGGTTACCGCTCACAGATTGAAGAAAATGACATTGCACTAATGGAATCTATGATACTAGCACATTGGGCTTGTGCAGAAGCCAAGCCGCCTAAGAAGCAAAAAATTAGATATTAGGAGTGAATATCATGATGGAAAAAAGCAGAGAAGAATTGATAGCAGAAGCGGCAGTGAGAAATAACATGCCATATGATGAATTAGAGAGGATTGTTTCATCTATCGAAGACATGTGTGAAACAATCAGTGAGGCAATTTATCAAGCTTTTAAATGTTTATCTCAAGTTATCACAGGAATTTTTGAAGAAATTAATTATATCAAAAAGAAAAAAAGTCATGAATACAATTGGCATGTTCCTCAGAAAATCATTATAGGTCATCAAGTATTGGATAGAACGCCAACTGTACCGCATGTGCGGAATAGATT
The DNA here is from genome assembly GCF_014647195.1 of Oceanobacillus indicireducens. Taxonomy (GTDB): domain Bacteria; phylum Bacillota; class Bacilli; order Bacillales; family Amphibacillaceae; genus Oceanobacillus; species Oceanobacillus indicireducens. The sequence goes on along the minus strand of NZ_BMOS01000007.1, from coordinate 55,323 downwards.
GTGAGGGGTGACTTTCCATAGAAAAGAAAAGCAAGACATTAGCTGAGAGGAAGTGAATTATTGATACCAGATACAGTTAATGTTGGTGGAATAGATTATAAAACACAAAAAGTTAAAGATTTAATGTCGGATATGGATCTATATGGTCAGGTGACCTATCACAATAACAAGATTGTGATTGACGATAGCATGGATGAACAACGAAAGGAAGTTGTGTTCGTTCATGAGTTATTCCATGCCATTTTATTTGAAGCTGGATACGACGAGCACGATGAGGAAATGGTGAGACGTGTTTCTAATGTTCTTTATCAGGTGTTGAAGGATAATGAGTTTAATTTTAATGGGGAGGGATGAGAAAATGGTTGAAGTTGTTCTTGGTGACAATGAAATTGAACGACTAATAAATGGCGAATCTATTCAAAAGACTTTATCCGATGGAAAAACATTATTAATCAGACAATCATATGTAAAAGATATGGCCGCACCAATCATTAATCGTGATAAAAAAGTATTTTCAAATACTGAAATAGAAAATATTAAAAGAACATCATCGATGATGGCTGACACATTTAAGCTAGGTTATTAAAAGGTCGAGTAGAAAGGAAGTGATCCAATCTCCTAGCTACCAGGTGCGGTATCCGTTTGTAGACTATGAGAGGGGTGTAGATGTGACAGGATTATTTAATAGCATTTTAGAACAGCTATCAAAATTTACATCAAGAGTCTTAAAGTGGTATGAGCCGTTTTGGGATTTCTTAGTTAGGCATGATAAATATGTATACTTGATTTTACTTATAATGATTTTTGCGGGAATCCTATTTTAATGCACTTAGCAGTCAAGCGTTAGGAGATAAAAAATGAAGTGTATGCCATTATTTCATAGCTACAAATATACCGGGAACAAAGATGGTTTAGGTCGTATGGGTGATGGTCCGAATGTTATGTTCAGATATAAATGCACTAAATGCGGAAAAATGAAATGGAAAAGTAAGTAAGTCAAAAGACGTTAAACAGGGCTATTTATTATGCAATTATTCGTTCGTACAACGTAAATGTACATCCTATCGAGGTCGTAACCTCGTAAAAATAACGTAAGGGAGAAATGAAAAAATGAATAGAGAGTTTTTAAAAGAATTAGGTCTTAATGATGAACAAATTGAAGCAACTATGAAAGAGCACGGTAAAGCAATTCAAGCAGCCAAGCCGGCAGAAGACTATGAAGAATTGAAAAATACCAATGCTACACTAGAACAACAATTATCAGATCTACAAAACACTTTAAATACCCAAAAAGAAGAATTAAGTAGTATTGATGATTTAAAGAAAGAAGTCGAAACATACAAGTTAAAAGATTTGAAAACATCTATCGCAATACAGGCTGGTATTCCACTTGATTTAGCAGGAAGACTTAGCGGTGAAACAGAAGAAGAAATTAAAGCGGATGCTGAGAAAATTGCTGGTTTTGTGAATAAAAAACAACCATTGCCGTTGAAACCGACAGAACCGCAACAACTTGACGAAAAAGAACAAGCTTATGCAAATATTATAGAAAATCTAAGTTAAAAGGAGAGTATAAAATATGGTTTTAAACAAAGGAACATTATTTGATCCGGTATTAGTCACAGATTTAGTAAATAAAGTACAAGGTGAATCGTCAATAGCAAGATTATCTAATCAGAAGCCTATCCCATTTAACGGCCAAAAGGAATTTACATTTACAATGGACAGTGAAATTGATGTTGTTGCAGAAAGCGGAAAGAAATCACATGGTGGTGTTTCATTAGCACCACGTACAATTGTTCCAATCAAGATTGAATATGGTGCTCGTGTTTCCGACGAGTTTATGATTGTTGATAAAGAAGAACGAATCGGAATCTTAAAAGCATTCAATGATGGATTCGCTCGTAAAGTGGCCCGAGGATTAGATTTAATGGTGTTCCACGGAGTCAATCCTCGAACAGGAGAAGCATCTTCAGTTATTGGAAATAACAACTTTGATGATTTGGTAGACCAAGAAATTCAAGCTGAAAATGGTCTTGACGATCCAAATGAAAATGTCGAATCGGCTATTGCGGTTGTACATGGGTCGGGTGCCGATGTTACAGGAATGGCAATTTCCACAGAATTCCGTTCAGCATTGGCAAAACAAAAGGATCGACAAGGTAATCCAATGTTTCCAGATTTAGCTTGGGGTAATGCTCCAAGTTCAATAAATGGTTTACCGGTTGAAGTAAATCGCACGGTATCAGAAATGACAGACAAAAACTCACGTGTTTACATTGGTGATTTTGCAGGTAGCTTTAAGTGGGGTTATGCAAAACAAATTCCATTGAAAGTTATTGAATACGGTGATCCAGATAACAGCGGGAACGACTTACAAGGATATAACCAAGTATATTTACGTTCCGAAGCATTTTTAGGATGGGGAATCTTAGATCCGGAAGCATTTGCTCGTATTATTGAAGATGATGCAGTAGTGGAGGGGTAATAGATGAGGTATAAAAACATTAAAACTGGGGCTATCGTTGATAGCTCCTGTAAAATTGTAGGCAAAAACTGGGTGGAGGTAACGGGTGTAAAAGGGGAAGCTGTTGAAGAAGTTTCAAAAACAGAAGAATATGTCGAAGAAGAAATCAACTTAGAAGAAATGACTAATAAACAATTAGATAAATTCGCAGAAGAACAAGGTATTAAACTTTCCACCGAAGATAAGAAGAATAAGGATACGCGAATTGCCGCAATTGCTAAAGCATTTGAATAGGCGGTGTTACTATGACAGGTTTTGCAACTGTAGAAGATTTAATCAATTTGTGGAGACCGATGTCACCAGAAGAACAGACTCGTGCTGAAGCGTTACTTCCAGATGTTTCAAATCGGTTAAGATTTGAAGCTGAAAAAGTCGGAAAAGACATTGACCAGATGATTGAAGAAAGCGTAGTTTATAAAGATGTCGTTAAATCTGTAACAGTTGATATTGTTGCAAGAACACTAATGACATCCACTACTCAAGAACCGATGACTCAATACTCTGAATCAGCTTTAGGTTATACCGTATCTGGAACTTTTTTAACACCAGGTGGTGGAATATTTATCAAACGTGATGAGTTAAAGGCTCTAGGGTTACGCAAACAACGTTATGGGGTGATTGATTTCTATGGCACTGATTAAGGGTATTACGGTCACTCTAATTAATAAAAAGGAAGTAGGCAGAGATCCGTTTGATCAGCCGATTTTTGAAGACGTAGAAATTGAAGTCGATAATGTTCTGGTAAATCCGACATCAACTGATGATATTGTCAACCAATTAAATATCACTGGTAAAAAAGCAGTCTATACCTTGGCAATTCCTAAAAACGACACAAACAATTGGGAAGATGCTGAGGTATTTTTCTTTGGTAAACGATGGCGCACGTTTGGTATTCCGACTGAAGGCATAGATCACCTCATTCCTCTCGACTGGAACAAGAAAGTGATGGTGGAGCGTTATGAGTAAAACAAAATTTGAACTGGACCGTAAAGGTGTAGCTGATTTAATGAAATCGGGGAATATGCAAAAAGTATTGAAGGGTTATGCGACGGGGATTAGAAACAGAAGTGGGGCAGGATATGAGCAAGATATTTATGTGGGGAAGAACAGGGCCAACGCTAGAGTGTGGGCAGATACTCCACAAGCAAAAACCGATAACCTAAAAAACAATACACTTTTGAAGTCGGTGAAGTAGATGATTGAATTAATCATTTTAAATCATTTAAAAAGTAAATTAGCAGAATCTGTCCACCTTGAAAAACCGAGTGCCCAAACAGAATCCTATGTGGTTTTTGAAAAAACATCTAGCGGGAAAAGTAATCATTTACCAAGTGCCACATTCGCATTCCAATCTTATGGAGATTCTTTATATGAAGCTGCAGCATTAAATGAAAGAGTAAAAACTGCTGTAGAAAGCTTAATTGAATTAGATGAAATAAGAGGCCTTACCCTCAACAGCGATTACAACTTTACAGATACAACAACAAAAGAATACCGCTATCAAGCGGTATACGATATTAGATATTATTAGGAGGTAGAAAATATGAGTAATGCAGCAAACGTTTCAACAGCAAAGCCAAAAGTGGGCGGCGCTGTTTATTCCGCGGTATTAGGTACAAAATTACCAACGGATGCATTAACAGAATTAGATCCAGCATTTAAGAGTTTAGGCTATATATCGGAAGACGGAATGACTAATGAAAACTCTCCAGAGTCTGAAAACATACCAGCTTGGGGAGGAGACATTGTTGCAAGTGTACAAACTAGCAAAGAAGATACATTTACTTACACACTGATTGAAGCAACTAATGTGGATGTATTAAAAGAAGTTTATGGCCAAGATAACGTAACAGGTACATTAGATACCGGAATCACAATCAAAGCAAACTCTAAAGAATTAGAGGAACACTGCTTGGTTGTCGATATGATTCTAAAAGGTAGCATTCTAAAACGAATCGTTATTCCTAGTGGTAAAGTATCTGAAATCGGAGAAATCAGCTATGCGGATGCAGAAGCAATTGGATATGAAACTACCATTCAAGCAATCCCAGATTCAGAAGGTAATACCCACTATGAATATATTCAAAAAACATCATCAAATGGCGGGGGAGAGGTTGAAGGATGATTAAAGGAAAAACAAATTCAGGGTTTGAATATAAAATACCAGAAGAAAACCTAAATAACTATGAGTTGGTTGAGATCTTGGGTGAAATGGAAGAAAACCCTCTTCTTTTAGCAAAAGCAATAAATTTATTGCTTGGCAAAGAACAAGCAAATAAATTGAAGGAACATATAAGAATTGAAAGCGGCACGGTCCCTACTGATAAAATATCTGAGGAAATTATGGAGATATTTGAAAGTCAAAAAGAAAGAAAAAACTCCTAATCCTTGCCAGAATGATAAAAACCGACGAGGAAGCATTGATTTGCGACCTTGCAGAAACCTATCAAATATACGATTACCGACAGCTACCTACTACAAGGGTAGCTGTTTTTGCTTGCGGTTTAAGAGATGATTCCAGAATAAAAATGAAGCTTAGTGGTCAGTTAGTGCCGATGGATACTTTATTGTTGGCCGGAATATCCGACAAGCTTAGCATGCTTGTTTGGTTCCAAACGGAAGATGGCCAAAAAGGAAAGAACAGACCAACTTCATTAATTAATTTGTTGACCAATAGTAAAGAAGAAAGCAAAAAAGACGTAGTCGTGTTTGATTCTGGCGAGGACTTTGTGAAAACGAGAAACCAACTAATGGTTGGGGGTGAATAAATGACAACATTAGGACAAGCATATGTTCAAATCATGCCATCAGCCAAAGGTATCAGTGGTTCTATCCAAAAAACAATAAACCCCGAAGCGACAGCAGCAGGTAAAAGTGCAGGAAGCAGAATTGCAACCTCAATTGCTAATTCCATGGGGAAAGCAGGTAAAACGTTAACTAAAGCTATAACAGTTCCTGCGATGGGCGCTGCCACGGCTGTGAGTGGTATTGTTGCAGCGCTGGGTTGGAAACGATTAGTCGCGGTTGATGCTGCACAAGCACAGTTAAAAGGTTTAGGTTATAGCGCGGAAGACGTTAGCCGAATCAGTGACGGGTTAAGAGATGCGATCTCTGGTGGAATGTTGACAATGGCTGAAGCTACATCTGCAGCAGCTACCGCCATGGCGGCGGGAGTCAAAGAAGGCGATGAGTTAACAAGATATATACAGCTTTTAGACTCCGCTGTAGTTGGTGGAACTGGGACATTTACTGAAATGGAGCAAATATTCGGTCGTGTCGTTGACCAGGGGAAATTAACAAGAACTGAATTCGATATGATTGCGCAACGTATGCCTGGTTTTAGCGCTGCAGTACAAAGTCATATGGGTGTTGGCTCTGAAGCTATGTATGAAATGCTAAGGAATGGAGAAATCACTACAGATGATTTTCTTGATGTTATGGAAGATTTTGCTGGAGGCATGGCGGATGCTTATGCAGACAGTTGGTCTGGTATGGTACAAAACACATTAGCTAACGTCGGCATCATTGGAGAGACTATCCTAGGCGGAGTGTTCGAACAGTCTAAAGAATCTATAGCTGAATTTTTAGATTATCTACGTTCAGACGATTTAAAAGCATGGGCGGAAGAAACGGGTCAAGTGATTGGCCAAGCTTTTTCAACGATGGTTGAAAGTGTTAAAAGTGCTATTCAGTGGTGGACTAACTTAGATGGAAATACGCAAAAATTAATTATGACAATGGCAGGTATAGCTGTTGCAATCGGCCCAGTTTTAATGATTGTAAGTAAATTAATTACAACTGTCATATCGGTGCACAGTTGGTTTGGAAAATTAAAAATTGCAGTCGGTATTTTAACTAGTGCGATAGGCGGTATATCAGCACCAGTATTGATCGTAATAGGTGTAATAGCTGGGTTAATAGCATTGTTTACTGCCCTTTATCAATCCAATGAAAGTTTTAGAGATTTAGTGCTCACTGTGTGGGAGACAATAAAAGAGACGATGACGACAGTGATACAAACTATATCTGATTTCGTGATGGAGATATGGGGTAGCTTAATTGAGTGGTGGAACGAAAACAGCGAGATGATATTAGAAGCTGCCCAAAACGTATGGAATGGCATAATGACAGTAATCACCACCGTTATGGATGTTGTTTGGGCAATTATGCAAGCTTTGTGGCCGGTTATCCAAGCCTTAATCATATCGACCTGGGAAGCTATCAAGGGAGCAATTCAAGGTGCGATTGACGTTATCACGGGAATTATTCAATTCTTTAGTGCGCTATTCACGGGAAATTGGAGTGCTCTATGGGATTCCGTTAAACAGATTGTGAGCGGTGCTGTACAGTTAGTTTGGAATCTCGTGCAACTATGGTTTGTCGGGAAAATATTGAAGTTAGGAAATACTTTATTTACTGGCTTACGAGGGATAGTAACTAATATTTGGAATACCGTTAAGTCATTATTTACAGGTGGAGTAAATACAGCGAGAAACGTTGTTAGTACGGGTTTTAATTTCATTAGAAACATCATATCAAGTGTAATGAATGCTATTCGTGGTGTCATTTCAAATATTTGGAATGGAATAAGGAACACGATTTCTAATGTAGTGAATGGAATAAGAAGCACTATCTCCAATATTTTTAATTCACTTAGAGGAATAGTATCGAGTGCGTTTAATGGAGTAAGAAGTGCTGTAACAAATGGAATGAGAAATGCCTTTAATGCCGTAAAAAACTTTTTTGGTAGATTTAAAGATGCAGGAAAGAAAATCGTAACAAGCATTGCGGACGGGATTAAAGGTGCGGTTGGGAAAGTTACTGATGCAATTGGAAACGTTACTCAGAAGGTTAGAGATTTCTTGCCGTTTTCACCGCCTAAGACAGGTCCCTTAATGGACATAATGGATGTAAAATGGGGCGAAACGATTGGTGCGGGAATTGAAAAAGGTGAGGGAGAAGTAGCGAGAGCAATGGAAGATATTTTAGCTTTTGATGTAACTAAAAAGGCTACATTTAGTAACCCTCAAAACAACAATAACCATGATGATTATTCATCACAAAACAATCAAAATAACCAGCCAATTATTCTACAAGTCGACGGTAAAACATTCGCGCAAATCATGGGCGATTACACAAGTCAAGAAGGCGGAAATCGTATTAGAAGGATAGAAAGGGGGCTTGCTTGATGTACGGTATAACGTTCAATGGCAAACACTCTTATCGAGATTTTGGAGTAACTATTGCAGAAAAGAACATCGGTTATCCCGAAAAGGAAAAAATCAAAGTAAAAGTCCCCTTTTCTAATCTCGAATATGATTTTAGTGAGATTTATGGTGAACAAACTTACACACCGAGACAACTTACGTTTACTTTAAATATATTAGATGGAAACAGAAATATTAATACAGAAGAAGTTAATATTTTGGAAACAAAAATAACAAATTGGTTAATGAATAGCGGTAGAAAACAAAAACTATACGATGATTCATTGCCTGGCTACTATTATTTAGCTGAAGTAGAGGATGGATTGAAATTTGATGAACTGCGGAATCATGGCACGTTAACTGTTGAATTTACAGCCTATCCTTTTATGATTTCAGAACTCGAAGAAGGTCACGATATATGGGATGATTTTAATTTCGAGTTAGACGTTGCGCAAATAACTGAATTTGAAGTTAACGGATCACTAGATGTAATTTTATATAATGTTGGAACACCAAGTTTAGCACCAGAGATTCAAGCTAGTTCAGCTATGCAGATTGTAAAAGATGGAGTTACTTATAATGTATCAAGTGGCAAAAATAAAAGCAGTGACTTTAAACTACAATCTGGTGAAAATAATCTATCCATAACAGGCAATGGTACAATCAAATTCCTTTTCTATAAGGAGTTGATCTAGTGTATAAAGTTACGATTATTAATGATGGTGTGGAAACAGTTATTCATAGTCCACATACCGATGATTTAAAACTCGAAACAGGGATAATTAAGAAAGAAATTAACAAGATTGACTCATTTAATATGTCGTTCTTTCTAAACAACCCTGCATATGGCAAATTAAAGCCATTTAAGACGCTTATTAACGTATTGAATACAAAGACAGGTAAATATGAATTTGAAGGTCGTATACTCAATACTAATAGTGATATGGCGGATGATGGCCTACACTCTTATAGCTACGAATGTGAAGGAGAATTAGGTTATTTACATGACTCACCACAAAAACACCGTGAATTTAGGGGTACACCAGAAGAACTTGTTATTGAGTTGCTAACCTACCATAACAGCCAGGTTGAGGATTACAAAAAATTCTATCCCGGCGTCGTGGAAGTCACCACATCAACTGATAATCTTTATATTTATACATCCGCAGAATCATCAACATTTGAAGAGATCGATGATAAAATACTTGATCGTGTTGGTGGAGAATTACGAATCCGAAAAGAAAACGGAATCCGTTATTTAGATGTTCTTGAGCGCGTTGGTGAGGACAAACAAACTCAAATTAAAATAGCCAAAAACCTAAGAAGTATCAGCCGGTCTGTGGATCCAACAGAAATCATTACTCGGCTCACTCCCTTAGGTGAGCGAATCGAATCAGAAGATGAAGAAGCAACGGATGCATCAGAAGCACGTCTAACCATTGAATCTGTTAACAATGGAATCCCATATATCGACAGGCCAGACTTAATCGCGGAATTCGGCATACAAGGTGGATCTGTCACTTGGGATGATATTACCTTACCTAACAGACTATTATCCACGGGGCAGAACTGGTTAGAGAATCAAAAAGTAGCACATACTCAATATGAAATATCTGCATTAGATTTATTTTTAATCGGTTTAGACATTGATAATTTTGATGTAGGAAACAGTCATCCCGTTATTAATCCGATTATGGGTATTGATGAATCTTTACGAATCATCGGCAAAACAACTGATATTAATGGTCCAGAAGATGCTTCCATGAAAATAGGTGACAAGTTTAAAAATCTAGACGAATATCAAGCAGATGCGAATAAGTCAGCTCGTCATGTTGCAGAGCTGCAAAATAGAGTTGAAAGCCAAAATAAGGCGATAGCCACAATCAAAAATGAAGTGGTTAATGTTGATTCAAATTTAAAAGAATTACAGCAGGCAATTGAGGATGCAGACTTAGAAGGTCTGCCGGAAGCAATCGGAGCTTTGGAAGAAGCAATCAACAACTTAAATGATGCCTTAGATGGAATACCTATCTATGGCCCGGCAACACCTATCCAAGATGGGTTGATGGCAGCTGCAGATAAAATTATACTTGATGCCTTAAAAACGAAATTGGATTTAATTACAGTATCGCAAGCAATCGATTTAAATAAATTGTACCAAGATGTAGAGGACCTTAAAAATAGTTAGGAGGTCTTTTTTTAATGGAGAAAACAGCAGCTGAGAGGTTGAGGGAGTTGGCGGTATTGTTGAGCCGGAAAGCACAAGAAATCAAAGAGAAGACACAAAGGAGAGATGGATGATGGCAATACCAGAAAGAATTGAAGAGCTAGCACATAAAGTAAGAACAGAAATTTATGGGAGAGATGTAAGAGAAGCTCTTGCCACATCTATGGAAGCGACTGCAGAAGTGGCCGAATGGTCCCGACAAGTAGCGCAAAATATTTTGGATGGAAAGTTTGATGAAGGTGAGTTAAATACGGAGATAGAGCGTAAGTTAAACGATTTAGAACGGCGTTATGCTCCGGACCTCGGTAATTTAAAAAATGAGGTTGGAAATGCTCGTGGAAAAGAACAATCTTTAGGGGGACGTCTGAATTTAATTGATCAGGATTTGGCACAAAGAGTGACTAACACTGAATTTGAAAGTGCAATAGCGGCGGTAGTTGATGGTGGACCCGGTATAATAAAAAACACCCTGGCAGAATTAGAAGCAGATTATCCTAACGGAGCTTCTGCTGTTGCTCTTGTACTCGAGACTGATCCAGCGCACATTTATGTCTGGATTAATGATGCTTGGAAGGATGCCGGAGAATACCAGGGAATTGAGTTAAAAAAAAGAAGTGTAACATCAGATAAATTGGTTGATAGATTGGTGGGTTATCAGCATTTAAATTTTTCTGATGGGAAAGAACTATTTAATGGAGATTGGGTAATAGACTACTTCATATCAGCCACAGATTATAAATTTAAAGAGGGCACAGACACAAATGGCGGCCGCGGTGCAATTTCGATAATTGTTAAAATTGAGCCTAACAAACAGTATGATATAAGAAAAGGTGAAAGTAATAGGTTTAGGATAGCTACTTTTAGGCACTATCCAGTGAACGATACCGCCCCACTCCATGCATTTATTAATGATAAAGAAAATCAATATATGCTAACTCCTGCTGAAAATGCTAACTATCTAGTTATCCAAGTATCTGGAGATTCTGAAACGCCGAGTTTAAGCATTAGAGAATATGACTTAAAAGTTTCAATAGAGACCTTGGGATTCACTACAAGAAAAAACATTTTTAATGGTAGATTCGATTATTTTTCTATTTTTAACCCCAACGGTCATCTAAGAACAGTTAACCCAAACTCACCCACAGCTAGAGGTTACGCTTTTCCAATAACCGAGGGTGAAACATATTACATTCGGGTGTTTGAACAAACGCAGAGATTTAGACTGGCCACCTATAAACGTATACGGGAAAATGAATTCCCGGTTCGATATATAATTGATGATGACAATTTAAAAGAATATTCATTCACAGCGAATAACGGGGAGACTTTTGCTTACATTCAAGTTTCGGGACAATCCGCAGAGCCTGACATGGCAATAACAACCGGGGGATACTCGGATGACTCCCGGACATCCCCATTGATTCCGAGTAGTTTAATAGATATTACAGACTTCAAAACATCTCTTCCGATTAAGTTATCAGGTGATTTTAACACATTATATATAAGCGATGAGACGAAAGACGTTTCCGGCGCATCTGATAATCCATTAATTAATACGGTTACTGATGATGTATATGGTTGGTACAATGATTTAATGGATGATTACCCTGATATTGTTACAAATAAGAAGCGCTGGGGATATGCTACCGCAAGTGATGGTACAGAAGATGCGTCATTGCCATTGTATGAATATACAATTGGTGTTCCGAGAAACTCTAATATGACAGAAAGACATGAAGACGTTGGGGAAACCGAATTTATCACAGTTCTTGTCACCACCGGCGTTCACGGAACGGAAAAAAATACAGTTTGGTCACTTTATAACTTTATGAAACAAATGCTCGACCATCGAAAAAATAATGATTTTTTAGCAAGCATTCAGGCGAATGTGCAGTTCAAAATTATTCCTGTCGTTAATCCTGGTGGGTATAATGCCAACACTTACGAAAACGCAAGAGGAGTTAATATAAATACAAATTTCAGCGATAATTGGGAAAATACAGGTACAGGAACTTCAGCTTATTCTGAGTACGAAACGCAAGCTATCGGTAGGTGGTTTGAAGAAAACAAAGACGCGCATGTTTATATTGATTACCATGCATTCGGCTATTCGGCTGGACAGAATCAAGTTTCTTATCATTACTCGCATAATAAGGATTTAAACAATATGTATGCATCGTTAATTAGAAGGATGTCTAGTAGTTGGAAAGATAGACTGTTTCCGGATTATGGAGAAAATGAGTCATTGGGTTACAACAACCCATCTTTTTATGATCGGCCTAACGCTTCGAGAGAAGCTTATCGCACTTACGGGATCAAGAACTCCGGTCTAATTGAAATGAGATACAATCTACCCGAATCAGGCATTGCGAGATACGCAAGACCTCTTGTGGAAGGTGGGGTAGAATTATTTGCAAATTACTTGGCTAATTTAATTTCAAGGTATTATACCTGATTTAGGTCGATATAAATAGATTAAAAGTAACAATTAGTTTGAAAAATACACCTAATTACCGTATCATAAAAGTAATATATGGAAAAGTGGTGTTTAAAATTAAAAAGGTATTGTGGACAGGTGGATGGGATTCTACTTTTAGGGTTTTGGACTTAGTATTAAATAAAAAAGAGACAGTTTTGCCTTACTATGTCTTTGATAGCGGAAGAAAATCAACGGATATGGAAATAGAAACCATGGAAAATATCAGGGGATTGATAGCTGATATCAGTAAGGAAGCTGCTGGAAGAATAATGAAATCAGAAATGATTAATAAGTCGGGCATTCCGCAAAATGAAGAAATAACAACGGCGTTTAAAACCTTGGCCAATCAGTCACACTTGGGAGGACAATACGATTGGTTGGCTAGATACTGCGAGCATAATAGTGTTAGTAACTTAGAATTATGCGTACATCTAGATGATACCGTGGAAGGATTTATAAAAAAAGATGTTAGATTAGTAGAAAAAGGTAACGATCATTACTATGAGCTTATTGACGATCCAAGTCAACAGGAGTTGAATATTTTTTCATATTATAATTATCCATTATTAAACATGACAAAGCTAGACATGGAAGCACAGGCAAAAGATAAAGGTTTCAGCCATATTATGGAAGAAACTTGGTTTTGTCACAGTCCTTACAAAGGTAAACCTTGCGGCATGTGCAATCCCTGTAAGTACACTAGGGATGAAGGTTTAGGAAGAAGAGTGCCGACTCCGTCGTTCACAATGAGACTAAACAGAAAACTTAATGGAAAATTGAATGGTCTTAAAAAAAGACTGGGAGTTAAATAGTTCATATTCAGAACAAAAAGCTGACTTAACTGAATAAAAACAATGGGTAAAAAGGAGGGTTTTGTCCCCTCTTGTCGAATAGGTAGATAGGAGGGGATAATTGTGTCAAAAGATATTTTACAAAGTCTTTTTGAAAACAATAAGCTAGCAGAATATCAAATGGAGGTAGAAAAAGAAATAGAAAATGCAAGTGATCGAGGTATCGCTTTAATTTGTGCTTCAGTAATTGATGAAATGTTAAGTGAATTATTAAAAACTGTATTAATTGATAACGACAAAATTGACATAGATTTATTTAAAGGAAACAAGGCATTATCTACTTTTGACAACAAGAAAAACATGGCATTCTATTTAGGTTTAATATCCAAAAATGAGCTGGATAATATAACTTATTTACAAAGGGTTAGGAATAAATTTGCACATCAAATTTCAGGTATATCGTTCGACAATCAAGATATAATTAACATGTGCCAAAACTTCTTTATCCCAAAAGACTCTATGTTGCCAAGTTTTATACCACTACAAAAAGAAAAAACGGACGACATTCCTGTGATTGATACTAATCCTATGAAAGAAAATACTCCAGCAAAGGAAAGATTTATTTTTATTTTCAAACACCTTTTTTCACAACTTGGATATAGAATGGTTTCTGAAGTTGCTGTAAAAAGAACTGAGTTTACAGACGAAAAAACTGCAGATAAACTGATTGAAAGTATTAATAGTAGAATTGAAAATCAGCTAGAAAGTTGGGAATCAAAAATTGTCGAATTAGGTGATAGGCTGGAGGAGAAAAAAGATCTTTTAACGAAAAAGATTAAGGCTGCTGAAACAGATGACTCTAGAGAAGGTAATATTCCAAAATTGAAACAGGAATTAACAGAAGTTGATAAACATTTAGAGGAAATTGACGAAGAGGCTGATGATTATATGAGTTACAAAGAGTCTATTAATGTATTGTTAGAAATAAATAGATACACAATTCATGTATTACGAAAATCAATGGAAGAAAATTAATAATCAAAGCATCCCAGTCGGGGTGCTTTTTTTCATGGGGAAATACGAGAAAGAATAATTTACAAGGAAAGGTGAGTCTAGATGCAAATGATAGAATGGTTGCAGCGTTTCTTGGAATCAGATAACACAAAATTAATTTATATTTTAGCTTTAATTATGGGGGCTAATATCATTGACTTTACAGTAGGATGGATCAATGCAAAGCTTAATCCAAGAGTAGATTTTTCAAGTTCTAAAGCAATTTTTGGGATAGCCCGAAAGTTGCTTTTATTTATTTTACTTGTTTATTCAATCCCGGTTGCCTTATTGATGCCAGAGCCACTGGGAATTAGTGCGCTGTATGTACTTTATTTAGGGTATTTATTGAGTGAGATTAATTCGGTATTAAATCATTTTAAACTGGCCGAGGATGACAAGAGCATGGATCCTTTTATTGAGTTCTTTAAAAATGTTTTTGATAAAAAAGAGAAGTAAACACCTAATGAGGTTTTTTTGTTTTTCAACAACACACTTTATAAAATAACAGATTAATCAAGTGGCTAGTCCAATCGGGCAAGCCACTTTTTTAATAAAAAATATTAGGAGGAGATTTATTATGGTAAAGATTTATTTAGATCCAGGACACGGTGGTACAGATCCAGGAGCACAGGGGAATGAACTACGAGAGAAAGACGTTACATTAAAAATCGCTCTAAAAGTCCGTGATATTTTAAATCGAGACTACGAAGGGCATAGTATTCGTATGAGTCGGACAACCGATAAGACAATTAGCTTAGCACAACGTACAAATGATGCAAATAGCTGGGGAGCAAAACTATTTGTGTCTATTCATATCAATGCTGGTGGTGGAACTGGATATGAAGACTATATTTATAACGGTAGTGTGTCCAATAACACTGTAGCGTACCGTGACAAGTTGCATGCAGAAATCATGAAACAAGTCGATTTTACAAATCGCGGGAAGAAACGTGCGAATTTCCATGTCCTGCGCGAATCAAACATGCCGGCGATTTTAACAGAGAACGGCTTTATTGATAATGCTGGTGATGCAGCTAAGCTAAAATCAGATGCATACCTGAATCGTATTGCGCTAGGACATGCAAATGGTATTGCT
>NZ_BMOS01000007.1:0-39820 GCF_014647195.1 Oceanobacillus indicireducens | reverse complement strand
AAGCCTTAGGATTGAAAAGAAAGTCCGGCGGTGGAGGTAATACGTACACGGTTAAAAAAGGGGATACTCTTTGGAGTATTGCTCAAGCCCACAACATGACTGTACAGCAGTTGAAAGATTTAAATGGGTTGACATCTGATGATATTTATCCTGGACAAGTGTTAATTGTCAGTGGTGGCGGGGCTGTTTATCATACTGTTAAAAAAGGTGAGACCCTCTGGGGAATCGCTCAACAGTATAATACTACTGTAAATGCTATCAAGAGCCTTAATGGCTTGACTAGTGATGTTATTCAGCCGGGGCAGCGTTTGAGAGTAAAATAGGTTATAATTTAATGTGTAATGTGTAAAAATATGTGCAACACACTAAGCCCGGGACTGGAAACCCCGGGCTGTTTTTTCATTTTCTCTTTTCAAAATTATGAACTATTAATTGCAATGTTCTGCGAAATACAGTAACAACTAAATTGTGTTTCTTACTATTAACTTTGTCCACCCTTCTCTTTTCAAAACGCATATGTTAAATGTGAGAGGAGGGATAAGTTATGTGTTATTCCGACCATAGAAGGAAGCATGATGATTGTTTTGAAAAGAGGCATGAACATTGTTCTAGAGAGAAGCATGATCATTGTCATTCCTGTAAGAGAAGACATGAGGAGTGTCACTGTTACAAACACAATCACAACAGAAGGCATAAAAGAGAATTCTGTCATTGTTGTAACCGACCCTACTAAAGAAAAACAGCCTCTCAACTAATTTCCGGTTGAGAGGCTGTTTTTCTTTCAAATCATTTTATACACATTAACCTCTCCTGATAGGGCTGCACATAATTTGTCGCACTCCTCTTTACTAGGCGTATCCCGGTAACCATTATAAGCACTTCTTATTTTTTCATCCTCAAACACATAATTTTCATAGTCAGCCCACTCTCTCCATTCAAAATGATTTACTAAATGTCCAGTTATTTTTTTAGCCATAATAAAATCCCCTCCTAACCATACAATCGAAATAACTGATAAAGAGGGGGTGTTATTAAATATATTTATTAAATTCGTTTACTACCTCATACCTTTAATTTCCCCAGATAAGTTCCTTGCTTTTAATTTCCACATTGATGAGATATTCCTTCATTAATTCCTCAGTATTATCGCGTAACTCATTTGGTGAAAATCCAATCTCTTCCTTATTAATAGTATACTTTACCATTCCGTTTTCTTTACCCAAATATCGTACATCTAAATGATGTTTGGAATACATTTCGACTTTCAACTTATTAAAATCTTCCTGCATCTTTTCTAAAATGCTGTCAATCAGATTGAAATATATTATATGCACCTTCGACTTTTGAAGTTGTTCTTTATCTTGTTTAAAAACTTGCACTGCCATTGGCAAGGTTATAAATCGAAGTACCAGATCTTTCATTTTTCGACTTCCCTCAATAAGTACAGTTCGCTATCTTCGGGAGTGAATCGTCTTTTTCCTTAATAAAGACAACTCCACTTGGTCTAACAGTTATCATTACATCCACAAGATTCAACTTCATTATTTTTTTAACACCAAGAATCCAATCATTTTCTGTAATGGGCGTATTTAATTTTGAAATACTTAATACTTGATTATCCCCACTAACTTCATGAATAAAACGGGTGTCTTGATATTCATAAATATTCACTGCCGAGTCTTTCCATGGCGATGCTGCTTTGACAACATTCACTGTCTGTTCTTGCATCAAAGTAACATTTATTAATTTCATTTTTCTTCACTCCTTGGAACGTTTGTTCTTATTATAAGGTGAACAGATTGAAAAAGCAACAAAAAGAGAACAAAAGTTCCTGTTGAGGTGGATTTATCATGTACTACCGTATATAATAAACATACATTCGTACAAGCTGCATCAGCATATCATCCAATAAGGGGTGATGTGTTTTGCAGATAAAAGTGATTAAGGGGAAGCACTTTGAAAAAGTCATCAGTGATTGTTATCAGTACCTCTACAATGAATACAGAAGGGAGAAAATAAAAGATGATAGCAATTTATGCAAGAGTATCAACGGAAGAACAGCTAAAAGGGTACAGCATCGAAGGCCAGATTGAAGATTGTGTACGACTTGCAGAAACGAATGATGTATTGACTTATATCGATGATGGTTACACTGGAGAGATACTTAATCGCCCTAATTTAACGAAGCTATTAGAAGATGTTGAGAAAGGGGTCATTGAAAAGGTTATATGTTATGACCCGGACCGTCTTTCTAGAAAACTACTAAATCAATTAATAATTACCGAAAAACTAGATAAACACGAGGTCAAACTATTATTCGTAAAAAGTGATTACAAGAACGATCCGGAAGGAAATCTATACTTCCAAGTTCGTGGAGCTTTTTCAGAGTTTGATAAGGCTAAAATTAAACACAACACAATGACTGGGCGATACCGCAAAGCAAAAAGGGGGAAAGTTGTTAAAAACGGCAATATGTATGGTTATACATACGATAAAGAAAATGAAACTTACATTATTAATGAAAAAGAAGCCAAAATTGTAAGGATGATTTTTGACTACTATACCGATCCAGACACTTCTTTTAAAGGTATAAATGGAATAGCTCACCATTTGACCGAATTAGGTATCCCCACAAAAAAAGGTAAAAAGGTATGGCATAGGAATGTGGTTAGACAAATTCTGACAAATGAATCATATATGGGTAATCACTATCAGAATAAATACGATACTGAAGGTGACTATGTTAGAAAACAAGCCGGTGAGGAAATAGAGCATGGGAAGCTTCGCCCGAGGGAGGAATGGTTACTAACTAAGATTCCTCCAATTATTAGTGAAGAACAATTTGATTTTGCTCAAGCTTTAATACAAGAATCCAGCCGTAGATATAAATCAACTAGAAAACATAATTATTTACTTTCAGGTTTAGTTAGGTGCGGTCGATGTGGTGAAACAATGAATGGGAGAAAGCTAAAATCACACGGGAAAGATTTTTATGTGTATGAATGTAGAAAGAATTATGCCGGTGCTAAAAACAAAGGATGTGGCCGGATGATGAGCGAAAATAAGCTTAACGGTTTCGTCTGGTCGGAAATAATTGATTTGCTAGATAATCCGGATAAAATCAAGATAGAAACTGTTGAGAAAAAGAAGCACTATATATATGAAGAAATAGAACATCTAAAATCACAAATAAAGAAAATTAAAAACGGTCGGGAGCGTCTTCTAACTTTAATAACTATTTCAGAAGATGATGACGATATTGATCTAGAAGAGATAAAGGAAAAAATGAAGGAATCCAGGATAAAAGAGAATGATCTACAGAAGAAGCTGGATAACCTGCAGCAACAAATTGAAAATGAAGGAAATAAAAAAAGTACCTACGCTTTGGAAGAAGCAATTAAGTACTATCTCGAAGTAAAGGGATCTAACTTAGATGTAAATCGAAAACAAAAAGTTCTAAAGATGATTATTCAAGAAGTTGAGGTGATTGATGCAGATACCGTCAACATCCACACCTTCTAATTTTTTACCTCGCACTGCCCTACAGACATAAGAATTTCATTTTCAATACAACGTGCGGCATACGTGGCTAATTTTGTTCCCTTATCTACTGAAAAGCTTTCTACTCCTTTAATGAGACCGATCGTTCCAATTGAGATCAAATCTTCCGTGTCTTCGCCGGTATTATCGAACTTTTTAACAATATGAGCTACTAAACGCAAATTATGTTCGATTAATTTGTTCCTTGCTTCACCATCCCCTTCAAGCATTGCTTTTATATATTTTGCCTCCTCCTTGGAAGATAGCGGTTGCGGAAAGGCGTGATTCTTTATATAGGAAACGAAAAACATTGCTTCCTTCATGATGACAGCAAGAACAGATAAAATTCCAGACAAGGACAAACACCCCCACAATAAAGTCTTCACTTCCAATTAGGCTACAGCCTATAGTAAACTGTATGATTTGTGGGGGTAAATAGTGTATGTCCATTAAAGTTTTCTTGATTTAGGAAAAAATCGACAAAAACAGGGGTGAGTTAGCTGATTTTTTTCTATTAACGGTACTGTTTTATCTTGTTGTTAAGACTTCTCTTATCAATTTCCTTCTTGATCAGTGACAGAAAATCTTGACTAAGATTTAACTTACGTGCTTTTATATATGATTCTACAAGCAGTTCATCGGATAAATTTTCCATATTATAATCCCCCAAAATTATCGTCATGAGAATGTTCAATTAATAATTTACCATGTTTCCAAAACGAGGACAAGACGCAAGTTATCTACAGGTAAATGTA
Organism: Oceanobacillus indicireducens; assembly: GCF_014647195.1. Taxonomy (GTDB): domain Bacteria; phylum Bacillota; class Bacilli; order Bacillales; family Amphibacillaceae; genus Oceanobacillus; species Oceanobacillus indicireducens. The sequence continues at coordinate 35,525 of NZ_BMOS01000007.1, read as the reverse complement.
GATAACTTGTGCATAATTCGCTGTTTACTGATAAAAATGTTGTATTAAAGGGATTTTTTTAGTGAATAAGGTTATCCCCAATTTTTGAATTGTCAATTTATGTCGAACGATTTTTTAAAAAAATCGGAGGAAAACAGGTATAAAGCTTGGCTGAATAGAATATACTTCAGATTTTTTATAAAAAATAACCCGACGTGATTTTTCGTCGGGTTAGCAAATAAATACTGTGATCATTCTTTTTCAAAAATTAATATAGCAGTATTCGCTATTGTATCCGATCCTAGGGCTCCGCCTTGAAAAACAGAGCTGAATTTAATGTCTTTTAGCGTAACCCCAGTTTTTGACTCATTGGAAATAACCTCGTTTATTTTCTCTTCAAAAGTATACGTGTCCTCAGCATAGACAACTTTAGTAAATACCAAGTCAATACCCCTTTCTTCCTTAAATTAGATAATAGATAAGTATTTGTTTATTACTCAACCTTCGTAGCCCGAAACAGAAAGGTATACCATATATACCTTCATCAGCAAAAACTACGAATTCCTTTCATTCAGCGTAAGTCCGCAACTCTCTTTCCGGGGTCCGCAGTCCAGACACCTCTCGCTTTCCGCGGGCGGCTGGTGAGCCTCCTCGCGGGCAAGCCCGCTGCGGGGTCTCACCTAGGCCTATCCTCCCGCAGGAGTCTCGAGGTGTCTGGACTGCTCCCATCAATGACCGAATTTGGAACACTATTTTTCATTTAAGGAATTGGGAATTAGAACTCTCATTATAGTGGGATAGTTTCTGTTAATATTAACCCTCTCTACCAGTTCAGTTGCCCGGTGGACGGTGACTCCTGCGGGAATAGCACGAGTCCGGAGACCCCGCAGGGCGGTAGCCCGAGGAGGCTTCGGCTGTGCCCGCGGAAAGCATCCGTCCACCGGGCAACTGAACGGCGATTAGAGTTCTAAACTAAAGGAACGAGCAAAGACACTTACGCTGAATAAAAGGAATCATTTCTTTGGTTTTCGGGTGTGAAGGTTAAGTTAATTATGAAAAGCATATCACACATCAGAACAATTAACCGAACAAGAAGGAAAAAATTAGAATTAAATAGAAGTTTACATCAGTAGTTAGTTTATCTTTCACCCTAATTACGCTATTATAGGGTAAGATAATACTACGGAAAGATGAATAATGAGGTGTAGGAAGTGCTTAATAGGTTTTTACCGAATGAAAATGTGAAAAGTATCTTTGATATCCAACCGGAAAAATTGAAAAAACGGGGGATCAAAGGAATTATTACAGATCTTGATAATACATTAGTTGCCTGGGATGTACGCGATGCAACTCCTGAGGTAGTCAAATGGTTTGAACAAATGAAAGAACACGATATTAAAGTTACAATCATTTCCAATAATAATTTGGACCGGGTCAAAGCGTTTTCTGATCCGCTAGGGACTCCATACGTATATAGCGCAAGGAAACCACTGCGCAGGGCTTTTAACAGAGTCGCAAAGGAAATGAATCTAGAGAAAGATGAAATCGTTGTGATTGGTGACCAGCTTTTGACAGATGTACTTGGAGGAAATTCAGCTGGATTCTATACGATATTAGTTGTGCCGATTGTGCAGTCTGATGCAAAGATTACACAGTTTAATCGGAGAATTGAAAGAATGATTTTAAACTATTTCCGCTCCAAAGGAAAAATCAGCTGGGAGGACGAATAAATGGAAACAATATATTGTGAAGGTTGCGGAGCGCAAATTCAAACAGAAGATAAAGAAAAAATCGGCTATGCTCCTGCTGCTGCACTAGAGAAAGAAGTCGTGCTTTGCCAGCGCTGCTTTCGACTGAAACATTATAATGAAACACAGGATGTACCGATGACAGATGATGACTTTTTGAAAATGGTTAGTTCTATCCGCGAGTCGGAAGGATTAATCGTTCATATGATTGATATATTTGACGTCCATGGAAGTCTCATTGAGAGCCTTCCAAGAATTACCGGAAAAAATCCGATTATATTAGTAGGAAATAAACTTGATTTATTGCCAAAGTCGACGAATCCAAATAAACTCATCCAGTGGTTAAGGAAGGAAGCGAAAGATGCTGGTATTAAAGTTCAAGATGTATTTTTAATATCTTCGGTGAAAGGGACGGGAATTGATGAGCTGAAGGAAGCAATCGACTATGAACGAAATGGCCAAGATGTTTATGTAGTCGGAACGACGAATGTAGGAAAATCAACATTTATCAACACACTCATTAAACAGTCGACTGGACATAAAAATGTAATAACGACATCTTATTTCCCGGGAACAACGTTAGGATTTATTCAAATCCCGTTAGATGATTCAGCTTCGTTGATTGATACACCTGGTATTGTGAATAAACAGCAGATTGCGCATTATCTTTCCCCAGAAGACTTAAAAGTTGTTACACCGAGAAAAGAAATTAAGTCTCGAGGTTTTCAATTAAATTCTGGACAAACCCTGTTCTTTGGCGGTTTGGCAAGACTGGATTTTGTTAAGGGTGAACGACTTGCTTTTATTTGTTATTTCGCAAATGAGTTGGAGATTCATCGGACTAAGTTGGAAAAAGCCGATGAATTGTATGAATCACATCTCGGTGGATTATTATCACCGCCGACAGAAGAAAGTATCGAGCTCTTGCCTCCATTCATAGAGCATTCCTTCAAGATTTCAGGAGGTAAAAAAGATATCGTATTTCCAGGACTTGGTTGGGTAACGGTGAGTGGGGAAGAAGCGACCGTCGTTGTTCACAGTCCGAAAGGGGTTTCTGCTGGAGTTAGAAATTCATTAATATAGGGGGAAGGTTCATTGTACAAGTTAGGGCTGATCGGGTATCCAATTCAGCATTCGTTATCACCATGGATACATGAGCGATTATTACAGAAAGCAGAATTACAAGGGGAATATCGTCTATTTGAAATTACTCCAGAAGATGATTTTAAAGAAAAGGTGTTGGAGTTAAAGGAAAAACAATTGGACGGCTTTAACGTTACCGTACCGTATAAAGAGAAAATCATTCCCTACTTAAATGACATGGATGATATTGCAAAGGAAATGCAGGCGGTTAATACGGTCGTAAATGAAAAAGGAAGATGGGTGGGTTACAATACAGACGGGATTGGTTACGTACGATCACTTGAAAATGCTTATCCCGACTTATTCGAGCATTTAAATAGGAAGATAATGATTCTGGGTGCAGGTGGAGCAGCTCGAGGAATCTACTACGCCCTAACTAAATTTGGTTTCGCTCAAATCGATATTGCAAATCGTACACAGGAAAAAGCGGAAGATATAGCAAAGTTGGGTAAGGATAATACTAAGACAAAAATTTTCACGATTGAGGAAGCTAGCCGGCATCTAGATGAATATGACTTGATTATCCAGACGACTTCAATTGGTATGAAAAGTGTTGACTTAAAGCCGATTGTCCAATTGAATCGGTTGAATCCCGAGACAATCATGAGTGATATCGTTTATCAACCGCTTAAAACCCAGATTCTGCAAGATGCAGAACGTCTCGGAGCAAGAATATTATTAGGGCATACGATGTTGCTTTACCAGGCGCAATATGCGTTTGAAATCTGGACAGGTATGTGCCCAGATGTGCAAGAAATGGAATACGAACTATTAGCTGTATTGGAAGGAAGATAATATGTTGACAGGAAAACAAAAAAGATTTTTACGCGCGGAAGCTCATCATTTAAAACCGATTTTCCAAGTTGGAAAAATTGGTGTAAATGATAATATGATCGAACAGATTATAGACGTTTTGGAAAAGAGAGAGTTAATAAAGGTCAGTGTACTGCAAAATTGTCTCGAAGATAAAGCGACGGTTGCGGACAAGCTAGTTCAAGGGGCGGATGCAGAACTCGTGCAAATCATCGGGAATAATATTATCCTTTATAAGGAATCAGTGGAAAATAAACAAATTGAGTTGCCTTAAAAAGGATGGATGGTGACATGATGAGGATTGGTATTCTTGGAGGAACATTCGACCCGCCGCACTTAGGCCATTTAATCATTGCCGAAGAAGTCCGGTTAGCGCTCGAGTTGGATGAGATCTGGTTTATCCCAACTTACACACCTCCTCATAAAAATGATGCAAAGACGGAAGTACATGACCGCATTAAAATGATTGAACTGGCAATCGAAACGAACCCGTATTTTAAAATAAGTACAATCGAAATTAAACGATCCGGGAAATCATATACGATTGATACGATGAAGGAATTAACCACCTTGTACCCGGATTATGAATTTTATTTTCTTATCGGGGCTGATATGGTGGAATACCTTCCGAATTGGCACCGTATAGACGAGCTTATTAAACTCGTGCCATTTGTAGGTGTGAAACGCTCTGGCTATGAATTAGCAACAGATTACAATATATTGACGGTAAATATTCCATTGATTGATATTTCTTCGACAGAGATTCGCAATCGTCTACAGAATAACCGATCGGCGAAATATCTCGTGCCAGAGCGTGTAGATGCTTATATTAGAGGAGAGCGGTTATATGGATTTGAAGGAAGCAATTGAATTAGTAAAACAAGAACTAAAAGCTCCACGATTTGAGCATACGTTACGTGTGATTGAAACGAGTGGAGTACTAGCCAAACGCTTTAAAGAATCTACCGAAAAGGCAAAGCTTGCAGCAGCACTCCATGACTACGCCAAGAACTGGCCTGTGGAAGATTTGAAAACCTATCTTGTAAATAATCATTTATCTAACGATTTATTAACGTACCACTCGGAATTATGGCATGGACCTGTCGCGTCGCACGTAATGGAAAATGAATATGGCATCACGGACTCCGATGTACTTCAAGCCATTGCACACCATACGACAGGCCGAGCTGGTATGACGAATATCGAAAAAATTGTCTATCTCGCAGATTATATCGAACCTGGCAGGGATATACCAGGTATTGACGAAGTTCGTGCAGCGAGTGAACAAAGTTTAGATTATGCATGCTGGTTAGTTGCGAGAAATACGTTAAATTATCTGATACAGAAGAAAGTGACAATCCACCCGGATTCGTTTCACGCATATAATGATTTAACAAGAACAATTCATACGGAGGGATTATTGAATGGAAATGAATGAAATCGTTCAGTCGATCGCGGAAGCTTGTGATGATAAACGTGCGGAAAATATTATTGCTCTAGATATGAATCAAGTATCTTTAGTTGCGGATTATTTTCTAATTTGTCACGGTAACACGGAACGTCAAGTACAGGCGATTGCGCGGGCGATCAAGGATGAAATGGATGAACAAGATATTGAAGTTAATCGAATGGAAGGGTTTGAACAGGCGCGCTGGGTACTGATCGACCTTGGTGATATTGTTTGTCACATATTCCATAAAGATGAACGCAGCTACTATAATTTAGAGCGGCTATGGGGAGATGCAGCGGAAGTTCCGCTTCATATCGGACAAGAGGGTTAATGATGGTGTATCGGCGCATGGCTGAAGTATATGATCATTTAATGACTCACGCCCCCTACGAACAATGGGTGGATTTCACGGAGGAAATGATTCGTTCTTCCAAAACTCACGTAAAGCGGATTGCCGATCTTGGCTGTGGTACTGGAGAAATAACGACTAGACTTGCTGAAAGAGGCTATGAGATGACCGGGATTGATTATTCTGCGGAAATGCTTACGTATGCTGAACATAAAGCGAGTGCAAATAAGATTACAGTCAATTGGTTGCATCAAGATATCAGAGAGCTTTCAGGACTTAGAGATTACGATCTTGCCATCAGTTACTGTGATGTTATCAATTATATAACGGAACCAGAAGAAATCCGCAAAACATTTCAGCATGTATTTAATCTATTGAAGCCAGGTGGTTTATTTCTCTTCGATGTTCATCATTTACCATTTATTTTGGATTACTATGTTAATGAAACATTTGCGGAAGTAACCGATGAAGCTTCTTATATCTGGTTTTGTATTCCGGGCGAAGAAGTTGGGGAAATGTATCATGACCTAACCTTTTATTATTTGCAGGATGGATTGTATGAACGATTTGACGAACAGCATCATCAACGGACATTTTCTATCAATTTTTACAAAGAAATTTTACAACAGAGCGGCTTTGAAAATGTTAAAGTGTATGCCGATTTTGCAGTAAATGATGAAAGCATCGCTGATGATGCTGCCAGAATTTTCTTTTCCGCAAGAAAAACCTCGAGATAATTCAATTATCTTGAGGTTTTTCTGTAGGCAGGAGTTTAACGTTCGATGTCGAACCATATGATTAAGCCCCCTAAACTGTCTATTCCACATAAGTATTTCCCCCTCTAAGGATGTGACCCCACTATGTCAGATGTCAAAAAGAAAATAATATTCGTTGCTGGAATTGGTCTAGCAGTACTACTTTTTTTCTTCATAACTGGTAAATCTGTGAAAGAAGAGAGTAAGCCAAACAACCTCCATGCGGCAGGGGAAGATGCCGAAGCAATCATTGGCACGGCAGAGGAACAGGAGACGACTTTTGAAAATGTAATTATTGATATTAAAGGAGAAGTGAAGAAGCCTGGAGTGTATGAGATGAGTCCGGATGCCCGTGTGAATGATGTAATTGAAATCGCTGGTGGATTTACAGAAGATGCAGATGTTCAACTTATCAATCTTGCGCAAAAAGTCCATGATGAAATGTCTCTCATTGTATATAAGCAAGGGGAAGAATCAGGGGCAAATCCTGAAAACCCAGCTAGTGGAGAAGCGGAAGGAAAGATTCGCATTAATGATGCAAGCCAAGAAGAAATAGAATCATTAAATGGAATTGGTCCTGCCAAAGCCCAAGCAATTATTCAATACCGGGAAGAAAACGGATTGTTTCAACAGGCAGAGGATCTTCTGGATATTTCAGGAATTGGTGAAAAAACATTAGCTAATTTCATTGATCAAATTCAAGTCCCGTAAAGTATGGATTGACGAAAAATAGAGTTGACAGGTAAACTAGGGTAATAGAAACAGTTTGGGGGGTTACGATTGAAAAGAATTTCATGGGATCAATATTTTATGGCACAAAGCCATCTATTGGCATTAAGAAGTACATGCGAACGACTTATGGTCGGTGCAACGATTGTCCGGGATAAACGGATCATTGCGGGCGGTTATAATGGCAGTGTATCAGGAAGTGTACACTGTATAGATGAAGGATGTTACGTAATTGACGGACACTGTGTAAGAACTGTTCATGCGGAAGCCAACGCACTTTTACAATGTGCAAAATTCGGTGTCCCGACGGAAGGAGCCGATATCTATGTAACACATTTCCCTTGTCTGCAGTGCTGTAAACAGCTCATTCAAAGCGGAATTCGAACCGTTTATTATGCACAGGATTATCGAAATCATCCTTATGCGATCGAATTATTTGAACAAACAGGCGTAAAAACGGTGAAAGTTACTTTAGACTATCTCACATTTGACACACATTACAAGGAAAAACAAGAACTCGTTGAAAAGTTATATACAAAATTGGCTGAGAATGGAGAAGACAATGAAGTACAAGAGTTCAAAGAAGAAGTAGAGCGACTATTCTTGAACGAATAGACTCCCCTTTATTATGGACAGTCCAAATCACTTTTGTGGAAGAGGAATTTGGGCTGTTCTAAAAGGAGATTGTAAAATGAAAGGTTACTGGCATATTGTAGCATTATCAGCACTAGTAGCTGCAATATCTGTTTTGTTTGAGTGGAACTTGTTTATCTTGATGTTTCTTTGGCTCGCATATTTGTTTGCTAGTCATCGGTTGAAAATATTACCATTACTCCTATCTATTATTTCCTACCTCTTTTTCTTTTATTATCTGCCACACGTAGAGACAGATATATCTTCACAGAAAAACTCCAACGACTCCACACTTCTTCAAGGGGAAATTATTCGCTCGCCGATTATTCAAGAAAATAAAATTGAACTTGTTGTTGAAGACGATACAACTGCTGATAAAGTGCTGGTGATTTATTTCCCTGACGAAAGGGAAATCGCTCCTAATGAAACAGCTTTATTGAAATACGGGGCTGAATGTATCGTTCATGGTAAAATCGAATACCCGGAAGGTGCAAGCAATCCTGGTGAATTTGATTACCGACAATTCCTATTAAAGAAGGAAATTACGAAACAGATTGTTGTTCATGATCTGACAGATATCGATTGTGTCGGCGCTTCCTTCTGGCACAGATTTATTTACCTCCGCCAGCTCTTATTGCATCAAGCACCAGAAAATATCAGTGATTATACTGCCGCTTGGGTCAATGCGCTTGTATTGGGGGATGATTCTAAGATTGATCCATCGGTCATTCGATTGTTCCAGGATTGGGGACTATCGCATATACTTGCGATTTCCGGACTGCATATAGGAATCGTTGTAGGACTCGTCTATTTTTTACTTATTAAAACATCAGCCATGACGAGGGAGAAAGCAGAACTTGTTGTCTTGTTATTTTTACCGCTTTATGCTGTACTTGCTGGTGGCGAACCATCTGTGCTACGTGCAAGTGCAATGGTTGTTCTGTTCATCATTTTAAGACGAATGAAAATTTCAGTGACTGCACTTGATATCATTAGTGTCGTTTTTCTCCTGTTGCTTCTCTTTGACCGGTTTATCATTTACCATATAGGGTTTCAGTTTTCGTTCCTTGTCACATTTGGAATTATCCTTACGCGTAAATGGTTGTCCCTTGTATCATCCTCATTCTACCAGGTGTTGATTATCAGTTTTATATCCCAGATGGTTATTCTTCCAATCCAGCTCAATTACTTTTCTCTTTTTCAACCGTTATCGATTCTATTGAATCTAGTAATTATTCCGTACTTTTCTATTTTTGTTATTCCGTTTATGTTTTTCTTCTTATTATTTTCTTTTTTGTCAGAATCCATATTACATGCTTTCGATATATTATTTACCGGTATTCATTATAATGTGCTTCTATTTATCGAGTGGGTGGATGAATACTTTAATTACCCTTTGTATGTATCTGATTTACCTGTTGCTTTTTTTATTTGTTACTATCTCTGTTTAGTGGTGAGTCTCGTCTTGGTGGAAAGAGAGCGATTGAAGGAAGCTTTCATCGGATTTATCCTTCTTACGCTTGTATTAACTGGCTATGCAGCTGCTCCTTACTTTTCGGCCAAAGGAACTGTAACGATGTTAGATATTGGACAGGGTGATGCTTTTATTATTGAATTACCGTACCGAGAAGGTGTGATTATGATTGATGCTGGTGCAAGCTTCTCTCTTACTGATATGGAACCTTCACCAACCGTGTATGAACGGATCATTAAGCCTTATATGCGGTCTCGGGGAATTCATGAAATAGATGCATTGTTTATATCCCATGAAGACCTTGATCATTTCGGAAGTCTTGAATTTATGATAGAGGATGGAGTTGTGAAAGAAGTTTATGTCAGCGATTACTATGTTTTTGAACCGAAGTTGATGCAAAAGCTTATGGATCATCAAGTTCCATTACAACGCATCGAGGTTGGAAGTACGATTAATATTCAAGGACAGCCCTTTACGGTGGTCTCTCCTGTAGTAGATAAACAGGATGCCAATGAAAATTCATTGGTGCTTTTTACAGAAATTGGTAGCCGCAGCTGGTTGTTCACTGGGGATATAAGTGAAGCAGAGGAATTGGAAATTATGAAGCACTATCAAGTTCAGGCAGATGTTATTAAAATAGCTCATCATGGCAGTAATACATCATCCAATCCGTTATTTCTGCAATCCCTTCAAAGTAAGGATGCATTTATTTCTGTTGGAAGAGGTAATTCATACGGGCACCCAACGAAAGAGGTAATTGAAACATTAGAAGAACTAGGTATCCGAATTTTTCGCACGGACAAGCACGGGGCCGTACAATATATATTTGGTGAAGATGAGGCGTGGTTCGAAACATTTTTACCGTATTAAAAAAGAGACTGAATAATTTTCAGTCTCTTTTTGGAATGCTTTTATTTTTAGCTACCGATAACGTTAAACACGACCCCAATCGCAAAAATTAGGAAAAAGAATAAAAATGAAAACACAAAACCAAATCCTGAATCGATCACGTCATTGTTTTTAGATTGTGGATTATTTTCAAATTCGTTCATCATACCCCTCCTTGTCATCCAACACTAGTATAAGATAAAAAGAATGAAAAATCCACTTGTAATATAAGTTGCTCTATTTTCGCATCTAAATACTAAAAGTAGTTTATCCTATCAAGCACTCGAAGTCGGACGGGGTATATCACAATCCATAAAATAAACCACAGAAGCTTTCATACAGCGTAAGTGCAACTCTTACCTGGAGGTTCGCAGTCCAGACACCTCTCGCTTTCCGCAGGCGGCTGGTGAGCCTCCTCGGGCTGTCGCCCTGCCGGGTCTCACCTATGCCTATCCTCCTGCAGGAGTCTCGAGGTGTCTGGACTGCTCCGAGGAAATACCAAATTTGGAGCACTACTTTTCATTTTAGTAAGAGGAAACCTATCATGGTGGGGATTTTTCCATTAATAGTAATCCTCTCTACCAGTTCAGTTGCCCGGTGGACGGTGACTCCTGCGGGAATAGCACGAGTCCGGAGGCCCCGCAGGGCGTTAGCCCGAGGCAGACTAAGAACGCCACGTCCTGTGGCAACGTCTGCATTAGCACGTCCTGTGCGTCGAGGCTTCGGCTGTGCCCGCGCATCCGTCCACCGGGCAACTGAACGGCGATTAGAGTTCTAAATTAAAAGAACGAGCAAAGACACTTACGCTGTATGAAAGCGATTAATAGACTTTTTGGATTTTATAAAGGGAATTTCCTAGTTATTTCAGGCTGCGCAGGTTGAGTAAGCTGCTGGAAGAAAAAAATTAGTTCTTTGATATATTGTGCTTCATTGTTATGATACAATCAAAAGTAGCAACATACATAACTGGAGTGGTTCTGCGTGTCATATATGGATGTATTGAAACAAATTAAGAAAAAACAAATCGCACCAATTTATTTTTTCTATGGTTCCGAAAGCTTTTTCCTCCAACAATTGAAACAGCAATTAATTGAAAAGGTAGCAGCAAATGACGAGGACAGTTTAGCTGTCTATGACCTGGAAGAAGTACCAATAGAGGCGGCGATAGGGGATGCAGAAACGTATCCATTTTTTAGTGAACGGAAATTGGTTATTGCTGAAAATCCGGTTTTTTTAAAAGCGAAACCTGATAAATTAACTTTCGAACATGATCTGCTTGCACTTGAACGGTATTTAGCAGCACCTGTTGATTATACGGTTCTCGTCATCATAGCTCCATATGAGAAAATTGATGAACGAAAGAAAATAAGTAAGCTGTTGAAAAAGCATGCAGCTGTTGCGGTTTGCAATCCAATCAAAGATAATGATTTAAAACAATGGGTAAACTCTATCGCAAGCCAATTGCAAGTGACAATTAATGATGAAGCGTATGAAATAATGGAGGCTGAGCTATCGAACAATCTGCATCAATTGGAAAATGAACTGCAGAAGCTAGCACTTTATGTTGGTCCGAACGGTGAAGTAACAAAAGATATTGCCGAAGAGCTTGTCTCTCATACGACGACAAGTTCGGCATTGCGTTTAGTAGACGCAGTGATTGAAAAGGATTTACATAAAGCAATCCGGATTTTTAAAGATCTATTAAAAATGAAAGAAGAGCCGATTGCGATGATCTCCTTAATCGCGTTCCAATTTCGTTCGATATTACGGGTGAAATTATTAAAGCAGCAGGGGTATAGTCAGTTTCAAATGCAAAAACAGCTTGGAGTACACCCTTACGTTGTAAAAATTGCTCTAAACCGGGAACGTCAATTCACTGTAGATAAGTTAGAACGCATTATCATTCAGCTGGCAGACACAGATGCAACGATAAAATCAGGAAAAATGGAGAAAGAGATGGCATTTGAATTAATGCTATATGATTTAATTGAAACAGCATAAAGGAAAAATAAAAAAACGATCCAGCGCTTGGATCGTTTTTTATTTATGCACCTAGATTATTCACTTTTTTAATTAAACGAGTTTTATGACGCTCTCCATTATTTTTGTGAATAATACCTTTTTGGACAACTTTATCAATCTTCTTGATTGTTGCATTTAGTGCTGTTTTAGCATTTTCCACATCATTTGCTTCTACATACTTTTCTACCTGTTTAATGGCAGTACGCATGTCAGATTTTTTTGCTAGGTTCAGCGAACGTTTCTTATCATTAGTACGTACACGTTTGATAGCAGATTTAATGTTAGCCATGATGTCACCTCCTATAGAAGAATTGGGTGGTTAATAAAAGCATTTTTATTTTTCAACCATCTCTTCGTATCGCTTTTTCATTAACAAAGTAATTTTACCAAACTAGGCTTAAGTTTTCAACAGAATTATTATATTATCTTTCGTGCATGAATCATAGCACTTTCGTTCATTCTAAGGATAACAGGAAAAATATTTGTATTACTGGGAGGAAGCGGAATGGACGATAAGAAAAATTATCAAGTTCGTACAGACTTAGCGATAGAAGCAAGGGATATGTATGTAGAGCAAGAAAAACCAGCGAGTGAGATTCAAGGGATCATCGTTAAAGACAGAGACCAAGATGGGATAAGGATTTCTTACGTAGATATAGATGCAGCGGGTGCAAAACAAATTGGAAAAAAAGAAGGTGCATATGTCACGATTTATGCGGATGGAGTCAAGTCGCAGGATACAAAAAGGCAAAAGGCAGCGGCAGATATTCTTGCGATGGAACTCCGTAACTTATTAAAGAAGAACGATGTCCCGCAAGATGCGGAAGGGTTAATTGTAGGTCTTGGGAATTGGAATGTTACACCAGATGCACTCGGCCCAATGACAGCTGAAAAAATCTTGGTCACAAGTCATCTTTTTAGGCTTGATTACGAGACTGTGACAGAGGGTTATCGCCCAGTCGCATCTGTCACTCCTGGAGTCATGGGAGTGACAGGAATTGAAACGAGTGACATTGTGCTAGGGATTGTTGAGAAGTTTGATCCAGATTTTGTCATCGCGATTGACGCACTTGCCGCTCGGTCGATTGAACGAGTAAATGAAACGATACAATTGTCTGATTCGGGGATTCACCCCGGTTCTGGGGTAGGGAATAAACGAAAAGAACTTAGTAAAGACACACTCGGAATCCCGGTTATAGCAATTGGAGTACCGACGGTTGTTGACGCGGTAACGATTACGAGTGATACAATCGATTTTTTATTGAAACATTTTGGTAGGGAATGGAAAGAAAAAGATTTACCAAGTAAAGCATTAACGCCAGGTGGGCTTGCATTTGGTTCAAAGAAGTTTACGGAGGAAGACCTTCCTGATTCTGAACAACGTAAGACAGTACTTGGAATTGTAGGAGGTTTAACAGAGGAAGAGAAAAGGCAGCTAATTTCCGAGGTTCTGACCCCGATTGGTCATAACTTGATGGTTACGCCGAAAGAAGTAGATGGATTCATGCTCGATATGGCTCATCTGTTGGCAGAAGGAATAAACCATGCCCTGCATGAGAATATTGATGGAAGTGAATCTGCGAGCTTTACAAGATAATTACTATATTTACTAGAAAACATGGTTCTACCAACTAGATTTCTGTCATAGAGTTAATTGTACAGGAAATCAGGGGGGGAGAATCATGTTTTATTCTAAAAATAATCGCTCATTTGGACGAGTACGAAAGCTTTTAGCTTTAGCAGCAAGCTTTTTCCTTATCTTTGTCATTGTTGGTTATATGACAACAACGCCACCTGCCAACCGATTATCGTCCAGTATGATTTCAAAGTGGACTAGTGATATTGACGGTTCCGTTTTTCTGAATTTATTAGGCATGGAAAATAGAGCGCTCATGCTTCATTACGAAGAACATAATCAACTACATACACTTTCCAAAAGTTTATTTCAATTAGTGACAAGTATTAAACCACAAGATTTCCGAAGTTTACTTGGTAATGAACTACCGGGATTTTCAAGATACGACAGAGAAATACTAATTGCGGGAGAAGGAACGGATTATTCCAATTTACCAGTTGAATCAAGTTTCCCACTGGAAGATGTATTAGAGGAGAGGCAAGCTGTTTACGAAGAAAATGAGGAAACAGAAGAAACAGAAGAAGCGCCGCCAGAAGAAGCGGAAGAGTTACAGGATACGGTGTTTATTTATAACACACATAACCGGGAAGCATTCTTGCCGCATTTACCTGATGTGGATGATTCTAACCTTGCCCATCACGGGGAGATAAATATTACAAAAGTTTCTGAGCGAATGAAGGAAGATTTGGCTAAAAAAGGAATCGGAGCAATTGTAGACGATACAGATATTATTGGTGAAGTGCTTTTGGATAGGGGTTGGGAATACTGGAAGTCTTATGACGCATCGCGAGAAGTTGTAGCGGAAGCATTTTCCCAGCACGGAGACTTGAAATATGCATTTGATATCCACCGAGATAGCATGCCGCGAGATGTTACGACAAAAGAAGTGAATGGAGAAATCTATGCTCGTATCATGTTCGTTATTGGGCAAGATAATCCTTCCTTTCAAAAGAATTTCGAACTAGCTGAAAGTCTGCATAATAAACTAGAAGAAAAATATCCCGGTTTAAGTCGAGGAGTCGTTCCTCAAGGCGGAGCCAATAATAATGGTGTCTATAACCAAGACCTGTCAGAAAATCTATTGGTTCTTGAAATCGGCGGAGTTGATAATACATTAGAAGAAACATATCGGACGGTTCAAGCGCTAGTTGACGTTTTCAGTGATCATTACTGGGATGCCGAAGCTGTACAAGGAAACTAAGGGGGAGAGGAAATGCGTTTCATTACCATCTTATTATTATTTGCCGTTTGCTTTTTGGGGGGCGCTTTATATGGAGTCAACCAGGAGAGAAGCGCTTATGAGGAGCAGCCAAGAGAGGTTGCAGAAGTACGGGAAGAGCAACCAAATGAAGAACAACCAAACATTGAGGCAGAGGAACGGCGGGCGGTGGAAGTCGGAAACACATACGAACCCATCGAAGAAACTACACTCACCCCAACCGACTCCACTCCAGCCTATAAAGCGGCCTCAGCACTTGAAACAATCGTAAACTTCTTCTATGAAATCGTTGTCGAACTACTATACCAAGTATCAAGATTGTTTTACTAAAAAAGTAAAACCTTCGTGTAAATGGCGTTTGGCATACGTTTGTTCTTGAATATCCTTGTCTCAATTGCTATAATCAATGCTAGCATTTATCACCAAATTTATATGCCCGGCAAAGGAACAATCAAGCTAAATCGGGTTGTAGGAGTGAACAACAGGAATGGTGAAAGAACAAAGAAACGTACGTAATTTTTCTATCATTGCCCATATCGATCACGGGAAGTCGACGCTGGCTGACCGTATCTTAGAAAACACAAAGGCAATTTCCAAACGAGAAATGAAAGAACAAATCCTCGATGGAATGGACTTGGAGCGTGAACGCGGAATAACGATTAAATTAAATGCCGTTCAGCTCGAATATACAAGTAAAAAAGGCGAGAATTTTACCTTTCATTTAATCGATACACCGGGACACGTCGATTTCACATATGAAGTATCGCGGAGTCTTGCAGCTTGTGAAGGGGCAATTCTAGTTGTGGACGCCGCACAAGGAATTGAAGCCCAAACTTTAGCAAACGTCTATCTTGCCATGGAGAATGACCTGGAAATCATTCCAGTCATTAATAAGATTGACTTACCGAATGCGGATACAGATAGAGTGAAGCAGGAGCTGGAAGATGTGTTGGGCGTCGATCCAGATGAAGTTATTCTTGCATCGGCTAAATCTAATATTGGAATTGAAGATATTTTAGAGCGGGTAACAGAAGTGATTCCACCGCCAGCTGGTAATCCGGCTGACCCTCTAAAAGCACTTATTTTCGACTCGCTTTATGACCCTTACCGGGGTGTAGTTGCCTACGTTTGTATTAAGGAAGGTTCCATGAAAGTCGGAGATAAAATTAAAATGTTCTCAACAGATAAAGAATTCGAAGTGAATGATGTCGGTGTGTTTAAGCCGAAAATCACATCTAAAGATGAATTGGTAGTAGGGGATGTCGGTTATTTTACAGCTTCAATGAAAAATGTTGGTGACACGCAAGTTGGTGACACCGTTACGTTAGTCAACCGTCCGGCAAAAGAAGCATTACCTGGATATCGCCGCTTGAATCCGATGGTTTTCTGTGGTCTTTATCCCGTAGAATCCAATAATTATAATGACCTGCGAGAAGCGCTGGAACGTTTAGAATTGAATGATTCTTCCTTGCAATATGAAGCGGAGACTTCCCAAGCTTTAGGCTTCGGTTTCCGTTGCGGATTTTTAGGTCTGCTCCATATGGAGATTATTCAAGAACGGATTGAAAGAGAGTTCGGCATCGATTTAATCACGACAGCACCTAGTGTTATTTTTGAAGTCATGAAGACGAATGGCGAGAAACTCGTTGTTGATAATCCCGCAGATATGCCAGATCCTCAAGTGATTGAGTCAATAAGCGAACCTTTCGTAGAAGCAACTATAATGGTACCGAATGATTTCGTTGGTGCAGTTATGGAAATTGCCCAGAGGAAACGCGGGCAATTTATTAATATGGACTATTTAGATGATATTCGAGTGAATGTTATTTATCATATTCCTTTATCTGAAATCGTTTATGACTTCTTCGATCAGCTAAAATCGAGCACAAAAGGCTATGCTTCCTTTGATTATGAATTTATTGGTTACAAAGAATCCCAACTTGTTAAGATGGATATCTTGTTGAACCATGAAACAATCGACGCACTATCCTTTATCGTGCACAGGGACTTTGCGTATGAACGCGGTAAACAAATTGTTGAAAAACTGAAGAAACTTATTCCTCGTCAACAATTTGAAGTTCCGGTTCAGGCGGCGATTGGAAATAAAATAGTTGCTCGTTCGACGATAAAAGCCGTTAGGAAAGATGTTACAGCGAAACTTTATGGTGGAGACGTCAGTCGGAAACGGAAACTATTAGAGAAGCAGAAAGAAGGTAAGAAGCGGATGAAAATGGTTGGATCCGTGGAAGTGCCTCAAGAAGCGTTCATGGCAGTATTAGAAATGGATGATGAATAGATGACATTAACAAAGGCGGAAGCGCCCTTGCAGGTTAAAAACGCGACGTCCTGTCGCTACACCTGCACTAGCACATCCTGTGCGTCGTAGCAACGTACAAACTGGAGCACTCCGGAATGAGATAAAGGAAACATGCCTCTTTAGGGGTAGACGTGAGTTGGGCTTTAGCCCGAATTTAAACGGCCCTCCTTTAGTTTTGAGTTGATGTTGACTTATCGATTGGAGGAGTGTGAAGTTTGATAGTTGCTCGTCGTGTTGCAAGCATACTCGGCGAAGAAACACTCCTCGCAAAGCCGCAAGAAGATTACTCGTAGAAGTTTACTCAAGAAGTAATTCATTTGGGCTTTGCTGGGCGCAGAGCGGACGTGGCCAGCCCTGGATATCTTATTTATCCACAGCATTTATGTTTTATAGTTTCCTATGTGATAAGAAAAGCTTGAAAGCGAAACGCTCTCAGGCTTTTCCTTTTCGTCCAGATTCTTCAAGTAAAGAAAAGAGGTACACGATGAGTTGCATACAATCAGCATATATCCATATTCCGTTTTGTAAACAGATGTGTCATTATTGCAATTTCGTTAAATATTATTATACCGAGAAACGTGCAACAGAGTATTTGCACGCACTCGAGAAAGAAATCGCGAGCTATATTCCCGGAGATGGAAATAAACTTCGTACCATTTATATCGGTGGGGGAACACCGACCGCATTGGATAAGGAGCAATTAATATGGATGTTCGAGACGTTGCACCGGAAGTTTGATATAGCCGGATTAGAAGAATTCACCATTGAATTAAATCCCGGGGATATAGACGAAGAGAAAGCGGATATATTAAAAGCGTACGGAATCAATCGAATTTCATTTGGCGTTCAAGTGATGGACGATGACATGTTGGCACAGCTGGGCCGGGTCCACCGAGTAAAAGATGTTTATCAAACCGTAAATATTCTCTCGAAAAAAGAGTTTACGAATATAAGCCTTGACTTAATTTATGCACTCCCAAATCAATCGGTGGAACAATTCCAACAATCATTGAAGGAAGCGCTGCAATTTAAGTTACCGCATTATTCCACTTACGCCCTGCAAATCGAACCGCAAACCGTTTTTTACAAACGGCATAAAAAAGGACTGTTGCACCGACCGCGTGAAGAAGATGAGGTAACAATGTACCAAATTTTAAAAGAGTCGATGGCAGCAAACGGAGTGAAACAATATGAAATCAGTAATTTTGCAAAGCCTGGGTTTGAAAGTAAGCATAACTTAACATACTGGAATAATGAGTATTATTATGGGTTTGGTGCGGGGGCATCTGGATATGTTCCAGGTAAGCGAATTGCCAACCTTCGTCCATTACCTATCTATATCGAAAAAGCAGGAAGTGGAGAAAAGCCGATCCTTGAAATTGATAAGATCGGAGTAAGGGAGGAAATTGAAGAGGAATTAATGCTCGGACTCCGGAAAAATGCCGGATATGATGAACGGATTTTCCAGCATAAATTTGGCCTTTCTTTAAAAGATTTTTACAGCGATCAGCTTAATAAGTTGATAAGACAAGGATTACTCACCGTGAAACAAGGTGTTTGGAAATTAACGAATGAGGGGATGCTACTTGCAAATCTTGTATTTGAAGAGTTTATCCTTGACGATCATGAACTCGAAGAAAAAATGAGGAGAGCTAAGATTATTGACAAAAACCTGCCGATTTGATAGTTTATAAATAGAATTAGCACTCGAGAAGTTGGAGTGCTAACAGAGGTGAACATCATGCTGACTGAGAGGCAACTATTATTATTACAGGTTATAATTGATGACTTTATAGACACTGCCCATCCTGTTGGTTCACGGGTGCTAGCTAAAAAAGGAACCATTCCTTTTAGTGCTGCAACAATCCGTAATGAAATGGCGGATTTGGAAGAACTTGGATTTCTTGAGAAGATGCATTCATCATCTGGACGAATTCCATCTGAAAAAGGGTATCGTTACTATGTCGACCATTTAATTAAACCAGTTTCTCATAATAAATATCGTGGAATCGTCAGCAAGTTAGTGCAAGAAGGCATCTATGAATTCGAGCAAATTGTTCAGATGTCGGCTGAGATTTTATCAGAGCTGACGAGTTATACAGCAATCATTCTCGGTCCTGAAATTTTTGAAACCCAATTAAAGCAACTGCAGATTGTGCCACTTTCTTCGCAGACTGCTGTTGCGGTATTGGTTACAAATACGGGACATGTCGAACATCGAATGGTTTCACTGCCAGAAGCAATTAATGCTTCTGACTTGGAAAAGCTCGTAAATATTATTAATCAGAAGCTGGTCGGGATTCCGATTGTGAAGCTCCAAAATATATTTTATACTGAAATGGCGGACATTATGAAACGCTATCTGGATGATTACGAAAACTCTTTGAACTATTTAAAAGCGATTTTCTTAACGGATTATCCAGTGAAGGTATATGTGAGCGGCACATCGAACATGCTGATGCAGCCTGAATTTAATGATATCGACAAAGTACGCTCTTTTTATACTTTGATGGATAAAGAAGATGAGCTCATTAAGTTACTTAAGGATTCGACTCCAGGTATTGAAGTGACGATTGGGAATGAAAATGAAGTAGAAGCAATTAAAGATTTCAGTTTGATCACTTCATCCCTCCGTCATGAGGAAGAGCAGATTGGTACAATTGCACTGCTCGGTCCGAAACGAATGGAGTATCGTAAAGTTATTTCTTTACTAAAAGGATTGTCGAATGAAATGACAAACACCTTATATATGTGGTATAAGGACAAAGAGTGAGCAGTTTCAATGCGTGGCAGGGGGAGGCACCTGTGTCTATATTTCCCTACCACCATTTCTGCTGGTTTTTTACGGAAATATAGTGAGTGGAGGTGTCGCTTGTGGCAGAGAATAAAGAGCAAGCACAAGCAAATGAAGAAATAAAAGCAGAAGAGGCGGATGTTGTCGAAGAAGCTGAGCAAGAAATTATTACGGATGAAGAAACAGCTGTTAATGATGATGAAATTGCAGCACTTCAAAAAGAGAAAGATGATTTATACGATCGCTTACTTAGATTGCAGGCGGAATATGATAACTTCAAAAGGCGTACGCAAAAGGAAAAAGAAGCCGAGCGGAAGTATAAAGCTCAAGATATCGTGAATGACTTGCTACCAGTGCTTGATAACTTTGAACGAGCCCTACAAGTAGAGCAGACGGAAGCTACGAGTAATCTGATTGAAGGGATTTCCATGGTTTACCGTCAATTGCAAGATGTCCTGACAAACAATGGGGTGGAAGTTATTGAAACAGAGGGTAAAGAATTCGATCCAAACTTGCATCATGCTGTGATGCAAGTTGAAGATGAAGCTCACGAATCAAACCACATTGTTGAGGAATTACAAAAAGGCTATATGTTAAAAGATCGCGTGATCCGACCATCTATGGTTAAAGTTAATAAATAAGTGATTCAGTCAAGGAGGAAATGAGAAGTATGAGTAAAATAATCGGTATTGACCTAGGTACTACAAACTCTTGTGTGGCAGTAATGGAAGGTGGAGAATCTGTTGTAATTCCGAACCCGGAAGGTAACAGGACAACACCATCTGTTGTTGCGTTTAAAAATGGTGAAAGGCAAGTCGGGGAGATTGCAAAACGTCAAGCAATCACGAATCCGGATACAATTCAGTCCATTAAGCGCCATATGGGTACAGACTACAAAGTAAAAATTGAGGATAAAGAATATACACCTCAAGAAGTTTCTGCAATTATTTTACAGCACATTAAAGCATATGCAGAAGACTATACTGGAGAAAAAATTGATAAGGCAGTTATTACGGTACCAGCTTACTTCAATGACTCAGAGCGTCAAGCTACGAAAGATGCTGGAAGAATCGCTGGTCTTGAAGTAGAGCGTATTATTAATGAGCCAACTGCAGCAGCTTTGGCATATGGAATTGATAAAGAAGATGAAGATCAAACAATCCTTGTATTCGATCTTGGTGGGGGTACATTTGACGTATCCGTCCTTGATATCGGTGATGGAACGTTCGAAGTACTCGCTACAGCAGGTGACAACCGTCTAGGTGGGGATGATTTCGACCAAGTTGTTATTGATTACATGGTGGAAGAGTTCCGTAAAGAAAACGGCATTGATCTTTCACAGGATAAAATGGCTACACAGCGTTTGAAAGATGCTGCAGAGAAAGCGAAAAAAGAATTATCTGGAGTTTCCCAAACACAAATCTCACTACCGTTTATTACAGCAGGGGAAGCTGGGCCATTACATTTAGAAATGACGTTATCTCGTGCGAAATTTGAAGAACTTTCTTCTAATTTAGTAGAACGTACAATGGTTCCGACACGTAAGGCATTATCAGATGCTGGATTCTCAGCAAGTGATATTGATAAAGTTCTTCTAGTTGGTGGTTCTACTCGTATTCCTGCAGTTCAAGAAGCAATTAAGAAAGAAATTGGTAAAGAACCTTCTAAAGGAGTTAACCCTGATGAAGTGGTTGCGCTTGGGGCTGCTATCCAAGGTGGGGTATTAGCTGGTGATGTTAAGGACGTATTATTACTGGACGTTACACCACTATCACTTGGAATTGAAACAATGGGCGGCGTAACAACGAAGCTGATTGAAAGAAATACAACAATCCCAACAAGCCACTCTCAAATATTCTCTACTGCTGCAGATAACCAAACAGCTGTAGACATTCATGTACTTCAAGGGGAGCGTGAAATGGCAGCAGATAACAAAACGCTTGGACGTTTCCAACTAACGGATATTCCGCCAGCACCTCGTGGTGTCCCGCAAATCGAAGTTACATTTGATATTGATGCAAACGGAATTGTAAACGTACGTGCAAAAGATAAAGGTACAAATAAAGAGCAATCCATCACAATCCAGTCTTCTTCTGGTCTATCCGATGAAGAAGTAGATAAGATGGTAAGAGAAGCTGAAGAGAATGCGGAAGCGGATAAACAGCGCCGTGAGGAAGTAGATCTTCGTAACGAAGCAGATCAACTCATATTCACAACAGATAAGACAATTACTGATCTTGGTGATAAAGTATCTGAAGAAGATAAAGCCCAAGCAGAGTCTGCTAAAGAAGAGCTTAAAAAAGCTTTAGAAGGTACTGATATTGAAGATATTAAAGCGAAAAAAGAAGCACTTGAGCAGCATGTACAGCAACTTTCTGTTAAATTATATGAGCAAATGCAACAGGAGCAACAAGCAGAAGGCGGTGCAACGGAAGCGTCTGGAGATGACGATGTCGTTGACGCAGACTATAAAGAAGTAGATGACGAAGAAAATAATAAATAGATTTTAACGAAAAAGTCAAAGTCAGGATTCTCTTGACTTTGACTTTTTTCAGGATAATTACAGCGAACTTAATTTATCCCCTTAGTTGCTATTACTTTGGGGAAAGTGATATGATGAAACGTATGTTAAAGTTCGGCAGGAGAGTGATTAAACTTTGAGTAAACGAGATTATTATGATGTTCTAGGAATAGATAAAGGAGCATCTAAAGATGAGATAAAGAAAGCGTACCGTAAGTTGGCAAGAAAGTATCATCCAGATGTGAGTAAAGAACCGGATGCCGAAGAGAAATTTAAAGAGGCGAAGGAAGCCTATGAAGTATTGAGTGATGACACGAAAAGGGCGCAATACGATCAGTTCGGTCATGCTGGTGCTTCCGGGCAAGGTTTCGGCGGATTTGGAAATGCACAAGACTTCGGAGGTTTCGGTGATATTTTCGATATGTTCTTTGGAGGCGGTGGAAGAAGCCGTGATCCGAACGCACCAAGACAAGGTGCTGATTTGCAATATACAGTAACACTAGAATTTGAAGAAGCTATATTTGGTAAAGAACTCGATATAACCATTCCAAGGGAAGAAGAATGTAGTACTTGTCATGGAAGTGGTGCCAAGCCTGGAACAACGCCGGAAACCTGTTCCCACTGTCATGGTTCAGGACAGTTAAACCAAGAACAGAATACACCATTTGGCAGAGTTGTTAATCGCAGAGTTTGTCATTACTGTAATGGGACAGGTAAAATCGTTCGAGAAAAATGTTCAACCTGTCATGGTGACGGCCGCGTGAAGAAGAGCCGTAAAATCCACATTTCCATACCTGCTGGGATTGATGAAGGACAACAGATCCGTGTTGCAGGAAAAGGAGAAGACGGTGTTAATGGAGGGCCACCAGGAGATTTATACGTTGTCGTTCGTGTGAAACCACATGATTATTTCGAGCGGGATGGCGACCATATTTTCTGTGAGCTCCCACTAACATTCACACAAGCAGCTTTAGGAGATGAAGTCGAAGTACCTACTGTTCATGGGAAAGTTAAGCTGAAGATACCTGCTGGTACACAAACAGGTAAAACATTCCGTTTACGTGGTAAAGGTGTCGCAAACGTTCGCGGTCGCGGTCAAGGAGACCAGCATATTCAAGTTCGTATCGTAACACCGACGAAATTAACTGAGAAACAGAAAGAACTTCTAAGAGAATTCAATGAAATCGGTGGTAATGATTCAACCGAAGAACAAGACACCAATTTTTTTCAGCGTTTTAAAAAAGCATTTAAAGGTGATTAATAGATGTTGCGGTTTCCCGCAACATCTTTATACATATCGAATCCAATAGGTTAGGATGGATAAAATGAACTGGACAGAAATTTGCATTCATACAACGAACGAAGCAATTGAATCCATTTCCTATATATTGCAAGAAACTGGAGCAAGCGGATTAGTTATAGAAGATCCACTTGACTTGGTAAAAGCGAAAGAAGCACAATTTGGCGAAATATATGAGCTGGATCCACAAGATTATCCGGATGAAGGTGTCCGGATTAAAACTTATTTACCTGTCAATAGCCATTTAAAAGACACGATTAATGAAATTACAAAAAGGATTAATGCATTAGCAACATTTCACGACCTAGGAAAAAATGAAATTGTCTTAACTGATGTTCATGAAGAAGATTGGGCAACGGCATGGAAAAAATACTATAAGCCTGTTCAAGTGACTGATACGATAACTATTAAACCGATTTGGGAAGAGTATCGACCTGCAAATGAACATGAAGTCATTATTGAAATGGATCCCGGAATGGCATTCGGTACAGGTACTCACCCGACAACTATCTTAAGTATCCAAGCACTAGAAAAGTATTTAAAGGCGAAAGACAAGGTTATTGATGTCGGCTCCGGTTCTGGAATTTTAACAATCGCTGCTGCTAAATTAGGCGCGGCAAAAATCCATGCATTTGATTTGGATGAAGTTGCGGTGAAGAGCAGTAAGGCCAATATTCAATTAAATGACTTGGCGAGCGAGATTACCGTGGAGCAAAATGATTTATTAAAAGGAATACACTTAGATGCTGACGTCATCGTTTCTAATATTTTAGCTGAAATCATTGTGAAGTTTATTAACGATGCATGGAATAATTTAAAGGCAGGCGGTTACTTTATCACTTCCGGAATTATTAAGGATAAGCAAGAAATGGTTCTTGGAGAATTAAGAAGACAAGGTTTTGAAGTTATAGAACAGAATGAATTGGAAGATTGGATTTCTATTATAGCAAGAAAGCCCAAGCAATCTTGATGGTCGGTAGGTGAAAGGCATGCAAAGATATTTTATCCTCGAAGATGAACAATGGTCAGACGAAGCGGTAACGATTATAGGAGATGATGTTCATCATATTTACAGAGTCATGCGGAGTCAACCGGGTGATCAAATTATTTGTACAGGACGCAATGGAGCTACAGCGATTTGTGCAATTGAAGCAATATCTAGCAACCAGGTAACCGCGAGGATTATGGAATGGGTTCGGCAAGATGTTGAACTGCCGATCAATGTGACGATTGCACAAGGATTGCCAAAAGGGGATAAATTTGAGTTGATTCTCCAGAAAGGAACTGAGCTTGGTGCAACTTCTTTTATCCCCTATAAGGCGGAACGCTCGATTGTTGTTTGGGATGAGAAAAAAATGCGCAAAAAACAGCAGCGTTTTGAGAAGATTGTCAAAGAAGCTAGCGAACAGAGTCATCGTTCCCTAATCCCAACCATTCAAGATTCTGTAACTTTGAAACAACTGCTTGAACTTAGTAAACAATATGATGCTTGTATTTTCGCTTATGAGGAAGAAGCTAGATCAAGTGATTTTCAATCTTTTGCAACAGTGTTAAAGAAGCTGCAACGGGGAATGAACCTTATCATTTGCATCGGTCCAGAAGGCGGCTTTTCCGAGAATGAAGCTAAAGCTTTAACGGAACGCGATTTTCAGGCAGTTCGTTTTGGACCAAGGATTCTTCGTACAGAAACAGCAGCAATATATGCTTTAGCTAGTATTTCTTATCATTTTGAGGAATTAGAGTGGGATACGTAAGTGGCAAAGGAATGACAGAACAAGAAATCTATTAAATCTTTTCTTTTCAAAACTTTAAGTTGACCAGCACGCCTGCTTATATTATAATTTAGGAAGCATGTGACTTGATTTTCATATGTAGAAATTTTTGTTTTTTGCTTCGGAGGGAGGGAAACAAGCATGTCAAATTCAACTCGCGTACGTAAAAACGAGTCTCTTGAGGATGCTCTTCGTCGCTTCAAGCGTAATGTATCGAAAAGTGGTACATTGCAAGAATATCGCAAGCGTGAACACTATGAAAAACCTAGCGTAAGACGGAAGAAAAAATCGGAGGCAGCAAGAAAGCGTAGATACTAAGAAGAGGGTGTTAGCGTAAATGACTCTACTTGAAAAGCTTAATCAAGATATGATTCAAGCGATGAAGAAGAAGGATAAAGATACCCTTACTGTAATTCGCATGGTAAAGGCTTCGATTCAAAATGAATTGATCAAGCTAGGAAAAGAACATCTTTCGGAAAATGAAGAACTAACAATTTTGTCCAGAGAGCTCAAACAAAGAAAAGAATCCCTCCAGGAATTTACTTCTGCGGATCGAGCAGACCTTGCTGACAAGGCTCAGTTTGAAATAGAAGTGTTAGAGCAGTATATGCCGAAGCAACTTTCTATAGAGGAAACGGAGAAAATTGTAGAACAAGCTATTCGAGAAGCCAATGCAACATCGATGAAAGATATTGGAAAAGTAATGGGGAAAGTAATTCCATTAACCAAAGGTAAAGCAGACGGCTCTCAAGTAAAGCAAATTGTTGAAGAAAAATTGAAATGAAAGACGAGTTAGCATGCTAACCAGTCTTTTATACCCTTAAAATGGTCCCGATCATCATCTTGGTGATATCGGGATCATTTTTTAGTTCTATACAAATTTTCATAACTGAAGGATATGTGGTAGTATTTTAGTAGGAAACGGTATCTTCTGCAAAAAAAAATGAAAAAGTGAAACGTATGATTGTTTTTATCCGTATAGTAAGATACCAACGAAGGGGGTGTTTAAATTGCCTGCCAAAAAGATCCTGCACTACATATTATTAACATTACTTGTAATCTTCATTTTTCTACCAACTTTTACGAACAAGGCTCACGGGGAAGGAACTGGAAAGCTTGTCTATGTTATTCCAATTGAACGCGAGGTGGAACGAGGACTTGAAGCGTTTTTAAAACGAACGACTAATGAAGCGATTGAGTCAAATGCCGACCATATCATATTTGAAATCAACACACCTGGAGGGAGAGTGGATTCTGCCGGACAAATTGCAGAACTATTACAAGGTCTGGAAATCCCGAACACTTCATTTATTGTAAACGAAGCACTTTCAGCAGGCTCCTATATTGCCCTTAACACCGATACTATTTATTTCAGGCCACATGCAACGATGGGGGCGAGTGGGGTAATTACCGGGGATGGAAATGCTGCCGATGAAAAGGCGCAATCCGCTTGGTTAGCAGCCATGAGAAGTGCTGCTGAATCAAAGGGGAGAGATCCGTTATATGCTGCTGCAATGGCAGACCCATCCATTGATTTGCCTGAATACGGGGCGCCTGAAGGTAAGTACCTTACACTTGGTCCAAATGAAGCGGTGGAAGTAGGCTATGCGGAAGGAATTGTCAATCATCGTACAGAGTTATTGGCAGAGCTTGATTTGACAAATGCGACAATCGTTGAAACAGAAACGACGCTTGCGGAAGAAGTAGCAAGATTTTTAACTCACCCGACTGTCATTCCGATCTTGCTTTCAATCGCAAGTCTTGGACTCGTTCTTGAGCTGTATTCTCCTGGATTCGGTATACCTGGAACAATGGGAATTATCGCACTTATCCTATTTTTCTATGGGCATATTGTAGCTGGACTAGCTGGAATGGAAGCCATTATACTATTAGTTGTCGGAATCATTCTCATCGTTTTGGAATTCTTTTTACCAGGTGGTATTGCCGGTCTGTTGGGAATCGGTGCAGTATTAGGCTCCTTATTCATGTCAGGTTATGATCTCGGTCATATGGCACTTAGTATTAGTATTTCGTTTATTATTGCGGTTATTGCTGCGATATTCCTATACCGAAGAATTGGGGCGGATAAAGGCTTGTTCCGCCATATCATATTAAAAGACCAGACAACAACGGAACTTGGGTATGTATCAAGTGTAAACCGTCTCGAGTTGATCGGTATGGAGGGGGTGGCGCTCACGCCTTTACGTCCATCTGGAACCGGCTCATTCGGTGATGAATATCTCGATATTGTGTCAGAAGGCAGCTTTATCGATAAAGGGAAAAAGATTAAAATAACGAAAGTAGAAGGAATGCGAATTGTGGTTCGAGAGATAGTAGAATAAAAAATTATTGTTTTAGGAGGAGTTTTTATGGGTTTTGATGTTTTACCACTTATTATTATTGCCGTGATTATTATTGCACTTGCAATCCTATTCACGTTCATTCCAGTCACACTGTGGATCAGTGCACTCGCAGCAGGTGTTAAGGTGAGCATCTTCACACTAATCGGGATGCGTTTACGTCGGGTTGTGCCGAGCCGGGTGATTAATCCACTTATAAAAGCACATAAGGCAGGACTTAATGTATCAATCAATCAGCTGGAGAGTCACTATCTTGCTGGCGGTAATGTTGATCGTGTTGTAAATGCGCTTATCGCATCACACCGTGCGAATATTGAACTTCCTTTTGAAAGAGGAGCAGCGATTGACCTTGCTGGCCGTGATGTTTTAGAAGCGGTACAAATGAGTGTTAACCCAAAGGTGATTGAAACCCCGTTTATAGCAGGTATTGCCATGAACGGAATTGAAGTAAAAGCTTTGGCACGAATTACTGTAAGAGCGAACATTGACCGTCTAGTCGGTGGTGCAGGAGAAGAAACAGTAATTGCCCGTGTTGGTGAAGGGGTTATTAGTACAATTGGTAGTTCTAATACACATGAACAAGTACTGGAAAATCCTGATTCTATCTCCCACACTGTACTTGCTAAGGGGTTAGATGCAGGAACAGCTTTTGAAATACTTTCAATTGATATTGCCGATGTTGATATCGGTAAGAACATTGGTGCGACACTACAGACCGACCAGGCGGAAGCAGATAAGAAAATTGCTCAAGCGAAAGCGGAAGAGCGCCGAGCCATGGCTGTTGCTCTAGAACAAGAGATGGTTGCAAGAACTCAAGAGATGCGCGCGAAGGTTGTGGAAGCTGAAGCAGATGTTCCGCGTGCCCTTGCAGAAGCACTACGTTCAGGCAATATGGGTGTCATGGATTATATGAATTACCGCAATATTGGGGCGGACACGGAAATGCGCGATACAATCGGTAAACTAACGGAAGACAATGATGATAACAATTAATCACTTCTTTGTTTCCTGTAAAGGAGGGAAGTAATGGGCGAGATTTTCGAATTTATCTTTGAAAATATGTTCCTGGTTATTTTGATCATCTCAGGAATTATCGGAATGCTTTCAAGCAATAAAGAACAACAGAAAAAACAGCAACAACAGCGCCCAAATCGGCCACAGCAGCCACAGACTAGACAGCAAGGGCAACCAAGACCAGCTCCCGCGTCAACTCGGAAAGAAACCGTACGAGAGCGCCCTAAAGAGGTTGTGACGACTAAAATAGAGCCAAAACCGAAAGAAGCAACGGTAACCCTCGCTACACCAAAGAGGATGGAAGAAGAACAGCAGGCTCAAATGGAACGATTACAGGAAAGGTATAGGGGAGCCGCAGATATAAACATCACGGATGGGAATATAGATGACTTCATCAGCCGTCAACAAATGGAAGTATTGAAAAGCTTATCGGAGGAGCAGAAAGTATTAAAGAAAGATATCCGCCGGAGCTTGAAGAAGAAAGGTTTGATCAACGGAATTATTATGGCCGAAGTATTAGGTAGACCTCGTTCCATGAAACCTTACCAGAGTGTCACATCCGAACGTTATAAAAGATAAAAAAAAGCCATTAGCACATCGATTTACTCGGTGCAAAGCTAATGGTTTTTTGTTTTTATCAAGGTCTTAATCATTTTAGTCGTTCATACATATAGAGAAGAGGGGGATGTATCCGTGAAAAAATGGCATCTGAAGTTCCGCAACTTAATGGTTAACTATTTAGCACTTCCTTCCGATATTTTGCTGGAGTTGCCGCGGCTTACGATAATCGGCAACTTCCACCTGTATATTGAGAATCATAAAGGACTAGAGACATATTCCGAGACAGAATTGAAATTAAAAACGACGAATGGATATGTACAAATACTCGGTACTTCCTTTGTCTTGAAACAAATGCTCCCAGAAGAAATTTTGCTAGAAGGAGAAATTGAGGAAATAAAATATATACCTAGTTCATTGTAAAAGGAGGACATATGAAATCTGTAAAAGGATCCTATCTATCAGGAGTTGTAGAGATTCAAGTCACAGGTGACCACCCGGAGCAATTCTTGCAACAATGCGCGCGGAATGGAATTATGCTTTGGGAAATAAAAAAAGTTCATGTTAACCAATGTACAGCAAGCGTGTTGCTTAAAGATGTGAAGGAAATCCGCAAACTTCGGCGTGGAAGCAAATTTAAAATCCATTTTTTGAATAAACATGGATTACCTTTTTTTAAGAAAAGAGTCGGCAGAAAAAAACCTTTGTTAATCGGTCTTCTGCTTAGTTTATTATTATTCTTTATCCTCTCCAATATGGTATGGCAAGTAACGGTAACAGGAGTTCCGGAAGAATTGGAAAATAAAATCAAGGAACAATTAACTAGTTATGGTGTTTATCCAGGAGCGTTTACTTTCTCAATCGAATCCCCTAATCAAATCCAACAATTATTGCTCGAAGATGTGCCGGAATTGCTTTGGATTGGTGTGGACAAAAAAGGGACAAGTTTTTATCTTGAAGGGGTGGAAAAACTCATCATCGAAAAGGAAGAGCCAGCAGGTCCAAGGCATTTAGTTGCTGGTAAGAGCGGTGTTATCCAATATATGTATGTGAAAAAAGGAATGCCTGAAGTAACGGTCAATGATGTGGTCGAGAAGGGGGATGTACTTGTTTCTGGAGCAATTGAAAAGCTGAATATCATTGACGAGGAAGAAGATAAGCAGGAATTCGAATTGGTTGCTGCAGATGGTGAGATTATCGCAACAACTTGGTATAAAGCGGAAGTGAACGTCCCTTTAACAGCAGAGCATGTTGAATTAACTGGCAATACGAATGAAAAATACCGAATTAAATTCGGTTCATTATCTATTCCGATTTGGCCACTCACTCGTTTTGAACATTTTGAACATGAGTTGATAGAAACAGATGAATATCAATTAGATATTTTTGGATGGCGTCCTCCGATCTACTTTACAGCTGAAAAGAGGCTCGAGAGTACTCCTTGGTACAGTGAGAGAACGCGAGAAGAAGCAATACAGACCGGTATTCGCCAAGCTAAAAATGATTTGCAAAGAAGGCTTGGGAAAGATGCTGAAATTATCACGGAAAAAGTTTTGCATGAAACCATCCGTCATGGTAAAGTAAAACTAAGCTTGTACATCACGGTAGAAGAAAATATAGCTGTTGAACAACCGATAAACCAAGGAGATTAAGTATGGCAGGAAATTTAACTGATATTGATTTACAATTACAAGATCCAACCGAAGCGCTAGCTTTATTCGGAAACAATGATAAGCATTTAAAACATTTGGAATCCCTTTTGGATATCCGTATTGTTTCACGCGGAGAGAAAGTACAAGCTTCAGGCAGTGTGGAAGCGGTTGAAGTACTGAAACAAGTGCTGTTCTCTTTACTTTCTTTAATTCAAAGAGGCATATCGTTTTCGGAAAGAGATATCGCCTATGCGGTAGAGATGGCTAGAAAAGGAACGATCAATCAATTTGAAGCATTATTTGAAGATGAAATTACGAAGAATATGAAAGGAAAGTCCATTCGTGTAAAGACATTAGGCCAAAAAGTATATGTGGACCGAATACGGGCAACAGACTTAGTATTTGGCTTTGGTCCTGCTGGAACGGGTAAAACGTATTTAGCCGTTGTGATGGCTGTCGATGCGTTGAAGAAAGGTCTTGTGAAGAAGATTATTTTAACAAGGCCTGCTGTTGAGGCAGGTGAAAGCCTTGGTTTCTTACCAGGTGACTTAAAAGAGAAAGTTGACCCGTATTTACGTCCGCTTTATGATGCGTTGCACGATGTTTTAGGAGTTGAACATACGGCAAGGTTAATTGAGAGGGAAGTTATTGAAATTGCCCCGCTCGCTTATATGCGTGGAAGAACATTGGATGACGCTTTCGTTATTTTAGATGAAGCCCAGAATACAACACCAGCTCAAATGAAGATGTTTTTAACCCGACTAGGCTTCGGGTCAAAAATGGTGATTACTGGTGACATCACGCAGATTGATTTACCAAAAGGAGTGCACTCCGGTCTTCGGATTGCGGAACAAATCCTCCAGAATGTAGAGGGTATTTCTTTTGTGTACTTGAAAGGGTCCGATGTTGTTCGTCATCCGCTCGTTCAGCGGATTATTCATGCATATGAAAATAATGATACGAATCAGTAAGACCTGCTCTGTAGGTCTTATTTTCACTTAGGGGGTAAGTGGAAAGTGAAAAAGAAAAAGAATTTATTCCAAAAAGTAGAGAAATGGCTGGGAAATAGAACAAGCTTATTTTTAATTGTCGTTGCTGTGTTCATACAAAGTATTTTCTTCTTTTTCATTTCCTTAAATAATGTCTACACGGAAACGTATGACTTACAACGATTTGCTACAGCGAATACGACGATCCGTTCACCGGTAACGATTGAAAATGAAGTGGAAACAGAGAGAAAGACGAGGGAAGCGGTCCAGCAAATCGGTGACAGGTATTCGATATCCGAACAGGTCAATAACGAAAGGATCGGTTATAGTGAGGAGATATTCGATGCAGTTCTTTCTCTAAACGATGAATCGGATAAGACCAAGGACAAAGATAAACAGGTGAAAGAAGGAGAGAGCGAAGAGGAAGCTGCCGAACTATCGACGGAGGAGAAAATTGACCGATTAAGACAAGTCCTCTCCGAAGAAATTGTACTAGAGGCGAGTGCCGATTCCTTTCGTGCATTGATTAATCAACCGCGGGAGGAAATCGAAAAGGCTAAAAAGCTTTTTATCACTAGTGTAAAAGAGGTAATGGAAGAGGGAGTCCGAACAGAGAATTTGCAATCGGCTAGAGTCATTGTCGAGGATGAAATAAAGTATTCAGAACTCGATCCTGTTCTTAAAGATGCGCTTATCGAGTTTGCAAACTTTATCGTAACAGAAAACTCATTTTTCGATTTGGAAGCGACGAATGAAGCACGAAAAATTGCTGCCAGCAATGTCGATCCGGAAATGATAAAAGCCGGGGAGATCATTGTTAGTGAAGGTCAAGTGATTACGAATGAAATATATGAACAGCTGCAACTTGTCGGTTTACTTGATGGGGAACGTAATTTTTATCCCGTCATCGGCTTAGTTCTGTTGTTAATTATACTTGGCAGTATTTCAGTCGTCGAGATTAATAAGTTGGCCAAACGTGAAACAATGAATAAGCGCGTATTAGCCGCACTGTTAACGATAAGTTTCATTGTAGTTACATTAATGAAAGTTGTCAGTCTGTTTTCGACGGATAACAACCAACTGTTCTATATAATGCCTATTGCCATGGGAGCCCTTTTATTGAAGTTATTCATCAGTGAACGGCTGGCGATCATTATGGCAGGAATTTATGCAATTATAGGTACGGTGATATTCAATGGACTTATTCCAGGGGCATTAAATATTGAAGCAGGAATTTATTTCTTCTTTTCCCAACTGGCAGGAATTATTTTCTTCCCGCAAGTGAAAGACCGCTTAGCTATTTTAAAGGCGGGACTGGGAATTATACTAGTGAATATCCTGACTGTATTACTATTTCTATTCTTGTCCTTTGAAAAATATACGTTAATTGACTTTTTCCTAAACTCAGCATACGGACTTGTTTCCGCATTCTTAGCTGCAGTGCTGACAATCGGTCTTTTACCGTTCTTTGAGACAGGTTTGGGTATCTTATCAGACACGAGATTGCTGCAGCTCTCAAGCCCGAATCAGCCCTTACTTAAGAAATTGTTAGTTGAAGCACCGGGCACTTACCATCATTCTGTCATGGTTGCGAACATTAGTGAGACGGCATGCGAGGCGATTGGTGCAAATGGATTGTTAGCAAGAGTCGGTGCGTATTATCATGATATTGGAAAAACCGTCCGTCCGCAGTTCTTTATTGAAAATCAGTTATCTAATCAGAACCCGCATGACCGGATGGATCCAAAAGAAAGTGCAAAAATAATCATTAGCCACCCTTATGATGGGGTAGAGATGTTGAAAGAGAACAAATTACCGAAAGAAATTATTGAGATTGCAAAGTCACATCATGGAACTTCATTGCTCAAGTTCTTCTATTATAAAGAGAAAGAGAAGAATCCAGATGTGCAGGAAGAGGAGTTCCGTTATCCTGGTCCCAAACCGCAATCGAAAGAGGCTGCTGTGGTCAGCATTTGTGACTCCGTAGAAGCTGCTGTCCGGTCGTTATCTGAGCCGACCGAAGAGAAAATTGAAGAGATTGTTGCAGCAATAATGAGTGATAAAATAGCGGATGGCCAATTGGATGAAAGTCCACTAACATTAACGGAATTAAAAGTCATTCAACGGACAATTTGTGATTCATTAAAAGGTTTTTTCCATTCAAGAATCCAGTATCCAAATAGGGAGGAAAAATAATGCATATCGATTTTCATGATAAAACGAATTTATTACCCGCTGATCAGGTGGATCTATTAAAACGTCTTTTGGAATTTGCTGCAAAGCGGGAGGGGGTCTCCAACGAAGCGGAAATGTCCGTTAATTTTGTCCGCGATGGTGAAATCCAAGAATTGAATCGTAACTACCGGCAGAAGAACACACCGACAGACGTCATATCCTTTGCCATGCAGGACCGTGTGGACGGAGAGATGCATATCCAAGGAGTTGATATACCTATTATACTTGGCGATATCGTTATCTCCGTCGACCGGGCACAGGAACAAGCGGATGAGTATGGGCACACTCTAGAGCGGGAAATTGCTTTTCTGACCATCCATGGATTTCTACACTTACTTGGCTACGATCATATGACGGAGACAGATGAAAAGGAAATGTTTGCGAAACAAAGAGAGATATTGAGTGAGTTTGGCATTGAAAGATAAGAAAGGAAAGGTCGGCTTTCATCATGCTTTTGCTGGAATCAGGGCCGTATTTAAATCGGAATGGAACTTTCGCTTTCATGTAAGCATCATGGTGCTGGTTCTTGCTGCTGGGCTACTATTCGAGCTGTCGCAGCTCGAATGGGCACTCATTATCATTGTAATCGGGCTGGTTCTTCTAACGGAACTTTTAAATACGGCGATCGAAAAGATGATTGATTATCTGCGCCCGGAGATTCATCCCGATGCCCGCTTCATTAAAGATACGGCTGCAGGTGCTGTCCTTGTCAGTTCCATTGTTTCTGTACTAGTCGGAGTAATTATTTTTCTCCCAAAACTCCTATCCATCTTCTAGCATACTCAGCTGATTACTTTCATTCAGCGTAAGTGTCTTTGCTCGTTTATTTAATTTGGTGCTCTAATCGCCGTTCAGTTGCCCGGCGGACGGATGCTTTCCACGGGCACGGCCGAAGCCTCGACGCACAGGAAGTGCTAATGCAGACGTTGCCACAGGACGTGGCGTTCTTAGTCTGCCTCGGAAGAAGTTCGCTTCCTGCGGGGTCTTCGGACTCGTGCTTTTCCCGTAGGAGTCACCGTCCGCCGGGCAACTGAACTGGTAGAGAGCGTTATTATTAACGGAAACTATCCCAACTATGGTGAGAGTTCTAATTCCTTAAATGAAAAATAGTGCTCCAAATTGGACTTTTCCTAGGAGCAGTCCAGACACCTCGAGACTCCAGCAGGAGGATAGGC
>NZ_BMOS01000006.1:147501-166736 GCF_014647195.1 Oceanobacillus indicireducens | reverse complement strand
CTGTTGCATTTCATTTTACAATGAAGCGTGTGATTTATAGAAAAAAATGTGTGTTTATTGTATAGTATGAAATATTGGTACTAGAAAAAGAGTTGTTTATTCAACAAACGGGCCAGATTGTAGAATAAGGGGAGATTTTTAATAAAAGATGATAAAGAGTATTTAGTTGTTAATGTTAAACCAGACAAATATAAAGTACTTGATATCAGGTCTAAAAACCATTGTCCTTTCAAGACAATAACTATTCGGGTTCAATGGTCCTTAATGAGGAGTAATTATTTGTTACCGCCAATTATTTTAATTACAACAATCAAATTTGCGACATTAGGAGGCTGGGTCAATGAAGATAAACATATTTGTTGTTGAAGATGATGATGCTTTGTTTGCTGCGTTGAAGAAAGGTCTGGAGGCTTGGTCGTTCCGGGTTACGAGACCAGATGATTTTGAAGGTGTGATGCGTTCATTTCTCAAACAGCAGCCCCAGCTCGTCATCATGGATGTCATACTGCCGAAATTTGACGGTTTTCATTGGGCTCGCGAGATTCGCGCTGTATCTAAAGTACCCATTGTTTTCCTCTCCTCCCGCGATCACCCAATAGATATGGTCATGGCACTGAACATGGGGGCGGATGACTTCATCCAGAAGCCGTTTCATACAGACGTACTTTATGCCAAAATTCAAGCCATTCTCCGGAGGACATATGCTTATGGGGAAGAGCAATCGAATATTGTTGAATGGAACGGCGCTTTGATTGATTTGAATCGAGGTGTAATTCGAAACGCTGGGAAAGAAGTGGATTTAACAAAAAACGAATTTTTTATACTGATCACGCTCGTGAGATCGAACAATGCCATTATCTCGCGCCATGACTTGATGAGAAAGCTATGGGAGGACGAGCAGTTCGTAAATGACAATACCCTTACGGCGAATATAACCCGTTTACGGCAGAAACTGGAGCCAATCGATTTGGCAGACGCTATTGTGACAAAAAAAGGACTTGGTTATATGGCCATCACTTTATAGAGATTATGAACATGTACTGAAAGGGGGACCGTGCCATGTTTATTCGTTACGTTGATGCAAGGAAAAGCTGGATTTTACTATTTGCCGGCTTGCTCGGCTTAGCTAATGCTCTAATCCTGCTTGATCAAGGCATCCAGGTCACATCTACTTCTCTCTTTTATTTTAACGCCTTATTTATTCTGTCCTTTCTCCTGTTTTTTATATGGCGCTTCAAAAGAGAGACAAAATATGCCGCTGCATTAGCTACTCTGCAGGAAGATATGGCTTTAAATTGGATTGAGACACTTCCTGAGCCTGGGGACGGCCTAGACCAGCTGACCAACGACATCTTACGGGAGGCTTCCCTTCAGTTCAAACGAAAGCTTTCTGACTATAAGAAAACTCAACTGATTGAGAATGAATTCACGGCCTCGTGGATCCACGAGGTGAAGACTCCTCTCACCGCTATGAAGCTAATCCTGGACGCCCAGCCAAGTGATCCGGAAATACGTAAAATAGAAGCGGAATGGTTGCGGGTGTATTTGTTGGTTGACCGTCATCTACATATGACACGTCTGCCCGCAATCGAATCAGACTATGTTCTTGAATTGGCCTCCATACAGCGCCTTGCCGCGGAAGAAGTACGGGAGCTGGCGCCATGGTGTATGGAAAAAAATCTGGCCGTCAGTATCGAAGGAACGGATGTAAAGGCCATTACAGATCAAAAAT
This sequence comes from Oceanobacillus indicireducens, assembly GCF_014647195.1. GTDB lineage: Bacteria > Bacillota > Bacilli > Bacillales > Amphibacillaceae > Oceanobacillus > Oceanobacillus indicireducens. The sequence goes on along the minus strand of NZ_BMOS01000006.1, from coordinate 165,004 downwards.
GGTGCCGCTTCATTCTGCGGCAACTGTTGACGAATGCAGTGAAATATACTCCTGCGAATACGGCACTTATGATTGTGACGGATGTAACGGGGACAGGCCAGGTCTATTTGGATGTCATCGATGAAGGACCGGGAATACAGCCGCACGAATTGCCGCGTATCTTTGACAAAGGCTTCACAGGCGAAAACGGCAGGATTCAAAACAGAGCGACTGGACTGGGACTTTATCTCGCAAAAAACGTTGCAGATAAACTAGGAATTACCCTCAAAGTGCAACCCGGTCAAACGAAAGGTACGGTAATGCGAATAATTTTCGTCAATCCCAACGCATTCGAAGCTGTCCGAAGAGGGTCGGGCGAGTAATATCCAGCCATGAAGCAGTCAGGATTGTACCTGGCTGTTTTTTAGTTGCATAGGAAACTATAAAAAAATGCTGTGGATAACTTAGGTATCCAGGGCTAGCAACGTCCGACTCCAGCACCTTTGTTCTGTGGAATAGTGAACATGACAATATTGTCACGTTGTCTTGCCAGATTGTCATGTAAAACGTACGACAAGCGGAAAATCCAACAGTATAATAAAGCTATCGTCAAGCAACAATTATGATTTGGAGGTACGTTATGAATCAGTTGAATGTAGGAGAAACCGTTTTACAAGCACGAAATGTCCACAAAACATTTGGTACTAAAGGAAATACACAACATGTATTAAAAGGAATAGATTTACACGTCACCCGCAGTGAATTTGTCGGCATTATGGGTCCTTCTGGCTCAGGCAAGACGACATTGCTTAACGTCTTAGCCACGATTGATCATACAACGGACGGAACGGTTTTAATTGATGATGAAGATATCTCTAAGCTAAGTAATACCGCGCTTTCCACCTTTCGTCGCAACAAGTTGGGATTCATCTTCCAGGATTATAATCTGCTGGATACGTTGACAGTGAAGGAAAATATATTGCTACCCATCTCTCTTAGCAAAATGAGCAAGCGGAAAGCGGAAAGCAAGTTCACAGCCATTGCCGATGTGTTTGATATAAGAGCACTGGCAAAAAAATATCCGCATGAATTATCAGGCGGCCAGAAACAACGGACAGCTGCTGGGCGCGCCCTAATCCACCAGCCTTCCATCGTGTTTGCGGACGAACCAACAGGTGCACTGGATTCCAAATCCGCATCCTCGTTACTGGACGTGATGGAGAAGGTGAATCAGCAGCGAGGCGTCACCGTTGTCATGGTGACCCATGATCCGGTTGCCTCCAGCTATTGTAGCCGTGTTGTGTTTTTAAGGGACGGGAAGATTTATTCCGAGCTGTACCGCGGCGATAAAACAAGACATGCCTTCTTTAATGAAATTATGGACGTGCAAGCTGTACTGGGGGGCGATAATGTTGACAGTTTTTGAATTAGCGCTTCGCAGTATGCGACAAAATGTGAAGCATTATTATTTGTACTTCTTTGCGCTAAACTTTAGTATGAGCCTGTATTTTGTTTTCACCTCACTACAACACGATCAGGCTGTTCAGAATATGACATATCCGAGTGTTGACTTCTTTGCTGGGTTTCAAATTGCAGGAGTCATGCTGATTATAATCGTTGGGATTTTTTCTATCTCGGCCAACGGCATTTTCCTTCGTCGGCGCAGTCGGGAAATCGGACTATATCAGCTGATTGGTCTTTCCAAAGGCTGGGTAGCACGTTATCTAATAATCGAGAATATACTGATTGGTTTAGGTGCATTACTTGCCGCAATCATTTTCGGTGCGTTGATTTCAAGACTGTTCGTCTTGATTTTGTTGAATCTGCTCGATTTAGAAGGGATTGTCGAAATCGGCTTCTCCGTACCAGCGGCTTTGAAAACATTGATGGTCTATCTTCTCATCATCGTCATCACTTCCATTCAAATGATATGGAGGCTTTATCGCAGCACCCTTATAGATCTGTTTCAAGCTGATAAGCGTCCTGACCTCGATAAGCCGCCCAAAGCGGTGACATCTGCTATTTTTGCTCTGCTCGGTTTGGCGCTGATTGGATATGGATATGAATTATCAGGTCATATCAATAAACAGTTATTCGTTAACGCACTATTGATGCTCGGATCCATCGTTGCAGGAACTTTCCTATTGTTTCGGATTACAATCAGATGGTGCTTTTACCAGTTCCGCAAACATAAAGATGGACATCTAGGCTTAACAAACAGCCTGTCGGTAGCTCCGCTGATGCACCATACGAAAGCAAATGCCAACTCACTTACCTTGATTACGTTGTTGTCAGCCATGACCATCACGATGATTTCCATGGCATACTCCTTCTACTACTCTGTAGAGCAAGAGACCCGCCGTGATCTCCCTTATGATTTTATGTTTGAAAACGAGCGACAGGAGGCACAGTCATTCAAGAAGGATTTGGAGAAGGAAGGCATCGATGTTAAACACCACGTCGTTGAAGCGGTTCTAACGATGGGCACTATCCTTAATCCGAACGACGAATCCGACAAATTTGAAGAAAGTTTGTTATGGCTTCCGGCCGAACAGCTTAAACAAACAGGCGCAGACATCAACATTCCACCAGATGGAGAAGTCATTTTGTACAATGCTGGGGCCTCACTTGCTGGGGACTTAGATGAGCAGTCGAAGCGATATCCAACCAAAATAGAGCTGGAGCAGCACGGACAGACCGTTATGTATACATTGAGGACATTGATGGAAAGGAATATCATGAATTTAGATGCTCCTGGCAATCAGCTGCTCGTGTCAGAAGCGACGATGGATGAGATTGCTAAGGAAATGGCCGGTACGCCTGATTATAAAAAAATTCGCTTTGATACGTATCAAGTTCCAGACAAGGAAGAGCTCTCCAAAGCTTCCTCTTTATACAACGCAAAATACGTCAGTGATGATCAATTAACCTATGATTTCTATACGCAGTACAAAGAAGTGCTGCAGACGACAGGCTTGCTCATTTTCATCGCAGCTTTCCTTGGACTTGTCTTTTTGATCTCGACCGGCAGTATCTTATATTTCAAGCAAATGACCGAAGCCGAGCAGGAAAAACAAAGCTTTAAGACATTGCGTCAGCTTGGATTTGACGTGAATATGATCATGAAAGGCATTATACGAAAACAGGCCATTGTGTTCCTTCTCCCACTAACGATTGGTATGCTACATTCGATATTTGCTATCAAGGCGGCTTCATTTATGATCCGGTCGAACACCATGTTTCCGGCATCCATTGCCATGACGATTTATACAGTTATTTATTTTGTATTCGCTCTGTTAACCATAAGATACTACCGCAACATTGTAAAAACGCTATGTCATAACCATCACTTATAAATAGGGGGGATAAGCTATATGGGGTACTGCCAACATTTCGGACATTTTGTACGCTAAGCATATTTTTAACTTAAAGAAATCGATTCCTTATCGTACAGGGAATCGATTTTTTGTTTTACGCGTGCCCAGCAAGCCGTTAATTGCTAGTAGGTGAAAGTCCAACCTGAGTAAGTGCCAAGACACTCAGTAGCTGACAGGCGACCGGTGAAGAAATTCTAAGGTTGAAGCCCTGTGACAAAGTAACTCTATCAAGAGTGCGAGCAACCTAACAGGTTGTAACATTAAGTGAATCCTGCCGCCTTGTCAATTACAACCCTCTATGAGGATGAAAGGGAAGTTGAGCCTGGGTGATATGGGCGAAAACCATGGAAGGTGTGAAGCACTTGGAAAAGCAACACCAAAGAATCCCTCGGGGTATGGGGAGCGACATGTTAGGAAAGTAGTTAACGGAACTGGGGATACTCTCCTCGGTCACTTTCTTTCGAAAGAAGTAAAACAGAAATCTATAAGCTTATTGTGAAATGGTGGATGGACCAAGAGGGAGTCGGAGGGGGTCATAGTACCGATGATAACAACGACAACATAACGTTGTTTAGGGAAGGACGGCAAATAGCCATTACCCTACTTCGTTCACATGTTCAAAGGAGGTAAGAGTCAGTGAATGCCAAGAAAATGGCTAACTACACCAATAAAGTGAAAGCTCAAGAACTCTGGAAAACATTATATCTTTGTGCCAAGGAAAGTAAGACTCGTCGATTTCATGCATTGTACGACAAGATTTATCGACCTGATATCTTGTGGGAAGCATGGCAAAGAATGAAAAGAAAAAGAGGAAGTGGAGGCGTGGATTCGCAAACGCTGGAAGATATCGAGGCTTACGGCGAGAAGTTTAGGATGGCAGTAAATTAGAGGTAAAATACACATTTTGAATCATAGGTTTAAAATAGTTACTTTTCAATAAAAATCTGATAGGAAGTGTAAAAAAATATGTTAGATACTATATGTTTTTCTGCAAAAAAAAATTTACGATTAATCGCTCCGATTCACAATATTATAAAATCAAAAAAGGAGAAAATAAATACTATATATGTAAAAGTTGCAATAATTCACTTCAACAAGAAGCGATTAATAAAACTGGAATAAGTCCGGATCAAATTGATGAATATGAAAAATTTTTCCGGTATAAATAAAACTCCCTTTAACATCGCGTACATGTCAATTTTCCCATCACTCTTACAGCCGAACATCTTTACTTAAAAATCTGAAAGGAATGCCAAGGCATTCATATTCAGTTAAAGGGGTGTTAATTAAGTAAGAATTAATGCTTTTTTTGTTGAAGTTTTTAAGTGAACTAGCAGATTAGCTAAGAAATGAATTTATTTTACTACGTAGAAATAGGTATAATAGTATTTCAAACTAGTACAGAAAGTAGGTTGCTCATTGGATATTTCTATACGTTGGAAAAATGTATATTTGAAAAAATGGGTTTATCAAGCAATTAAACAATAATCAGATGAAGACTATGGCACCCAACTCCAAAGAGTAACCATAGCAAATCTAATATCTCATATAAAAGGTCCAGTGCCTCAACGACTTGAAACAGTATTTCTTAATGTAGCAGATAAAAGAGATAGAGATAAAGAGTTTGAGCGAGGGCTTCATTTATCAATAAAAGAAGCTCTTACACTTGCTAATGAAACATTTGATATAATTCAGATTTTAGAAGATGCGAGATTAAAACCCTAATTGTTAGTGTCGCAACCTCATCTGAATATGCCTCCACTTACTTTTAATGCTAATAGTAACGAATTAACATTACTCAATATGATGGTACAAATGGTGCCAGAAATACATAACCCTACAGGGCAAATTATGACATTGCAAAAATGAGGAAGGGAAACGTTAGTTCACGTTGCATTTTCCTTATGTTTAGCGAATCGAAGAGGTTGCTGGAACGATTTCTGATGCTATAGACCAGTAAACAAACATCTATGTAAAGTTTTTTTACTCTTATGATCAATTGATACTGCACGGAATTATTGAATCAGTTGATCAATATTGCCGGCGGATGAAGCTGCGCCATGAGAATAATGAGTGTACATGAGTAAATCTCTGTGACATTGTTGATCTTTATTTTAAAAGTGTCCCATAAAGCTTCCCACGAAACTTTTTAGTTCACTTTGAGCTGTCTGTTTTCCTCTTCAAGTTTTTTGATACGCTCATTCTTTGCTGCCAGGAGGAGATCCTTACCTTTATCCATTATCTGTTTTTAATTTTTTGTACGTGTATGGCTTTCCTTTTGTTCTCTTAGCACTTCAATTTGCTTTCTGATATCCGGTTGATTGTAAGATAATAGAATTGCAATTGCACCTATCCCTTTCATACCAATCGTTAGAGCTTATTTTTTATGTCCGAAACTTGAATTAATAACAATTTTTTCAAATCCACATCAGATTCACAAAGAAAATGGTCTTAAATGGGCTAATTTCTTTATAAGAATAGCTCCCGATTGTGGAAGGTTGAAATGTGAAAGAGATGCAAAGCTCCTGTTGATTAGGGAAGTCCTATTACATCAACAGAAGCATCTTTTACATATATCTTTAATTGTAATAAACACAATATGAATTTAATTAGGTCTTTCCATTTCACTCATGAATAACCACGAACTGAGCACCAATACAATAATAATTACGTAAAAATAGTACGGTTTTCAATTTGGGCTTACTCCCACTTTTCAAAACTTGAACACCTAAAGGAGGAAGAGCTATGCAGAGTCCTGTTAGTGAGATTATCGTTGTCGTATTTGTTCCTTTTAGTACCCCCAATGCTAAGACAAACATCATTCCTAAAGCAAGTGATCGAAACCACCCAAAAACCTTAGACAGATATGCTCCTATAGCTAATACAATCCAGTTACAGTTGCATAACAGTTACTAAACGACTTTCATTTATTAACTGGCCACGGCCAACGTGAATAAAACAAGCATTGGGTCAGCTTTCTTCTCTTGAGGTTCAGAATCATCCTCCTTATTTTCATCTAATCAAAGTAAGGAGATTGAACTGCTTAGCAGAATGAAGAACCACACAACTGAAAGGTTTTCAAAGGATTTCGTATGCTCACTCTTGGCTGGTCAGATGGTGTGTCTTTTAGGCCACTTGCTTTTTTCTTTGAGTTCAAAAACAGAGAAAAATCGGTACCAGAACATCGATTTGAATATAGACAAACGAACAGTTGGTTTCTTCCACTAATCTGCTTTTTTAACACAATAGTAGTTGCCAAATTTGGGTCACTCTTTGCTTGGCTATTGCAGCTTTTAAGTGAAAAAAATCAATTTTTTTCTAAAAAACAAAATCTACTAACTCATCGAATAATATTGATACATGATCAACTAACTCAATTGACTTTCATTGCAGAGTGTTTCTAAATGATAACGGATTACTTCCTTCACCTTATCTGGAGAGTAGACATCAGGTCTTAACAGAGCATGAATGGACAATCCATCAATTAATACCGCTAGCCTACTCTTTTCTAATTTTACATTAGTTGAATCAGATAAAATCCCTTGTAGAGCTAATATCTCGATCATTGAACTTGCTAATTCATACATACCGTTAGTCATTTCATCTTTTTTTTCTTTTAATGTATCACTTGTAAGTGACTGAAGTGCAAGGATCCACCAAACACTCGTTTCGATTTTCTTTTCTTCATCAATTGGTACAAGCTCCAATAAAACTGCTGCGACTGCCTGCAATGGATTGTCTGACCAACTTTTACTTTGAGAACGTTTTTTCCCTTCTTCCAGATAATAATCCATGATAAATAATAACATTTCATCCTTAGTTGAAAAATAATGTCTTAACGCTCCAGCAGACATGCCTGCCTCAGTAGCAACTCTTCTTATAGATGCTTTTTCGATTCCCTCTTTCTTAATAATACTCCAAGCGGCCTCAGCAATTGACTTCCTCTTTTTTTCATGATTAACCATCCTTGGCATAAAAAATCACTTCCCTTTCTTAACACAGTGTGTTATTATAATTTTAACACACTGTGTTATTTAAATTATAACATATAAAAAGGAGGGACTCTATATTTGATCGAAAGTATTGAAGCATTGATGCCTTCTTCATCATTAGACACATCGATAGCTTTGCTAATTATTTCTATTTGCGCATTAATTGATATATTAAGTCCTGGTGTACTTGCTGTAACAGCCTATTTATTATTGACACAGCCTAATCAATTATCTTCTCGCTTGCTTGTTTTTTTGTTTATTACGCAGTTTGGCTATCTTCTGGTGGGCTTATTCCTATACTTTGGTGGAGATTCACTATTGAAAGGAATCGGAAAGTTATCTGAATTTGACTTTATCAATTGGTTTTATATCCTTTTTGGAGCAGTTATGGCTCTAATTAGCTTCTGTAAACCAAATGAAAATACAAAAAAACGTTTAATTTCATTTATCCCCCAAAAAACAACGATGAAAGGGATGATCATGTTAGGTATCATTGTTTTTCTAATTGAATTTGTAACTGCTTTGCCTTACTTTTATTCCATTTTGTTAATGAATCACCTAACAATTGAGCCTTCCTCTTCTATCTTTATTATAATTGGCTACAATCTTGTAATGGTGCTTCCTTCTCTTCTTTTGTTAGGGGTTAATATTATGTTTAAAGAGAGACTGCAACAATTTCTAAATAAAATTAGATCAAAATTAAATGAAGCTCCGATTTCCTCACTCTTGGTAGCGATAGGAGTCGTAGGTGCGGTTTTTTTCAACATCGGTCTTAGAGGCATATTAAATTAAAAAATTATTAATGAGGTGTTCATCATGAAAGAAATTATCAGTGGACTTGGTCTACTTTTCGTTATACAGGGAGTAGGCGGATTAATCAATCATTTGACTAATGGTGGAAAAAGTTGGTTTTTGGTAAATTATATTAATGCGTTTCAGGGACTTGAAATTGTTATGGACATTATATTTATTGTAGTTGGCGGAATCATAGGGTTAGCCTCTTGGAAAATAGACGGATCAACTAAAAGATCAACTAAAAGAGAAAATTAAAATATAAAGCAATTAGGATGGCTTTTACATAGCCGTCCAGTTTGGCGGATGCTCTTTTGAGATATATTTTTAAATATTCATAGAGGGGAACATAAGAATTATTATGAATTCAAAACATATAGGGAGCTCGTCTCTCCAAAAGGAAGGTCGGTTATACTTTATTGATAACCTAAGGGCAGCTCTTACAATGTTAGTAGTGCTACATCATTTAGTGTATTTTTCCATCTATAACGAGGTATTATCACAAGGGTCTATTGGGGTTGTTATGGGCCTTCTATTCCTTGCTTTTAATCAGACTTTTTTCATGGGGACGTTTTTTCTTATTTCCGGATATTTTGTTCCTTCATCTTTTGAACGTAATGGAGCAACCCGATTTATCAAAGATAGATTTATCCGGTTCCTAGTCCCGTTTATCTTCTACGTTCTCATTCTTAGCCAAGTTCAATCAATTGAAGTCTATATGCTTAACCAGGAGCCATTTACATGGCAAACCTATTTTTCACATTTAACCTATGGCCCGATGTGGTACGTCGAGCTACTTTTCGTATTCGTTTGTTTATACGCAGTCTGGGCGAAATTTATGAGTAAAAATAAGCTATCAGTAGTTCGTCAGAGTACGCCACCCACCTACAGGATGTTTACAGTCTTTGTCATGATATTAGCAGTAGGATACTTCATCATAAGACTGTGGGTCCCTGCTCTTGATTTACCCGGTGGATCTCCCGGGGTTCAATCATTCGTTGGACTTTTTACAGCAAGCGGCTACGATCTCCCACAATATGTCGGGCTATTCATTTTGGGCATCATCGCTTACCAACGCAATTGGTTTCGAAATACTCCTGATTCTATGGGTAGGGCGGGTTTTGGAATTGCAATTGGAGCATCGATTCTTCTCCTTCCCTTAGTCTTGATATTTGGGATAGACGGATTACAGTTTTCTGGCGGCTGGAACTGGACATCTTTGGTTTATTCTCTGTGGGAAGCTCTATTTTGTGTTGGCGTCATTCTCGGATTAATCATATTCTTTCGCAAAAGAGTTTTTCATCAAGGAAAAGGTTGGAGCTTCTTGTCAGCCCATTCTTTCGTGATTTACATCATTCATATACCGATTATCGCTATTGTTATTGCTGGATTGAAGGTCATCCACTTTCCACCATCCTTCATGTTTCTAGCTATGATTCTGATCACGATACCACTTTGCTTCTTGTTAAGTTATATAATTAAGCAGATTCCCTTTGCGTCAAAGATTCTTTAGGATGGTGAATATTAAAGAAAAAAAGAGGATACGACGATAACCATATCTGCCCTTATGCTTCTCAAAAATAGAACTAATGAGCCTTTTCCACTTTGAATTTTTATCTGAGTGCTCAAAAGTATTAATTTTATAATAATAAGTGTTACGTGGAATACCGGAAATTTTGAGTAATGTCTTCACAGGATAATCGCGCTTTAGCTCATATCTACTTTTACTTTTTTGTTTTGTCGTAATTTGTTTTCTTCTTGAACTAAGGCTTTCAACTTTTTTAAATAGAATTTTCCATTTAATAATATGTATAAATCTTTACTCCCACCTGGCTTATGTTCAGTTGGGCTTTTTTGTATTTAATGAATATTTTTTAAAATATTGCTCTTATTTTTGGCATTTCATAAAAAATCTTGTTGAAGGTTATGAAAGAGGAAATCATCACCCACCTTTGCAGTTGCGAAGGGAGAGGAAATGCATGATAGAACCAGATCGTACCGTGTGGCAAGTTCGCTGTGCATTTAATGCTTTTTGTAAACGTGTATTGAAGAATGAAGCAATCAATATTTTCAACGAAAGACAACAACGACAAGCAAAGGAGATGACATTTTCTGATCTCACACCACAAGAAGAAAATCAACTCTATACCTTAGATCAGCAATATGAAGGAGAAGAAGGACAAAGTTTTCAAGTGGCTGGAAAGAAAATCACTCCGAAATTACTCGCTGAAGCGTTGCGTACTTTGCCAATAGAAAAGCGTAAGACAGTCCTACTATACTATTTTTTTGATAAATCAGATGTAGAAATAGCCGAACTACTAGAGATTCCTCGTAGTACGGTTCAGTATAGACGGACAAGCTCTTTTAAAAGGTTAAAGCGATTTTTGGAGGAACATGCAGATGACTGGGATGATTGATGCTAACACAAAAGACAACGAATGTGGCTTATTACCGTATCCAATTATTTTAGCTGCAAATAAGGGTGATCCAGAAGCGATGAATTACGTTATTTTGCATTATGGAAGCTATATGGCAAGTTTGTCTATGCGTAAAATTTATAATGAGCGTGGTAATACGTATTTGGGCATTGATGTAGACACACATGATCGTTTACGTTCGAAGCTTATGTATGGCATTTTAGCTTTCAAGATTTGATTACATGGTTAAGTTTTCCCTTTCACATATATTGTTCTTTGACAAAGAAAGCACGGAAGATAACACCGTGCAGTATAAACCGAAAATCAGATACGTTCTACTGATGATGAGCTACTTGATTCATACGCCATGACTTTCGATAGAAACGAGCGATTATCTATGAGTCTAATGCAATCGTGGTGGATTGTTGGTGATAACCCATCAGTATAGATAATGATACTCCTTTACCGTCATGGTTCGAGCGTTCAAAGCGTCGCAAGCTATGAGTAGAGCTGGAAGGAATACTTGCAGGGGTGAAATTCCCCTGGAGCTGTACCAACAGCCATCTGATTTTAATTGATTAATTATAAGGGGGCATGTTTTTTGAAACAGAACTTGATTCCTTATAGTATGCAAATTGCTATGTTAAAACAACTGCTAACCCGTAAATTGATTACTGAGAAAGAATATTACATGGTTAAAAATAAATTAATGAAAGAATATGACATCATTTCTGATAGTACAGGCTGAATTGTGTTTCTATTGGCGATACAATAGAAAGTAGATAGGGAACACAAAAGGAGGAGCTGTTATGTCAAAAGTAGAAGTGATTCGTGCCAATAGTGACTTAGCCAGCCGGAAGCGTGGAAAAGAAATAAAACAGCTTATGGTAGCAGCCTATTGTAGGGTAAGTACAGATTCGGAAGATCGGTTAAATAGCTATAAATCACAAGTCTCTTATTATTCTGATTTAATTCAGAAAAATGTTGAATGGGTGTTAGCTGATATCTATGCAGATGAAGCCATCACAGGCACACAAGTAACGAAACGTGAAGACTTTCAACGAATGATCAATGATTGTATGAATGGAGATATTGATATGGTGATTACGAAATCAATATCTAGATTTGCAAGGAATACATTAGATACGCTGAAATATGTTCGGAAGTTAAAAGAAAGAGATATAGCCGTTTATTTTGAAGATGAAAAAATCAATACATTGACAATGGATGGAGAATTGTTGCTTGTCGTATTAAGTTCAGTCGCACAACAAGAAGTCGAAAATATATCCGCTAATGTTAAAAAAGGTTTAAAGATGAAAATGCAACGTGGAGAGTTAGTTGGTTTTCAAGGATGCCTTGGTTATGACTATCATCCAGAAGATAAAAGTATTTCAATTAATGAAAAAGAAGCGGAAATTGTTCGTTATATTTTTCAGAGATATGTGGAGGGAGCCGGAGGGAGTATTATCTCAAGGGAGCTAGAGAATTTAGGCTACAAAACAAAGAGAGGTACTCCAACATGGGCTGAAACAACTGTACTCGGAATTATCAAGAATGAAAAATATAAAGGCGATATTTTAATGGGAAAAACTTTTACATTAGATCCCATTTCAAAACGTCGATTAGAAAACTTTGGTGAGGAAGATTAGTATTATTTACGAAATCACCATGAACCAATTGTCAGTGCTGAAATGTTTGATAAAGCACAGGAAATTAGAATGAGAAGAAATGGGGGACGAAATACAGTAGAAAATAATGGCGGGAAGCGAGAAAAGTATAGTCGTAAATATGCGTTTAGTTGTATGATTGTGCCTATTGTGGAGGTACACTAACAAGACGTAGATGGCATAGTTCAACGAAATATAGCAAAACGATTTGGCAGTGCGTTACAAGTACAAAGAAGGGAAAAAAGTTCTGTCCACACAGTAAAGGAATACCCGAAGAAGCTATTGAAAAAGCTTTTCTAGAAAGTTACCGAATTATGTGTAATAATAACAAAGACGTATTGGAAGAATTTTTGCAACGAATGGAAGAAGCATTAAGTTCCAATACGATTCATAAAGAAATAGCTAAAATAGAAAAAGAAATTCAAGGATTAGAAAACAAAAAGAATAAATTAGTGGATATGATACTGGAGAATATTATCGATAAAGATACGCATGAAGATAAATATAATTCACTTATGCAAGAGATTAATGAGAAAGTACAAACAAGAGAAAAGTCCTTATCGAATTTAGAAGAAGAAAAGGATATTAAAAAACGCTTGTTAGCTTTCAAAAAAGTATTGGAACAAAATGAAGTGATTGATACGTTTGATCGGTATGTATTTGAAAGTGTCGTTGACAAGGTAATTGTCGGTGGAGTAGATGAAGAGGGAAATAAAGATCCTGCCATGATTACGTTTGTATATAAAACGGGTTTAAGTAATAGTATTTTTCTTCTTCGGTAAAGCTAGCCTTTGATTCTAGAGTTTTTCCACGGCGATCCTGAAGACCCTGTTTCCCATCTTTTCCATATTTACGTACCCAGCTATATACTTGTTGATAAGAAGCATTATACTTTTTAACCGCCTCATGATAATTGCATTCGTTCGCAATCGTATATTGGACAATTTCAATGCGTTCTTGAAGTGTGGTTTTACGCCCTTTTGTCATGGTTTCTCTTTACTAGTAGATTTTATCTCTTTTCCACTAGTGTACTGGTTTATCCATTGACGTAAAACCGAATTAGATGAAATATTAAACTTCTCACAAGTCATTCTCAGACTGCCTTCTCCACTTAGATAAAATTCAACAGCTTCCCTTTTCAGTTCGCTGGAATACTTCTTCCATATCCTCGCTTCCTTTAAACCATCCACACCATCTGCTTCGTATTTACTCACCCATAAGTTAATCGTAGTACGGTCAACAGAGTATTCTTTAGCAATCGTACTGACAGACGTCCTCCCCTCAATTACACGTAATACTGCCTCGATTCTTTCGTCTAACGTATGTTTACTTCTTCTTTTAGACATAGAAAATGCGCCCAATATAGTAGTAGAGAATTTTTAATATTTCTCTGTCTACCATATTGGGAGCATATCAAAAAACGATGTGTACTATCTTACACTTATTTTTCAAGATATTTCGGCAGCTTGATAATTACTTTAAACAAATCTCCATCGATGTGAATGCTAAAATCGCCCTTTTGTAACTCAATTAGGCTTCTGGCGATGGACAGTCCGAGCCCGCTGCCTTCTGTTGATCTCGATTCATCTCCTCGTTTAAATCGCTCCATTAATTCATCAGCCGTCATATTTAACTCTGCAGCGGAAATATTTTTAAAGGTCATCTGGATCTTGTCATCTCGATCAGTAATATCAATGTAGACCCTCGAACCTTCTAGCGCATAATTAAAAATATTGGAGAAAAGATTTTCGATGGAACGCCAGAGTAATCTGCCATCCGCTTTCACATAGATCTTGTCTTCGGGATGATTTACTTTGAATTGGAGATTATTAGCTTCAATTTTATCTGTCAGTTCGCCTATGCCTTGTGTAATTAATGAATTTACATCAATTTTTTCTAGCTCTACAGGAACATTCCCGCTAGAGGCTTTGGCTGCATCGAATAAGTTATCGGTCAAACTTTTAAGCCGCTTTGATTTTTGATCTAAAATTTCCACAAATCCCTTCGCTATGATTGGGTCTTCTGTCTGTTTTAATAAGTCGACATACGTAATAATGGAAGTGAGGGGAGTTCTAATATCATGGGAGACATTTGTAATTAGCTCGGTTTTCAGCCGCTCACTTTTTAATTCATTATTTACTGCATTTTTTAATCCATCCGTGATGGTATTAATATTTTTAGCTAATGTCGCAAATTCGCCTTTACTGGTGACATCAATCGGGTGATGCAGATTTCCTGTTTTAATTTCAGCAACCCCGTCTTGAATTGCTTGGAATTCTTTCACTTTTTTATAAGCAAACCATGCTGCGACTCCAATTGTTACTGGGAACATGAAGAAAGTTAGGGCAATTAAAATTGGATAACCGACAACGATTAATACAGTTTTCATTCCCGTTTTGCCGCTCCGGTATATATTATTTATCCATTGAACGATGATCAAAATTATTTGGAAAATCAATGTATGCTTAAATAACGTTCTGTTTTTAATATGCTTCACAAGCGATAAAATCAACACAAAGACAATAATAGCAATTGGAATTGAAATCAATAGAATCATTTGTTGATCGACATTATATAAGAATTCCGCAAGTACAAAGAATAACAAGATGAAAGCAGCGACAATGATTACATTTATATCCGTGAACATTTTATCAACGAAATGGAAATGTATCTCTTTATCTTGAAATGACTTTCTGCCAATAACTAGTGCAAGATAAATGAATAAGAAAAGAAAGCCCGAGATAAAAAGAATTAATTGGTATAATTGTTGTGAAGCTTCTTCGCTAGTCTTGTTCCACTCCTCAATGGCAGGATTTAAAAATTCTTCGGTATATGCGAGATAGACTACTGTGTTTTCTTGATTGAGCTGTTCAATTGGCTCTGTAACCCATTCTAGGTAGTCACTTTCCTGTACTTCTTCCGGATAAGCTTCTATCTTATAGTCTTCAAAGATAAAATAAGCAGGCAGGGCTTCAAACTGCTTTTTATCTTTCATTGTTGTGTTTGTATATACTTGATTTCCATCAGTTACGTAATAAAGCGGTGCTTTCCTATTTTCTAGCCTTTGCAACAGCTGATGGTATTCTCTTAATTCTCTTTGAATCAGTTGTTCTCTTCCTAATGTGATTTCTTCATTGTATTCCTGTTCAAATTTCTCATATTGCTCTTCTTCGGTTGCAGAGGTTTCTGTGTTCCGGAAATCAGAATGTACATGATCCATATAATCATAGAATAACTCTTCTTCTATATTATTCCATGTGCTCTTGTCAATCGTTTCCCCTTTTAAAATATGCTCTTCATTTTTATAGATTGTCAGTACATCTGCTATGTCCCGAACAAGTGAAGAGCTTTGTTCCGCATAGTCGTAACTTTGATAATAATTTTTATTGACTAGACTATAGTTATAGTAGGGCATCTTCACTAGGTTAATGGCTGATGTAATCGCTCCTGTAAGGCATGCTATCATCAGTACAAAGACAATAAACTTGGTAACATTAGTATGACTAAATTTTTTCAACTTTATATCCCACTCCCCAGACGACTTTTAAATATTTTGGCTCTTTCGGATTGATTTCAATCTTCTCTCTAATTTTCCGGATATGCACAGCTACTGTATTTTCCGGTCGATAGGCTGGTTCATTCCATACCTTTTCATAAATTTCTTCGATGGAAAATACTCGCCCAGCATTGGCAGTTAGCAGCTTGAGAATTTTATATTGCACTGGTGTAAGATGAACTGTTTTTCCATCTGCAATAATGCTCTTCGTTTCATCGTCAATTTCAAGACCGCCCGTTTGATAGACATTGCTTTTCTTCTCGAGACTACCTAAGGACGTATATCTTCTCAAGCTTGCTTTTACTCTGGCAATCAACTCTAGAGGGTTAAATGGCTTCGTGATGTAATCGTCAGCCCCTAAATTCAACCCGATAATTTTATCTGTATCCTCTGATTTTGCGGAAAGCATAATGACGGGAATATTATTTTCCTCACGAATTTTCCGCGTTGCTTTCATTCCATCCATTACTGGCATCATAATATCCATAATAATAAGGTGAATCTCATGATTTTGAATAACGTCAAGCGCTTCTTCCCCATTATAGGCCTTCAGGATTTGATAGCCCTCATGTTCTAAATAAATTCCAATCGCATCGACAATTTCTTTATCATCATCACAAATTAAGATGTTCATGAACGTTCACTCCTGCATCATATTCAAAACTTCTCTTTCCTCGAGTAAAAATAGTATAGCAACTAAATCTTAACAATTAACAGCGTTAATTCTTAAGGTTTTCTTATTATTATTTGTCACGATGTAAAGTGAAACTTCAATCCGCGGGGAGTTTTCTTCATCTCTACGGATTGTTAGTTGAACGAACCTTAGGTGTTACGTTTCATCCTACCTAAATTTTCTCGACATGGACTGAAGGTTTGAGGTGGGAGTTTTACGGACGGTTACGCCGGGATAACATTAAGAAATTCTTAAGAATGGTATAAGGGCTTTCCAGGATTATAGTTATCTTAATCATAATCATAACGGAAGGGGGATGAAAGAGAAGAGAAAAAAGATATATTTATTTTTAACGGATACAGGGACATTATATAACGGCTTTCCGAAAGAAGTCTCCCATCCTCAAGGAATGTGAAGGTTCGAATAGCAACAAGGAGTAGGTGGAGACGAATTTCGGTTGGCTTTAGCCAAAACTCCTTCCATATGGTATAATGGGAACATACATGCTGTTTGGTGGGGTGAATGAATATGACTAAACAACATAAAGCCTTCCAATTTCGTATGCTACCAAATAAAGAACAGGCAGCATTATTAGCCAAAACATTTGGTTGTGTTCGTTTTGTCTACAACATGATGTTAACAGAACGCAAGGAAATATATGAAAAGTTCAAAGATGATAAAGAAGCACTTCAAAAGCAAAAATTTCCGACTCCTGCAAAATATAAAAGTGAATTTCCATTTTTAAAAGAAGTGGATTCTTTAGCTTTGGCAAACGCACAAATGAACTTACAAAAAGCTTATAAAAACTTTTTTGAAGGTCGTGCTGCATTTCCGAAATTCAAAAGTCGTAAACATAAGCAGTCTTACACAACCATGCACGTTGGGAAAAGCAGCGTTTGAAAGTGGCTGAACTACAAGAAAAGACAGCCAATCAACGGAAGAACTTTCTTCACCACAAATCAAAAGAATTAGCATCCACCTATGACGCTGTTGTTACCCGAAGACTTGGACATGAAAGGAATGTCTCAGGCCCTTGACTTTGGGAAAAGT